>JAFQTX010000002.1 GCA_017408825.1 Alistipes sp.
TATTTTGTCGTTCTTTGCCGTGATAAGTCATTATCTACGTCCGCTAACGAATTATCAATAGCAATGAGCAGTACGTTTTAGTACAGCCCATCGCTATGAAATTCGCCGAGCGTTGTATCTAATGCCTTCTGACGGCAAAATATGCTCGCCCTCAAAATGCTCATTTACGCCGAGTAAACTCCGCTTTTTCGGGCTTCGCAAGCCTAAAACTACATCTTTTTATTCAGCCTGATAACAAAACGGAGGTGGCTAATTAACTTTTTAGTCACCTCCGTGAAAAGCAAAAAGTTGGCCTATTACCCATAAAGAGCAGCGGGAGTCAAAAATTATCGCAGTCTACGGTTGTGGATTGCGATTTTTTTTATATCTTTGCACGATTAACGCACATATGCGAGTGCGCACGAGGCCTAAGGTCTTGAGTGTTGCGATGAATATTCGCCTGTGTAAAATGTTGAAATTACTAAAAATCAAATAATTACAAAACTTTTTAACAATGCAGAGTAAAGGAATTATTAAGTGGCTGGCAGCGCTCTTAGCGCTCGCTTGCGTCTTCCAGCTCTCGTTCACCTTCGTAACTCGCAAGGTGGAGGCAGATGCTGCGAAGCAGGAGAATCCCCAGGCTTATCTCGATGAGAAGTGGGATGAAGTAGTTTACAACCTCGGTGTGGTGGAGTACACCTACGCTGATTGTAAGAATCGTGAGCTCAACTTGGGTCTTGACCTTAAGGGTGGTATGAACGTCATGCTCGAGATTAAGGCAGAGGACGTTATTCGTGCCAATGCCGAGAGCAAGGGCGCTGTCCGCAAGGATGCAGAGCTCAACGCTCGTATGGAGAAGGCGTTGTACGAGGCGGCTAAGGCTGAGGGTGCTTCAGCAACTGTTGATGCATTCATCGCAGCAAGCAACGCTGAGGACCTCGCTAAGATCTTCAATACCGACGATACAGCAGTGTTGGCAACAGATCTTAAGAACCTCGTAGATGGCTCAGTAAGTGCAGCTTTCAACGTGTTGCAGAACCGTATCGACCTTCTTGGTGTTACTCAGCCTAACATCCAGCTCGTAACAGGTACAAACCGTATCTCTGTTGAGCTTCCAGGTGTTAAGGAGCCTGAGCGTGTAGGTAAGCTCCTCGCTTCTACTGCTAACCTCGAGTTCTGGGAGGTATACGAGCGTGCCGACATCAACGATGTTACTGCAGTGCTCTATGGCGATGACCTCAATGAGGCTGTTCGTGACTACCTCGATGATAATACCAATCTTACAGAGGAGGAGATTGCTGCTAAGTTGCCACGTCAGCTGATCCATGCATCGTACACAGTAGTGACTGACAAGGGTGAGTCTGTTCAGCAGTATGTATCGGCTCCTTACGTAGGTGTTGCTGATAAGGAGAACATCGATATGCTTAACGAGTACTTCAGCCTTCCTGCTATCAAGGCGTTGTTCCCTGCTGAGCTTGAGCTTGCTTGGTCAAATAAGAGCGTGAATAACAGCTCTAAGGGTGAGTACTTGCTCTACGCTTTGCGTGGTGAGAATGGTATTGCTGCTCCTGTGTTGGATGGTACAGGCATCACCAACTCTCGTGCTCAGGGTGGCCAGAATGGTGGCTTCGAGGTGTCAATGTCTATGGACCGTGAGACCTCTATCAAGTGGGCAGAGATCACTGAGCGTAATACTGATAAGTTGATCGCTATCGTGTTGGATGGCTATGTATACTCAGCACCTAAGTCTAACGGCCGTATCGATGGTGGTCAGTCATCTATCACTGGTGGCTTCGACGCTCAGGAGGCTGAGGACCTTGCAAGTGTGCTTAACTCTGGTAAGGCTCCAGCACCTGCAACAATCATCTACTCAGAGGTTGTAGGTCCATCACTCGGTGCTAAGGCTATCAAAGATGGTCTTGTGTCGTTCGCTCTTGCCTTCTTGCTCGTGTTGGTATACATGGCATTCTTCTACAAGGGTGCTGGTATGATGGCAAACATCGCCCTCCTGTTCAACGTACTCTTGCTCATGGGTGTACTTGTGTCGTTTGGTGCAGTATTGACACTCCCAGGTATCGCAGGTATCGTGCTTACAATGGGTATGGCTGTGGATGCTAACGTCATCATCTTCGAGCGTATTAAGGAGGAGCTTCGTGCCGGCAAGGGTCTTTCGTTGGCTATCAAGGATGGTTTCTCTAACGCTTACTCAGCAATTATCGACGGTAACCTTACCACAATCATCACTGGTATCGTTCTCTTCTTCTTCGGTACAGGTCCAGTGAAGGGCTTCGCTACAACATTGGTTGCTGGTATCCTCACATCGTTGTTCTGCTCGATCTTCATCACTCGTGTATTGCTCGAGGCACGTGCTACACGTAAGGGCTCTATCTCGTTCTCTTCGAAGCTCACTGAGAACTTCTTGCAGAATGTTAAGTTTAGCTTTATCTCTAAGCGTAAGATTTCGTACATCGTATCAGGTGTACTCCTTCTTCTTTCAGTAGTATCGTTCTTCACCCTCGGTCTTAACCGTGGTATCGACTTCACTGGTGGTCGTACATATGTTGTTAAGTTCGACCAGACTGCTGATGAGGATGCTCTCCGCAAGAACCTTGGCGAGCAGTTTGCACAGATTAAGGATGCTGCAAACACCTCATTTGAGGTTAAGCAGTTTGGTGGCGAGGATCAGGTGCGTATCATCACACAGTTTGAGCCTACAGCCGAGATGATCGCTGAGGCTAAGGCTGCTGCAGGTGCTAATGCTGAGGATATCGACGCAAACTACATCGTTGCAAACTATATCTACGAGGCATCTAAGGATCTCTACTCAACAGCTATCGACCGTGAGGCCTTCATCAATCCAGATAATGGTAAGGGTATCACCTCATCGGAGCAGGTGGGTAGCGCTATCTCAAGCGAGATGACAACAAACTCAATCATCGCCGTTGTTATCTCACTCGTAGCTATCGGTCTCTATATCGCAGTACGTTTCCGCCGTTGGCAGTGGGCACTCGGTGCTACCGCAGCTTTGGCTCACAACGCACTCTTGGTAATTGGTCTATTCTCAATGCTCTATGCCGTTATGCCTTTCAACTTGGAGGTTAATCAGGCATTCATCGCTGCGATCTTGACCATCATCGGTTACTCAATCAACGATACTGTGGTTATCTTCGACCGTATCCGTGAGTATATCGGTCTCTATCCAAAGCGTGATATGAAGACAAATATCGATTCGGCTATCTGCGCTACATTGTCACGTACGATCAATACTTCGGGTACTACTCTTGTTACTCTCCTCTCGATCTTTATCTTCGGTGGTGAGACTATCCGTGGTTTCGTATTTGCATTGATCCTCGGTGTTATTATCGGTACCTACTCTTCAGTATTTATCGCTACGCCTATTGCATATGATCTTCAGCGCAAGAACAAGTAATTTCTTGTGATAAGGGGTCATTCTCGGCCCATCCCAAAACTAAACCACCGCAGGCTGTACGCTTCAGTACTATCCTGCGGTGGTTTCTTTTGCGATAGACCAAGCCTAACCCCTTCTGACAAGAAATGGGGTCGTGGGGCTAATCAAGGAGTTGTAGTTCAAGTAGGATATCAAGACAGTAAGACATTAAGAGGTCGGGTATCAGGGGTTGTCCGCAACCATCTTAATTCTCCACATGTCCTAATTGTCTTAATCTCTTTTGCCGAGTACAAATTTTAGCCCTAATACTTTGTGTTTGTTACATAATTTTTTAACTTTGCAATGTGTAATTCACTCTAATTGATGATGAACAAGATTAAGGAGATATTGAAGAAGATACGTAGCTATATTTCGCCCGTATATGTGACAATGCTATTTGCGGCATTTGTGCTGTGGTACATCACCAAACTTGGTGAGACATACACAACGGATCACGAGGTTGTTGCAATAATTGATGGCGATCAGGAGCTTACCGTAAAGTGCACCATACGTGGTAAGGGCACAAATCTTGTGGGATATACACTCTTCTCGCGTCGTGATGTGTTTGATATCCCCTCTACTGAGCTGACGTTCGATATGAAGAGCGTTGCTGAGGATGGCACTCCTATGCACCACGTAGCCACCACATCGCTTCAGCAGGCTATTGCCGCACGTATGACCGGTGTCGAGGTATTGTCAGTAGGTGCTGTGCCTCCTATCCCCTTTAAGTTAATGTGCGATTAGGTGCTGATATTGAGTATTCACTATTAACTATATATATATGTATAAGGTAGGATTAACTGGTGGTATCGGCTCGGGTAAGAGTACTGTATGCGCTATGCTTCGTGAGCGAGGTGTGGCCGTATATAGCTCGGATGAGCGTGCCAAGGAGCTTATGAACTCCGACTTTACAATCAAGGAGAGGATTATCGCACGATTTGGTGCAGAGAGCTTTGAGGATGGAGTGCTGAATAGAGCCTACCTTGCCCAGCGAGTATTCGCCTCGGAGGAGGAGCTTGCAGCGCTTAATGCTATTGTTCATCCACGTGTTATGGAGGATTTCGAGGCGTGGGCCGAGAGTGCTGAGGGTGAATATGTGCTCCTTGAGTCGGCAATACTCTTCGAGTCGGGCTTTGACAGTAAGGTAGATATGGTTGTTGCTATAATGGCTCCCGAAGATTTGCGCATAGAGCGAGCCATGCAGCGCGATGGGGTAACTAAGGAGCAAGTCGTGGAGCGTATGCGCCGCCAGCTTAGCGACGAGGAGCGTTGCTCGCGTTCGAAGTATGCGATAGTGAATATCGAGCTTGAAGAGCTTGAAGAGGATGTCGAACAACTACACCGCCGCTTAAGCTATGATGCTCGCCAGCAACACGCTTAATCTCAGTCGGGCGCAGGTTATGGCTATCATAAACCTCACGCCCGATTCGTTTTATGCTCAGAGCCGCAACCTTACGACTAAGGAGGCTCGATGCAGTGTCGAGCGTGCTGTGGCGGATGGTGCTACGATTGTGGATCTCGGAGGCTACTCATCACGCCCCGGAGCACAGGATGTTACGGTGGATGAGGAGTGGCGTAGGGTTCGCCTTGGGCTCGAGGCTGTGCGTAGTGTCGATTGTGGGGTAGTTGTGTCGGTGGATACCTTCCGCAGTGAGATTGTGCGTCGTGCCGTGTGCGAGTTTGGCGATATTGTGGTGAACGATATCTCGGCAGGCGAGCTCGATGCTCAGATGATAGCTACGGTTGCCCGCTTAGGGCTTACCTACGTGGCTATGCATATGCGTGGTGTGCCCGAGACAATGCAATCTATGACACACTATGAGTCGGGTGTGGTATGCAGTGTTGTGGACTACTTTCGCAAGCGTGCAAAGCAGCTTGAGGATGCCGGTGTTATGCCTGAGCGCATAATCCTTGATCCGGGCTTTGGCTTTGCTAAGAGTGCGGAGCAGAACTATGAGCTGCTCACTCATCTGTCGGCTCTCGCTGAGTTGGGCTATACTACTCTTGCGGGCGTGTCCCGAAAATCAATGATATATCGACCATTAGGTATAACCGCCGAGGAGTCGCTTCCCGGGTCGTTGGCCTTTGCATGGGAGGCATTGCGTGGTGGTGCACGGATTATTCGTGTACACGATGTAGCACCTACACGTCAGTTAGTAGATCTCTTTAACCACTATAACGGATGATTAAGGTAGAAAATATTGTTAAGCGCTTTGGCTCGCTCGAGGTGTTACACGGCGTGTCGCTCGAGGTTAAGCGTGGCGAGATACTCTCGATCGTGGGTGCCAGTGGTGCTGGTAAGAGCACGTTACTTCAGATTATAGGTACGCTTATGCAGCCCGATGCGGGTAGTGTTACGCTCGATGGGGTGTCGCCCAAGGGTATGGGCGAGCGTGAGTTGTCGGAGTTTCGCAATAAGAGGGTAGGCTTTGTCTTTCAGTTCCACCATCTTCTCGAGGAGTTCTCGGCACGTGAGAATGTTATGCTTCCGATGCTTATCGGTGGAGCGCAGCGTGGCGAGGCTGAGCGTCGTGCCGACGAGCTGTTGCAGTTGGTTGGTATGTCGCATCGTGTCTCACATCGCCCCTCGGCACTCTCGGGAGGTGAGCAACAGCGTGTGGCCATAGCACGTGCCTTGGCTAATAACCCTGCTGTGGTGCTTGCCGATGAGCCTACGGGAAATCTCGACTCGGCAACACGTGAGGATATACAGCGTCTGTTCTTCGACCTACGTGAGCGTACCCGTCAGACCTTTATCATCGTCACGCACGATGAGAAACTTGCAGATATGTCGGACCGTAAAATTGTGATGAGCGATGGACGTATTAAGTAGTGATCTGTCGCACGCAGAGTTGCGAGATCTTCTCGAGTCGCTTCACGATAGGTATAATCGTGAGTCGTTCATCGAGCCCGACCCTATCAGCGTGCCACACTCCTTCACCGAGCAGGTGGACCGTGAGATTGCTGGGTTTATGGCCTCGACAATAGCCTGGGGCAACCGTAAGGCGATAGTTAAAAGCGCCCATCGTATGATGCAGTATATGGATAACTCGCCACGTGACTTTGTCCTCAATGCCTCGACCTCGGAGCTTGACTTCCTACGCACCTATGTTCACCGTACCTTTAACGGTGAGGACTTCCGTCAGTTTGTGCTCTCGCTTCGCCACATCATCGAGCGCTGGGGCTCTATCGGAGGCTTTTTCGAGAGTAGCTACGAGCAGTATGGCGATATGCGTCGAGTGTTGTCGGAGTTTCGTCGTGAGTTCTTCGCCATGGAGCATAATCCCCACGCTGAGAAGCATCTATCGTCTATCGACAAGGGTGCTGCCTGCAAGCGCCTGAATATGTATCTGAGGTGGATGGTGCGTCGTGATGATCGTGGTGTAGACTTTGGTCTATGGCGCAAGATACCTATGTCGGCACTCTATCTTCCACTCGACATTCATACTGGCCGTATTGGCCGTCAGATGGGACTTCTTAGGCGTAAGCAGAATGACTGGAAGGCTGTTGAGGAGATTACGGCCTCGTTGCGTGAGATGTGCCCCGAGGACCCTACACGCTACGACTACTCGTTGTTTGGCCTCGGTATCTCGGGCGATAACCTTTAAGCGTGGCGATGTTTGAGTTTAAGCAGTTTAGCGTGGATGACGAGCAGTGCGCTATGAAGGTGGGTACCGATGGTGTGTTGCTTGGTGCGTGGGCCGATGTGGCTGAGTCTAAGCATATCCTCGACATAGGTACGGGCAGTGGCCTTATAGCCTTGATGGTGGCGCAGCGCAGTGTCGAGGCTAAGGTTCTGGGTATTGATGTAGATGCGAATGCGGTATGTCAGGCTCGTAGTAATTTCGCAAAGTCTCCGTGGAGCGAGCGCCTTACTGCCGAGCAGTGCGATGTGCGTGAGCTATACACCGAGCAGCAGTTCGACCATATAGTGAGCAATCCTCCATACTTTGTTGAGACTACCGAGTCGCCTAACGAGGCACGTGCCACGGCTCGACACGCTACGCACTTGAAATTTGGCGATATTGTGGCCGTGGCTGAGCGTCTGCTGGTGGATGGTGGTAGGCTTAGTGTTATTCTCCCTACGGATGTGGCAGCGATGTTTCGCCGTGAGGCCTTCGAGCGCCTATGGCTCGTACGCCAAATGGATATCTCGACAAAGGAGGGTGAAGTACCCCGCCGCACAATGATGGAGTTTCGTAAGACTTTGCATCCACAAAATCCTCGTTGCCATAGGCTCGCAATGCATAGCACTGAGTATCGTGAGTTGGTCAAGGATTTTTATCTAAATATCTAAAAAAAACTGAATATTGAGTCTGTTTTGTCGAAGTTTGCAGTGATAAAATGTAGCGTTTTCCGCAACATTATTAGTCCTCCATTCCTCAAACTTATACTTACCTTTGTGTTGTAATTGCGGAATACGCAGTTTGATGGTGGCATTTAGGCTATTGCATTCACCGAAAAAACGACACAATTTACACTACAAACTATCAATAGACACGCTACGGGTTGTACCTCAAGGTGTGTGTATGGTGTTTATGTTCGTCTGACTACTCAGTCGCACCTTTCGTGAGTAAACTATATCCACGCTTGGCTTTTTTAAGTTAAACGGTTGCCATCTATGACTTGGCAAATATTGTTTAACTTAACATCAAGGTATTATGAAAAGAAACTACAAGTATTTTATGCTTGTGATCATCAGTTTTATGATGGCAACTTTTGCAGCGTGCACCATGGATGCTACTAACACTGACGATCCATCTAACCCAAATCCTCCTATTAATAATGACCCACCTATTGAGGATATTGAGAAGCGTAAAGTTACGATGATCAAGATTGATCGGGAGGGTGACGAAGAGTTCTATTACTTTAACTACGACCAAAAGGATAGAGTAAAAAGAATTACTACCGTAGAGTCTGATACAGAAGATACGTGGTATTATATTATGGATATAGACTATAGCTCACAGCAGATCATTAAACTAACGAGTGGAAACGAGGAAAACGGCTATAGTGATGAGTATATATCACTCAATGATATGGGATACATTGAGTCGTATGATGAAGAGGAATATACGTACGATGCAAATGGCTTCATAAAGAGGATTACTTATGAGGGATATGACTCTTGGGCAGAAACTGATGAATATTGGGAGGCTGATTTTAAGTGGCAAAATGGCAATATCTCGAGAGTAGATCAAGAGGAAGACTATGTGTGGGGTGAAAGAAGGTCATCAAGTAACTTTACATATAACACCAATAAAAATTATATAACAACCATAGACCTATCTTACTTTGTAACATATTTTTGTTCAGAAGTATGGTTCCCATCAGGATTTGGATGCATTGGATTAGCTGGTAAATCATCAACAAATTACGTAACATCTATAGCTCGCAAAACAAACGATAGTGACGGAAATTCCGAGTTGTATAATGTGTCGTTCAAATGGGGATATGACGAAGATGGCTACCCAACGATATGCTTAATTTCGTCAGAATGGATTTATGATAACCAACGAGAATCAGTCGAATATACCGTTGAGATTAGCTACTATGACGAAACTGGAGAAGTAGATCCCGAGCTACCACAAGGCGATACACCCACAACCTCAGGTGACATTAAACTCTCAGCCAACAAGACTGCTATCGAGCTTGGCGAGACTATTACCTTCACTGCTGAGCAGAAGAGTGATGCTACAGGTGAGTTTATTGACGTAACTAAGGATATTGCCCTCTACGATAATGACCTTAACAGACTCACTAACCCATTCACCCCTACAACAACTGGTGTACTAAGTGTAACTGCTACTAAGGGTAAGGATGTATCAAATACTTTGACTATCACCGTTATGGCTCAGATGCCTGAAGTTCCTGCTGATCCAGAGCCAGAGAACCTCGCATTCAACCACAGAGTCGTTCTTATCGACCACACTGGCGTTGGCGACGGCTACAGTCCTGCGGCTACAGATCAGCTTAGAAATTTAGCAAAGACTGAGTGGCACAAGCACTACAACGAGGTTACTTGCCACGCAGGAACATACTCTGATGGTGACCCTGCTAACTCAGATGCTGCAAATGCTCTCAATCAGTTCCAGAATAGTCTACACGGTGGCTCAAAGCCTGTAATCTGCTTCAACTTCTACTCTAAGTCAAATGGTTACGGCGCAACTGCTATGCAGGCTGTATTGCAGGAGAAAGTTAATAAGAATGGAGCTGATGTTGGTATCGCAATGGCTGTAGAGGGCAGTAACACAAATATCTACTGCGCAGCTCAGGTTAAGGCTAAGGAGTCTAAGGAGTACAAGGTTGTAGCGTGGTTGCTCGAGAGCAACATCGACTCTCCTAACCAGTCATGTGCTACTAAGGACTACCACAAGATTTACAACTTCGCTCTTCGTAACATCTCTGGCGAGTACTCTAAGGTTAATGTTGCCGGTGAGTCTATCGGCGTTCTTGAGGAGGGTCAGACTCACGACTGCGCATTCACTCTTCCTATCGAATCTTCAAAGTGGAATTGGCAGAATATGGGCGTTCTTGTAATCGTATCTGCTAAGGATGATAACAACCGCTGGGATGTTGTTAACTCAGTATATTGCTCAGTTGAGGATAAGTCTAAGGCTTACGAGTACGTTGAGTAATCAACATCTAAGGTCGTAGTAACGACAAAACAAAATGGGGATGGCTAATTTACATTTTAGTCATCCCCATCATTGTTACTTATCATTGTTACTTAACGTCGAGTTGTACACATTCGATGCCTACCTTCTCGAGGAGTTGTATGCCATCGTCCGAGCGGTATGGGTCGGCATATACAACGCGCTTGATGCCTGCCTGGATGATTAGCTTGGCGCACTCGATACAGGGCGAGGCGGTGACATAGAGTGTCGAGCCGTCGCAGTTGTTGGCGCTCTTGGCAACCTTCGTAATGGCGTTGGCCTCGGCGTGAAGTACATAGGGCTTGGTCTTACCCATATCGTCCTCACAGATATTCTCAAAACCCGCAGGAGTGCCGTTATAGCCATCCGAGATAATCATCTTATCCTTGACAAGTAGTGCTCCTACCTTGCGGCGCACGCAGTATGAGTTCTCGGCCCATACACGTGCCATCTGCAGGTAGCGAATGTCAAACTGACGCTGTTTCTGCTCCTTATATCCCATACTCCCGAGACATTATGCCATCTTACCGTGGCAGTGTTTGTACTTCTTACCCGAGCCACAAGGACAAGGCTCGTTACGGCCCACGGCCTTTTCAACCTTGATAGGTGCAGTCTTGCCACGATCGCCCTGACCAGCTGCCGCTGCTGCCGCCATACGAGACTCCTGAAGCTTGTTTACGTCGATCTTAGAGCGCTCCTGACGTGCCTCCTGAATAGAGTCGGTGTTAGCCTCACGAATAGCAAGGCCCGCCTTGTTGATAAGTGCAAGAACGTTGCGGTTTACATCCTCCAACATCTTTGCGAAGATCTGGAACGACTCGAGCTTATAGATAAGCAATGGATCCTTCTGCTCGTATGTAGCATTCTGCACACTATGGCGAAGGTCGTCCATCTCACGTAGATGCTCACGCCAAGCGTCGTCGATAGTGGTAAAGAGTGCAACCTTGGCAAACTCACGATATATCTCCAAGCAGTCGGTATCCTTACACTTCTGCATCACTACGGGGATGGCATAGCGTAGACGACCATCCGTAATAGGGAATGCTATGCGGGTATCCATCTGATGCTCACGCTCCTTGTACATACGCTCCATCGTAGGACGTACGATGTCGGCAAGAGCCTTGGCCTTACGCTCGTAGTGTGCTGTGAGGTCCTCGCAGATAGCCTCGATAATCTCCTTAGGCTTCATTGCGTCGAACTTAGCCTCGTCGATAGATGTCTCGATGGCCACCTCACGCATAAGGTCGAACTTAAACTCCTCGTACGAGCATCCCTCGTGTGCCTCAACAAAGCGTAGGGCGTAGTCCTGACGTAGGTTGTTGAGGTCGATGTCGATACGCTCGCCATAGAGTGCGTGGCGACGACGTGTGTAGATAACCTCACGCTGTGAGTTCATAACATCGTCGTACTCCAAAAGACGCTTACGTGTGCCGAAGTGGTTCTCCTCGACCTTCTTCTGCGCACGCTCGATAGCCTTGGTCATCATACCTGCCTGGATAACCTCTCCCTCCTCGAGGCCCATCTTATCCATCATCTTTGCGATACGCTCTGATCCGAATAGACGCATAAGGTTGTCCTCCAACGATACAAAGAACTGCGAAGAACCTGGGTCACCCTGACGTCCTGCACGACCACGTAGCTGACGGTCTACACGGCGGCTCTCGTGGCGCTCAGTACCGATGATTGCCAAACCACCGCACTCCTTAACCTCTGGCGATAGCTTAATATCTGTACCTCGACCCGCCATATTGGTAGCAATAGTCACCTGACCGCTGCGGCCTGCCTCGGCAACGATCTGTGCCTCGAGCTGGTGCTGCTTAGCATTCAACACATTATGCTTGATGCCACGAATTTTGAGCATACGGCTCAGCAACTCTGAGATCTCGACAGATGTTGTACCCACGAGCACTGGACGACCCTCGGCAACGAGGCGCTCAATCTCAGCGATAACGGCGTTGTACTTCTCACGTGCTGTCTTATATACAAGGTCCTCACGGTCGTCACGAATAACCTTCTTGTTGGTTGGGATAACCACAACATCGAGCTTGTATATGCTCCAGAACTCCGAAGCCTCTGTCTCAGCTGTACCGGTCATACCTGCGAGCTTGTGGTACATACGGAAGTAGTTCTGAAGAGTGATGGTTGCGTAGGTCTGCGTAGCATCCTCAACCTTTACGTTCTCCTTGGCCTCGATAGCCTGGTGCAGACCATCCGAGTAGCGGCGGCCCTCCATAATACGACCCGTCTGCTCGTCCACGATCTTAACCTTACCGTCGATAAGCACATACTCAACCTCCTTCTCGAACATAAAGTAGGCCTTGAGAAGCTGGTTCATGGTGTGCACACGCTCCGACTTTATGGCATACTCCGAGAGCAGGGTATCCTTCTGTTGTGTACGCTCCTCGGCCGAGAGCTCGCTATGCTCAAGTTCGGCAATGCGTGCACCAATGTCGGGGAGGATGAAGAAGCCATCCTCGTTAAAGCGGCGTGATGCCACCTCGTGACCCTTATCGGTGAGAATAAGCGAGTTCATCTTCTCGTCGTGGATAACAAAGTTGTCGTCGGTAATCTCGTGCATACGCTTCTCGTTATCCTGCATATAGAAGTTCTCGGTCTTCTGGAGAAGAACCTTCACACCTGGCTCCGAGAGGAACTTGATAAGGGCCTTGTACTTAGGCATCGCCTTGTAGGCACGAAGAAGTAGCTTACCAGCCTCTACGTGGTCGCCCTCGTTGAATAGGCGCTTAGCTTCAGCAACGTCCGACGACGACATCTTGCTCTGAAGATCATAGATGTAACGTGCCGCAGGCTGGAACTCAGCGAAGAGCTGATCGCCACCCTTAGGCACAGGGCCTGAGATGATAAGTGGTGTACGGGCATCATCGATAAGCACCGAATCGACCTCATCGACAATGGCAAAGTGGTGCTTACGCTGCACAAGGTCCTTGGGCGCTGAGGCCATATTGTCACGAAGGTAGTCGAAGCCGAACTCATTGTTCGTACCAAACGTAATATCGGCCATATATGCCTTACGGCGCTCCTCAGAGTTAGGACGAGTGTTGTCGATACATGCTACCGAGAGTCCGTGGAACTGATACATAGGCCCCATCCACTCGGCATCACGACGTGCCAGATAGTCGTTCACGGTCACCACGTGAACACCCTTGTGTGCCAAGGCGTTGAGGAATACTGGGAGTGTTGCCACCAGTGTCTTACCCTCACCCGTAGCCATCTCGGCGATACGACCCTTGTGAAGTACAACACCACCAAAGAGCTGTACGTCGTAGTGTACCATATCCCACTTGATGACATTACCACCGGCAGTCCACTCACTGCTGTAAATAGCCTTGTCACCATCGATTGTAACGAGGTCCTGACGCATAGCTGCAAGGTTGCGGTCGAAGTCGTTAGCCGTAACTACTACTGTGTCGTTCTCGGCAAAACGGCGTGCTGTATCCTTCATAATGGCAAATGCCTCGGGGAGGATCTCCTCGAGTTTCTGCTCGATCTTGTCGTCGATACGCTTTGTTGTTGTGTCGATATCCTTCGAGATACGCTCCTTATCCTTAAGCGATGTCTCGGGGAGCTCCAATAGCTCCTTGTTCTTTACGATAGATGCCTCGTCCTCGGCAATGAAGTCGGCAATCGACTTGCTGAGTGCTGCTGAGCGTGCACGAAGCTCGTCATTTGTTAGGGCCGAAATCGAAGGGTAGATAGCCTTAATCTTCTCGACATAGGGGTTTATCTCCTTGCGGTCCTTATCGGCCTTTGAGCCGAAGAAAAGTTTGATAATTTTCGATGCTATATCCATATCTCAAATATTTATTTTCATCCTTTGCCACTCATAGGCGTTGAGTACGCAGGGCATAATTCGTGCAAAGTTACCAATTATTTGTTAATAATCCAACACGCGCGCATATGTTTTTACGTGTGCGGGCGTGTGCGGGCGACATTTGTAGGTTGATTGTTGCGCTTTAGACTATCTTGATAGGCGCTGAAAGAGTGGACACTCCTCGCAACGTGAGTGTGTGCAATACTCTTTGCTTAGTTGTATGAAGGCCTGACTTTGAGCAGCATTAGTAGGCTCTACACCCGCACTATACCACGGAATGGTATAGCGATTACTCTCGGCTGAGATATTCTCCAGAAGCTCGTACAAATTTCCAGTAGCACCATCCGAATGGGTATATCCTCCATAGGCATACATAATGGCTGCTACGAGGTTGATGCCCAGCATATCGCTCTTGTTATGCCCGATGCGTCGTGATGTTATGCGATAGTGGCCTCCTATGATGAAGTGTTCGATCCAGTAGTCTGATGCTTGTCCTGAGAATAGCTCGTATACATCGTCTGCCGTGCGGCACTCCAGTGCTCGGCTCATTGTGAGATTGCTGCGATGGATGCACGAGGCTACCTGCGCAAGGCGTAGTGTAGGGTGGTTGTGAGGATAGAGAGTGTTGAGCTGCCACTCTTGGGCTGTCATAGGTGCGATGTTATACTTCAAGCTTAGATGCGTAAACTCATCACGTAGGCGTTGTGTATAGTCGTCCACAGGGTATTCTGATAGTAGGCCAGCACCACCAAGCAACATTGCTTCGAGCGATACTATCGAGTGCTTCTCGCGCAGAAGCATATAGTTGGTCACACGCCTGCCAAGTTCGGTCATAGCACCCTTATTTTCCGCACCACCGAGCATACGTAGGAACATTACGTAAAAGGTCTCGTTCCAGCTATTGTTTACCAGCTGGAAGATATGCATAATGTCGTTGCTCTTGCGCATAAAACGCTCACTAAGGAGTGTTATGATCATCGAGTTAAGCTCTATTGGGTTGAGCTTAAGAATATCGACGTGGCACTCTGAGGCTCTGCGCAGTGCCCTTTTAGGCGTGGCCATAATTATATGGTTAAAATAGGTTTAGCTCGATAAGTGCCTCCTCCGACATCATCGACTTATCCCACTGTGGCTCAAACGTAAGGGTGATGTTCACCTTGTTCACACCGTCGATCTTACCCACCTCACGGTTGATGTCGGCAAGCAACATATCGGCCATAGGACAGTTGGGCGCTGTGAGCGTCATAATGATGTCGGCCGTGCCCTCAGGGTCGAAGTTAATCTCGTAGATAAGGCCGAGGTCGTAGATATTTACAGGGATCTCGGGGTCGTAAATGTTCTTGAGCGTAAGAACTATGCTCTTCTCAATTTCAAGTATCTGCTCAGGTGTCATTGTTACTGCTGTTTAGAGAATACTAAGGCGTAGAGCTTCATCTGCTGAATCATTGCTCTAAGGCCGTTGCTACGTGTTGGCGATAGATTCTCGCCAAGGCCTATTGCGTCGATGAAGTAGAGGTCGAGTGAGGCAGCCTCTGCGGCTGTGCGGCCATTCATCACACGTATGAGCAGGGCGATGATGCCCTTGGTGATAATTGCGTCGCTATCGGCCGTATAGTATACCTTGCCATCACGCAGCTCGGCAGCCACCCATACACGTGACTGACAACCCTCTATGAGGTATTTGTCGGTGCGCTTGTCAGCCTCGATTGCGGGAAGCTCCTCGCTGAGGCTTATAAGGTAGTCGTACTTGTCGAGCCAGTCGTCGAATATCGAGAACTCCTCGATTATGCTCTGTTGTATTGCGTCTTGAGTCATATATCTGTAATCGTTTATAGTTCAAGCGGTTGTAGGCTGCTTGCCCATGGTTGTGAGATGCCGAGTAGTCGGCATAGTGTGGGGGCAACAGCGCCAAGGTCTACGCTTTGGCTTACTGTGCGATTCTCGCCCGTGCCTCGTGATATGATTAGGGGTACGTGACGGTCGTAGTTATATCCCGAGGTGCATAGCGAGCGGTAGTCGTCATCCTCGATGATGCACCCCGCAACAAAGTCGATAAGGATGTCACCACTGCGGGCCCCGAAGAAGGACTCCTGCATAAGCAGAGTGCGGCCGTGGCCAAACGTGGTGTTGCGCATCGAACTTGCCGACACAGCGTTTGATACTCCCTGAAGCTGAAGTAGGAATGTAGCAACCTCGTCGCAGACATCGTTGTACGATAGTCTCTTAGCGGCTATTGTTGCGTGGTTTAGGTAGAGGCTCTTGTTGGCATATCCCACCACGTAGTTATCTGCGCCGTAGCGACCTCCGAGATATGCATTCACGATAACCTCCATCTGGCGGTAGTTGAAGCGGTGGCGGGGAGCACTACCTGCGGCGTTGAACGATGGTGAGGTGCCGTGGTCCGATGTGAGGACAATAACAACCTCCTGTGCTCCAACCTGAGTGTATAGCGAGTCGATAAACCATATAAGGTCCTTGTCGAGGCGGTAGAGCATATCTTCGTACTCGATAGACTCTGTGCCATAGGTCTGTGCTATGTTGCGTGAGGAGTCGAGATATATGTTGAGAATGTCGGTATCTCTATCCTGTCCGAGCCCCTCACGGCGTATAACCTCGTCGGCAAAGTGCAGCACTGCGCTATTACCCGCTGGGGTGTACTGCAGAGTGCTGTATAGTGTCTTTGTAAGGTCGAGGTCCACGTCGGTGATTAGGTGTGTGGTTTTATCCTTGATGCCCTCGACGATGGCAACCTCGTGGTTTTTGTACATCGAGGCCTTGTAGAGTGGCTGCCAGCGCTTCTCGACATACTTCTCATTGGTGTTGCTCTTGTTGTACTCGGTAATCCATTCGGGGAGCTTGTCGCTATATGCCGACGATGTTGTCCAGAATGTCTGGTTCTTCTCGGCCCATAGTGCAGTGCCGTGTTTGCCGTTGAGAACGATAGCTCCAAGAGGCTCAATGGCGAGGCTGAAGAGTTTCGACTGAGGATTGGACATACACAGCATATCGCCCACGGTAGGTGCCGTGATACGGTGAGCCGAGTAGTTCCCTGAGCCAGTGCTGAACTCCACGGGGTAGGCCTTAGGGTCGTTGATTAGCGATATGCGCTTTGCATCGGTATGGCTCCACCAGCTCTCACCCACAACACCGTGTACCGAGGGGTTGGCGCCTGTCGAGAGTGTTGCGAGTCCTGAGGCTGTCGAGAGTGTCGAAAAGGTGTAGTATGCCTCGGTGTAGGTCACACCCTCACGCATAAGACGACGAAAACCCTGCTCCGTGAAGTTGCTATTATAGCGGTCGAGGTCGTCGCTACGCATAGCACCTACGACGATATTAACAACAAGTCGTGGAGGCTCTGTTGCCGAGAGAGCGGTGGGTAGAAGTGTGCCGATAAGGGCGCAGAGTATTATGCAAAGTCGTCTCATAAAGTTCGAAATATTCGGCAAAGTTACAAATTTATTTGTAATGCGCTCTCGAAATATGCTTTTTCTGCGGATAAATCTACACCCTCAATGCCCTCTATGGCTTTAAGCTGCTGGCGGCAGAAGTGCTTATACTCCTCAGAGTGAGGGTCGAAGGGATGGTGTTCATATGCCTGAATTAGCTTGTTGATCCTCGTTCTCAGTGCCTTAGCCTCGCTACTTAGAGCAGCATCGAAGAACTTCTCGGCTATGTAGCTTATGGCAGTGTCCGAGGGGTGGAGCATATCCGACGAGTAGAAGCGGTAGTCACGTAGGTCGTCGAGCATAATCTCATATGCTGGGAAGTATGATGCACGCTTCGCATAGGCCTCGCAGATGCGGTGAATAGCCACACGTAGTGTCGCTTTGCTTAGCGAGTTATCCTCCAGACCATCGCCAATATGGCGCACGGGACTTAGTGTGAAGAGCACACGTCGTGGTGCGAGTGCCATGATGCGCTCTAAGCACTCTACGCACTCCTCGACCGAAAGTAGCTCACGGCTAAAGTTTGATGCTGGCTGCTTATGGCAGTTGGCCACAACATCGCCCGTAGAGCGTAGGCGGTAGACCCACGCTGTGCCAAGTGTAACGATGATGATGTCGCTATGCTTAATAGCCTCGCCACCAGTGTGTAACGCCTCGTTCATTGTGGCCGTAGCACTCTCCACGCTCTGCCCACTAACCGAGGAGTGAAAGTCGTAGCTTAGCACCCTTCCACCCAAGCGTATGAGCGACTGAGGGTCAATGGTGAAACCTCTCACCATCAGCTCCATGCTATGTGCTATCGACGCAGGGTTAAAGAGTATGCCTGTGGGGGAGTCTACAACTCTAAATTTGCTCTGTGCAAGTCTATGGGCTATGTTATGTGCAAAGCAGGAGCCAAGTGTCACAATCCTGCTCGAGTAGTCGAGAGGTTCGCTCCAGGGCTTAATATGTAGTTCGGTGCGAAAGGTCATATTATCCGATGATATATTTACTCTTTGGAAGTAGCGATAGTAGCTCAACAAGGAGCGCCGTGATTATCATTGTGAGCAGTGTCGAGATAATCATCACAAGAGGTGTGGCCATACCCCAGCCACTCACCCAGCCAAATACGGGTACAAGCACAAACATATGGGCAAGATATATGCCATAGCTGCGCTTTGAGATGTGAGCAAAGAGCGGATATGCCTTGCAAGGACGCTTGATGAGGCGGAAGAGAAGGAATACGGCAAGAGTTTGCAGGGCTGCGCCAAGCGATGCAAACGACCAGCTAAGCTCCATATCTATGGCTAAGTCTATGCTTTCGTGTATGGGGTAGCTCTCCGGTATTGCTGCATAGAAGGGTAGTGCCGTGATGGCATATCCTGCGGCGAGTAGTGGTAGTGCTACGGCAAGAGTCTTACCCACACCCCAATCGACGTATTTGCGGATGTAGTGTGCCGCTACCACATAGCCAATGAAGCCACTCACGTAGTATAGTGTGCCAAACTCGTTCCAGCTCGCCTCGCCCCATATGCCCTCGCTACCACGCACTGCCTCGCCAAGCTCACGAATGAATGGTACGGCAGTAGCTAATATCCATAGTGCGAGGAAGATGCGCTCACCGCGTGCCGACACTCGCTCCAACCATGGCGATATGATAGGCATAATGAGATATACGCCCAACATCATATATACAAACCATAGGTGGCCACTTAAGGGCAAGAAGTTGAACGTGAGAACCTTGAGGTTTTCTATGATCTCTATCTCGCCACCTGAACCCCACGCAGGTATTAGGGCATACGCAAGCGAAAAGATGATAAACGGAATGGCTACACGCTCCACACGCCTACGGTAGAATTGCTCGGTAGAGCCAGCAACAGGTACAAGCAGATAGCTCGAGATCATCACAAAGAGTGGTACAGCGATGCGTAGTAGTGAGTTGATGCACGTAACCCATAGCGCATCGCTCTTCGATGCTATGACCGTACCTCCATCGCCAAGATAGAAAGGCTCGATGCAGTGTACAAGTATTACCATGAAGCAGGCGACAACACGTAGGTAGTCGAGAAAGTAGACTCGGTTATCTGTTGTGGGTGTAGACATATAAGTGTAGTTTTTTGCGATTTAGCCCTGCGAAGATACAATATTTTATAATAATGATGAAAAAAAATAGTAACTTTGCACTTTAGAGTTTAATAATTAGAAAAACAGAATGAGTATGAAGAAAAATATCGTGTCGTCGTTCGATGTAGACCATCGTACGCTTGATGCTGGCTTATACCTACGTTCGGTATACAATATTAATGATGAGCTGGCTGTGCGCTCGTGGGACTTACGTTTCCGTGCTCCTATGGCTCACGCACCACTCGGCTCGGGAGAGGTGCACACTATCGAGCACCTTATGGCCTACTACCTACGCCTTGATGAGAAGATTGGCTCAAGCATCGTGTCGTTCTGCCCAATGGGTTGTAAGACGGGTTTCTACCTCTCTACGATGCAGAATGTTGAGGTCGAGGATGTGCGCTTAGCGTTGGCTAAGGTGTATAAGGATGTCTTCCCTCTAAAGTCGGCTTCGGATGTTGTCGGCCTTAACGAGGTTCAGTGTGGCAACCCTGGTTTGTACGCCATCGACTCGACAAATGCAGCTATGGCAGAGTATATGCGCACGCTGTTTACCGCTACGGAGGCTGCTGAGTTGGGTATTGCAAGTGTCTACGAAAAGTGGTGGTAGTATGAGAGTATTGATTTGTGCCCCTACACGCCGTGAGTATAACGCTATGCGCTATGCGCTGGACAATGCCACGAGCCTGCGCCACGAGTATGACCTTCGTGAGGTAGGCATCGGCAAGGCGCTGTCGTCGGCAGGTGTTGCTCGTGCTCTAACACTTGCTGAGGCCGAGGGCGTTAAGTATGATATGCTGGCAGTTGTCGGCTTTGCCGCCTCGGCACTTGGTCGCCAGCAGGGCGATATCGTTATGCCCTCACGTGCTATACACCACGACGCTATCATCCCTGAGAATTTCTGCCCAGAGATTACCGACCCTCGTAGTCTGCGAGGTGGTGATGAGGAGACGGTGTTTACTGGCGACTCGTTCGTGAACGCCGATATTATTCGTGAGGTTAAGCGCCGTTTCGATGTTGAGTGTGGCCTCTTCGATATGGAGATCGCTGCAATATGCCAAGTTGCTGAGCTCTATGGTAATATCCCTGTATTTGCAGTCAAGTATGTCTCGGACGTTCCCGAGGCTGGCCACTCGGAGCACTCCTACGATGAGTTTGCCGATGCCCACTCCGACTTCACTCCACTCCTCGAGCGCATCGACCTACTGTAGTTAAGCTACATAAGTGGTGATACCCGACATTGTCGTGTCTTAATGAGATTACGACAATAGAAAATAGTAGGACAGTTAGGACAATTAGGACAGCAGTGATACATGATCTCGTAATGTCTCAGTGTCCCCTAAAATTTTCTCGTTAATTGACACAAAAAAAGAGGTTACCGCAGCGGGTAACCTCTTTTTTGTGTGGTATGTAATCGGCTATTAGCGAGACTGCATATACAACTCGTGGTACTTGTTGTACTTATCCATCATACCATCCATGTCACGAAGACGGAACGTTAGCTGGTTGAGGTATCCGATAGTAGAAATATCTGTTGGGTTGAGCTCGTGAGCCTTCTCCAACCATGGAATAGCCTCAGCATATACAAGGTTAATCTTCTCGTTCTCAGCGTTGTATGCATCGTAGTCCATACCCTGAATGCTATTGAGCTTCTCAACCTGGGCATTAGCCTTCTCAATGATGAAATATCCAGTGTAGAATACAGGCTCGAAGGTGTTAGGACGCAACTCAACACACTTCTGGAACGAGCGGATACACTCGTCGTACTCCTTCATAGCGTTGTAAACACGGCCACGACCAAACCACAAGTCGTAGTTGTTAGGATCAGCCTGCAACGATGACTCGATCATTGTGGTAAGCTCTGCTGGGTCACCTACGCCCTCCTCAGCAGTGTAGAACGACATAAGACCATCAAGGATAGTTGTGTTCTTAGGATATAGCTTGATACCTGTGAGCAACGCCTCCTTAGCCTTAGCAAGGTATGCATCACGATCCTTCTCACGCTGGCCATAGTAGCTGTGGAAGAGGTAGTAGTAGATATTACCAGTCTCATCCTTGTAGCCTGTCTCGAGCACCTTGTTGCACATAGCCTCCGACTTAGCAAAGGCAGCAACTGCCTCCTCGCCACTCTTGCCTGATGCGTCGATGGTGTAGAGCATTGCTGCGTTGTAGAGCGTAGCAGCATCCAAAGTACCCTGAGGAGCGATGCTTAGTGCCTCGTAAGCGAGCTCGAAGTTGCGTGCAGCCTCAGCTGTTAGGCCGTTGAAGTTGAGCATCTCACCCTGCTGTGATAGTGCGTTTGCAAGGGTAGTAGCGTTTGTGTTAATCTTCTCACCGAGCTTTGGATCGAGCTCCAAAGCCTTCTTGTAAGACTCGATAGCGGTCTCAGCAAGACCATCCTTCACTGATTTGAGCTGCTTCCAACCCAAGATGATCATATTCTGATCAACGTAGACGTCTACATACTCATACTTTACAACGATAACTGGTGTGCCGGCAAACTCGCCCTGCTCCTGACCGATAGGAGCGCCAGCATTCATAAGTGTGTGGATAGGAATATTGCGCAAGAGATCCTTTGTAGGAAGCATATAGGCGTCGGTATAAGCCTTACCGTGTGCATTCCACGTAGCAGCCTTGCAGTTCTTCTTTGCATCCTGGAGTGTTGCATCAGCCTTCTCAAGCTTAGCAAGCTCCTTGTCGGTGTTTACCTTCTGTGCGTTAGCGGCAGGTGCTGCGAACATAAGCAGTGCAGCTGCCATAAACAAAAACTTCTTCATAATTGGTTGTTTATTTGTAAATTATTCGTTTGCGTTATTCTCTGTTGCAACCTCTACGCCTGTTTCAGCAGTAGCCTCAGTCATACCCTCGGTCATAGCCTCATCCTCTTCTGTCTTAGGCACTGCCGTAACCGATGCGATAGAGTCGCCATCTCGGAGGTTGATAACCTTAACACCCTGTGTTGCACGGCCTGCCACACGAATCTGGTCGGCAGAGGTGCGTATCGTGAGGCCCGAGCGGTTGATGATCATCAGGTCGTTGTCGTCGGTAACGGCCTGAATAGAGATCAGCTTACCGGTCTTTTCGGTGACGTTGATGGTCTTAACACCCTTGCCACCACGGTTTGTTATGCGGTACTCGTCGAGGTCGGTGCGCTTGCCGTAGCCATTCTCCGAGAGTACGAGAACATCCTCCTTAGAGTCGGGCTCGATGGCTATCATACCGATAACCTCGTTGTCGTCGTCGATAGATATTGCCCTCACACCCGAGCTTACACGGCCCATAGGACGCACCGTAGACTCGTTGAAGCGGATGGCACGACCCTCACGTGCTGCAATCATAATCTCTGCCTGGCCGCTTGTGAGCTTAACCTCCAATAGTTGGTCTCCCTCTCTAATAACGATTGCATTGACACCATTAGTACGTGGACGTGAATAAGCCTCCAGGGTTGTCTTCTTGATAATACCACGCTTGGTACACATTACAAGGTAGTTGTTCTCGACGAACTCCTTGTCGTTAAGCCTCTTAACGTTGATATATGCACGTA
The DNA here is from genome assembly GCA_017408825.1 of Alistipes sp. Taxonomy (GTDB): domain Bacteria; phylum Bacteroidota; class Bacteroidia; order Bacteroidales; family Rikenellaceae; genus Alistipes. Next base: position 23,006 of record JAFQTX010000002.1, read on the forward strand.
CCTTGTCGCCTGGGTCAATCTGAATAACATTCTGTATTGCACGACCCTTTGATGAGCGTGTGCCCTCAGGAATCTGGTATACCTTGAGCCAGTAGCAGCGTCCCATCTCCGTGAAGAACATCATCGTGTTGTGCATCGACGCTACGTAGATATGCTCGATGAAGTCCTCGTCACGTGTTGCGCTACCCTTAGCACCTACGCCACCACGATGCTGTGTGCGGTACTCAGCAAGTGGCGTACGCTTGATATAGCCCATATGCGAGATGGTGATAACCATATCGTCATCGGCATAGAAGTCCTCGGGGTTGAACTCCTCCGAAGAGTAGATGATCTCCGAGCGGCGCTCGTCGCCATACTTCTCCTTGATCTCCTGAAGCTCGTCCTTGATGATCTGCATCTGCATATCGACATTCTCGAGCACGGCACGTAGGTAGTCGATCGTGCGCATAAGCTCAGCCTGCTCTGCCTCAAGCTGCTCACGCTGAAGTCCTGTGAGCTGGCGTAGACGCATCTCGAGGATTGCTGCTGTCTGCAACTCTGAGAGTCCGAAGCGCTCCTGCAGGCGTGTGCGTGCCTCCTCTGTTGTCTTCGATGAGCGGATGATGTGTACCACCTCGTCGATGTTGTCCTGAGCTATGAGCAGACCATTGACGATGTGTAGGCGCTCCTCGGCCTTCTGGAGGTCGAAACGAGAGCGGCGTACAACTACATCGTGGCGGTGATCCACGAAGTGACGCACCAAATCCTTGAGATTGAGCAGCTGAGGACGGCCATTTACAAGTGCAATGTTGTTCACGGCGAACGACGACTGCAGTGGGGTATTCTTGTAGAGTGTGTTGAGCACCACGTTAGCCACTGCATCCTGCTTGAGGATGATGACAATACGCATACCCTGGCGGTCAGACTCGTCGTTGATATACGAGATGCCGTCAATCTTCTTCTCGTTGATAAGGTCGGCGATGCGCTTAATCATCTCGGCCTTATTCACCATATAAGGTATCTCGGTGATCACGATGCACTCACGACCCGATGCCGTATGCTCGATCTCGGTCTTAGCGCGCATAACCACACGACCACGACCCGTTAGCAATGCCTCACGCACACCCTCGTAGCCATAGATGATAGCTCCCGTAGGGAAGTCGGGGCCCTTCACGTAGTTGAGCAGCTCCTCGCACTCGCACTCAGGGTTGTCGATATATGCCACACAGGCATCTACCACCTCTGAGAGGTTGTGTGGTGCCATATTTGTAGCCATACCTACGGCGATACCACTTGCACCATTAACAAGCAAAAGTGGAATACGTGTTGGGAGTACGGTAGGCTCCTTGAGAGTATCGTCGAAGTTAAGACCCCAATCGATAGTCTCCTTCTCGATGTCGGCCATAACCTCGTCGGTAATCTTCTGCATACGTGCCTCGGTGTAACGCATTGCTGCGGGAGAGTCACCATCCATCGAACCGAAGTTACCCTGACCCTCAACCAGAGGGTAGCGCATCGACCAGCTCTGTGCCATACGCACCATAGCCTCATATACTGAGCTATCGCCGTGTGGGTGGAACTTACCGAGCACGTCACCGACAATACGGGCACTCTTACGTGTAGGCTTGTCGTTTGTGAGGTTGAGCTCGGCAGCCATATCGTACAAGATACGACGGTGTACGGGCTTGAGACCATCACGCACATCGGGCAATGCTCGCGACACGATAACCGACATTGAGTAGTCGATATATGCCGACTTCATCTGCTCTTCAAGATTGACCTGAACGATACGTCCTGTCAAACTTGGTGTGTTTTCTACTTCTGACATTATTCTATCTTTATTCGTTGGGCGGTGCGACCGCCATCTGTTGTTAGTTTCGCAAACTGGTGCTATATATATTATATATATAGGTGTGCAAATTTACGCCATATTTTCTATTCTAACAACTTTTTGCTCGAAAATATTGCTCTGCGATACGCTCTTTTTTTGAAAACACCGCTGTTTTGCCCATTTTTAGCCTGTTTGAACGCATCAAACTTTTTGCTCGGGGGTGGGTCGGAGAACTAACAACTAAAACGGACAATCATCATCAGTCACTCCAGTCACATTAGTCACATAGGGGCACACCCCTGTGACTGTGTGACTGTGTGACTGTGTGACTGCGTGACTACGGCCGACAGCCAACAGCGCCAACGCCACAGCGACCGAAACTACGACGTGATACCCGACCTCTTAATGGTCTTATGGCCCTAACGGTCTTAAAAAGACAATTAAGACCTCTAAGACAATTAAGATGGTTACGGCCGGGACTGCGACGTGATACTCGACCTCTTAATGGTCTTAATGGTCCTAACGGTCTTAAAAAAGACCTTTAAGACAATTAAGATGGTTACGTCTTACACCCCGAGAGATTCATCGTTACACTAAGAATGACATATACTATCATATGGGTATATAAAAGTATACCCACGTCTTGAGCTACATCTTGAGGCTCAAGAAACACTCTACCACACGGGTATATAAAAGTATACCCACGTCTTACACCTCGAGAGATTTCTTCGTTACACTCAGAATGACATATAGAGAACACTTTAGTCACATAGTCACATAGTCACGCAGTCACGCAGTCACACAGTCACACAGTCACAGGGGTGTGTCCACTTGTGACTAATGTGACTAATGTGACTGGAGTGAACGAGTAATTAGAAATGAGTTGTTAGTTGTTAGTTTTTGGTTGTTAGAGGGGTAGAGCGAGCCTGACGGCTTAAAAGGGGATTATTTCGTTTTAGTGCCGATAGCCCCCCCCACACGCAACAAAAAGGGAGCGAGAATAATTCCCACTCCCAATTCCTAACTCCTAATTGTTAGGTTTAGCTCTTCGATGTCATAATCTGCAGAATCATTGCGTCGGTATGTGTCATAGCATCACGACCAATGTCTGTAAGGTTACGTATTGAGCGGTCCACGTCATCGTCAATAATTCCCTCAACAGACTTCACCCAACGGCCATTCATTGCCATAAGTGCCGAGACGAGTGCTGTTGATACGCCCGATGCACACTTCATAGCGCACGAGGGCTTAGCACCGTCGCAAATCATACCCGTAAGGTTGGCAATCATATTCTTCACGGCCTTGGTAACCTCTTCGTAGCCACCACCCATAAGGTAGGTGATGCCGCACGATGAGCCCGTAGCGGCTACCACACAGCCACATAGTGCCGAAAGGCGGCCGAGGCTCTGCTTGATATAGATGACCGTGAGGTGGCTGAGTATCAATGCACGTACCAGCTGCTCGTGTGTGGCATTGTTCTGCTCGGCATATACAACCACAGGTACGGTAGATGTAAGGCCCTGATTGCCACTTCCCGAGTTGCTCATCACAGGGATCATAGCGCCAGCCATACGTGCGTCGCACGCAGCGGTGGTCATACCTACGATCTGGCAGTGTAGCGTGTCGCCCATCACGTTGCGCTCCGACTCCGAGCGGAAGAGCTTGCCGATGGCGTGTCCGTAGTCGCCCTTGAGTGACTCGTAGGCAGCATTCATATTCAGACGACGTGCCTCGAGGATAAACTCAAGCTCCCCGAGGGGTGCGGTCATCGCAAAGTCCCACACACGACGTAACGTAAGCTGTGGGTCGCTGCTCTCCTCCGCAGCACCGCCCTCGCTTGTGGTGCAGTCCAGCGATAGTAGCACCTCGTCGTTGCGTGAGATATAGGCAAAGCGTGTGTGACCTCCTGAGATGATGGCTATGGCCCTATCGGCGCCTGCACGCACCTCGACCTCGATATATAGCTTCTCCTCTATATTCTCCTTAAGGCTCACCGAGATACGCTTCTCATCAATAAAGCGACAACCCTCCTTAACGGCCTCAGGGTCTGCATCCTTAAGCACCTCAAGTTCATACTCCGACTTACCCACCAATGCGCCGAGTGCCATAGCTATAGGTAGTCCTGTCATGCCTGTGCCAGGGATGCCCACGCCCATAGCATTCTTGAGGACGTTGGCGCTTAGGCGTGCCTCGATATGCTCAGGGCGGCAGCCCAAAGTCTCGCAAGCCTTAGCCACACAGAGAGCCACGGCAATAGGCTCGGTACAGCCGATTGCGGGGATGATTTCACGATTCATAAGCGCAATGATTGCCCTGCGCTCCTCGGTTGAAAATAGCTGGTTCATATGTTGTAGTTTTTAGTTGTCGTAAGTTTAACGCAAATTAATCATACGAAGATAGTAAAAAATGGCGAAACGACCAACGTCTGAGCCATATAAAATTCAAAATAGAATAAAAAAGTGATAGGGTGTTGATAAAACAAAAGAAAATTTGTACATTTGTTGCTAAATGTAACGTCTAAAATCGAAATATTATGGCAGGAAAAGTTCCAACTCCACATATCGGAGCACAGTATGGCGAGATCGCCGATAAGGTAATTATGGCAGGCGATCCTTTGCGAGCTAAATTTATGGCCGAGAACTTCTTGGAGAACCCCGTGCAGTATAACAACGTGCGTGGTATGCTCGGCTTCACGGGTACATATAAGGGCAAGCGTGTGTCGGTACAGGGCCACGGTATGGGTATCCCTTCAATCGGCATCTACACCTACGAGCTCTTCAACTTCTACGACGTGAAGCGTATCATACGTTGTGGCTCGGCAGGTGCTTACCACCCAGACCTTAAACTCGGTGACGTGGTATTTGGTATGGGCTCGTGCACCGATTCAAACTATGGTGCGCAGTTCAACCTTCCTGGTACTTTTGCACCTATCGCCGACTTCGAGCTCCTACGCTCGGCAGCAGCTAAGGCCGAGGAGCTTAACATCCCATATAAGGTGGGTAACATCCTCGCCAGCGATGTCTTCTATGGCGACGATGCTGAGAACTGGAAGCAGTGGCAGAAGATGGGCGTGCTTGCAGTAGAGATGGAGGCCACGGCACTCTATATGAACGCTGCACGTGCCGGTAAGAGTGCACTATGCATCTGTACAATATCTGATTCGTTGGTACACGGCACTGCTTGCTCGGCTGAGGAGCGACAGACGTCGTTTACAAATATGATGAAGATTGCCTTCGACATCATTTAATTTCTTGTGATAGTGGCGCTACTTCGCCACCTCAATCATTGGGCTGAATGGAAAATACACCCGAGTATGTCCCATCCAGCCCAACTCTTAATCGGCGGCAAATTAGCGCCACTCTGACAAGAAATTTAGGGAGGTGTCACATCCTGGCTTTCTCGTGTCAGCGCCACTGCTGCACCACTCTGACAAGAAATTTAGAGGGGGCTGATTAAAAAGTGTTCTAATGAACTTAGGGAATTTAGGGAACTTAGGGAATTTAGGGAACTTAGGGACTATCCTTAAATTCCCTAATCTTTCTGAAATTACTCTCTTCACCTTGAACCCTACCTGTACCCCTCAGCCTATAACCTTTCATCGCTCGCAGTATGACTCTTGATACTATTCCACAGATTGTAGCCCGTCAGCGAAAGCTCTTCGCTGAGCACACCACGCTCTCGATAGACTTCCGCCTGAAGATGCTACGCCGACTGCGTAAGGCCATTGTCGAACGTGAGAAGCAACTCACCGAGGCACTATATGCCGACCTCCACAAGAGCTACGAGGAGGCCTTCTTAACCGAGATAAGCATAGTCTTAGGCGAGATAGACAACTTCCTCAAACACTTGCCTCGTTGGGCAGCGCCCTCGAAGCGCAAGACGCCACTTAAACTCTTTCCCGCAAAGAGCCAAATCATCACCGAGCCACTTGGTGTGGCACTTATAATAGCCCCGTGGAACTATCCCGTGCAGCTGTTGCTCAACCCTCTTGTAGGAGCTATCGCTGCGGGGTGTACTGCCGTGTTGAAGCCATCGCCCTATGTGCCTCATGTGGCCGAGGTGCTTGAGGAGCTTGTGCACGACTGCTTCGATGAGGAGTATGTGGCTATTGTTCAGGGACATCGTGATGTGAACACAGCGCTGCTCAACGAGCGCTACGACATCATCTTCTTCACTGGCTCGCCCGACCTTGGCCGTGTGGTTATGCGTGCTGCCGCAGAGCATCTTACGCCCGTAGTCCTCGAGCTTGGTGGCAAGAGTCCTGTGGTCGTTGATCGCACTGCCGACATTGCTGTGGCGGCAAAACGTCTGGCGTGGGGCAAGACGCTGAATGCTGGACAGACCTGCATAGCCCCCGACTATCTGCTTATTCATCGTGAGGTCAAAGAGCACTTTATCGAGGCCTTCAAAGAGGCGTTGTGCGAGCTTCACGGTGAGGATGCACGACAGAGTGAACACTACGTGCGTATGGTCTCCGATCGTGCTTTTGAGCGTGTAAGTGGCTATATCTCGGAGGGTAGGGTGCGCTGTGGAGGTAGGGTAGTGGCTGAGGAGCGTTACATAGAACCTACGCTGCTTGATGAGGTGTCGGCGGATAGCTCAGTGATGCGCGAGGAGATATTTGGCCCTGTGCTACCGATGATTGAGATTGGAAGCGTTGAGGAGGCGATAACCTTTATCAACGAGCGTGAGAAGCCTTTGGCGCTATATGTCTTTGCCGATGAGCGTGCGGCACGTCGTGTTGTGGAGTATACATCGTCGGGAGGTGCTTGCATCAACGACTGTATAATGCACATTGCCAACGAGAAGCTACCTTTCGGTGGTGTGGGCAACTCAGGTATGGGGCGCTACCATGGTCGTGACTCGCTCTACTCATTCTCGCATCGTCGCTCGATGATTACTACGCCGACGTGGTTAGATCTGCCGTTTAGGTATATGCCCTACAAATGGTTCAAGTATGTTAAGCGCCTACTTTAGAGTAGGCGTTTGCTTTTTCACTTCTTTTTACTACCTTTGTCGGTGTAACATGCAGAATTATGAACAGAACACTTAAAACTATCCTAACCATTGTGGCTGTCGTGTGCGCCACAATTAGCTTAAATGCTCAGGATCTACAATCACAACGTGGTGAGTCACAGGATCTTGGAAAATTGCTTGGCAACCGTGTCGATCACGGTGGTATCGTTATTAACCCTCAGCCGCAGCAGATTACTATCGGTAGACCTCCTGTCGATATGCTTGTCGATATTTCGCAGGGCGTGGTGCTTAAAGGCGAGGCAAAGAATTTTGTCGAGGAGCTTAACTTCGTAAAGCACTCAAAAAAGGGTGTAAAGCTCACGATTAAGTATGCCAAAAAGGGCTTTGCAAGCGAGCTAATGCCCGATAAGTCAGGTGCATATACCCTCGATATCGACTATAAAAAAGGTATCGAGATTACCGCTTACGATAATCTTGCGGCATTCTATGCAATCCAGACACTACGTCAGATTGTCGAGAGCCCACTTGTAGTAGCCAAGGGTGCTATCCCTACGATTTCTATTTGCGATTGGCCCGATTTGAAGTATCGTGGTGTTGTCGAGGGTTTCTATGGCGAGCCTTGGTCACACGCCACACGCCTCTCGCTTATCGACTTCTACGGTCGCTTTAAGATGAACTACTACATCTACGGCCCTAAGGATGACCCATACCACTCATCACCATACTGGCGTGAGGCATACCCCGAGAAGGAGGCCCAGCAGATTCGTGAGCTTGTGGAGGCCTGCAAGCGCAACCGAGTACACTTCGTATGGGCTATCCACCCAGGCAAGGATATCCAGTGGAACGAGACCGACCTTCAGAACCTTATCAATAAGTTCGAGGCTATGTACGCCCTTGGCGTGCGTGCCTTCGCCGTACACTTCGACGATATTGAGGGTGCTGGTGCTAATCCATACCCACAGACCGAGTTGATGAACATCCTCAATACCGACTTCGTAAAGGTTAAGGGCGATGTAGAGCCTCTTATCGTGTGTCCAACGGAGTACACACGCCTGTGGGCTAACCCTACGGAGCGTGGTAGCCTTATAATATATGGTAATACGCTCGACCCATCTGTCGATGTATTCTGGACTGGTGATGCCGTGTGTAGCAATATGACCGAGTCTACTATGGAGTGGATATCGTCACGCATCAAGCGCCCAGCACTATTCTGGTGGAACTTCCCTGTTACGGACTACGCTCGCCATATCATTATGCAGGGTCCTGTATATGGTCTTGCATCGACTATGGATAGCACCAAGACACGTGGTATCGTGAGCAACCCTATGGAGCATGGTGAGGCCTCTAAGTTGGCGTTGTACAGCACTGCCGACTATGCGTGGTCTCCATCAAAGTATAACCCCGTAGATAGCTGGGAGCGTGCCATTGAGTGCGTAGCACCTGAGGTTAAGGAGCCTTATCGCCTCTTTGCCATCCACTCGTGCGACACTGAAACAGGCTACCGCCGCTTGGAGTCGTGGGAGACCGAGACATTTACGCTTGCTGAGTACGATGCTGAGGTTGCTGCAAAGCTCCTCGACGAGCTACGTCGCATCGAGCAGGTGCCAGCACAGATGGAGGCTATGCAGAACAAGGCACTGCTCGAGGAGCTTCGCCCTTGGTTGGTGGAGTTTGGTAAGCTAGGCACACGCTGTCGTAAGGCTATCGAGTGTCTTGAGACATACCTTAAGGGTGATTACGACACGTTCTGGAACTTGTACGTGGATAACCTTATGACTGAGGAGCAGATTGCCGAGTTTGATGCTCACCGCTGTGGTACTATGAAGCTCCATCCATTCTACGAGCGTCTTATGGACGATATGGCTGCGGCATACTACGAGAGCCTTACAGGCGAGAAGTCATCGGTACTTTCGGCCGTAGGTAGCTACGCTTCGTTGCAAGCTCCACAGGCAAAGTATATGTTCGACAACGACCCTGAGACCTACTACCACTCAGGTCAGGCACAGCGTACCGACCACTTCCTCGGTGTAGACCTCGGCGTGGTACGCCCCGTACGTGAGGTGCGTATCATCCAGGGTCGTAACTCGGTAGACGATGTCGATTACTTCGATCACTGTGTGTTGGAGTACTCGGTAGATGGTGAGACGTGGACAGCGCTCACTGAGCCAATGCAGGGTGTCTACGATATCGAGTGGAAGGGTGAGCCTGTTGAGGCTCGCTATGTGGGTATCCGCAAGCTCGAGTCGGCAAAGCGCAACTGGTTGGCAATACGCTCGTTCGAGATTAACCCTGTGGCGGAGAGTGAGTATGGCTGGGATGCTAATCCATTTACGTCGTATCGTTCAGAAGGGGCTATAAGTGTGGCTGTGCCTAAGGATAAGAGCGCTGTGCAGATGCTCTTTGGTAAGCTTGCGGACAAGGGTTATGTAACACTCTTCAATAAGCATGATAAGGAGGTTGGTAGGGTAGAGTTTAGCTCTTCAAACACTACCATCGAGCTGCCTAAGGGCGTAACACGCATCGAGATAAATGCAAGTAGCGACCTCTACGAGCTAATGTTTAAGTAAGAGCATTGAGCGTATAAACCAAAAGCGGAGAGACTTTGTTGCCTCTCCGCTTTTAGTTTATATCCAAGCCGTTAGTCTACTTCGCTCTTTGCAGCGTAAACTTAAACTCAAGGCCACCCACCTTACGGTTGTATACCTCGATATTTCCGCCGTGGAACAACACTGCATTCTTCACGATCGATAGGCCGAGGCCCGTGCCGCCGAGCTTGCGTGAGCGGCCAGCGTCGATACGGTAGAAACGCTCAAAGATATGGCCGATATGTTCGTCATCGATGCCGATGCCATTGTCCGCTACGGTGATAGTATAGAAGTCATCGTCGCTCTCTACGGCCTTGATATAGATGTCACGACCTCCCGAGTATGCTATGGCATTGTCTGTAAGGTTCTTGAAGATAGAGATAAGTAGCGATGAGTTGCCACGAACCATCATAGGCTTAGGCAGGTCGAGGTTTACACGCATACGCTTCACGTCGGGAAGTAGGGCGATGTCGTCACGAATCTCCTCGATGATTGCGCCGAGGTCTACATTTTGACACTCTATGCGGTTGCTGCCATCCTCCATACGTGTGATTGTCGATACGTCGGTGAGCAACTGTGTGAGGCGCTGGCTGTGGGCGTAGCACTTCTCGATGAACGAGCGACGCTCCTCCTCGCTCATATCTGGGTTGGTGATTATGGTCTCGAGGTAGCCCTGTATGGCAGCCACGGGTGTTTTAAGCTCGTGGTTTATGTTGTTTGTGAGCTGGCGCTTGATGCGTAGCTTCTCCTGCTGCTCGTGCATAGCATTCTCGTGCTCCTGCTCCACAAGGTTCGAGGCGTGGCGCAAACGGCGATACAGGTCTATGATATTACGAGATATGTCGCCGAGCTCGTCACGTGCAAACTCAGGTATCGACTCGATGTCGGCACCATTCTCCATAGCCTCGGCAATCTGTTGCAGGTTGCGTATGTTGCGGTGGCGGCGCACCGAGAGCACCACCGAGATGATGATGGCAATGAGCGCAAGACCGATGATTGTGTAGAACGTACCCTCGTCGGTGTGTTGCGATATGGCGAGCTTGCTAACAACCTGAAAGTGGTGGATGATAAATCCACAGATGAGTGCCACAATAAGCACTGCCAGTAGCAGAAACATTCCGCCACGATAGCTAAATAACTTCCTCTTCGAATCCGTAGCCATAGCCTGTTCTTGTTATGATGTGATTTCCGTAATCTCCTAATTTCTTACGCATACGTGTGATGTTCACGTCGATGGTGCGGTCGAGCACTACCACCTCGTTGCTCCATACGTGCTTCATTATCTGCTCGCGCGAGAGTATTGTGCCTCGTGAGCTGAGCAGCAATACCAAGATGTCAAACTCCTTGCGTGTTAGCGCCACCTCTTCGCCATCCACCTTGCAGCTCTTGCGTAGGGTGTTCACCTCAAGCCCCTTGAATACTATTATGCCGTCGTCGGCTACTGGGGCGCTAGACTCTACGGTGCGCTTTGTGCGACGTAGTACGCTGCGTACACGTGCCACCACCTCGGCAACAGAGAAGGGTTTAGGTATGTAGTCGTCAGCACCTATGTCGAGGCCCTTGATGCGATCTTCAACGCTGTCGCGTGCCGTGCAGAAGATGATAGGTATTTCGGCTGTCTCGCTCTTCTTACGTAGTATGCGTGCAAAGCCAAAGCCGCTGAGCTCTCCCATCATCACATCGACAATCATAAGGTCGAAGCCACCTAACTCCAACGTAAGCGCCTCTTCGGCACTTAGTGCCGTGGTCACGTCGTAGCCCTCACGCTCGAGGTTAAACTTCAAAATCTCACACAACGACTCCTCGTCGTCTACAACTAAAACACGAAACTTGTTCATACTGAGCAATATATTGTCGTAATGTGCAGTGTATGTGTGCACATATAATCACAAATATACGAACATTTCGGCGAAAAAACAATACCTATAATATAAAATATTTATATCACCTGTTGGTGATTAAAATTTGGTGTTAGCCGTGTGCTGTAATGGGTTTGTAACATAAATGTAATAATAAAATTGTATCTTTGCCTTCAAGAAACCTCTTTATTATGGATCTATTTATAGTTATCACCCTCGCACTTCTTGCGATAATGGGTATCATCGTAGGCGTTTCGAACGATGCCGTGAACTTCCTCAACTCTGCATTTGGTTCAAAGGTAGCCAGCAAAAATGTCATACTCTCGGTAGCTGCTGTTGGCGTAATGGTGGGAGTAATGACCTCGAGTGGTATGATGGATGTGGCACGTAGTGGTGTCTTCTATCCCGATAAGTTTAGCTATCAGGAGATTATGATTTTGTTCCTGGGTATGATGCTCTCGAATATCATCCTTCTTGATATCTACAACTCGCTGGGATTGCCAACCTCGACAACAGTGTCGTTGGTATTCGGATTGCTCGGATCGGCACTGGCCTTGGCGCTATATAACGTCTGGGGTGGAGACACAACATACAGTATTGGCGAGTATATCAACTCTGCAAATGCCTTAGGTATTGTCTCTGGTATTCTACTCTCCGTGGTGCTGGCATTCTTCACCGGACACCTGCTGATGTATATCTCACGAATAATCTTCTCGTTCCGCTACACCAAGCTCTTCAATCGTTTCGGTGCGCTGTGGTGCGGTGTCACTGTTGCGGGTATCATCTATTTTACGGTGTTCAAGGGCCTTAAGAGCTCGGGTATCATCCCTGAGGAGCTGATAGCATTTGTCAATGACAATACTACTATCTCGCTCATCATCCTCTGGGCAGGTAGTAGCCTCTTGCTGTGGATACTCCAGCGTTTGAAGGTCAATATCTTGCGTGTGTCGATCCTTGCGGGAACCTTCTCGCTGGCGTTGGCATTTGCGGGTAACGACCTTGTGAACTTCATCGGTGTACCATATGCTGGCTACGACTCATATATGATTGCTCGGGCTGCTGACGCACCTATTGAGTCTATGTCGGCATTGGCAAACCCTACACAGGCAAACTTCTGGATTATGTGTGCCGCAGGTCTGATTATGGGTGTCACGCTCTTCACCTCGAAGAAGGCTATGCGTGTTATCGAGACCGAGCGTAAACTATCGTCGCAGAGCGAGGAGGCACCTACCGACAGCGAGGCTACGATGGCCTCACGAGGTATTGTGCGTGGTGCTCGTGCCCTCAACGATGGCCTCGCCACAATAACCCCTAATAGCGTTAAGAATTTCATAAACAGCCGCTTCGAACCCCTCTCGGAGGAGGAGCGTGGCGATGTGAACTACGACCTTATACGTGCTACGGTGAACCTCACAGCAGCGGCCATTCTCATCTCGATAGGTACACAGCTTAAGCTGCCACTATCTACTACCTACGTAGTATTTATGGTGTCGATGGGTACATCGTTGGCCGATAGAGCGTGGGGTCGTGAGAGTGCCGTGTACCGCATTACGGGTGTTACAACCGTGATTATGGGATGGTTTATCACTGCCGTGGGAGGTTTTATCATTGCCCTGGGTGTGACACTCATACTTGCCTATGGTGGTAACATAGCCATTATTGTTGTGACGCTCATCTGTTTGGGCCTTGTCATCAAGAGCAACTTCAAGAAGGGTAAGCCCGAGAAGGAGGCTGAGGCCTCGGCAGTAGCAAAGATTGGCGATACCCTCAAGCAGAGCCCTGAGGAGGCCCTTATAGCCTACACCGAGCAGGTATGTTCGTCGATGGAGAGGGTGACAGTAATCTACGACCGAACAATCGTTGCTGTGTTCAAGGAGAACCGTAAGGTACTCAAGGATATGGTGCGTGAGGCCGAGGAGTTCTACCAATATACACGCCAGCAGAAGTATGAGATTATGCCTCTGTTGCGCACGTTGCAGGATAGCGATGTGAGCACCGGCCACTACTATGTGCAGGTTGTGGACTACATCTCGGAGACAAGTAAGGCGCTGTTGCATATCACACGCCCCTGTTACAAGCACGTGGACAACAACCATACAGGACTCTCGAAGGAGCAGGTGTACGACCTTAAGCGTATCAACGACCGTGTGGAGGAGATCTTCGGCGAGATTAACACCATGCTACGCACACGCTCGTTCAATAACATGGAGCTCGTGCTCAACAAGCGTGACGAGATGTTCGATCTTATCGACGAGGTGATGCAGAACCAGCTACGCCGTCTACGAGACACCGGAGGCTCATCATCTGCTAATATGCTCTTCTTCAACATCCTTACCGAGACAAAGACTATGATCTTGCACTCGAGAAATATTATGAAGTCGTTGGAGCATTTTGTGGACCAGAAACAGTAATTTTCGATTATAAGGCCGCATCTGCGGCACATCCCAAAAAGTAAGAGACCTCGGGCTGTACGCTACAGTACTATCCCGAGGCCTCTTCTTTTGCGATGCACCACAACTGCGACCTTCTAATCAAAAATTGGGTCGGGGAGGGGTTTCAGGGAGGATAGGGATGATGGGGACGATGGGGATCACTATCCATAAACTCCCCAGTATCCCCAGCATCCCCACTATCCCCAGTATCCCCAGTTTAGGACCATTAGGACCATTAAGACCAATAAGACCATTACGAGGTCGGGTATCACATTGTTGTCTCGGCCGCTGTTACTCTCGTCCGCAACCGTCTTAATCTCTTATTGCTGATCTTGGCAACGCTACTGAATCTTGATGTTTTCACACATATCGAGACACTTGGCAATGATGATGTCTGCGGTCTCGTCTATGGTCTCGTTATCCACCGTGATCTTGTTATTTATGGCGTAGCGCTCGATGCTGCTACGGACATTCTGGTGAAGATGCTTCGAGTAGTTGCGAATAAACTTGTCGATACGGCGGTTATACTTCTCGGGCTCGTTGCTATTATAGTATTGTAGTTTGTCGTTGCAGTACTCCGAGGTGCGGGCAATCCACTCCGACTCGATATTTCGGAAGCGGCTATCTACCGTTATGCTATCACCATCGTCGCTATTGCCACTGCGTATAAGAGCTATGGCGCCGATAACCACAGCGATAACAGCTATGGCCGTGAGGATGATAACGCCCCAACGGCGCACTACGGGTAGTGCATCTCGATCGTCGGCAGGGGTGATGTCACGTGCCGTGCAGAAGTCGCTCCAGCCAGTAAATCCTACATAGCGAGCCAGCGACGATAGCACGATAGGACGTGGTGCTGCTGTATGACCCTCCATATTGATGAACAACAGCTCGAGCGCCTCAGCTTCGATGCTTACGCCCACACTCTCAGCGACGGCATTCGACAGTGCGATGCAGTCTTCGTGTGTGGCGATGCCACGGCCAAACTCTGCCGTGACCATCTCCTTTAGGCGTTCAACATATTGCTCCTGTGTTGTCATAGGGTCGCAAAGTTAATCAAAATAATTGTAAAAACCTAATTTTAAGTCTTTTTGCCACTCAGCCACTCCTCTCAGTGTGAGCTAAAGGCCTGTGATACGCTTTATCTCATTGAGCTTATTAAGAGCCTCGAGCGGTGTTAGCGAGTTGATGTCCAGGCCCTTGATCTGGTCGCGTATGGCAACGAGAACGGGATCGTCGAGCTGGAACATAGAGAGCTGTATATTCTGCTGCGTGGTGGCTGCCGACTCGGCAATGCCTGTGCGTTTGCCACGCTGCTTTATGCCTCCCGAGGGGACAATCTCGCCTGAACCATATACCTTCTCGAGGTTCGAGAGTATGGCCTCGGCACGCTCCACAACCTCGTGTGGCATACCAGACATACGGGCAACGTGGATACCGAACGAGTGCTCAGTGCCACCACGCACCAGCTTGCGCAGGAATACGATGCTCTTGTCTATCTCCTTGACCGTCACGTGGTAGTTCTTCACACGTGGCAGCATATTCTCCAACTCGTTGAGCTCGTGGTAGTGCGTAGCAAATAGGGTCTTGGCAGCGCCGTGCTTATTGTTATGCAGGTACTCGACCATCGCCCACGCAATAGAGATACCGTCGTAGGTGCTTGTGCCACGACCGATCTCGTCGAGTAGAACGAGGCTGCGTGGTGAAATATTGTTTAGGATGCTTGCCGACTCCAGCATCTCTACCATAAACGTAGACTCGCCCTCGGAGAGGTTGTCCGAAGCACCAACACGTGTAAATATCTTATCCACAACGCCTATGTGTGCCTGGCGTGCTGGTACGAACGAGCCCATCTGTGCCATAAGCACGATGAGTGCTGTCTGGCGCAAGAGTGCCGACTTACCCGACATATTAGGACCTGTGATAACGATGATCTGCTCGTTGTCGTTCGAGAGCATCACGTCGTTGGGTATATACTCCTCGCCGATGGGCATAAGGGTCTCGATAACGGGGTGGCGGCCATCCTTGATGTCGATTACGGTGCTATCATCCACCGTGGGGCGCACGTAGCCACGCTCACGTGCTATCTGGGCAAACGACTGCAAACAGTCGATGCGTGCAACTACCTGAGCATCACGCTGCAAGACTCCGAGATACTGGCTTGCGAAGGTGATTATGGCGTTGTAGATCTGTGCCTCGATTTGGAGTATTCGCTCCTCGGCACCCATAATTTTTGACTCGTACTCCTTAAGTTCCTCGGTGATATATCGCTCGGCGCCCGTAAGTGTCTGTTTGCGTATCCACGTCTCGGGGACCTTATCCTTATGTGTGTTGCGCACCTCGATGTAGTAGCCAAAGACATTGTTGTATGCCACCTTGAGCGACGGAATACCCGTAGCCTCGCTCTCACGCTGCTGTAACGATTGTAGGTAGTCCTTGCCGTGCAGGGCTATGCGACGCAGGTCGTCGAGCTCGGCAGATACGCCCGAGGCGATGACACCGCCCTTCTGTATCTGGTTGCTTTCGGGGTCGGGATATATCTCTGTTTCGAGTCGAAGACGCACTGCTTCGAGAGGGTCGAGCCTCTGGGCAATGGTGTGTAGTGGCTCGTAGTCGGTGGACTCCATCAGGGCACGTAGTAGTTCTATGGCCGCAAGAGAGTGCTTAAGCTGTACCAGTTCACGTGGTGTGACACGCTGGGTGGCTATGCGTGAGGCTATGCGCTCGAGGTCGCCGATAAGCGATATTTGCTCTCGTAGTGCCTCGCCAAACTCCTCGTCGGTGAGTATCTTCTCTACGATGTTCTGGCGTAGACGTATCTTCTCGATATCCATTAGCGGCATCGCCACCCAGCGCTTAAGCTGTCTGCCACCCATAGGTGTGCGTGTACGGTCGAGAATATCCACAAGGCTGCACTTAGACATAGAGCCTGACGAGGTGAAGAGCTCGAGGTTGCGGATGGTGAACTTATCTATCCACACATACTCCTCACGGTCGATGCGCTGTATGGAGCGTAGGTGTGCTGTGTGGTGGTGCTCGGTGAACTCCAGGTAGTAGAGTATAGCACCTGCTGCCGAGATACCCTCCGACATAGAGTCGATGCCGAAGCCCTTGAGGTTCTGCACGCCGAGCTGCTTGCACAGCTTATCACGATTTACCGACTCGGCAAATACCCACTCATCGAGACGATAGGTGTAGTGCTTGGTGCCGAAGGCGTCGGCAAACTGCTCCTCACGACCACGCTGGTAGACAATCTCCTTGGGTTGGAGGTTGGAGATGAGCTTGTCTATGTATGTGTTGTTGCCCTCGGCAATGTAGAACTCTCCTGTCGAGAGGTCGAGGAAGGCTACTCCTGTGGTTGTCTTGCCAAAGTATACCGATGCTAAGAATGTGTTCTCCTTGCCGGCAATGAGGTTCTCGCCCATGACAACACCTGGCGTCACCATCTCGATTACACCACGCCTCACGAGCTTCTTTGTGAGCTTTGGGTCTTCGAGCTGCTCGCATATTGCCACACGTTCGCCTGCCCGCACTAACTTAGGCATATAGGTGTCGAGGGCGTGATAAGGGAAACCTGCCAGCTCTACGTAGGATGCTGCGCCATTGGCACGTCGTGTGAGTGTGATGCCCAATATTCCGCTCGCCTTGATGGCATCCTCGCCAAAGGTCTCGTAGAAGTCGCCAACACGGAATAGTAGTATTGCGTCGGGGTGTACGGCCTTAATTTCGTAGTACTGCCTCATTAGTGGGGTCTCTACGTATCGCTTCTCGGCCTTAGGCTCTACGGCTGTTGTCTCATTATTATTGCTGCGTCTTGGGCACATAGTATACATATATATAACCTCACAAAGATATAAAAACGAATTGAAAATTCAAAATTAACTATTATAAATAGTTGTTAGATGTTGGATATTGTGAATATTACTAAAAATAGTTACCTTTAGAGGTAGAGAAATAGCCCAACAGCCATGCTCTGTGTTGATGTTTGGCGAAGTGCGAGTTTTTTGCTAAATTTGCGACTGTGATGTTGCGTAAGTCGCAAGATACGGTACGACGAATAGATGTAAAATGATTATAACGAACAGATTATGAAGAGATTATTTTTGCTTGCAGTGTTGCTCCTAACATTTGGTGGCCTTTCGGCGCAGAGCATCGAGGAGCTTGAGGCACGTGCCGCTAAGGGCGACGTGGAGGCTCAGGTGGCCTTGGCTGACTACTATTTTGATGGCGAGAATGCTGACTTTGCGAAGGCTGCTGAGTGGTATATGAAGGCTGCTGAGCAGAACAATCCTAAGGCACAATTTGGCTTAGGCTATTGCTACTTCTTAGGTGCTGGCCTTAAACCTAATATGGACGAGGCGCTCGTGTGGTTTAGAAGAGCTGCCGAGCAGGGCAATGCGCTGGCAAATAGCTATTTAGGCTTCTTGTATATGCGAGGCATCGGCGTACAATGTGACTACGATGTCGCTGTACGATACCTTATGCCTGCTGCCGAGGCGGGCGATGCTGAGGCGCAGTATAGCTTGGCGCTATGCTACTTTAATGGCTTGGGCGTGGAGCGTAGCGACGAGGAGGCTATGCGGTGGGTAACCTTAGCCGCAGAGGGTGGCCACGCTGAGGCAAAGAAGATTGCCGAGTAGACACTCTACCCCTCGAAGAAACGCTCGTCAAAATTTACCAGGTAGACACGCTCCGTGGCACGTGTTATGGCAGTGTACAACCAGCGCAACATATCACGTGTCATAGGCTCGTCGCCAAATAGACAACGATCGACAAACACGGCGCTCCACTGACCACCCTGAGCCTTGTGGCACGTTACGGCGTAGGCAAACTTTATCTGCAAGGCGTTGAAGTGCTCGTTCTCACGTATAGCCTTGTATCTCTTTGACTTAGTGGTGATGTCGAGGTAGTCTTTCTCGATCTCGTAGAATAGCTCTCGGCTCTGCTCTCGGGTTAGTGATGGCGACTCCGAGGAGATGGTGTCGAGCAGTATCTTTGCCTCGATCTCGTAACCATCGTAGTCGGGAAACTCGAGCACGGCATTGGCAAAGCGGAAGCCGTAAAGCTCCTCGAAACGACGTAGGCGTCTGAGGCGCACAACATCGCCGTTAGCGATAAAGGCCATTGGTGTGTTATCGTCCTTCTCGGCGTAGTGGTAGTTGTTCTTCACGACCATCAACATATCGCCACTCTCAATCTCCTCCTCGGCCGATAGGTTGTGGCGGCGTATCCCCTCGTTGAAGCGGTTGGCACGCTTGTTTGAGCGTGTGATGACTATGGTCTCGTCACGACCATAGCGGTCGTAGCAATCTTGCAGAGCCTCAATGAGTTCACTGCCTTGTACCGAGCGAAAATCCTCAAACGACATATCAAAGAGCGGTATCTCGTGAATATTGTTCTCGAGCATACAGCGCAGCATAGTGGCGTTGAACAGAATACCCGAGTCCTGACTCTGGCGCACCACCTCGTCCATAGTGCCATACTCCACATCGCCGTAGGGTAGTAGCGTGGCGGGATCGAGCGCAGGGCTGAAGTCGTCGCCCACGGGGGGTAGCTGCGCATCGTCGCCCACAAGAAGCAGTCGGCAGCGCTTGCCCGAGCGGACATATGTCACAAGGTCCTCGAGGAGGTTGCCCGAGCCAAATGTGGCTCCATCCTGCGTAGAGGCCGAGAGCATCGAGGCCTCATCGACGATAAACACTGCGTCGTGCTCACGGTTGTAGTCCAGCGAGAAGCGTGACTCGTAGTCAGCAAGAGTGCGCTCACGATATATCTTCTTGTGTATGGTGTAGGCCGTATGAAGAGAGTAGCGTGTGAGAACCTTGGCGGCACGCCCTGTGGGTGCAAGGAGTATGGGTTTGATACCCAGCTCTTTGAGCGCTGCAACAAAGGCTGCAATGATCGTAGTCTTGCCCGTACCGGCATATCCGTTGAGCAAAAATATACGCCCGAAATCGTCGTCCGAGAGCCACTGAGATAACTTTTCTATAATTTTTTTTTGGTTATTTGTTGCGTCGAACGATAATTTTGCGTAAATTTGATGCGAAATATGGGTGTTAAGCATAGTGCGCCTGAATATTTAATTGTTAAACGACGATACAAACTTAATAACAAATAATCAAAAATGAAAAGAGTATTTCAACTTTTATTGCTCGTAGCTATCGGTGGCCTCTGCTATTGGGTCTATGATATGATCGCAGTTAATGTGAATGCTGAGGAGCAGATTAAGGAGCGTGAGACAATCGTGGTGGAGAAGGCTAAGGTGCTTCGTGAACTTATGCAGGCTTACAAGGACTCACGTCCTGATAAGAAGTACACCACAAACTGGGACACCATCACCGAGTTTGCTAAGAATGGCGTGATCATCGAGAAGAGCGAGATCTACGATGAGAACAACCTCGACAATAAGCCTAAGCTCGACTCTATCCGCAAGGTAAACCCAAAGTGGAAGAACCAGAAGATCGACTCAGTATCTGTTCGCAAGACTATCCTTGTGGGCTACTCTGACGAGGATATCGAGAACTTGCGTTACATCCCATTCTCAAACAAAAAGATGTTCCAGCTCGATACAGTTACCTATGTTATGGGTACATACAAGTCGCACTTGTTGCGTTGCCACGCACCTTACGTAGACTTCCTTAACACCGATGAGTACAACCAGCAGTTCTGGAATATGCTCGAGACAAAGTTCGACCTCTTTATCGCTAACTCTGAGGCAAGCGACCAGATGAAGAAGATGAAGGCAGATGGTCTTAAGGCTGCTATTCAGACGGTTGATGATAAGATGAACCCTGGTAAGAAGGTGGCTAAGTATTCAATCGGTAGCGTAGTGCCTATCCCAATGGATATCGAGTTCTTTGGCGTAACCTTCGGTAGCCTCGAGGAGAACTCAGATAAGGGCAGCTGGGAGGATGGTCGCCTTGAGTAACGTATGAGCTTCACTATCTATGAAAAAGTGTCCATCCGCCTGATGTCGGGTGGACACTCTTTTTCTCGCGAGGATATCGACGTGCGGGCAGGTCTCCTTAGAGGTAATGCTGTGGTTGAGATCATCACACCACGCACTACGCTTGTGCCTACGACGATGTATCATGCCGATGCTACGGAGAGCTACCTACGTATGGTGGGTCGTGGACATCGCCACGATGAGGTGGTTGTTGTAAGCCCCGAGGTGGACGATAGGGTAGCCATTATGGCCATCAACAAAGAGTGCTACGACTATCTACGTACGACCTTTGGCGATAACATACACTTTGTGTCGCCCCTGATCCTTAGCCGTGTGCCCAAGGAGGGCGCCATCATCGAACTTGTGGGTGAGGTGATGTATGTGCGTATCTTCAATGGCGGAATGATCTTTGGCGAGACTATCGTGATACCTACCGATGCCGATATGCTCTATGCGTTGGAGAGTATCAATGCCGTATACCATATATATAATATGCGCACGCGTGTGAAGGGCGATGTTGCTCGTTTTACCAAGTGCTGCAACGACCTATTTACAAATCTCGAATGCGAATAATCAGCGGAAAATACCGTGGTCGCACCATCACGCCACCACGTAACCTTAGGGCACGCCCCACGACCGACTTTGCCAAGGAGAATATCTTCAACGTTCTGGGCAACCTTGTCGATTTCGGGGACCTCGACGTGCTCGACCTCTTCTCGGGCACAGGCTCTATAAGCTACGAGTTTGCCTCACGTGGCGTGCGTAGCGTCACGTCGGTGGAGGTTAATAACGTGCACCATAATTTCATCCGTCAGACCGCCCGTGAGCTTGAGTTCGATAATTTCTATGCCGTGCGAGCTAACGTGTTCTTGTATCTGAAGAGTTGTACCAAGCAGTTCGACCTTATATTTTCGGATGCACCCTACGATCTTGAGGGTAGCGAGGAGGTTATACGCCTGGTTTTTGAGCGTGACCTGCTCGGTGAGGATGGAATTTTGGTTTTCGAACACTCTAAGGATCGAGATTTCTCGAACCACGAAAAATTCTGGCAGCTAAGGAGTTACGGTAGTGTGCAGTTTTCGATGTTCAGAAAGTGATATTTTTTTGAAAAAAAAGTTGCGAAAATATTTGCAGGTTCAAAAAAATGTAGTACCTTTGCAACGCAATCGAAAGGAAATAGGTTGCGAGTTCTTAAAATGGTGCGTTAGTTCAGCTGGTTAGAATACGTGCCTGTCACGCACGGGGTCAGGGGTTCGAGTCCCCTACGCACCGCCAATTTAAGACAACAAAGCCACTCAGCAGAGTGGCTTTTGTTTTTGTGTGTTGGGCTCTATGAGCAAGCTCATAGCCCAACACACAAACCCCAGCCTCGCTGAATGCGAGGCGTTGTTGTCTTTTGTTGTTGTGAGGTGCACTGCTCACTATGTGGGGTTGAGCCGATATGATAGTGGTTTATTGCTTGACCTTTGGTCTGCGCTATTTTTAATCGGTATCGGCTCTACTGCTTCGCAGTTCGAGTCCCCTACGCACCGCCAATTTAAGACAACAAAGCCACTCAACAGAGTGGCTTTTGTTTTTGTGTGTTCGGCTCTATGAGCAAGCTCATAGCCCAACACCGAGATTGAGACAATAAGCGACAATAAGACAATTAGGACCAGTAAGACAATTAAGATGGTTGCGGCAAAAGCACCAACGGCCAACAGCGCCAGCGGCCGAAACAACAGCGTGATACCCGACCTCGTAATGGTCTTATGGTCCTAATGGTCTTAATGGTCCTAAAAAAAATAAAGACAATTAAGATGGTTGCGGCAGGTAGCGCAAACAGCCAGTGGCCGAAACAACAGCTGATACCCTACCTCGTAATGGTCTTATGGTCTTAATGGTCCTAATACTCCTAAAAGAATTGAGCTGTCCACCGGGTTTTCAGACTGAGCCATCATTAGGACATCTTACAAAAAAAGCTGATGCTAAAGCATCAGCCCCGAAGTATGAAGTTTTAAGTGTGTTGCGTTGTTGAGTATTCTGCCGATAGAGTGGCTCACCCTCTTGCCCCCCCCCTCGCCTAAAAAGAGTAGCTCCTTAGTTTTTGTTGAGGATGATGCGCTCGATCTCCTCAATCTGGGATTTGAACTGCTTGTCGATATCCATTGTGTCGGCCACGGCCTTACAGCTATGGAGCACTGTGGCGTGGTTACGGCCGCCTATCGACGAGCCTATGACGGTGAGTGGTGCTTTGGTGTGCTGCTTGGCCATATACATAGCCACCTGGCGTGCCTGGGCAACATCACGTGTACGCTTTGCTGAGTTGAAGGTGTCGAGGTCGATGTTGTAGTACTCGCACACCACGTTCACGATATGGTCGATGGTGATCTCACGCTGTGTGAGCTTCACGTATACCTTCAGGATATCCTTGGCCAGCGATATGGTGATCTTACGGCCGAGGAACGAGGCGTTGGCGATGAGTGACGATAGGGCACCCTCGATCTCACGCACGTTTGCCGAGATATTCTCTGCGAGGTATGTCACCACATCCTCGGGGATTGTGGCGCCCGCACGCTTGGCCTTTGCACGTATGATCTTGATCTTGGTCTCGTAGTCGGGCACGTTGAGGTATGCCGACAGGCCCCACTTAAAGCGGGTGAGCAGTCGCTGCTCGATATCCTTAAGCTCGACGGGGGGCTTATCCGATGTGAGGATAAGCTGCTTGCCTGCGAGTTGCAGGTGGTTGAAGATGTTAAAGAAGGCATTCTGCGTACCAGTCTTGCCGGTGAGCTCCTGGATGTCGTCGATGATAAGCACATCGACCATCTGGTAGAACTGTATGAAGTCGGTGATCTCGCCGTTCTTGTAGGCTGTCTGGAACTGTGCCTGGAACTTGTTCATTGAGACGTAGAGCACTTGAAGCTCTGGGTGGCGCTGACGCACCTCGTGGCCTATTGCCTGCACGATATGAGTCTTGCCCAGTCCCGAGTCGCCATAGATATATAGCGGGTTGAATGCCGTAGTACCTGGCGACACTGCCACAGCCATACCTGCCGAGCGAGCAAGGCGGTTGCACTCACCCTCGATATGGTTGTCGAAGGTGTAGTTTGCGTTGAGCTGTGGGTCGAACATTATTCGACGAATGCCTGGAATTACAAAAGGATTTTTTATATTTGCAGTGTCGGTTGGCGCAGCAAACTGTGGAATGGTAGAGTTGTTGCTCTCGGCCATTGGCTGTTGGTGGCGTGGCACTGCATAGTGTAGCTTGATGTCGGCACCGTAAAGCTCTGTGATGATGGGGCGTAGTATGCCCAAATATCGCTTCTCGATGCTGGCTACGAAGCTCTCGTTAGGAACTCGGAGGCGCAGGTTCATACCATCGAAATCGATGGGGCGGATAGGCTTAAACCACTTGACAATCTCCTCCTCGGTGATCGAGCTGCTGAGACGGTCGATGCAGTCTTGCCATACGTCGTTATATCTCTCGTTCTGCGTCATTTTAGTTCTTAACAATCGGTTTACTTTGGGCGATAAATCCCCCGAAACAGTTCGAAATGCTCTGTTTCAACGAGTTATGTTTTTTCGCCAATATTTTGCTTATATCGCACTTGATTTACGCAAGGTAATAAGTGCGTTTCGACATTGCAAAGATGTGGATAATTTTATTAAAATAATATCATTTTTTAGTTGCATAATTCGAATTTTTTCCTATGGCTTAGAGGGCCTAATTTTTGCGTTATTTTTTAACGTGCTGATTATGTAATATATGAAGAAAATTTTGTATATTTGCATATTAGAAATTTATAAATCTGAAACGTAATCTATAAATAAAATTAATAGTATGGCAGAAGTTATTGACAAGCAGGTAATGGCCAAGGCCCAGGCGTGGCTCGATGGCAACTATGACGAGGAGACTAAGCAGCAGGTGCGACTCCTGATCGAAAATAATCCAACTGAGCTCGTCGAGAGCTTCTATAAGGACCTCGAGTTCGGTACTGGTGGTCTGCGTGGTATTATGGGTGTTGGTACTAATCGTATGAATATTTACACGGTAGGCGCTGCTACTCAGGGACTTGCAAACTATCTTAAGAAAAACTTCGAGGGCGAGCAGATCAAGGTGGCTATCTCGCACGACAGCCGTAACAACTCACGTATGTTCGCCGAGCGTGTTGCCGACATCTTCGCATCTAACGGCTTCAAGGTATATCTCTTCGACGCTCTACGCCCAACACCAGAGCTCTCGTTTGCTATTCGTGAGCTGGGCTGTCAGTCAGGCGTTATGGTGACTGCATCGCACAACCCTAAGGAGTATAACGGCTACAAGGCATACTGGACAGATGGCTCGCAGGTGACCTCACCACACGATGTGAACATCATCGACGAGGTGCAGAAGGTGACAGATGTTAAGCAGGTGCTTACAGGCGCAAATGCTGAGAATATCACCATCCTTGGTGACGAGTTCGACCAGAGGTATTTGGCAGCCATCAAGGAGCTGTCGCTATCGCCCGAGGCTGTGGCTAAGTACAACGATATGAAGATTGTCTATACACCTCTTCACGGCGCTGGTGTTAAGCTCGTGCCCGCATCGTTGCGCAACTATGGCTTTAATAATATTATATGTGTAGACGAGCAGATGGTTCTCGATGGTAACTTCCCAACCGTGGCATCGCCAAATCCCGAGGAGCGCAAGACTATGGCTATGGCCATTGAGCGTGCCGAGAAGGAGGGTGCCGACTTTGCTATGGCTACCGACCCTGATGCCGACCGTCTTGGCGTGGCACTGCGCACAGGCAAGGGTGACTACGTGCTTTTGAACGGTAATCAGACACTTGTGCTCCTTATGTGCTATCAACTTACCCGCTGGGCAGAGCTCGGAAAGATCACCGGTAAGGAGTTCGTCGTTAAGACCATTGTGACATCTATGATGCCTGATGCCGTAGCTGAACATTTCGGTGTTAAGTGTTATAACTGCCTCACCGGTTTCAAGTATATAGCTAAGATCATCCGTGAGCAGGAGGGCAAGACCAAGTATATCGGTGGTGGCGAGGAGTCGTTCGGCTATCTTCCTGGCGACTTCGTACGTGATAAGGATGGTGTCGCTGCCATCACGCTTGTTGCCGAGGCTGCAGCGTGGGCACGTGATACTATGGGCATCACGCTCTATGAGTGGTTGCAGCAGTTGTATGTCAAGTATGGCTTCTTCCGTG
Source organism: Alistipes sp. (assembly GCA_017408825.1). GTDB lineage: Bacteria > Bacteroidota > Bacteroidia > Bacteroidales > Rikenellaceae > Alistipes. The sequence continues at coordinate 48,804 of JAFQTX010000002.1, forward strand.
AGGGCTTGGTAAATGTTGTTCGCAAGGGCAAGGATGGTGCTGCAGAGATCCAGCAGATGATGGTTGATTATCGTCAGAACCCTCCACAGTCGTTGCTCGGCTCTCCAGTGGTTAAGATTCTTGACTATAAGACTCTCGAGGAACTCGACCTGCGCACAGGTGAGCGTAAGCCTATCGAGGGTATCGAGGATAAGAGCAATGTCCTCCAGTGGCTTACGGAGGATGGCACTAAGGTGTCGGTACGTCCTTCGGGCACTGAGCCTAAGATTAAGTTCTACTTTGGCGTTAAGGCTCAGCTTGAGAGTGTAGATAAGTTCGACGAGACACTTGCAGCCCTCGACCAGAAGATCGAGGATCTCAAGGTGGAGCTTAAGCTCGCTTAATATGCTGGCATAGCTCGGGCGGGTCGAGCCTGCTGAGGCTTGACCCTGCTCTCGGCTTAAACGCAACGCTTCTACTCGCCCTCAAAGTGCACATTTACGCTTAGTAAACTCCGCTTTTTCGGGCTTCGTAGGCCTAAAACTACATCTTTTTAGAAGCTGTTTGGATTTTATTTCGAGATTATTTGAGAGCTAATTTCGTGTAAATTTTCATTTGGGGTATGCAGGTAATAGTGGACTATTTCCAATTATCACAAATGAAAAGTTGCCGAAAAGAGCCTCAAAGAAGCCGAAACTATCTTTTGCGGCAACGAACAAACTCTTTCAATAAAATTCAAAACAGCTTCTTATTCAACCTGATAGCAAAACGGACCACTCCCCAGAGAGTGGTCCTTGTCTTTGTTGTCGTTTGTCGTGAGTATGTGTGCGTTGGTGGCTTACTCTGGGTAATCTGGGGTGAGTGTGTGTCGTAAGCCTAGCTCTTATATGGAAGATTGAGAGTGCGCTCCCCTATGGTTATCCAATTCTTTCAACTTCCCTGTGCTCTTTGCCGCTTTTGCACTTTGCCACTTTTGCACTTCGCTACTCTTTATCGCTATCAGAAACAGCACCCTTCCGAGAGACTTCCGAAACGCACTCCTCATTCAGCCCTTACCCTCCGCACTGCCCATAGAAATTTCTCTTCGCTTATATATTAATATATGTATTCTCATCGTCCTGCGCTCCAGAATATTGAAAATTCTTCGCATATTAGTTGCGATAAATATGCGTTTAATCCGAATATATTTTGCATATGTTCTATTACACAAAATAGGGTAGTGCCGCCTATGTTGTTGCACTCATACTTCAATATGCAGCCAGAGTAGGGTTTTGCCGAGTAATAAAATAGAATACCCCTACATCTGAAACTTATGATGTAGGGGTAGTAGATTTTGATGTAATGGGTCGTGGGTCGTAGTCGCTATCGTGTGTAACTGTCGAAGCTGCCGTCGGAGTAGAGGACAACTACTCGCTCGATATTGCGAACGCCATTTTTGGAGTGATGAAAAATGGTTGGCTCTTCATTTTTTATCTCCGGATTACTCTCTGAGAATTCGATATTTTTCTCCGATGTGATATTCGGGTTGTTATCCTCATTTGGCTCATCATCCGAAAATAGAGTGCTGCGCTGTGCATCCCCCTTTTCGCCTCGCCACACCTCGGTAGAGTCGAGTAGTAGCCAGTCGGGATTTACATCAGGAAAGGCACGAAGGATCTTCACCACCAAATCGAAACTTGGCTTGTTTCGTCCCGATAGGATATGGGATATTCCCGAGGGTTGTATCTCGAGTAGGCGAGCAAGCGACGTTGCATTTAACTGCTTCTCGCGAAGCAAAAGTTCCAATTTATCCTTCATAATCGATAATTTTTACAAATATAAACATTTTATTTTTGTAATCCAAATTTTGATACAACCGTAACGTGTTGATAGTTGTTAATAACTATTACATTTGTAAATAGAAGGATTATGGTAAAACTCGAAAAATAGGGTATAATGTAATGTACTTAATATGATGGCGTGTAAAACGCAGTAATATTGTTAGATATATGGTGTGAAGTGTGTTAATGAGTCTGCAAACCCTAAAATAGGGGTTAAGAGCAGGTATTCGGTATAATCTATTTTATATAAAATATGTAACGCACACATTTTCAGTGGTATAAAAAATAAAGTTTACTACTTGAACTCATATGAATTAACCGCAAATATTGCGATTTAATTTTGTGATACTTGTGGTGACAAATGTAACTATTAACAGATCTTATTTGCACTGTTAATGGTTACAAGTGTTAAATTATGGATAAAATTACAAATTTAACAATGTTACAAATGTAATTACAAGTGTGAAAATTAATCAAAAATAAAGTGAAAAAATCTCATTAAACAAGTTTATCAACAGATTGATTGATGTGGCGTAGATTATGTTAAATAATAAAATAAGGTAGAGTATTATAAACACTCCACCTTATTAGGTATCAACTACTTATGTAGTTATTAACAGCCTCTAATTACTGCAATGACTTTGCGATTTCTGCAAACTCTTCTGTACTCAAACTAAGCTTCTCACGGCTGAAATCAACATCCTTTTCGGTGTTCATAGGCACTAAATGAATGTGTGCGTGGGCAACTTCGAGGCCCAGAACCACGGTTGCTACCTTCTTACACTGTGTAGTTGCCTTGATTTTCTTCGCAATCTCTTTAGCGAAAACGATCATCTCGCTGAGCTCGTCATCCTCGAGGTCGTAAAAATAGTCTACCTCACGCTTAGGAATTACGAGTGTGTGGCCCTTTGCCAATGGAGCAATGTCGAGGAATGCATAGAACTTATCGTTCTCGGCTACCTTATAACTGGGGATCTCGCCAGCTACAATTCGTGAAAAAATTGATGCCATAACTCTGTTTCTCTTTTAGTATAAAATTTTTCTTTTTGCAACTGTATTAATATCTACTCTTATTTTAGCTGTGTACATATGTCCGCTTCTCTTATCTGCTTCAAGTGTTCTCTTATGCTGCGCTCTATTTGCTCAACATATACGGCTATGTATTCAGTGTGCGCTTCACCTGCTCGATGCCCTTAACCTTGCGTATTCCCTCGAGCAACTGGTTAAGACTCTCGATATCCTTGACATATAGGCTCAGCGTTCCCTCGAAGATGCCATCGTGCGACTGAACGCTGATGGCTCGCATATTTATGTTAAAATATGTTGTGATAAGTTTTGTTAAATCTAATATTATGCCTGGTCGGTCGATGCCGTAGATCTCTAACGTGGCAAGATAGGATACAGCCTTCTGCTGTGACCATCGTATCTCGTCACGAATGATATTCTCGCCATGTTGCGCTGCCAGACGAATTAGCTTGTCGCACGTAGATTTATGTATGGTTATACGCCCCGTCTCGGGATCACGATAGCCCACCACGTTGTCGCCAGGAATAGGCTCGCAGCACTCGGCCATCACGTACTCCGGCTCATGGCTTTTTTGCTCACCCTCCTCCTCGAGTGCCTGCTCGTCGAGCGACGTAGCCTCCTCCTCGAGGTCTACCTCCTCCTGCTCGATGTCGTTGTTTGAGCCAGGAAGCAGGAGTTTCCAGAACTTTAGAATCTTGCGTGAGGTGTTCTCCTTAAGTAGCTTGTCGAGGTTGTCAAGCTTGACGATGCCTGCGCCAATCTTGCTGTATAGCTCGTCTTTGTACTTGCACTCGTATGCAGGGAGTAGCTTGCGTAGCACACGTCCGCTCAGCATCACGTTGTATTTAGCAAGCTCCTCACTGAGTAGCTGCATGCCGTGCTCAATGTTGTTCTGGTTCTCTCCCTTCAGGAAGTCCTGGATGGCCTGTCGTGCCTTGCTCGTAACCACCGTATCGAGCCACTCGGCCTTAGGTCGGGCATTCTCGGCGGTGATAACCTCTATCTGATCGCCGCTATTTAGGCGTGTGGTTACTGGTGCTATGCGGTGGTTTATCTTAGCACCTATGGCGTGGTTGCCGATGTTGGTGTGTATCTCGTAGGCAAAGTCGAGCACCGTAGCGCCATAGGGGAGCGTCTGAGGCTCACCCTTAGGTGTGAACACCACGACATCTGTCTTGTAGAGCGATAGCTTGAAGTTATCGAGAAACTCATGGGCATTCTCGGTGTTGCTACTCAGTGCCTCACGCACCTTCTTGAGCCACTTGTCCAGTCCATCCTCCTCTTGGGTTATCGAGGCGTGCTTATACTTCCAGTGTGCGGCAAATCCTCGCTCGGCGATGTCGTCCATACGCTCGGTGCGCACCTGCACCTCTACCCATATGCCGTCAGGGCCCATTACGGTGGAGTGTAGTGCCTCGTAGCCGTTGGACTTGGGGATAGATATCCAGTCTCGCAGGCGGTCGGGCTTGGGTGTGTATATATCTGTCACGCAGGAGTATACCTGCCAGCACTGGGTCTTCTCCGAGGGGAATGGCAGTGCCTTGAATACGATGCGAATGGCAAATAGGTCGTAGACCTCCTCGAAGGGTATCTCCTTGCGCCGCATCTTGTTCCATATCGAGTAGACGCTCTTCACGCGCGCCTTCATCTCGTACTGGAAGTTGTTCTTGTCGAGAATCTCCTTTATTGGCGCCATAAAACGGTCGATATACTGTTGTCGCTTAGGCTCTGTCTCCTCGATTTTATGGCGTATCTCGTCGTACTCCTCGGGGAAACGATACTTCATACACAGATCCTCCATCTCGCTCTTAATAGCGTGTAGTCCAAGGCGATAGGCCAGAGGTACGAAGAGGTATATCGTTTCGCTAGTGATCTTTATCTGCTTGTCGTGGGGCATAGCTCCGAGCGTGCGCATATTGTGCAGACGGTCGGCGATCTTGATGATTATCACACGCACATCGTCCGAGAGCGTTAGTAGCACCTTGCGGAAGTACTCGGCCTGCTCCGAGCTCTTTGAGTTGAACACGCCAGCCATCTTGGTGAGTCCATCGACCATCGAGGCTATCTTTGGCGAGAACATTCTCGATATATCTTCGACCGTGTAGTCGGTATCTTCTACCACGTCGTGGAGCAGCGCTGCCACCACCGATTTCTTGCCTAAGCCTATCTCTCGCACGGCGATTAGAGCCACCTCTATGGGGTGTATTATGTAGGGCTCACCTGAGCGTCGGCGCACACCCTTATGTGCCTCCTTAGCAAGGAAGTAGGCACGCTTGACGAACTGCCAGTCGTCCTCTCTGCGGCATATCTTAGCCTTGCGGCACGCCTCTACGAGCTCTTGCCACTTATCCTCGATGAGGATTTCGTCTTGGGGTGTGTACTCCATATCGTGTAAGTTATATACGCCAAATCACGGCTACCTCTTGTGTAGCCGTGTTTGGGTTTTAGTTAGTGGATTGCTGCTACTTCTCTCGAGTCTCACGCATCGCCTCGCGTACGCGCAACTCAACCTCCTCCATAAGTGCCGGATCGGCCTTTAGAGCCTCTTTCACCGAGTCACGGCCCTGACCTATCTTACGATCGCCATACGAGAACCACGAGCCCGACTTGCGGATGATGTCGTAGTCTACGCCGAGGTCGATAATCTCGCCGAGCTTAGATATGCCCTCGCCAAACATGATGTCGAACTCAGCCTTTCGGAATGGTGGTGCTACCTTGTTCTTCACCACCTTCACCTTGGTGCGTGTGCCGAGCTGCTCCTCGCCATCCTTAATCACCGACGTGCGGCGGATGTCGATACGTACGCTGGCGTAGAACTTCAGTGCGTTACCACCCGTTGTCGTCTCGGGGTTACCATACACCACGCCGATCTTGTCACGTAGCTGGTTGATAAAGATACATACGGTCTTGGTCTTTGAGATCGACGCTGTGAGCTTGCGCAGTGCCTGCGACATAAGGCGTGCCTGAAGACCCATCTTCGAGTCACCCATCTCGCCCTCGATCTCGGCCTTAGGCGTTAGAGCCGCCACTGAGTCGATAACGATGATGTCGATAGCGCTCGAGCGAATTAGCGAGTCTGCAATCTCGAGAGCTTGCTCGCCATTATCGGGCTGTGATACGAGCAGGTTGTCTACGTCTACGCCGAGTTTCTGTGCATAGTAGCTGTCGAAGGCGTGCTCTGCGTCGATGAATGCAGCAATACCGCCAGCCTTCTGAGCCTCGGCTATGGCGTGAATAGCCAGCGTAGTCTTACCCGACGACTCGGGGCCGAAGATCTCGATCACACGACCCTTGGGGTAGCCACCTACACCCAGTGCCATATCGAGCGTGATAGAGCCCGATGGGATTACTGGTACGTCGGTAACTGAGTCGCTCGACATACGCATAATCGAACCCTTGCCGAAGTCCTTTTCGATCTTGTCCATTACGGCCGATAGCACCTTGAGCTTGTCGGCGTTTACTTGTGTCTTCTCTGCCATCTTTGTATATGTTTTATTCTATTTGTCTAAGAGTTTGATAATCTGTCCGTAAGAGTCTTTTGTATCGACCTTCTCGATTATGTGTGTTATGCGGGCCTCCGAGTCGAGAAGTAGTGTTGTGCGCACTATACCCATATACTCTCTGCCGTACATCTTCTTCTTCTGCCATACGCCCACAGCCTCAGCAATCTGATGTTCGGTGTCGGCGAGGAGAGTGAAGTTAAGCTCGTGCTTCGAGCAGAAGTTCTGGTGCGAACGTGCCGAGTCGGGGCTTACGCCAACAATCTTGTAGCCACGCTTCAGGAGCTCCTCCTTGCCATCACGCAAGCTCTTTGCCTCGAGTGTGCATCCCGAGGTGTTGTCCTTGGGGTAGAAATATAGCACTGTGGGTGAGCCCATGAGGTTGTCGAGTGTGAACTCTGCGCCAGACTCTGTTACGACGTTAAACTGTGGGATCTGATCTCCTATATTTAGTTTTATCATAGTATCTTCGTTTTTAAGATTATTATGTCTCAAAGTTACTACTTTTTTTGTAAATCACACAATCGTAGCCTTACTTTTTCTCTATCGAGGTATAAGCATATTTTATGCCCCGCACTTGATCGTTATCTGCGAGCGAAACTCCTCTACCGAGCCGTTTAGTCGGGCACGGCAGTGTGGACAGCGTATTGCACACTCGGTGTCGATGTACATCTGTTCATCGAGGTTGCGGTCCTCTGTTATACGGCGTGTTGTGTAGTACTCAAACGAGGTGTGGGTGCCACAATGGCGACATTCGATGGTGTAGTTGATACTCATAGTTGCAATCGTTTTATAAGGTTTATCCCTGTTTCACGATGCAAAGTAACCACCTCTTTTTGACAGGTTATGTCAATACTTAAAAAATATCTAATTCTTTGCAGTGCTACGCATCTTCTCCAGCTCACGCATACGGTCACGATAGCGTGCTGCGGCGAGGAAGTCGAGCGATTTTGCTGCACGCTCCATATCTTCACGTGCCTGCTTTATCTGAGTCTCGATATCCTCGGTACTATATTCGGACTGTGGCTCTGCGGCTACGGCGTAGTGCTCCTCGACGATAGGATATACCGTCATATTCGCAGGTTTCGACGACTCTCGCTCGTTGAGCAGGGCGCTTGGTCCTGAGCCACTCTTCTGCGCCTGACGGGGGAATTGTTGGTGTTCGAAGTTATATTTTATCTGTTTCTCACGGCGACGATTGCTCTCTGCCACAGCATTGTATATCGAGTCGGTGATACGGTTGCAGAAGAGCATGGCGTGACCCTTGGTGTGGCGTGCCGCACGCCCCGACATCTGCGTTAGCGAGCGCACATTACGCAAGAAACCATCGGCGTCGGCATCGAGTATAGCTACGAGGGCTACCTCGGGGAGGTCGAGGCCTTCACGTAGGAGGTTTACGCCCACGATTACATCTATCTCATCTTGGCGTAGGCGGTCGAGGATCTCCACACGCTCCATCGTCTCGATGTCGGAGTGTAGATACATATTACGTATGCCTATGCGGTCGAAGTAGCGTGACACCTCCTCTGCCGAGCGCTTTGTGAGCGTAGTTACGAGCACCTTGTCGCCACGACGTGTGTATACGTCGATCTCCTCGATTAGGCGGTCAATCATATTCTCCGACGAGGTGAGAAATAGCGGTGGGTCGATCAGCAATGTGGGGCGTATCATCTGCTCAATGATCGTTCCGTCGCACATCTTTCGCTCGAACTCAGCGGGTGTTGCACTCACATATATACTGGTGTTTGTCAGCTTCATAAACTCGTCGAACTGCAGCGGACGGTTATCCTTAGCTGCGGGCAGGCGGAAGCCGTAGTCCACGAGGGTCTCTTTACGTGCACGATCTCCGCCATACATACCTCTCACCTGAGGTATTGTCACGTGGCTCTCGTCGATGATGGTTATAAAGTCGCTGGGGAAGAAGTCCATTAGGCAGAAGGGGCGTGTGCCCGCCTCACGGCCATCGAAGTAGCGTGAGTAGTTCTCTATGCCCTGGCAGTAGCCCAACTCCTTGATCATCTCAACGTCGAACTCTACTCGCTGTTTTAGGCGTGTGGCATAATCCTCGTGGCCCTCTCTCTGGAAGAACTCTATCTGCTTGCCAAGGTCGAGGTAGATCTCCGATACGGCTCTGTTTATGCGATCCTGTGTGGTCACAAAGAGGTTTGTGGGGTAGAGCGTAAGGCTATCTAACGATGCGAGTTTCTGTCCTGTAGTGTGGTCGATGCTGTATATCGCCTCCACCTCGTCGTCGAAGAACATTATGCGGAAGCTCTGGTTGCCAAACTCGCCAAAGGCTGCCATAATATCTATCGTGTCGCCCGTGACACGGAATGTCGCTGGGCGCAGTTCGTGCTCCACACGGCTGTATAGCGCATCAACAAACATACGTAGTAGCACATTGCGCTTATATCTCTGGCCTACGTTTATCTTCACGGACGTAGAGTGGAAGTCGTCGGGATTTCCACAACCATAGATGCACGACACGCTCGACACCACGATAACATCCCTACGTCCTGAGAGTAGCGACGATACGGTCTTAAGACGCATACGCTCAATCTCTTGGTTTATCGAGAGATCTTTCTCGATGTATGTATCTGTTGTTGGGAGGTAGGCCTCTGGCTGGAAATAATCGTAATACGATACGAAATACTCCACGGCATTCTCGGGGAAGAAGTTCTTGAACTCGCCATAGAGCTGTGCTGCGAGAGTCTTGTTGTGGCTAAGGATTAGTGTCGGACGGTTGAGTTGCGATATGATGTTAGCCATGGTGAAGGTCTTTCCCGAGCCTGTCACGCCGTGCAGCGTGGCGTACTTTTCGCCGTCGTTGATGACCTTCACTATCTTACTTATAGCCTCAGGCTGATCGCCCGTAGGTGTATAGTCAGATGCTAACTTAAAATCCATTCAATTAAATAGATAGTGTTTTTTTTATTGCGAGGTGCTTATGTGGGTTGCTATGTTTTTTTTGAGGGTTACTATGTCAGTGCGATATAACCGTTATACCACATTTATCTTAACTCATCTTAACTCATCAAGCCCCATCCTACTCCATCCTATCTCGTCCTCTCGTCCTCCTCTCGTCCTCTCGTCCTCTCGTTGCCCCTCTGCTTAGTCCTCGATATTTTTGAAGTAGCGGTAGGTTGATACCTTAAGCTCCTCGGCGGCGCTATCGTCGCAAACGATTATGCCGGCAGGGTGTGTCTGCAAGGCTGATAGTGTCCACTGGTGGTTGTAGCTACCCTCAATGGCGTGGCGCAGGGCACGTGCCTTCTTGGCTCCTGTGGCAAGTATCATCACCTTGCGGGCGCTAAGTATCGTTGCTACGCCTACGGTGAGAGCCTGTGTAGGTACTTTCGACGTGTCGCCACCGAAGAATCGTGAGTTCACGGCGATGGTGTCGGGTGTGAGGGTCTTGATGCGTGTGCGTGACTGTAGCGATGAGAATGGCTCGTTGAAGGCTATATGTCCATCCTCGCCTACACCACCCATAAATAGGTCGATGCCTCCTGCCTCCGCAATGGCCTCCTCGTATGCTTGGCACTCGGCCATGAGGTCTGGGGCATTGCCATTAAGGATGTGTACGTTTGCAGGGTTGATGTCTACGTGTGAGAAGAAGTTGTTCCACATAAACGAGTGGTAGCTCTCGGGGTGTGACTCCTCGAGGCCTACATACTCATCCATATTGAATGTCACCACGTTAGCAAACGATACCTCACCCTCCTTGTGAAGTCGGATAAGCTCCTTGTATGTCTCGAGTGGTGTCGAGCCTGTTGGCAGACCCAGTACGAATGGTGCATCTGTTTTTGCGGCCTTAGCCTTAATCTCCTCCACGATATATCGTGCAGCCCACTCAGCCACCTGAGCCGACTTTTCTTTGATTATTACTCTCATATTTTTGTTGTTTATACGTTGTTGTTAGAACATCTTTACGAAGACCTCTATTGCCTGATACTCTGCCATACCGAGTTTGTCGTATAGCTTTGCCGTATTCTGTGTACGCTCCTCGGCACGCTGCCAGAACTCTCGGGTGTCGCTACCAGGAAATGGTACGATATCCTTCTGCGAGAGGTGGCGATATATGGCGTGGCGCTTCTTGAGCATCTCGTCGGGAGATAGGGGCACGGCCATATCCACAAGGCCGAGGTTCCACTCCATCCATGCTCCTCGGTAGAGCCATAGGTGGCACTCCTCACGCCAGTCATCATCCTTGGTGCGGTCGAGTGCCTCGAGTAGTGCCTCGATACACATACGGTGTGTGCCGTGTGGGTCGGCAAGGTCACCTGCGGCATATATCTGGTGTGGGCGTACCTCACGTAGCAGATCGACGATAATATCTATATCCTTATCTGTTATAGCCCCCTTCTTGATACCTCCAGTCTCGTAGAATGGCATATTGAGGAAGTGGGCGTTGGTATCGGGGTTAAGGCCGAATGAGCGTACCGCAGCACGTGCCTCGGCACGACGTATAGCACCCTTGATGTCAAGGAGCTTGCGTGGCTCGGGCTTGCCACGTCTCTTTGAGGCTATGAGCGAGCATACCTCTTGGTAGCTGTTGCCCAATCCCAGCTCACGTGCGGTGTCTACGTTTTGGAGCACTACGTCGTCGTGTACTGCCACGTTGCCCGAAGTCTGGTATGCCACATGCACGTCGTGACCCTGCTCCACGAGGCGGATAAATGTTCCACCCATCGAGATTACGTCGTCGTCGGGGTGTGGCGAGAATATCAGCGCACGCTTAGGATAGGGTAGCGATGGCGCAGGACGTGTCGAGTCGTCGGCATTAGGCTTGCCGCCAGGCCATCCTGTGATGGTATGTTGCAGGTCGTTGAACACACGGATGTTCACCTTGTCATATGTTCCGCAGTTCTCGAGTAGCTCGCCCAGCGAGTTCTCGATATAGTCCTTATAGGTAAGCTTTAGGATTGGCTTATTCACCTTGTTGCAGAGCCATACCACTGCCTTACGCACAAACTTAGGTGTCCATACGCAAGGGCCTACGAGCCACGGTGTTTGCTCTCGTGTAAGGTTCTCTGCGGCAGTCTCGTCGATAACCACCTCGATGGCGGGGTGCTGTTGTAGGTGTGTTGCAGGCACAAGGTCGGTAATCTCGCCCTCGACAACACGCTGCACGATAGATGCCTTCTCCTCGCCCCAGGCCATAAGTATTATACGGTCGGCACGCATTATTGTGCCTATACCCATCGTGATAGCCATCTTTGGGGTGTTTTCGAGACCGAAGAACTGGCTCGACTGCACCTTGCGTGAGTTGTGTGATAGCTCCACGAGGCGTGTCTGTGACTTGGCATACGAGCCTTGTTCGTTGAAGCCGACCTGTCCATCCTCGCCTACGCCCACGATCATAAGGTCGATCTTGCGTATCGACTTGTCGTATGCTGCGCAGTACTCCGAGATATCGCTCTGGGGCACTGTGCCGTCGGGGATATGGATATTTTCGGGCTGAATGTCTATATGCTTCAAAAACTCGTCGTGGATACGGTAGTTGCGACTCTGATGCTCGGTGCGCTTTATGGGGTAGAACTCGTCGAGCGAGTAAACAGCCACGTTGGCAAACGATACTTCACCCTCCATATAGCGCTTCACCAGCTCACGATATAGGCCCAGAGGGGTGCGACCCGTGGTAATTCCAAGTACGAATGGGGGTAGCTCCTCGTAGATATCACGTGCCGATGCGTTGTTTGTGTGGTTGCGTATTTGGCGACAGATGATGTCGGCGATATACTGCACACCTTGATACTCGTTCTCGAACACCTTTGTTGGTATGCGCTCATAGCGATGCACAATATCCTTAGGTGCTGACTCTTTGGCTAGTCCGCCATCTTTGGGTAGTTGATACTTGGCATTCATAGTCGTATGTGTTTATCTCATTAATTCCTGTTGTATGTGTGTGGCTCTACGTGTGGCCACTTCAACCCTCAAAGTTATAAATTTTTTGCCAAAGATGCAACTTGATAGTAGAAAATAGAGGTTGGTAGTAGTGATTTTTCTTTTTTTGGTTTGATGGGTTACTATTAAGACCATTAGGACCATTAAGACCATAAGACCATTACGAGGTCGGGTACCACGTTGGCTGTTTGCGCTGTTGGCCGTTGGTGCTTTTGCCGCAACCATCTTAATTGTCTTCTGTTTATGACCATTAAGACCATTAGGACCATAAGACCATTACGAGGTCGGGTATCACGCTGTTGTTTCGGACGTTAGTGCTGTTGGCCGTTGGTGCTTTTGCCGCAACCATCTTAATTGTCTTAATTGTCTTACGGTCTCATTGTCTTTAATGCGGCTCAGTCTGAAAATTATGTAGAATATTCCAAGCTCTAAGGTAGCCACTTGCTATGCGGGTATACTTTTATATACCCATGTGGTGAGAGTGTTTCTCGAGCCCAAGGTGCTGTGTAAGTCGTGGGTATACTTTTATATACCCGTGTGGTGAGGAATATTTGGCCGCACCCCAAAGTAATGCGGGTATTATTTTTAATACCCGTGCGGTGAGGGAAAATAGTTGGTCGCAAACCAAAGTAATGCGGGTATTATTTTTAATACCCGCGTGGTGGAGGGGAATAGCTGGTTGTACCCACGTGTGATGTGGGTATTATTTTTAATACCCGTGTGGTGAGGAGGGGTAGGTGGATTCGTTCGAGGGGGTGGAGTATTGTGGGGCATACATAGCATTAGCGAAGGATCTGTGGGATAGTAAGTCTGCTTCACGCTCCGAGAGATTCTTCGCTAAAGCACAGAATGACGTTCGGTGGAAGAAAAGGGGGATTAAGAGATTAAGGATAATCACTAAACTAAGTTCCCTAAACTCATTAATCACTCCCCAGCCCAATTTCTTGACAGAAGGGGTTAGGCATGGCCACGATTAAGAGAACGGAGGTGACTAAAAAGTTAATTAGTCACCTCCGTTTTGTTATCAGGTTGAATAAGAAGCTGTTTTGAATTTTATTGAAAGAGTTTGTTCGTTGCTGCAAAAGATAGTTTCGACTTCTTTGAGGCTCTTTTCGGCAACTTTTCATTTGTGATAATTGGAAATAGTCCACTATTACCTGCATACCCCAAATGAAAA
>JAFQTX010000020.1 GCA_017408825.1 Alistipes sp.
GTAGTGAAAAGAGTAGTTCGTGCCTGTCGGCACTAAAGAGTAGTGCGCCCGCCATAGGCGAGCTAAAGGGTAGATCGCAAGCTATCGCTTGTTAAAGAGTAGTGCGCCCGCCACGGCGGGCTAAAGGGGAAACCGCACTAAAAGCTCTTTAGCAAACTTGTTTGCGACCTACCCTTTAGCAAGCGATAGCTTGCGAACTACCTTTCCACTACCCTTTAGCACCTCAAGGTGCGAACAACCCTTCACTCACCCACAAACCATACATCAACACCCGACCTCGTAATGGTCCTAATAGTCCTAACGGTCCTAAAGAAATTGGGCTGGATAGGACATACTTGGCGTATTTCCTATTCGGCCCAATGATTGAGGGGCGGAAGATGCCCTATAAAATCGAAAATTAAACTTCGGAGGTGAACTTAAAGCGTATATCCTTGAAGTTCTCCTGAGCAAGTGCCAGGGCATAGCTCGTGTCGGCCAAGAAGACATCACGGCCGTGCTTATCAACAGCCATATTAGTGTGCTTACGGCGCTTGAAATCGGCGAGCTGAGCCTCGTTGTCGGACTCTATCCAGCAGGCCTTATGTATAGATATAGGCTCCCAGCGGCACTTAGCACCATACTCATGCTCAAGACGATACTGGATAACCTCGAACTGCAGAGCACCCACAGTGCCAATAATCTTACGGCCATTGAGCGATGAGGTGAACAGCTGTGCAACTCCCTCATCCATAAGCTGGTCGATACCCTTAGCCAGCTGCTTGAACTTCATTGGGTCGGCATTCTCGATATAGCGGAAATGCTCAGGCGAGAACGATGGGATGCCCGTAAATTTGAGTTTTTCGCCCTCGGTGAACGTGTCGCCAATCATAAACGTTCCCGTATCGTGCAGACCGATGATATCGCCAGGAAAGGCCTCGTCGATGACCGACTTCTTCTCGGCCATAAACGCCGTAGGCGATGAGAACTTAAGCTGCTTGCCACTACGCACATGCAGATAGTTCTTGTTGCGCTCAAACCTGCCCGAACATATCTTCATAAAGGCGATACGGTCGCGGTGGTTAGGGTCCATATTGGCGTGGATCTTAAAGATGAAGCCTGAGAGTTTCGCCTCCGAAGGCTCGACAGTACGTGTCTCGGTGGTGGCATTACGTGGCGATGGGGCGATGCTGATGAAGCACTCTAAAAGCTCACGCACACCAAAGTTATTCACCGCAGAGCCGAAGAATACGGGGGCGAGATTACCAGCAAGATACTCGTCACGATCGAATGTGTCGTAGACACCCTCCACCAAGTCGATGTTCTCACGTAGCTGGTTGGCAAACTTATCGCCTATATACTCATCTATCTGCTTCGACTGCAGGTCGTTGATATCTACTGTCGAGGCATCTGCCGTCTGGCGCTCATCCGATGTGAAGAGCGAGAGGTTATGCTCGTAGATGTTATATACACCCTTGAACGTATCACCCGAAGATATGGGGAATGCCAAGGGGCGCACCTTGATCTTTAGCTCGTTCTCGATCTCATCGAGTAGGTCGAATGGATCCTTGCATGGGCGGTCGAGCTTATTGACAAAGACAATAACAGGGGTCTTGCGCATACGGCAGACATCCATAAGGCGGCGTGTCTGGGTCTCGACACCCTTAGCACCATCGATAACGATGATTACTGAGTCTACGGCAGTAAGCGTGCGGTAGGTATCCTCGGCAAAGTCCTCGTGGCCTGGGGTGTCGAGGATATTGATCTTACGACCCTTATACTCGAAGCCCATTACCGACGTAGCCACAGAGATACCACGCTGGCGCTCGATCTCCATAAAGTCAGAGGTTGCTCCCTTCTTAATCTTATTGCTCTTGACTGCGCCCGCAACATGTATTGCACCACCAAACAGCAGTAGCTTCTCGGTAAGCGTTGTCTTACCAGCATCAGGGTGGGCAATCACCGCAAAGGTGCGGCGGCGGGTGATTTCATCTACGAGTGCCATAGCGTCTTTATAATATATAATAGGTATAAACTTCAAAATAGGCTTCGTTGCCAAAGGCCGTGCAAAGATACGAAGCAAATTACAATAAGCAATAAAAAAATACGTTTTGTCAGTTGTGTTTTGTGAATTTTTTATACCTTTGTATGGATATAAGTGTATCCATACTTGTGGAACGAAGATAATTTTAAGGAATATGGCACAGGATAAGTACACTCTTCGTGAGGTGAAGTTGGGCGATAAGCAGTTGGAGCGTGAGTTTATCAACCTTCCTAAAAGATTATATAAGGATGATAAAAACTGGGTATGCCCTATGGATAGCTCAATAAAGGCAGTATTCGACCCAGCAAAAAATAAACTATTCCAGGATGGCGAGGCAATTCGCTGGGTGGCACACGATAGAGAGGGTAGGTGCGTAGGACGTATAGCAGCGTTCTACGATAAGACACACGCCTACGCCTACGAGCAGCCTACGGGAGGTTGCGGCTTCTTCGAGGCCGAGGATGATCAGGAGCTTGCAAACCTGCTATTCGACGCATCACGTGACTGGCTCAAGGAGCGTGGTATGGAGGCGATGGATGGACCTGTGAACTTTGGCTCACGTGACGCTTGGTGGGGCCTGCTGGTTGAGGGCTTTGAGTATCAGCCACTATTTGAGAACCCATACAACCCGCCATACTACAAGGCACTGTTCGAGAACTACGGCTTCCAGAACTACTTTAACCAGAATACCTATCTCTGGGATGTGTACAAGGATGACATAAATGAGGTGGTGCACGATCGTGTGAAGCGTCTGATGTCTACACCAGGCTACCGCTTTGCCCCTATCGGAGATGAGGACCTTTACAGCGCTGTGGAGAAGTTCCGTGTGATATACAACAAGGCATGGGCTTTGTTCACTGGCGTGCAGCCAATGACCGTGGAGGAGGCTCGCAAGATGGCAGATACCATGGCTCCTATCGTCGATCGTAACCTTATATGGTTTGCATACTTCAACGACGAGCCTATCGGCTTCTTCATTATGGTGCCCGACCTTAATCGTCTTATTGGCAAGTATAACGGCAAGTTCGGCATCATCAATAAGTTGCGTATGATGTGGGACTTGAAAATTCGCAAAAAGTGTGACCGTGTATTCGCCATCATTTTCGGTATTACGCCAGAGTTCCAGGGCAAGGGCGTAGAGTCGGGTATGATGAAGTCAATATTGGAGGGTTACGTGCGTACCGACCGCAACCAGTATAAGACCATCGAGTTCGCTTGGATTGGCGACTTCAACCCTGTGATGAACCGTATGATTGAGCGCTACGTATGCGCACACCGCAACAAGATGCACACAACATATCGCTATCTGTTCGACCGCACTAAGGAGTTTACACGCTGTCCACGTGTAGGCTTCAAACCTCGTCCTAAGAGCGAGGCACCAGCAGCCGAGGAGAGCGCAAAGAGTGAATAAACCGAAAATTATAATAACAACTAAAACCGAAAACTAAATGAAAACTACAGCATTTACCAAGTACCATATTGCTAATGGTGCTAAGATGGCAGAGTTCGCAGGCTACAATATGCCTATCGAGTTCTCAGGTATCAATGACGAGCATATCAACGTTCGTGAGAAGTGTGGCGTATTCGACGTGAGCCATATGGGCGAGATCTGGGTTAAGGGTCCACGTGCTACTGAGTTCTTGCAGCGTATCACCACAAACAACGTTTGTGACCTTTATGACGGCAAGGTGCAGTACACCACAATGCCTAACGGCAAGGGCGGTATCGTTGATGACGTATTGGTATATCGTATTAATGAGAATAAGTATATGCTCTGCGTGAACGCTGCCAACGAGCAGAAGGACTGGGAGCATATCTGCCGTGAGGGTGAGGCTTTCGGCCTTAAGGCTGGTGAGGAGCTTGAGAATGGCTCAGCAAAGACTGCACAGCTTGCTATCCAGGGTCCATTGGCTATGAAGCTCGTTCAGAAGATGACCGACGAGCAGGTTGAGGATATGGAGTATTACACCTTCAAGATCTGCAAGGTGGCAGGCTGCGAGGTAATCCTCTCTACTACAGGCTACACTGGCTCGGGTGGCTGCGAGATCTATATGTATAACGAGGATGCTGACACTATCTGGGAGGCAATGTGGAAGGCTGGCGAGGAGTTCGGCCTTAAGAATATCGGCCTTGGTGCTCGCGACACATTGCGTCTTGAGAAGGGCTTCTGCCTCTATGGCAACGATATTGACGACACTACATCACCTATTGAGGCTGGTCTTAACTGGCTCACCAAGTTCGTTGATAACAAGCCATTTATCGACCGTGAGCTTATGGAGCGTCAGAAGAAGGAGGGTGTAACTCGCAAGCTCGTAGGCTTCAAGCTTATCGACCGTGGTGTGCCACGTCACGAGTATGCTTTGACCGACCTTGAGGGTAACCACATTGGTCACGTAACATCGGGTACAATGTCACCTTGCTTGAAGATTGGTATCGGCATGGGCTACGTTAAGCCAGAGTTTGCTAAGGCAGGTACTCAGATCGCTGTTGAGGTACGTGGTCGTCTCCTCAAGGCTGAGGTTGTACGTCTTCCATTCGTATAATCTTGTCATAGATATGTCGGTCGGCACTACATAAATGTGGTGCCGATCGCTTTTTTACATATTTTACGAAAAAAAAGCGCCCTAAGGTGCTCAATCTCGATATTTATTTGTATATTTGTGTTGTTATTGGTCTCACTGTACGTTTTTATGTGGCGGTGATCGACTGGTAGCGTGCAGATAGTTAGTGACATAACAATCAAGTTTATTCATTTATAACCTTTTAACTTAACTTAAAACTATGGATGTAAAAGTTATCATGGCCAATTTGGAGGCCAAGCACCCTGGCGAGAGCGAGTACTTGCAGGCAGTTCAGGAGGTATTGGAGTCTATCGAGGAGGTGTACAACCAGCACCCCGAGTTCGAGAAGGCAAAGATCGTTGAGCGTATCGTTGAGCCAGATCGTATCTTCACATTCCGTGTTACATGGGTAGACGACAACGGTGAGGTTCAGACTAACCTCGGTTACCGCGTTCAGTTCAACTCAGCTATCGGTCCTTACAAGGGCGGTTTGCGTTTCCACCCAGCAGTTAACCCTTCAATGTTGAAGTTCCTCGGTTTCGAGCAGACTTTCAAGAACGCATTGACTACCCTTCCTATGGGTGGCGCTAAGGGTGGTGCTGATTTCAACCCAGTAGGCAAGTCTGACGGTGAGATTATGCGTTTCTGCCAGGCATTTATGCAGGAGTTGTGGAACAACATCGGCGTAGATACTGACGTTCCAGCTGGTGACGTAGGTGTTGGTGGTCGTGAGATCGGCTTCCTCAATGGTATGTATCAGAAGCTTGCTCGCAAGTACCACACTGGCGTATTGACAGGTAAGGGTATGACTTGGGGTGGTTCTATCCTCCGTCCTGAGGCTACTGGTTTCGGTGCTTTGTACTTCACAGAGCATATGTTGGCAAAGGCTGGTAAGGATCTTAAGGGTAAGACCGTTGCTATTTCAGGTTTCGGTAACGTAGCTTGGGGTGCAGCAACTAAGGCTACTGAGCTTGGTGCTAAGGTTGTGGCTATCTCTGGTCCTGATGGCGTTTGCGAGATCCCTGGTGGTATCACAAGCGAGATGATCGACTATATGCTTGTTATGCGCTCTTCAAACCGTAACAAGGTTGAGGATATGGCAACTAAGTTCCCAGAGGCTTGTAAGTTCACTGCTGGCAAGAAGGCTTGGACTGTTAAGTGTGACATCGCACTTCCTTGCGCATTCCAGAACGAGTTGAACGAGGCAGATGCTAAGGAGCTTTTGGCTAACGGTACATGGTGCTGCGCTGAGGTTTCTAACATGGGTTGTACTCCTGAGGCTATCCACGCATTCCAGTCAGCAGGTATCCTCTTCGCTCCTGGTAAGGCAGTTAATGCTGGTGGTGTAGC
Source organism: Alistipes sp. (assembly GCA_017408825.1). Lineage (GTDB taxonomy): Bacteria > Bacteroidota > Bacteroidia > Bacteroidales > Rikenellaceae > Alistipes. The sequence continues at coordinate 5,932 of JAFQTX010000020.1, forward strand.
AACATCTGGTCTTGAGATGACTCAGAACTGTATGCACCTTTCATGGTCTGGCAAGGAGGTTGACGAGAAGCTTCACTTCATCATGGAGTCTATCCACGAGGCTTGCGTTAAGTTCGGTGAGCAGCCTGACGGTACTGTAAACTACGTTAAGGGTGCTAACGTTGCTGGCTTCATGAAGGTTGCACAGGCTATGCTTGAGCAGGGTATCATCTAATAATTTGATGTGATAAGCCGCAATCTGCGGACTATCCAAAAGCAAGCTCCGAGGGCTGTACGCAAAGTACTGTCCCTCGGAGTTTTCTTTTTACGATAGCCCACATCTCACTACTTCTAACATCAAATTGCCTATACCCCTCGGCCGCAACCAACTTAATTGTCTTGGCGTCTTTATTTTTTTAGGACCATTAGGACTATTAAGACCATTAGGACCATTACGAGGTCGGGTATCACCGTAGTCTCGGCCGTTGGGTGCTCTTGGCCGTTGGGCGGTCGGCCGTTAGTGCCTCGGCAGCAACCATCTTAATTGTCTTAATCGTCTTATTGGTCTTAATTGTCTTTGATTTTTTTAAGGCCATTACGAGGTCGGGTGTTGATGTATGGTTTGTGGGGGAGTGAAGGGTTGTTCGCACCTTGAGGTGCTAAAGGGTAGTGGAAAGGTAGTTCGCAAGCTATCGCTTGCTAAAGGGTAGGTCGCAAACAAGTTTGCTAAAGAGCTTTTAGTGCGGTTTCCCCTTTAGCCCGCCGTGGCGG
>JAFQTX010000021.1 GCA_017408825.1 Alistipes sp.
TACGTCCGCTAACGAATTATCCATAGCAATGAGCAGTACGTTTTAGTACAGCCCATCGCTATGCAATTCGCCGAGCGTTGTATCTAATGCCTTCTGACGGCAAAATATGCTCGCCCTCAAAATGCTCATTTACGCTTAGTAAACTCCGCTTTTTCGGGCTTCGCAGGCCTAAAACTACATCTTTTTATTCAACCTCATGACAAAGTGGGCGGCTAATTTACTTTTTAGTCACCCCCCCCTCTTGGTATCTATTAATGGTGGTCGTGGTCGGCATCGAGCGTTACACCATACTCGTTAGGGTTGGTGAGCTTCACACCCTTATACTCACCCGTGAGTGTGCGTAGGAAGGCTGTGATCGTTGCGGCCTCCTCCTCCGTGATGTCTACGTCAGACTGATAGCGTGCCATATCTGCTACTGCCTCCTCCATGGTCTCACGTGTGCCATCGTGGTAGTATGGCCAGGTAAGCTCCACGTTGCGTAGTCCTGGAACCTTGAAGCGGTGGCGGTCACGCTCCTCCTTAGTCTGCTTGAAACGGCCGTTATCCTCCTCGGTGAGCTCCTCGCCACGAACCTCGAAATAGTGGCGGCGAAGACCCATAAGCTCATACGACTGGCCGCCGAGGTTCTGACCTATGTGGCACGTTGCGCAGCTATACTTCTTAAATAGCTCGTAGCCCTCAAGCTCCTGGGCGGTGATAGCCTCGTTGTCGCCACGCAACCACTTGTCGAAACGTGAGTTAGGGGTGTTCAACGTGCGCTCAAACTCCTCGATAGCATTTGTGAGGTTGGCCTCCGAGAGTCCATCGGGATATACTTTGGTGAACTTAGCTACAAACTCCTTGTCGGCCTGAAGCTTGGCGATAATCTCGTCAAACGATGTTGAGGCCATCTCCACAGGGTTGAGTGGAGGTCCTGCAGCCTGCTCTGCGAGGGTCTTGGCACGACCATCCCAGAACTGCACGAAGTTGTACGCCGAGTTGTAGACCGTAGGGGCATTAACGCCACCAAGCTGGTCGTTCACACCGTGTGAGTAGCGGTGGTTATCTACACCGCCAGTCTTAAGGTCGTGGCACGTAGCGCACGATACGGTGTTGTCCACCGATAGGCGTGGGTCGTGGTAGAGCAGGAAGCCCAACTCAGCCTTGGCCTCGTCGATATTCTTAGACTCGGCAATAGGGCGCACAGGCTCGCCGGCACGATCACCCTCAAGGCCGTCGGCATAGTACTCCATACGGAAGTTCTTAGCCCAGTCGGCCACAATCTCAGCCTTAGCCTCTGTCGATTGGCTACCCCAATGCACAAGGTAGTACTTTGCTGCAGGCATTGTGCCGTCGGCGATGACCTTCTCGACCTTGGCAACATCTACGGGATTAGGTGTTGTGTCATCCTCCAGAGCCTTCACGAAAGGCTCGATGTCGTATGCACGATAGCCCTCCTCAATATCCGCAGTCACAAGGCTTCCCACCACTGGGAAGTCGGCGTAGAAGGGTTTGGGGACATCCTTCGAATGGCAGCTCATACAGCCACCCTCGTCGATGATAGCAGCTACACGGTCACGTGGAGCAAGCTCCTCAGATGGGGGCGTGAGCGTGATGAAGTAGACGCCAACGAGCACAACAGCAACTACGATGAGCGCTATTGATACGTTCTTAAAGGTAAAAAGTCTCTTCATAATCTTTTTGTTTTTTAAGGTAACTTTATCTGGTTATATCTATTTTAACACGATAAAGATAATACATTTTTTTGAAACGCAAAAATTATGTTGCCAAAATAATGATATTTTGAACCTTTTGAGGGCTATGCGTAGCTATGCATGCCGCCGAGGATGAAGTTTACGCCGAAGTATGTTATAAGCACAGCAAGGAAGGCTACGATGGTGAGGATATGCAGCGTCATAGGCTTGCGCAGTGCCCCCAGCGAGCCACTATGTATCAAGGCAGCGTAGATGAGCATCGTGATGAGCGCCCACACCTCCTTAGGATCCCAGCCCCAATATCTACCCCACGACACATTTGCCCACACGGCGCCGATGAAGATGCCTATGGCCAGCAGCATCACTGCAGGGTAGAGCATTATGCGGCTTACGACGCTGAGATACTCTATCTCGGAGGCTGCCTCCTTGCCACGTGTGAGGTGTAGCACCACGGCGGTAATGCCGTTGAGTAGGGTGAATGCCAGCAGCGTGTAGGATATCATTATCACCATCACGTGTATGCTGAGCAGTGGAGACTGTAGTACGGGCATCAGCTGGGTGATACGTGGCGACGCCTCACCGAGCATAGCCACAAGGAGTGTGAAACCTGCGACAAGCAGTCCGAAGGGTAGTGCCATACGGAACTTACGCCCCACAGCGAGTGTTAGCACCACGCTACACCACGACATAAACTGCATCGTCTCATAGCCGTTAGCCAGAGGTATGTGTCCCGAGATATAGTAGCGTAGGCCTATATGTAGGCTTAAGTATAATAGTAGTAGTGAGAGCACGACGTAGCTCGCACCACACATACAGCGCATCACTCTCGACTCGCTGTTGCGCACGTTGCAGAGGAGAATGAAGCATATGATGCCCAGTGTGAGGCAGAACATAGCCAGTGGGCGGTTGTAGTTCATTGCATTATATAGCTTCTCGGCGCTGAGCCTTGACTCTGAGGGCATTGCCTCGGCTCGCTTACGCTGATATAGCGCTACATTGCCCATAAACTCCTGAATGGTTGCATAGTCACCACTCATTGCCGCCTCGGCCACAAGGTTCATACCCTTGTGGATGAATAGCGCCTCATCATGGGGCATATCCTGAGGTAGAGGGTCTGCGAGCGAGTACCATACGCACTCACCCTCGGCATCTGTATAGGGGTATATTTTGAGCAGTGTACCCATACAGAGCATACTCACAAGGTTAAACTTCTCGTTTGCCAGCTCGGCATTTTGACGGTTTACCTTTGCCTCGCCACGCAGTGCCTTATCGAGTTTATAGCCATCTGCCGACATATAGTCCACAAGGCGGGCATACTTACCCTCAATGCCGAGGATCTGGGCAATGTCGCCACCCTTAATCTTTATCATCGGCTCGAGCTTCCAATCCTCGTAGAAGAAAAACCATCCGGTGAGCACCTGCTCGGCACTTAAGCCTCGGTACTCGGCCTTGCCATATAGCTTAGAGGTAAACTCCACGGCGAGCGTCTCGAGGGGGGCTATGCGGTCGTTGTGATATACGCATATGTCGCAGAAAGCATCTGCCGCCTCCTTAGATAGGGTCTTGGGCATAGACGACGCCTCGGCACGAGCCTCGAAGCCTGATAGAGAGAGTGTTGCGAGTAGTACGATGGCCGATAGTCGGCGCAGTGCGGGGTGGCGCAACAGAGCTCTAAACATCGAGTTGGGCTCGAGAAAGAAGACGAGGCACGCAAAGAGCAGCATCGCATAGCCGATGTAGGTTATCACTATGCCATATGGGTCGTAGGTGATCATCAGCGTCGAGCCTTTGGCGTCGGGGTCGTAGCCAGACTGATAGATGCGGTGGCCACGGTGACGCACGATATTATTCATCGACACCTCACCCTTATGCTCACCCTTCGTATCGCTAATAGTTATATGGCTGATATAGTCCATTGGGGCGAATGTGCCCTCGTAGAACTTAAGCTCAAAGTCGTCGAGTGTCAGTTCGAAGCCAAGCTCCTCGCTACCTCCGCCACGTAGCTGATATGTTGTGACGCTCTCACCCTCGCGTATACGTATCGCTCCCTCACGACCCGTAAGGTGCGTGGTGAGTGCTCCGACCAGTATCACAGCAAACGAGAGATGTAGTAGCAGTATGCGCCAGCGGCGGTGTATGCCGCATGTGACGATGTATGCCAAAGCACTGATGGCCGACACGCCCCATAGGACTATCATCCACGGTGCTGTATATATCTTGCTCAGCACCAACTCTGTGCCGTGCATCTTCTCTACGATGGTAGCCCCCATCATCGCCACTACGATAATGGCGAGTGTGCCGAACGAGAGTAGCTTAAGTATAGGTTTTAGTTTTGCGTTCTGCATATTTCTTAGTCGATACCTGAGTTACACCCACAAAGATACATCTTTTAGGGTAAAAAAACGAGGCTAACCATATTTTAGTCAGCCCCGCTTGTGTTAGATTGCGTCGATAAACTTAACTATCGCATCACGATCTGCTTTGCTAAGCTCACGGAAGTTCTCTACCGAGTAGCGTGCGTCGCTCTCGGCAGCACCATGCCACATGATAGCCTCAATCACGTTACGCGCTCTGCAGTCGTGCATACGGTCTGCCGTAGGCGAGCCTGTAGCCTTCTGGTGTAGACCACGACCCCAAAGAGGTGTTGTGCGACACCAACCTGTGCGTATGTCGTTGACCATGCATAGCTTGTGCTGTACCATGTCGGTGTAGGGCCAAATCTTCTGATGGGGGTAACGTGGAAGCTCCGAGCCATCGAAGAAGCGTGCAGGGTCACGTACATAGTCATCGCCCGTAGTCCATGATGGACGGTGGCAGTAGGCACAGCCAATCTCTTCGAAAAGCTCCTTGCCACGCTTTACATCCTCATCATGCACATCACGTGCTGCAGGAACAGCCAGGCCTCGGTGCCATACCATAAGGTCGGTATACTCCTGATCGCTAACTTCTACGGGGAGGTTCTTTGATGTTAGGTATGCTGTGATGCGCTCCTCCATTGTACCCTCCCAGAACTCAGGATACTCCTTGTTGGGGTCTACCTTGGCGATATACTCCTCGAAACCAGCCTGAACATCTGGGTCAGCAGCTGAAGCCTTTACCCACGAGCCTGCAGCGTCGAGATAGTGGAACCTACGGTCGCTACGAGTAGCGTTTGTGATGTTCCAGAAGGCGTTAGCACCAGCACCATCCTGCAGTGGGCCTCGACTCATGGCATATGTGTAGCGACGCACGTATGGTGTTCCATCGCCACCCTGAGCGGTGTTCTTGTAGAAGTTCTTCCACTCGCCACCATCGAAGTATGCGGTGTTAAGGCCATTCTTCATATAGCCATCCTCCTCCTGCTTAGCCCACTCTGCAACGATATCCTCATCAGAGATGGCATCGAGCAAGCCTGTGCCGTAGATGCCGATTGTAGACTCGAGCTTCACACCATAGTTGCCCATCTCTTCGGCAGTGAGCGCACCCTCGTTGTAGGCATACACAGCCTCCATAGGCATTGTAACCTCAGGGTAGATTAGCTCGTAAGTCTCGCCATCAGGGAACTTATTGCCCCACTCGTCGGTGTGTGATAGCCACTGAATGTTTATCTTCGACTCGTCGACAGGAGCCTTGAATGGTGCTACAGCATGGCTCTGAGGCATACCTGCCAACCACGATACGTAGCCCTCGGTATCCTTGTTGTATACCACGAGGAGGTAGCCATTGCCTACCTCATCAGTACGGAATGTTCCTGCCTCCATGCGTTTACCATGGCCATAGCCAGGGTGACAGTGTAGACACGATGTGCGGATATATGCAGGGCCAAGGCCACCACGTGTGCCACCCACGTTTGACATAAATGGGTTCTCGAAGAGTGCCTCGCCATTCTTGAACGACTGATACATCGTAGCGCTCTCCACAACAGGTGTTGTAGGCTGCTCAAAGGCGTGAGATGTCTGAATATGTGTTGTGCCAAGCTCGCCACCGGTGTAGTACCACTCAGGAAGCTCTGCAATCGTGTTGTCGTCCTTATTGCCTGGTGTAGGCTCGTCCGTACGACAAGCCGATAGCATAGCTAAGGCAAGCAGTAAAAATATACTCTTTTTCATCTTTCTAAGTTTTTATGGTGTTGGGTGTTAGTTCTTTGAAAGCTCTGCATAGACACTCTCAAGGGCAGCCACAAGCTCGTTAACCTTGTCGATAGCATCTGTTGCCTCCTTGTCAGATAGGTGCTGAGCAAAAGGCTCCTGGATACGACCGATATACTCCTTTGACTCATCGATGAGGGTCATAACCTCGGTGTCAAGCTCCGAGTTTACGCTCTTGATGTAATCCGAGATTGATGCATCACCAGCCTTAGAGCCTGAGTATGCGTTCTTAATAGAGATGATATTACCCTGGAAGTCCACGATAGAATTTAGCGAGTATGGACTCTCGATATAGTTACGATCGCCCACAGCATCGCCCTGCGCACCCTTTACAGGAGTACCCATCTTGGTGTTTGCCACCTCATCAGCTATTGTCACACAGCCGTCAACAAGCTCCTCGGCAGCCTCCTGATAGGTCTTATAGAGGCTACCACCCTGGCCTGCAGTCTTCATGCTCTGGCCATAGTTGATAGAAGGCTCAAGCTCTGCCTCCTCCAAGAGTGTGCGCTTCTCGGCTGTTACGCCCTCCATGCCTGCCCATGCAGCCTCCAAACGTACGCACTGCTGTGCGAGGTCATCAGCAACAGCTACCAAGTAGATAAGTTCTGCCTCGGTGTAGTTGGTGTTGTGTGGGTTCGACACTGTACCATCCTCCGAAAGCTCAAAGAGCATATACTCTACAGCGTGGAAGCCCAACAAGCCGTAGTTGATGTTGTTGTCGATAGACCACTCCTTGCCTGAGTTGATGTCTGCCAAGAGGTCGTCCATAGCGTTCTTATCCAAAGGCCATGAGTCGATGTGTGGGTCGATGTTGTAGTCGGCAGCAGCGCCAAACAAGAATGCCTCGCTCTCCTCCCAGTAGCGGCGGCTCTCTTTCCAGTAGTTGCCCGCCTCGGCGATAAGCTCGGTAGTAAGTATGCCATCAGTGTGTGCCTGCTGAATCTCAGCACAAGCCTCGGCAAGGAGCAACGCATTGTCTGCCATGCCACGATATGTAGGCACTACTGTGTTGTCGATATATGCCTCAATGGCACTCTTGAACGCCTCCTCCTTAGAGTTCTGCTCAATGGGGGTGTTTGTGTTTGTCTCGCAAGCTACCAACGACATAGATAGTGCGAGTAGCGCAAAGATTGTAGATTTAGCTCTCATGATTGATTGATTTATGTGTGTTAATGTTATTTGTTGCGCTTGAAGTAGCTGTTAAACAAGCCTGCGTAGGCTACACCTACCGAGATATATGGCTCGTTGTTATACTGCTTAGCGAGGATGCCCACGCCATACTCTGCCTTGATGACTATGTCGTTGATAGGGCGGTAGTTGATACCTACAACGATGCGCTGACGTGCGCACCACTTGGTATCCTGAATAGTGCCTTGGGTCTTAAACATCGAGTCGTAGTATTCGTAGCGGCCAAACAACCATAGCTGTTGCTCATCACGGCTGAGTCGTTGGCTTAGGCCGAAGAAGTTATATCCAAACTCTACGCCTGTTGAGAGGGCATCCGATGCTACCGACTGCTTAGGCGAAACAGAGTCGTTACGCATCGACATGTTGAACTTGGTGATAAGTTCCGAGTCGCCAAGATGGCCATAGTCGAAGTTACCACGTAGGATAAAGTTATGGTCGTTGTATGCAAAGTCGAATGAACCTATTGCCACCGTACCCTTAACATCCCGATAACGCTGTGAATCTGTTGCCGATAGGGTGTTCTTAAATGAGTTACCTACATAGCCGCTTAGCGATAGGCGCAGGCCCTTTACCGAGGTGTTGTCGATGCGGAAGGCACCGGCAAGCGTGTTTGCAATCTTAAACTCATAAGGCGAGCCTGCAGCGTTACCCACCCAATTTTGGCGGTTGAAGCGGTCGGAGTCAAGGCCGGGGAGTAGCATCGCCTCGTAGCGCCAATCTTCGGTCTTACCCCATAGGCTGATACCTGTCTGGTGCCATGTGCAAGGGAATATAGTGTTCTCGCCCTCAGGACGCATATTTGTGAAAAACTCCGTAGGCATGTGGTACATGTTGGTAGCACCCACAGGCACGATGATATGTCCCATCTTGAGGTTAAGCTTGCCACCGAGCCATGATTTATTAATCCAGAACTGCTCGAGAACAACCTCGCCGCCACGTTCTACCTCCGACTCATATTCGCCGCCCTCTTCCTCTTCAATCTCTACGGCACTACCTGTGCCACCATGCTCAAACTCAATCTCTGTGCCCAGCGACCAGCCACGACCAAAGTCATAGCCGAGCCATAACACCACGTGTGGGAGGTCAATGCGACCATGCCCCTTATCCTTGGCATAGTTTGCCGCATCGGTGTAGCGCAGATACTTGTCGCTAAAGAAGTTGTGGGTATATACCACTTCGCCATAGCCACCTATGCTTAGGCGTGAAGCACCCCTCTTAGCCTCTGGCTTCTCAGTCTGCTCCTTCTGGCCACCCTCTGTCACTGTAGGCTCATTAGCAAGTAGATTGGTTGTCGCTGCGACACTCATCGCAACGCAAAGTAGTAATGTTAAGAATCTTGTCATGTCACTCTATGTTTTAATTCTGTTTGCATAATAGAATTTCACGCTACAAAAGTAGTGACACTCAGAGAATAGAACAATCCCTATTTTGGGGGATTTTTCACTGTTTAGGCTCTTATGGTGTGGTTGAGAAAGGCTATATGCCCATGTCTAATTTAGGTATATAGTTATATTGTAAGACCAATGTTTAGTCGAAACGTACGACCATAGGCGTAGCATATCTTGTTGGCAAACGGCGCTACCGAGCTATAGTAGCCATTCTGAACGTGGCGTGTGCGATGTTGCTCATAGCCTCCATAGACTATCTTGCTACCGAGAAGGTTATCCACCGATAGCGATACACGTAGCCGCACATCCGACTTAAGGTTAAAACTCTTGCCCACATTGATGTTGAGCATTGCAGCATCCTTCAGCCGCTGTTGTGTGCTTATGGCACTACGCTCCTCAGCCGACTGGGCATACTTTACAATGCGCTCGCTATGGCGTATGGGTGAGGGTGTCACGTGGCGTGAGCCCCAATATTGTGCCGATAGTGTAGCCTGCCAGCCGCTGCGACGAAATGTTATGTCGCCATAGGCCGTAATCTCGGGGTATCCCGTTGTTAGGCCTCGCATAGCCGATGTTGATGTTGCTAACAGAGTATTACTCTTATCCGAGTAGGTTGCCACCTGAGCATCCTTGGAGTATCGGTAGCGGGCGGCATTGAGCGAGAGTGTCGAACTTAGATAGCGTGACCACTGTGCCGAGAGATCTAACTCTACGCCATAGTTGGTGTGCGTGAGGTCGCTTATCACGGCATCGCAATACTCTCCGACAAGGTCGTCGTAGTATCTTACGACGTCGCTACCTCGTGTGTGATGCGAGGCAAAGAGCGAGGCCCTCAACCTCAGGCGTTGGAGTGTCAGTTGGTACTCAGCATTGGCGTGTAGCGATACTGCGCTGCGCAAATCATCCACAAGGCGGTTGTTGTAGTCGGGCTGAAGATATTGTGCATCCACGTTGGGCGATAGGCTCTCAGCCTTAAAGCCGAGGTTAAACATATGGCTCTCTACGTTGTATCTTGCCCGAAGGGAGATTGCCGCAGGGTAGAACGTAGTGCTCCTCGAGCGACCCAGTGACGCTCTGCCCGAGAATAGCTCCTTCTCGAAGTAGCCACGACGGCGAAAACCCTCGGTGGCAAGACGAGCTCTTATGTCGAAGTCTACACTGCCGGTGTTGAATAGTGCCTTAGCAAATAGTGCAGCACGATACGAGGTAAGGCGATAGTTGTAGCCAAACTTATCACCCTCGTACACCTCGAGCTGCTCGCTGCGCAGGTTATTACGGTAGTCAGAGCCGTAGGTGGCATCGTCTACGATGAAGTAGTCGATATTGAGGATATGGTCGCCACCAAGCATGTCGTCGATAAGTTTGAAGCGATGCTCGGTGTTGGCATCTATTGTTAGGCCATAGCTGAGGTCTATGCCACGAAGTTGAGTGCGAAAGAGCAGTGAACCATCGAGTAGTAGCGAGTTGCTCACCCTGCTCTCTATGGCGTAGGCTGCTGGACCATCACCCTGAAGCATGTTGGTGCGGAGTATATCATCCCAGTTGATTTGGGTGTATCGTATGTCGTTATGTTTCCACGCCTCGGTGACCATCTGGTTGTCTGCATCACCAAAGTATGAGGGCATATAGCGGTAGTTGTCGGGCATAGGTGTGTCGGCGTCGTACCAGCCGAGTGCCGTACGGGCGTTGCGCTCGAACTTTAGACGTGTGGTGATGGTCATCACCGTCCAGGCACTCAGCTTATGTTCCCATACGCCTATGGCTTCGGGTGTGAAGCTCGTCACGAGGCGGCTATTTCGCTTCTCTCCATTCAGCATACCCCACGTAGGGTTATAGTATCTGTTGTCAGTAAGGCTAAAGGCCTCCTCAGTGGAGTATTGGCGTAGGCCGCGCTTCGACCAGGGGATCATCAACGCAAAGAAGAGCGTGTTGTTTAGTTGCGTGCGATAGGCCGATACTGCTGCCTCGAAGCCGTTGCGTGATACTCCTTCAATATAGAAGTCGGGGCCTGCCATAACACGTAGCGCAGAGCTTATCTCCCAATCCTCGTTAAGTGCTACGCTGTGCTTAGATATTAGGTTTCGAGAGTTGAACTGTAACGACGCACTATGATTGCGTCCCGTTATGCCTCCCCGCACTCTATAACCGAGGTATTTGGGTTGCCCCTCCTTTATATGGTAGTAGGTTGTTGTAGGCTCTTCGTTGCGGCCGATGTTTAGTAGCGATAATAGCCTCGATGTGGAGTAGTCGAGGTTTAATCCATTTACTACGTAGCGGTGCGATGTACTCTGCTCGCCACGACGTGCGTAGCGTAGGTTGCGTAGGGCGTAGTAGCTGTTTGGTAGGCGGTTGAACTCTGGGCTCTTCACGGGGATGTCGTTCCCCTCAAACTCCATCGACAGCCACCATAGCATCTCATCCTCCTCTTGGTTGTACTTGTAGTTAAGATAGTATAGCTCACCCTCAAACTCCTGCGCCCACGCTCCGTTTAACGCAAGGAGTGTGGTAACGATTGTGACTATAAGTTTAAGAGTCAGTCGGTTCACTTTAATCGCTGTTGGGTTTGTTTCCTCAAATTTAGTTGATCAGTCGTTATGTACTACTATTACAAAGCTATATTGCCCCATTCACTTTCCCTATTGTTCGGAGCATTGTCTATTAATGTAGTAGGTCCGTCGTAACGACGGCAAAGATACGATATTTTTCGGTATTGTAATCGGGTCAGGCCTATACAATAGTGTGTTATACAAACAAAAGAGGCGATCGAACATCGATCGCCTCCTCAGTATTAGAGTGTAATATTAATGTACACGGGTTTTAGCTGCATAAGAGATGCTATAAGCCTCAGCTCTACGCAACTCCTGCTTCACATCGGTAAGCTTACCTACGGTTGCACTCTTATCTACTCGCAAGTTGATAAGCATCTGCGATAGTGCCATACCCTTCTTCGAGCTTGCGTCGTGTACGAGGTCCTGAATATCAGAAACATCGCAAATCTGATCGTTAAGCTGAATCTTAAGAGCGTCACCCTCGCCACGCTGAAGTGGCTGACCGATCCAGATGTTCACCAAACCCTTCTTATCAAGCTCTGTAATCTCATGCGCCTCGGGCATTGACACAGTCACCAATGGATCTGTATCTCGCATGGTCGTTGCCGCCATGAAGAAGAACAGAAGCATGAAGACGATGTCAGGAAGTGACGAGGTCGACATTGCGGGCACCTCTTTCTTGCCCTTTTTTGCCATTACTGCCATAATTACTTACGTGTTTGATCGTTAGGTTCGGCCTCAGAAACCTTCACTGGCACTGCCTTGCGAATGTTTCCAGCCTGAATCTCATTCAACTCTTCAAATGGCTTACCATATGCCTGTGCTGTGATAAGATCACGATACACGTTGAAGGCATGTGTAAGCTCGTCCTGCACCTTGAGGTAGATATCATACTTGGTCTCGTTATCAGCCTTGAGTGATACGACACCCTGGCTAATCTCGCAGCTGATGCCTGGCTCAATGTCGGTAGCCTTCTTCTCTGAGCGATCGCCGCCCACAAGGAAGTCGAGTACCTCACGTGACATTCGAGAGTGGTCGCCACGGCGGTTAAGGTCCGTAGGCATATACTCCTCAGTGCCAACCATGATACGTCCCTCCTTTGAGACGTTCACCATGAGCACGTTACGCTCCTTGAGCTCAACATCATCCTTTTGCTGCTCGTTGTCGGCAATCGGAGGAAGCGTACGCTTCATACCCGAATCGACATCCATCGTAGTGGTTACCAAGAAGAATATCAACAGCAAGAATGCAATATCTGCCATTGAACTGGAATTAATCTCTCCAGCCTTTTTCTTTCCCTTTGCCATAAACTACGATTTAAAAATACCACGCAATGATGAATATAATGCTGCGAGAAGTGCTCCAGCACATGCAAGGTAAGTAATCCAAATGCTAATGTCTGCGATCATGTAATCCTTGGCATCAAATACGGTGCGAGTCTCAGGATCTGTGCCAAGGCCGAATGGGATAGGCTGACCTGCACCATCCAAGAGAGGCTGACCCACGTTGTTAGTGACGTAGAGTACGGTGCCATCCAACCAACCGTGGTTCTGACCAATGTAGTAAGCTGCGCCACAAACGGCAACAACTACAACGATTGATACCAAAGTAACAACGCCGTTACCAGAGTTCTGGAAGAAGTTGAGGATGAAGCCTACAACTACGAATACTACAGCGAATACCAATAGGAAGTATACCCAGTAGATGTTGTAGCTGATAACCTTACCAAGCTCCTTCATAGCGTGCTGGTCAAGCTCTGCCTGAGCGATAGCATCCTTCAACATAGGAAGGTTAGACTCAAAAGCAGTCTCATTATCAACAGCAGTCTTAAGCTCATTAGCAAGCTTCTGGTACTCAGTGATAGTAGCCTTGATACCAGCAAGCTGGCGCTTCTGCATAGCAGTTACTGCACGTGAAGCTACAAGCTCCTCGTAGGTAGCTACGTAGTCAGTGCGGCCCTCAACCTCAGCGAGCTTGATGTTAGCTGTCTTGCAGATGTCCTCGATAAGCTTCTTAGCTGGGTCAAACACAGCCTTCTTAGCCTCGATAGCCTCGTTGCTCTTCTTAACCTGCTCCTGTACTGTAGCGAACTCAGCATCTGCCAAAGCGATAACCTTCTCAGCCTCGGTAGCGTTAGCATTCCAAGTGCGCTTAGCCTTAAGCTCCTCAAGAGTCTTAGGGAGGTTCTTAAGCTCCTCAACCTTCTTCTTTGCAGCCTCAAGCTCTGCGTTCTCAGCAGCTGTACGGCGACGCTTGAAAGTAAGCTGTGTTACCTTAGCCTCAGCATCCTTAAGCTCCTTAGTGTCGTTGCTTGCGATCTGCTTCTCGATCTCAGCGATCTTAGTCTCGATATTCTTAATCTTCTCGAGGGTAGTGCCATAGATTGTTGCATCAGACTTTCTCATCTGATTGATAGTAGCAGTACCCATCGCCTCGATACCCATCTCAGTAGTAACTACGGGTATTGGGTTGCCAAGTGTATCCTTCTTCTCCTCACCATTCTCGTCGTACTGATAAGCCAAGCCTACGATGTCAGCAATCTTATCAGAGTCTGGAGCCTGCATGCCGACAACAATAGCCCATGCCATCAAACCGACCGAGATCAGTGCGAGGATGAGGAATACTATTCTATGTAATTTTTTCATAATAGTCTATCTATTGTATGTTATAGGTCGTTAATTATTTCTTGCTGTATGCAGTGAGCATATCTACCAATGAGATAGAAGTATCCTCCATCTTAACTACCTGCGACTCGATCTTAGAGAGGATGTAGTTGAAGAACACCTGAAGAATAACAGCAGAGATAAGACCCAACATAGTAGTCAAAAGAGCCACCTTGATACCACCTGCTACAACGGTAGGAGACATTGTTGCAGAACGCTCGATATCGTCGAATGCCTGGATCATACCAACAACGGTACCCATGAAACCGAGTGATGGAGACAAAGCGATGAAGAGTGAAATCCAAGAGAGGTTAGACTCCATCAAGCCCTGCTGAACTGAACCGTATGATACGACAGCCTTCTCAACAGCCTCAAGACCCTGGTCGTAACGCATAAGACCCTGGTAGTAGATTGAAGCGATAGGACCGCGAGTGTTACGGCAGTACTCCTTAGCAGCCTCAATGCCCTTCTCGTTAAGGATAGCCTCAACCTTAGCAACAAACTTCTTAGTGTTGATCTGAGCGAATGTCATGTAGAGGATACGCTCGATTGAGATAGCCAAACCAAGAATCAAGCAGACAAGTACTGGAAGCATCCAGCCCCAACCACCCTCGAGGAGCTTCTTCATAAGAACGAAGTGCATAGGCTCACCAGCTGGCTCCTCAGTTGCAGTCTCTGCAACAGCAGTTGTCTCGGCAACAGCCTCAGTCTTTGCAGCATCATTTGCGGGAGCTTTGTCAGCCTCCTGAGCATAAGCAGCGCCGAATGAGAGAGCAGCAGCTGCCAAAACCAAAAATAATTTTTTCATAATGTTTTGATTAGTTAAAATTTGTAATTTTTAGTAGTTGTTATCTCTATAATTTTAGTTTTTTGGTCCTTGTTTTGCAGTTATCCCCTCGCTATAGTACACACCTATGGCCACCCCAAAGGAGTAGCGCTGCGAGCTTCAAATCTAATATTAATCAATATCTTACGCCTCTCGCTCGGCAGTTTGTGCCTTTCGGCCCTCGCCATAAACGAGATTTTCAGTGCGAAATTTACAAATTATTTTCAAAAAAAACAATCCTTTACAGAGTAAATTCACCTCGCAGAGGACGACGCATCAAATTTAGCGTTTCTGATAATGGCGAATTTTTGCCTAAAACGTACATTAATTTTGTCACCGCTGCCTCGATAGTCATATCGTGTCCCGATACCACGCCAGCCTCCTGGAGTGCCAATCCCGTCTCGTAGAGGTGCATCTGCACTGCACCATCCTTACACTGCGACACATTGACCACGACGATGCCACGCTCGACAGCCTCCTTGACAATCTCCACGAACCAACCGCTCGTTGGAGCATTACCTGCACCGTAGGTCTCGAGCACTACGCCACGTGCTCCGCTCTCGAACAGCATAGCACGCAGTGTTGCTGGGCGGATGCTGGGGAAGAGCTTGACGATGACCACCTCGTCGCACATGCTCTCGCTGATACGGAACTCGTCAGAGAAGTCAGGAGCATATGGAGCGATATATGCTGTATTGTACTGAATATTAACACCTACGTCGGCAAGTGGCTGGTAGTTGAACGAGGCGAAAGCGTTGAGGGCCTCGGCACTAAACTTTGTTGTGCGGTTGCCTCGGAATAGTCGATTTTGGAAGTATAGTGCCACCTCGGGGACCAGTGGCGAGCCATCCTCATTGTGTGCGCCGGCAATCTCGATAGCTGTGATAAGGTTCTCACGACCGTCGGTACGCAGGATGCCGATAGGAATTTGGCTGCCGGTGAAAATCACTGGTTTAGCCAAGTTCTCGAGCATAAAGCTGAGGGCCGAGGCCGAGTATGACATTGTATCTGTGCCGTGCAGGATTACAAAGCCGTCGTAGCGGTTGTAGTTATCACGAATCAGGCGTGCCATATCTACCCAGTTCTCGATCGATACGTTCGACGAGTCGATAGGGGGCTTGATTGTTAATACTTCGATGTCTACGTTAAGACGCTTAAGCGATGGGAACTCTTCGTATATTCCACTGAAATCAAACGGAACAAGAGCTCCTGTAAGCTCATCCGTCTTCATACCGATAGTACCTCCGGTATATATAATTAGTATTGAAGATCGCTTCATAACTGAAGTGCTATCCGGCTTTAGTGCCGATATATCCTTACAAAGATAAGAATAATTTGTTATCGGTGTAGCCTTTTATGCAAAAAATCGTCGTTACATAACGATTTTACTGCATACAGCCACCCTTATATCCCGAAAAGCGACCTGGCTGTGGCGGTAGTTATGGTGTCCACCTGTTCGAATTTTAGAGCGTGAATATCGGCAATCTTGCGACAGACAAACTCTACGTATGATGACTCGTTGCGTTTGCCTCGATGTGGCACAGGGGTGAGGTATGGGGCATCTGTTTCGAGCAGCAGAAGCTCGATGGGAAGCTCTGCAACAACCTTGTCAAGTCCTGAGTTTTTGAATGTTACAACACCGCCGATGCCAAAGCGGAACTCACCCAGACGCTCTAACTTACGAGCCATCTCGGCACTATCGGCATATGCGTGAAAGACTCCTCGTAGACCACGACCTCGATACGTAGCCACGGCATCGAGCATCTCGGCGTATGCCGAGCGGGTATGTATCACCACTGGAAGGTTGTGTTGCAGGGCCAACTCGAGTTGTGCGTGCAACGCCTCACGCTGCTCGCGATAGAAATCTTTGCTCCAATATAGGTCGAGACCTATTTCGCCCACACCACAGAGCTTTACGGGGCTGGTGGTGAGTAGCTTTTCGACCTCATCGAGTTCTCGTTGCCAATGCGGATTGTCGTTTACGGATGTTGGATGTAGGCCCGCCATGGCGTGACAACGCTCGGGCTCAGCCTCCGCTAAGGCTATCATTCGTGGGCGGCTTTCGGAGTCGATATCGGGGAGTATAAGGTGTTCTACGCCTGCACTCCAGGCACGCTCCAGCACCTCGCTACGGTCGGCGTCGAACTCCTCGGCGTAGATATGTGAATGTGTGTCAATCATTGTTGTAAGCATTTGTTAGACAAGCTCGTAACGCTTGCCAGGAAGTGAGCGAATAAGGCCTTTTAGCTCAAGTTCCATAATCGCCATTGAGATCTCGCCAAGGCTTAGGCCCGTGCTACTCATCAGATGTTCCCACTCCACCGTGGTTGATAGTTTGAAGGCCTCCAAAATACGTTGCTCGGCGTCGGATAGTTCTATCTCTATTGTGTTTGTATCGCTCTCCTGTTCAAGGGTATGTTGCTGGATATCCCATCCTAAATCCTCGATGATGTCGTCGGCCGTGAGAATTAGTCGTGCCTTGCCTGAGCGTATAAGGTTATTTGTGCCGAAGGCGTGGCTGTCGGTGGCTCGTCCTGGTAGGGCCATAACCACACGCCCATAGCTGTCGGCCATATCTGCTGTCTCGAGGGAGCCTCCTGTGGCGGGTGATTCGACCACGATTGTGCCGGCACTCATAGCTGCGATAATGCGGTTGCGGGCGATGAAAAACGAGCCGTTGAGGTGTGTTGCGGAGTGTAGCTCCGACACAATAGCGCCTCCCGAGCGTAGTATCTCATCGGCCAAGGCACGGTGTGCCGCAGGGGCTACGTTGGGCAGTATGCTCGGTACTACGGCGATGGTTGGGGTGTTGGCGGCGAGTGCTGCACGGTGTGCTGCAGCGTCGATGCCATAGGCCAGGCCACTAACCACACATAGATCTTTGACCTTTGAGGCAAGCGACTCGATAATATATTGACAAGTGTGAATACCTGCTGCCGAGGCATCACGTGTACCCACGACCGAGAGTGTGCGCATCGAGAGTGCATCAACGTTACCCTGTACAAAGAGCACGTGCGGACGGTCTGACGCCTCTCTTAGCCCCTCGGGATACTCCTCGTCGGTAGCAGATATTATGCGTATGTTATTCTTTCTGCAGTACTCCACCTCACGTTCTGCGGCGGCCATACCCTCGCCTGCGACTATTCGTTCGGCAAGCTCATCACGAAGGCCTATACTGCGTATCAGCTCGCCTTTGTCGGCAGCAAACACCTCTTCAGCCAAGCCGAAATGGTCGATTAAAGCGGCGGCACCACGCGAGCCGATGCCTCGTGTAAAGAGCAGAGCTAAGTCCTCGATTGTCATGGCGTTATATGTCGTGAGAAGCGTACGTCGTGCTCCATACGCCTCAGTTTTCGAATCTGGAAGAAGAGTAGTGTTCCAGCCACCAATATAGCACAGCTGTCAGCAATAGGCATCGAGGCCCACGCACCCATAGCTCCATACTTCTTTGGTAGGATAAGTAGCATAGGGAGCAGGAAGAGTAGCTGACGTGTTGCCGAGAGGAACATCGCCAATGGTGCACGGCCGATATACTGGAAGAAGCTACCTGCGACAATCTGGAAGCCAACAAACGGGAATACCATCATCGCTACGCCAAGGCCTTGAGCTACAACCTCTACCATTGCTCGGTCTGTGGCGCTGCGAGATGAGTCTACGAATGCTGAGGCCACCTCATTGGGGAAGAAGAAGCCTATCAGAAATGCTATTGTAGTCACCGTAGTGGCGCATATAATTGTATACTTTAGCGTGGTTATAACACGTCCATATTGCTTTGCTCCGTAGTTGTA
This sequence comes from Alistipes sp., assembly GCA_017408825.1. Lineage (GTDB taxonomy): Bacteria > Bacteroidota > Bacteroidia > Bacteroidales > Rikenellaceae > Alistipes. Next base: position 18,224 of record JAFQTX010000021.1, read on the forward strand.
GCCCACGATAGGTTGCATACCCTGATTGAAACCCTGTGCCATCATTATGAAGAGCAGTATCACACGGTTCATAATGCCATAGGCACCCACATATATGTCGCCCACATCGCCATCGAACGTGGCTGCCGACACAACGTCGTACTCGCCGTGGCCGCCGTAGGCCAGGAGTGCTGTATTCATAAAGCGGGTGACAAGCGAGGCGCACACGTTGAGGATAAACGGCGCCATACCTATTGATAGGATAGCACCCACGATCTTGGCATTAAACCTGAAGCTCGTGCGCTTGAAGCGCAGAAAACTTTCGGGCGAGGTGTAGTGGCGTATCTGTATCATCAGGCATACGCTCTGGGCAATCACCGTGGCCCACGCTGAGCCCTCAATGCCCCACTTAAACACGAAGATAAACAGTGGGTTAAGGATGGTGCACAGCGCTATTGATATGAGCATTATGTACATCGCCTTGCGGGGGTATCCCGAGGCTCGCAGCTGCTCGTTAAGGCCCAAGTAGAGGTGTGTGATGATGTTACCAAACATGATTATGCGCATAAAGCGACGTGCATAGTCGAGTGTCTCGGCACTGGCGTTACCTCCCGAGAAGAATATCAATATAGGGTCGAGAAAGAGTAGGAAGATAAGCATAATGCTCACGCCGAGCGTGAGGTTGAGTAGCACGGCATTACCTAAGATGCGCTCTGCGGCACGCTTATTTCCCTCGCCAAGGCGTATGGATATACGTGCTGCAGCACCCACACCTACCATAGCGCCAAAGGCCGAGGCGATATTCATAATAGGAAGCGTCACAGCCATACCCGAGATGGCTGCGCCACCAACGCCGTGACCTATGAATATACTATCTATAATATGGTATAGCGATGACGAAGCCATAGCAATGATTGCGGGAATGGCATATCGAGCCAATAGCTTGCCGATGGAATCTGTGCCCAGTGACACCGTATTATTTTGAACTGTGCTTGCCACGTGTTACTCTCCTCTACTCTTTATTTTTGTGCTGTTGCTCGCAAAGATACCACTTTAGTTTGTGAAATATGCAGTAGCCACAATCACTCCTTCTTTGTATGTCGCAATATCGACCATAGCCTGCTCCCCATTGGCCAGTGTTGCCGAGAGCTGCTGCGTCGTTTTGTCGTAGCTCGTAATGCGAAATCCCTCTTTGAGCTCCACACCTCGCTCTCCATATAGTTTATATAGGGCCTCCTTAGCTGTCCATACCTTGGCAGCCCAATTCTCTTCGCTTGAGAGAGCTCTCTCCCTCTCGTTCATATATCTCGATGCGGCACGGCTGAAGTCACGCTCTGCACTCTCGACATCCACCCCTATACGTCTATCGCTGATGGCCACTACTACGCATCCCGCACCGTGTGCCACGCTGATATAGGTGTTAGGGGTATCTACCACTGGAGCGCCTACGTCGTTGTAGCCGATAGCTACACTCTCGCCCAGTTCACGACGCACAATACGTCGCCAGGCAAGATGCTCCGTGCGACGACGCTCATTCTGAAAGCGTGATGCCGAGGCAATATCCTCGGCACGAATGAGTCTATCGCAACAGGCGTAGACCCAGGGTATCTCCTCGACAATGAGCCTATGCATTAACCTCCACCTTTATCTTATCGACACGTCGGCCATCCATCGTTGCTATGAAGAACTTAACGCCGTGTGACTCAAGCTCATCTCCTCGGCGGGGGAGGTCTCGCTTAAGCTCCATCATAAGTCCTGCAAGGGTCTCGGCATGACCCTCGACATCGGCAAAGGCATTCTCGTCGAAGCCGATAGCACGTATAAACTCGCCGATATGTATCTTTGCGTCGAAGATATAGGTGTTCTCGCCGATCTTCTCGTAGAGCTTGTCCTCATCCTCGTCGCTTTCGTCGGTAATCTCGCCTACGACCTCCTCGAGGATATCCTCCAGCGAGATAAGGCCCTGTGTTGCACCATACTCATCTACGACGATGGCGATGTGGATCTTCTTCTTCTGGAACTTCTTGAGTAGATCGTCGATCATCATATGCTCAGGCACGAAGTAGGGCTTGCGCAGTAGCCTCTGCCACTCAAAATCTTTGTTCTCAGAGATGTATGGTAGTAGGTCCTTAACATATAGTATGCCACGCACATCGTCGAGGTCGTCGCCGTATACCGGAATACGTGAATATCCCGTCTCGACAATTGTTTTGCGCACCTCGTCGAATGTTGCGTCAAACTCAAGGCCTGTGATATCGACACGAGAGTGCATAATCTCCACCACCTCGGTCTGTCCGAACGACACTATACCCGAGAGCATCTTCTGCTCCTCCTCCGATCCTGTCTCGGTGAGGTCCACAGCGTCGGCAAGCTCCTCGATAGAGATCTCGTTACCCTTAGATGCAAGACGGCTCACTCGGCTCGATGTGCGAATGAGTATGAAGGCAAGAGGGTAGAGCAACCAGCGTAGGAACTTGAGCGGTGCCGAGAGTAGGAGCGACATGCGCACAGGGTTACTCTGGGTGAATACCTTGGGCATAATCTCTCCAAAGAGTAGGAGTAGAAAGGTGATAATCACCGTGTTAAATATAAACTCCCACGCTCCGCTAAAGACGAATATAGCATCTACGACGCGTGTTGCCATGATAACAAGGCAGATATTCACCATGTTGTTGGCAACGAGTATCGTGGCAAGCAGCCTGTCGGGATTTGACAGCAGGTCGAGTACTCTGTGTGCTCCGCTGTCGTTGCGTGTCTCAAGCTCCTCGATGTCGTTGTGTGTCAGCGAGAAGAAGGCAACCTCAGATCCCGAGGCCATTGCCGATAGTATTAGTAGTATAACTGTGATAAGGCTGGGCCAGAGTACCTGGCTAAGCTCAATACTCTCTTTTAGTGTAATTGCATCCATTGTTTATTACATTGGGAACAACGAGTTGTTGTTGCTCTCAGGCTCTACCTGCTCAACCTCCTCGCGACGTGAGCATGGGCGGAACTGTGTGCGTGTCTGGCTCTCGCTGTCGGTCATAAACTCTGTGCGCTGACGTGTATATGCGGGGTCTACCTGCTGCTGGCGCACGAGCTTGTACTTATCCTGTGGGGGCTGAATTGTTGGGCCCTCACGTCGTGGACGGTGTATCTCTGGAGTATTGCCTGTCGCTGGTGTTGTAACATCTATTGGCTTAGGCTTATTGCTGAATGGATCGGGGTCATCATCAATATTAACTCCTACTTTGTGATATTCGGTGTCGATCTTGAGCTCCTTGCCATCGCTGAAGCGTGTAGCCACAACTACGAGCTCCAGCTCGTCATCCTTCAGCCAGCTCTTCTCGCTTACGCCCCAGATGATGTTCGTAGCTCTCACCTCGTTGTTCTGATCGACATACTGTGCATGCTTCTGGAAGAAGTCGAGGGTCTCGCCAATGCTCTCGTGTGTGAGGTTGTCGATGTTCGATACCGAGAAGCTGAGTAGGATCTCCTGAGCTCCGCATATATGGTTGTCGTCGAGTAGCGACGAGAAGAGAGCATTCTCCGCAACCTTGATGGCGCGATCCTCGCCCGTAGCAACGCCCACCGACATATGAGCTCTACCGCTACCTCGCATCACGGTCTCGACATCGGCGAAATCGACACGTACCAACGCATACTCCACGGTGATAAGCTCGGCGATACCCTTTGTTGCCAAGCCAAGTACGTCATCAGCCTTGCCAAATGCCTCACGAATAGGTAGTTTGCCGTAGAGCTTACGTAGGCGCTCGTTGTCGATGATAAGCAGCGAGTCTACCCACTTGTTTAGCTCCTGAACACCTGCCACTGCCGACTCGTAGCGCTTAGGACCCTCCATGCGGAATGGCATGGTTACCACCGCCACGGTGAGAATGCCGAGGTCGTGGGCGATATTTGCGATTACGGGCGAAGCACCTGTACCAGTACCACCACCCATACCAGCAGCGATGAAGAGCATCTTAGCTCCCGAGGTCTCGAGCAGGCTACGTATCTGCTCCTCGCTCTCGATAGCATACTGGCGACCTACTGCTGGGTTATTACCTGCGCCGTGGCCAGGGCCGAGCTGAAGTTTGTTCTCCACCTTGCAGTTTCTGAGTGCCGCTTTATCGGTGTTGCAGGCTACGAAGTTCACGCCTCGAATATCCATATGTTGCATATGGTTTACAGCGTTGCCACCAGCGCCACCCACGCCGATAACCATAATTATCGACTCGGAGTCGAGCTTAAAACCCGATTTTTCGTTGCTATCGCTAAGCTGGTCGTCGAAGTCGATCGCCGCACGTTTCTCTGTTGTATTGTTGTTCATTGTATCTGAGTGTTTTTTCGGTTGTTACCTATTGTTGCTTTTCTGTGGCTCACTATCACCACACATTTGTGAGTATGATACCCACTGCAGAGTCCGCTAATATCCTCTACTACAAATCTGAGCTCACTCCTCCGCATAGTTTAATACTCGCCCTCCTCGTCGTCGCCGATGAATTTGTCGCCAGCCTTTTCGACCATATCACGTATTATCTGTCCGAATGAGCGTCGCTTAGGCTTTGGAAGCTCCTCTTCAGGTTCGATAGGCTTCACAGGCTCGGGCTTTGTTGCTGGCTTCACTGGCTCGGGCTGTGGTGTTGGTCGCGTGGGCTGTGTAGGTGTTGTCTGCTGCTGGTCGTGCTGCGATAGTCCCATAGGACGACGTGGGCCTGTGGGTTGTGGAGTCTTATTGACTTCGGTCACAGGACGTTGTGCTATTGTGCACGAGCCGCTCTTAGCGCCATATACGAGTAGTGAGGCTACGGTAGCATCTGCTGGCGAGGTGATATGCTCGAGCATAGACTCCTCCGTGAAGCCATACTCTGGGTGCACGGTGCGGGCATCCAAAACGTTGAGCTCGCGGGCAAATAGCTTCTCGATGTCGCGCATCTGCGAGCCACCACCCGTAAGTAGTAGTGATGGAGCAAACTTAGGACCGCATCCCGCATCCTTGATCTCACGACGTACCCACTCGGCAATCTCTTTGAGGCGTGCCTCGGTGACTATTGCGAGGTTCTTGCGCAGCACGTTCTTCACGGGGCTACGCTTCGATGCTTGGAATACGATCACGTCGTCGATAGCGGTCTCGGCTATGGCCGAGGCATATTGTATTTTGAGGTCCTCGATATAGTTCGATGGGATGCTCATCGAGCGAATGTCGTTGTTGATAGAGTTTGCACCGATAGGTATTGATGCCACGTAGCGTATCTTTCCGCCGCAGACTACCGATACGTCGGTCACGCCGCCGCCGAAGTCCACAACCACAACGCCATCCTGCATATCGTCGGTTGTAGCCACCGTGTGGTGCAGGGCTATGGCGTTAGGAATAACCTTCTTGACCTTGATGTCGTTGCGACTTAGGCACTGGCGCAAGCGCTCGTACATCATCTTGTTGCAGAGTATGAAGTTGTATGTAGCCTCCAGTCTACGGCCGTAAGCTCCCACGGGGACCTCTACCTCACGGTCGTCGATTTTGTAGCGTAGTGGCTGCATCTCGATGATTATCTCGCTGTCGTCGGGGAGTTTCACGGTATTCATTCGACGATCCAGTTCATCGACATCACGCTGTGTGATCTGGTTGCTGCCGTTGTGCAGCTCATCCTGCACATACACCATATCGGTCACCTGCACGCAGCGTATAAAGTCTCCCGAGATACCTGCATAGGCCTCCGAGATCTTTATGCCGAGTTGTGACTCGATACGCTTTTTTGCTCTGATAATGGCTACGCTGGCCATCTCGCTATTCTCGAGACGTCCTGCGTTGATACCATCAATAGGCTCTGATACGATGCCGCGGATGGTTATTAGGCCACTCTCCTCGACATTACCTACGGCGATAGCGACGTTAGATGTACCAACGTCTACTGCTACAATCTGTTTACCTTCCATACTCTATCTTGTTTTTATTTTCAATTTTCTTTTTTTGTTTGCCACGCTTCCCTGTTGTCTGCCATACCTCTTAGGTCTTACTCCAGTTGTATGCCATACCCCCCAGGTCCGCCTAACTACCACTAGTTTGCCCCCCCCCGTGTTGTGGGGTTACTGTGTGGCTATCTCTTGGTGGCCTCGCGGCACACTATCTGGCCATCGTAGCGCACGCTGATATGTTTGTAGGCATCCCAACCTACGGTACTGAGCACCTCTTTGTAGAAACGCTTCAGAGCCTTGAGCTTGCGCTCGATGTCGTGGGTGTCGCCAAGGTCCACAACGAAGGAGCCCGAACGTGTTACTGCTGATAGCTGCATCTTGCTGCTACGCTCGTTGATTATAAGCTGCGTAAACTCGGCGCTCCAAAACTCATCACTCGAGATATGCTCCACGATACTCAGCAGACGCTTGTATTCGTCGTTTTGCTGGTTGATAAGCGCTATCTGCTTGCTTAGCTCCTGTTGTTGTGCCGTGAGCTTTGAGATCTTGCGCTCAAGTTGTGCATCAGCCTCGGCGTGCTTCTTGGCATACCCCTCCTTGTAGGTCTTAAGTTGCTCTTTGCGCTGCTCGAACTTGCTATCCGACATCCAAAATCGTTGATATATGACGCTGTCCTCAACAGCCTCGAAGCGTTCGTTGTTGCGCTTACGCTCACGATACAGGCCATACTTATCATACTCGATGGCATCTATGCGTCGCTGCATCGACGATAGTGTGTCGCTGACAAGCTCTTCGGTATATCCCGAGTACTTGCCGTCGAAGAGGAAGCGGTAGTCTCCCGTGGCGATGGGCACATAGGCAGTACACCCCGCCGTGGGAGCAAATATATAGCCATCCTTGGCCACATATCGGTCATACCCATCGCATCGTAGACGCAGTATAGGTGTGCGCTGAACGAGCATTATATCGAGACGACCATCGTGCGTAACGTAGGCGTTGGCACTCTTCACGGCGTTATGCTCTATTGCTACCATCTCGAGTTCGGCGAGGTCGGCCTCGGCGATGGTGCGGCCAGTGGGTAGCACCCCGTGCTTATCGAACCAAGTGGTCATCACCACAGGGTCGATGAGTGCGCTCTCCTCGTTACCCTCAATGTAGATGTTAAACTCTGTTATTTGCTGAGTTTTACGGTGCTCGTTGGCGCCATAGTCGGCCACGAGTATCACTGCGATGATCACAGCAAATAGCAGGATGTATCCTACGACGATGGCTATCTTCTTCAGCACTTCCACTACTTCTCGCTACACTTTTTACGTATCACTTCGGCCACGGCGTTGCAGCACACGTCGATGTTTCCTGCACCGAACGTCACCACAACATCTGTTGGCATCGTCTCGAGCCTTGCGGCAAGCTCCTCACGCTCCACCATGCTCCACTCTACGGTGAGCATACGACCAATCATCTCGGAGCATACCCCCTCAATGGGTAGTTCACGTGCAGGATATATGGGCACGAGGAGTACCTCGTCGGCGAGCGACAAGGCCTCGGCAAACTCTGGTGCGAGATCCTGCGTGCGGGTGTAGAGGTGTGGCTGGAATACTGCCAGGATCTTACGATCGGGGAATATTCCACGCAGCGACTCTATCGTTGCACGTAGCTCCTCGGGGTGGTGGGCATAGTCGTCTATGTAGACCTGCTCGGGGGTGTTTACATAGACCTCCATACGACGCTTCACGCCCTCAAAGCTCCTCAGCGCACCACGTACAGCCTCCTTGTCGAAGGGCTTATTCTCAGCTACTGCGGCACACCATAACATAGCTACGGCAGCCACCGAGTTCTCGATATGTACCTTACCCAAGATTCCAAGCTCGCAATCCTCGATACGACCATCGGGCAGCACTATGTCGTAGAGGTAGTGTCCACCCTCCATAAGGCGGATATTCTCGGCGTGGAAGTCGCCGCCATCATCGCACGAGTAGCGATACAACTTGCGCTTAGTGTCGTCGAACTTAAGATCCACACCCCTCTTGAGGATGAGTGCTCCGCCACTCTCTATCTGCGAGGCAAACTGCTCGAAGGCCTCCACCACAGCCTCCACCGTGCCGTAGATGTCGAGATGGTCGGCATCGACAGCTGTAATCACGGCGATGTCGGGGTGCAGGCGCAGGAACGAGCGGTCGTATTCATCGGCCTCGACAACGAGTCTGCGTCCCTCGCCCAATATGAGGTTGGAGTTGAAGTTGCGAGATATGCCACCTAAGAAGGCGTTACCCTCGTGAGCTGCTGCGTGGTTTAGCCACGCCGCAAGTGTCGATGTGGTAGTCTTGCCGTGAGTTCCGGCTACGGCCATTGTGAGTTTACCCTTCGATAGAACACCGAGCATCTCAGAGCGCTTCTCAATCATGAAGCCCCCCTCACGAAGCCATGCCCACTCCCTATGGTCGGCGGGGATGGCAGGTGTTAGCACCACCAGCGTATCCTCTGGTGAGCGCATCGACTCAGGTATTAGCTCGGGGTCATCCTCATAGTGCACTAAAGCTCCCTCCCTCTCAAGTTCTCGTGTGAGGGGTGTTGCCGCGCGGTCGTAGCCCGCAACAGCATACCCTTCGTGGATGAAGTAGCGGGCTATGGCACTCATGCCAATACCTCCGATACCGAGAAAATATACGTTCTTAAACTCGTTCATACTCTAATGAGCCTTTGCAAGCTCCTTTTCTATCTCTGTTACAACTCTCTCTGCAGCGTCGGCGATGGCCAGACGTGCGATGTTTTCGCTGAGCTTTGCCAGACGCTCCTTGTCGGCAACAAGCTCTAACGCTACGCTCATACCACGCTCTACGACCTCGCTGTCGCGCACAATCTCGGCAGCACCCTTCTCTACAAGGGCCATAGCATTCTTGGTCTGATGATCCTCCGAGACGTTGGGCGATGGCACAAATATCGTGGGCTTGGCCACGAGGCATAGCTCCGACACGGTGCAAGCGCCACTGCGTGATATCACTACGTCGGCAGCTGCATAGGCATAGTCCATACGGTCAATGAATGCACCTTGCCATATATTCTTTGTCGGGTGCTCCGCAAAGAACTGCTTCATCTCACGCTCGTAGTATTTTCCTGTCTGCCAGATGACCTGTACTGGGGCCACACCATCGAGCGTGCGTATCCACGCCTTCATCATCTCGTTCATCGTGCGAGTGCCGAGCGAGCCACCTACCACCATAACCACGGGTAGCGAGCTGTTGAAACCGTAGTAGGCGAGAGCCTCCTCACGATTGCTGCTGTCGGCACTAAAGCGACCACGTAGTGGATTACCCGTCATCACGATGCGGTCGGCGGGGAAGAAGCGCTCCATCTTGTCGTACGACACGCAGATGCGCTTAGCTCGCTTCGAGAGTAGCTTGTTGGTGACACCAGCATATGAGTTCTGCTCCTGGATGATTGTTGGCACTCCGAGGCGCTGTGCTGCCCATAGTATTGGTGCTGAAGCGTAGCCGCCAAAGCCCACGACGATGTCGGCCTTGAACTCACGCACGATGCGCTTAGCACGGCGTATGCTCTTGAGTACACGCCAAGGTACGGTGATGTTGTTTGCGACGTTAGCAAGGTTTAACTTCCTCTGCAAGCCCGCTACGGGGAGTCCCTCAATGCGGTAGCCAAGTGCAGGGATCTTCTCCATCTCCATCTTACCCTCGGCACCTACAAAGAGTAGCTCTACGTCGTCGCCAAATTTGCGTTTCAGGGCCTCGGCAACGGCAACGGCGGGATATATGTGTCCTCCGGTACCTCCACCGGAAAGTATGATTCGTTTCATTGGTTCGATATATCGTTACTATGGTTTGGACAGCGATGATGTGTTGCATCCTGTCTAATTGTGTGACATACAGCATGTTGTGTTGCGACTCTCTTGCGCACGCCCATATGTGTATGATTTCACCCTACAAAATTATAAACTTTCGGTCGAAAATACAAGATGAAACAGTTTGTTTTTTCAATTTTTTTGGCAAGGGGATTTTTGGTTTTTTTGAGAGACTTGTGCGGGGGTGCGAGTCTCCGTGCGTGGGAGGGTTGCTTTGGTGGGGGGGGATGAGTTGCGATGATAGAGAGGTACAACACCTTTCGCTCATTCATAGTAACACCCCCCCCCTCCCACTACCACAGAAAGGGGGTGTCCCCAGCGTGGACACCCCCTTCACTATCTGAAATTTTCTACTACTTAAGCATAGCCTTTACCTCCTCGGCAACGGTCTTACCATTGTAGCCAAACTTCTCGTCAAGCACCTTGAAAGGAGCCGAGTAACCGAAGTGGTCGAAGCCGTGAATGAAGCCCTTGTCGCCAACCAAACCTGCGAGGTTAATCGAGAGACCAGAGGTCATACCATAGCGTGGTAGATTGCCAAGCACAGATGCCTGATAATCAGCATCCTGGTCACGGAATAGACCCTCGCTTGGAATTGACACAACACGTGTTGCGATGCCCTCCTGAGCCAGCAGCTCAGCACCCTCAACGAGGGTAGAAACCTCCGAGCCAGTAGCGATCATCGTAACCTTGGCATCACTGTTTTCGAGCACAACATATCCACCCTTCTCGGCACGCATAGCCTCGTTGCGACGTGACTGGCCACCGAGGGCTGGTAGCGACTTAATATTCTGGCGTGAGAGGATGAGTGCCACAGGGCGTTTCTCCTCGAGAGCCATCTTCCACGCTGCAACGGTCTCCTCAGAGTCGGCGGGGCGAAGAACGAGCATTGAGCGCTCGCCCGAGTGGTTGCGCAGGTGCTCCATAAGGCGTATCTGTGCCTCGTGCTCAACAGGCTCGTGGGTAGGACCATCCTCGCCTACACGGAATGAGTCGTGTGTCCAGATGTAGATAACGTGCTTCTCCATAAGCGCCGAAAGACGCACTGCGGGCTTCATATAGTCTGAGAATACGAAGAATGTGCCGCACGCTGGGATGATACCACCGTGGAGTGCCATACCGTTCATCACGCAGGCCATAGTGAGCTCGGCAACACCTGCCTGGAAGAAGTTGCCCGAGAAGTCACTCTTGGTGAATGCCTTGGTCTTCTTGAGGAAGCCGTCGGTCTTATCTGAGTTAGAGAGGTCGGCAGACGAAACTACCATATTCTCAACGTGTTCCGCAAAATATCCGAGCATTGTTGCCGATGCCGCACGTGTTGCCTGGTCGGGCTTAACCTCGATTGCCGAGTAGTCAATCTCAGGGAGCTTGCCAGAGTAGAAGTTATCCATCTTCTCGGCCAATGCAGGGTTCTCCTTGCGCCAAGCAGCCTCAACCTCGGCCATACCCTTAGCCCAGGCGCGAAGCTCCTCACGACGAGCAGCATAGACCTCCTTCGACTCCTCGAATACTGCGAATGGCTCGTCTGGGTTACCTCCAAGGTTCTTGATGGTCGCTACGATGTCGGCACCAGCAGCCGTAAGTGGCTGGCCGTGAGTAGATACCTGATTTTCAAAGCTTGTGCCATCGGCCTTGCGAGCACCATAACCCATGATGGTCTTGCCGATGATAATTGTAGGACGCTCGGTCTCTGCATTTGCTGCCTTGAGAGCGGCACGAATCTCGTCGATAGACTGGCCATTTACGGTGATTACGTTCCAGTTCCAAGCCCTGTACTTCATCTCGATATCCTCGGTATCCACCTCGTCACACTTTGTCGAGAGCTGAATGTTGTTCGAGTCGTAGTACATGATGAGGTTTGAGAGACCGAGGTGGCCAGCTACACGACCAACACCCTGAGAGATCTCCTCCTGCACTGCGCCGTCCGAGATAAAAGCGTATGTTTTATGTGCCATCCACTCGCCAAAACGAGCTACCATAAAGCGCTCAGCGATAGCCGCACCGAGAGCCATTGCGTGGCCCTGGCCAAGAGGACCAGAGGTGTTCTCAACACCACGCATAACATCTACCTCTGGGTGGCCAGGAGTGACGCTTCCCCACTGGCGCAATGACATCAAATCTTCGGTAGAGTAATTGCCTGCTAATGAGAGCACTGCGTAGAGCATTGGTGACATATGGCCGGGGTCGAGGAATAGGCGATCACGGTGTGGATAGGCCATATTATCGGGGTCGTAGCGGAGGAACTCTGCGTAGAGTACATTGATGAAATCTGCACCGCCCATAGCACCTCCTGGGTGGCCCGACTTAGCTCGTTCGACCATCGAAGCAGCCAAGATACGGATGTTGTCAGCTGCACGCTGAAGTTTGTTGTTCTGCATAGTTGTTTGGTTTTATTTGTATTTTTGAATCTATCCTCTTTACAATAATTTTGTGTCGCACTTAGACCAAATCCAAGCATCACACAAAGATACTAAAACTTTTCCATAAACTCCTCTTTTTTCGAGAATTTATCGCAAAAAGGATAAATGTCGTGATTTTTGCTACTGTCGATGCAATAAAATTCTCGTGTGTGTATTAATATATAGGTATAAAGTGTTGATGTTTCAAAAAAAATCGTAACTTTGTCCCGAATATATGTATATGTAATCAATAAATTATATAGTTATGTTTGCAATTGACAACTACAAATTCGCTGGTAAGCGTGCAATCATCCGTGTAGATTTTAATGTACCCCTTAACGCAGAGGGTAAGGTGACCGACGATACTCGTATTCGTGCCGCAATCCCAACTATTAAGAGGGTGTTGGCTGAGGGTGGCTCGGTAATTCTTATGTCGCACCTTGGTCGTCCTAAGAAGAATCCAGATCCTAAGTACTCTTTGGAGCAGATTGTCTATGCTATTGAGGAGCGCCTCGGCACAAAGATTATGTTTGCTGGTGACTGTATGGGCGAGCGTGCTGCCCAGATGGCAGCAAACCTTAAGCCTGGCGAGGTGATGCTTCTCGAGAACTTGCGCTTCTATGCTGAAGAGGAGGGTAAGCCACGTGGCCTGGCCGAGGATGCCTCGGACGAGGAGAAGAAGGAGGCTAAGAGGGCTGTTAAGGAGTCGCAGAAGGAGTTTGTGAAGCGCCTCGCTTCGTATGCCGACTGCTACATAAATGACGCCTTTGGCACGGCACACCGTGCTCATGCCTCTACCGCACTTATCGCCGACTATTTCCCTGAGGATAAGATGTTTGGCTATGTTATGGAGAACGAGCTCAAGGCTATCGACGGTGTTATGGAGAACCCTGAGCGTCCATTCTGCGCAATCATCGGTGGCTCGAAGGTATCGACAAAGATTACTATCATCGAGAAACTTATGGAGAAGGTCGATTCGATCATCATCGGTGGCGGTATGACCTACACCTTCGCAGGTGCTGAGGGTGGCAAGGAGGGTAAGTCAATCTGCGAGCCTGATATGTTCCCAGTAGCTCTCGAGATATTGAAGAAGGCCGAGGAGCGAGGTATCAAGATCCTCCGTTCGCCAGATGCTCTTATCTGCGACGATTTTGCTGAGACAGCAAATACTCAGGAGGCGCCAGCAAACAATATTCCCGACGAGTGGGAGGGTGTCGATATTGCATCGCAGGGTAAGGCTAAGTTCAGAGAGCACATCCTTGGCTGCAAGACAATCCTCTGGAATGGCCCAGTAGGTGTGTTCGAGATTGATAAGTTCTCAACAGGCTCACGTGCTGTGGCTGAGGCTATTGCCGAGGCGACAGAGAAGAATGGTGCTTACTCGCTTATCGGCGGTGGCGACTCGGTTGCTTGTGTCAATAAGTTTGGCTTGGCCGACAAGGTGTCGTACGTATCAACTGGCGGTGGCGCACTGCTCGAGTATATGGAGGGCAAGGAGCTCCCAGGCGTAGCAGCTATTCGCAAGTAAGAGTCTCGGTGGCGTAACCCAATAAATGGAATAAACCAAAATGTAATATATTGAAAATGAAAAGACTAACTCTAATTATTGCAACTGCGCTTATGATGACTGCGTGTGCAAGCCCAGTGACTGAGGGCAACGACAAGAGGGTGCCTGCTATCGACAAGGCAAACTTCGACGAGGCTGTCAATCTCAAGGATAACTTCTACCAGTGGGCTACTGGTGGCTGGCAGAAGGCCAATCCACTAAAGCCTGAGTATTCGCGTTACGGCTCTTTCGACGTGCTTCGTGAGAACAACGAGATTCGCATCAACGAGCTCTTCGAGGCTATGACCAAGAGTACTGCCAAGGCTGGTAGCATCGAGCAGAAGATCTCAGACCTCTATAAGATGGGTCTTGATGAGGAGCGCCTAAACAAGGAGGGTGCAGAACCTATCCGTGAGGCTCTCAATGAGATTATGGCGGTCACAGAGCGTGAGCAGGTTATCGCTATGCTCGCAAAGCTTCACACCGATGGCATCGGCGTATTCTTTGCATCGTATCCAGCTGCCGACCTTGCTGATAGCAATATGACCATCCTCTATATGGAGCAGGGTGGCCTCGGTATGGGCAATCGTGACTACTATATCGATGAGAAGAATGCCGACAAGAAGGCTGCATATCGCACCTACCTCGAGAAGGTATTTACCTTGGCAGGTGTTGAGGGCGATGTTAAGAAGATGGTTGAGGATGTTGTAGCTCTCGAGGATCGTATCGCCGAGAAGTCGTGGTCTAACGTTGAGTGCCGTGACATTCAGAAGGGTTACAACCCATTCACCTATGCCGACTTTAAGGCTCAGTTCCCTGGCGTAGAGTGGGATAACTACTTCGCAGCATTTGGTCTTAAGGATATTAAGAAGCTAGTCGTAAGTCAGCCATCATCATTTACAAACATCCTCGAGGTGCTGAACACTGCCGACATCGCTGCTTTGCGTGCATATGTTGCAGCTCACTATATCAACGCCGCTTCAAGCTACCTCAGCGAGGAGTTTGCCTTGGCATCGTTCGAGTTCTTCGGCAAGACAATGTCGGGAACACAGGAGATTCGCCCACGCTGGAAGCGTGCTATGAGCGTGCCTAACTCAATCCTCTCGGAGGCAGTGGGCCAGATGTACGTTGCTAAGTACTTCCCTGAGAGTGAGAAGGCTCGTGTCGAGACTATGGTTGCCAACATCCAGAAGGCATTCTCTAAGCATATCGACGCTCTCGACTGGATGAGTGCCGACACCAAGGCTAAGGCTCAGGAGAAGCTCGCAGCCTTTACCGTGAAGATTGGCTACCCTAACAAGTGGAAGGACTACTCATCGCTTATGGTAGACCCCGCAAAGACCTACTGGGCAAATGTTGTTGAGGCTAACCGCTGGTACACTGCCGACTCTATGTCGGAGGTGGGCAAGCCTGTAGACCGCGAGAAGTGGCTGATGCCTCCTCAGATGGTTAATGCCTACTATATGCCTACAACCAACGAGATATGCTTCCCTGCAGCTATCCTTCAGCCTCCATTCTACAACCCTAATGCCGACGATGCTGTAAACTATGGTGCTATCGGCGTTGTTATCGCTCACGAGATGACACACGGCTTTGATGACCAGGGATCGCAGTTCGACAAGATGGGTAATATGAACGATTGGTGGACTAAGGAGGATCGTGCGGCCTTCGAGAAGAAGACTCAGGTGCTTGTAGATCAGTTCAATGCTATCGAGGTTCTCCCAGGCTTGAATGCTGATGGTAAGTTCTCGCTTGGTGAGAATATCGCTGACCAGGGTGGCTTGCGCCTCGCCTTCACAGGCCTTAAGGACTACGCTTGGGCTGAGGGTCGTCCCGAGGATATTGACGGCTTCACTGGCGAGCAGCGCTTCTACATCGGCTATGCTACCCTCTGGGCACAGAACATCACCGATCAGGAGAAGGAGCGCCTTACTAAGGTTGATGTGCACTCTCTCGGCATCAACCGTGTGAATGCTACTTTGCGTAACATCCAGTCGTTCTACGATGCATTTGGCATTGTAGAGGGTGATGCTATGTTTATGCCTGAGGCAGAGCGTATTGTTATCTGGTAATCTCATTTAGAATTGGGGCCATCTGTGGCCTCTAACTCCTTGCCCCGAATAGGAAATACTCTCGGTATGACCTATTCGGGGCAATCTCTTTCTTAATTGTCTTAATCGTCTTAATGGTCCCAATCATCTTTTTTTGTACTTTTCAAATATATTGTTATCTTTGTAAGATATAAAATATAAACTAAACGTCCATATGAGAAATTTTACCGCACAACTATCTACACTTTTAGCTATTGTGGCGCTAATGTTTGCTGCGTGTCAGCCAGATACACCACCTGCTGATGACCCTATTCCCGATGACCCTAATCCTGAGAATCCTCTGCCCGATGACCCTCAGCCTGACGACCCTCAGCCTGACGATCCTCAGCCCAAAGCCGACTTTGCTATCGAGTTTGAGGAGCTTACGGGTACCAACTGCATTACAAAGGTTACTCCAGTCGATAATCAGATGTACTATGTGATGTATAAGTCTGATATTCAGTATTTCTACGATAGTCAGATTACCACCGACGATCAACTCTTCGAGGATGATATGTTCTACTTCAAGCGTGGTGCTGAGTATGATGGTATTACGCTCAAGGAGTATATGGAGTATAACAAGGTGCTTTTCCAGAGTGTCACACGTGCCAATTGGCCAGATCTTCGCCCAGCGCGAAAGCAGGTGCTATATGTCTATGGTATAGAGTTTAACGAGGATTTCTCGGACTGCACACGTGTTACAGATATTGTTTGGAAACTTATCGACCCACCACTTGCGGAGCTCGGCGATGCCACATTTGATGTACGCTATGAGGTGGATGGAGCTAACGTCTCGTTCGATGTTAAGCCTCAGGGCTGGGATGGCCTCTATACCATTCAGATTTTCGACCTTAACGAGGAGCTCTATCGCAATGCTGATGAGGTGGATGACGACTATATCCGCAGCGTTGCCGAGGGTTGGGTGTCGATGTTTGGTAATAACCTCGACGGTGGTATCTCGGTAGATGACATACTTGATTATACCTGTTTCAGTGGTGCTCAGCAGCCAAGTTTTGAGCTTGGCTCATATGTGATGTATACTGCATTGGTATATGCTGTAGATGAGGTAGATGGCTTCTATCAGATGGTATCTCGTCCTACTGTTATCAACTTCTCAACAGAGAAGGTGCAGCCATCAGATATGACTATTGATATTAGCGTTGATAACCTCTATGTACGTGTCTGCGACCTAAAGATTACACCATCTAACAGCAACGAGACATATAAGATGCTGCTCTCTCCTACAAAGTACTTTGATGAGGGCTTTACTGATGAAGATCTTATCAATTATGTGCTCGATACCTATAGCTATTCTACATATACCTTCCGTGGTGAGGTCACCTCTCATATCAGCAGCCTTTACCCCTCTACAGAGTATATTGTTGTGACCTTCGGTTATAGCGGTGGTGTGGTCACTACTCCAGTGTTTAAGAAGGTCTTTACAACTGAGGCGGAGGGTGAGTGCGAACTCGCAATTACGGATGTTGCCTATGGTGGTCCATATAAAATATCTGAGCTGAAGGCCCTTGATCCTGTACGCTTTAATAACCTGCCTGATGGTTATGATAACTACATGTTTGTGATGTGGATGGAGGTTAAGACCGATACTCCTACCGCAGATATCTTTACATATTTTGTTGATACCGACACATACGACTTTTATGGCGAGGATGTAATCTTCTTTGACCTGCTTATAGATACGTGTGATCCAGTAGCTACTGCAGTTGGGCAGTATGGCTTCGACTATTACATCTGTGCTGCGGCGTTCGACTATAAGGGTAACGTAACGCCTATGTGGCGTTCGGAGGCTCTTGAGTTCTCGGCTGCGGATACTCGCCCTGCCGAGGAGCTTATTGCTAAGCTCAATGCCTCGCCAACAGCAAAGGCCGTGTTGGTACGTAGCGCTGTAACCCGCTAACATATAATATTATATATAAGTATGAAACGACTTGCACTATTTGTTGTGGTGTTGCTTGCTTGCGCATCATGTTGTGGCGGAAAGCCTGCTACTGAGCCTACGGGAGTAGGTGCTGTGGAGCAGCACGAGGGTAGGGATGTGTACCATATAAGTGCCTCGTTACCTGTCGATTACACTGAGGATATGGAGTGGGTGCTGCGCTACGACAAGAACGATGTCGAGGAGCTACGCCAGCGTGCTGCGACAGAGGATAAGGAGTGCGATGTGTTGTTCTTTGGCAGCTCGTCGATACGCCTGTGGAAGAGCCTTCAGGAGGATATGGCTCCGCTCAAGGTGGTTAATCGTGGCTATGGAGGTGCTATGCTGCGTGATATCCATTATAACTACGAAACGGTGCTTGCAGAGTATCGTCCTAAGGCCTTTGTGTTCTATTGCGACAACGATCTTGGTGGCTTTGATCGTGACCTTCAGCCTACACAGCTCTTCGACTTATACCGTCTTTTGGTCGAGCGTCTGAAGGCCGATTACCCCGATTGTCCCATCTATATTTTGTCGATTAAGTTCAACGAAAATCGTGTGGCAAAACGTGAGGATCACCGCCTCTTTAACACCCTTATGGAGGACTATGCAAAGTGGGCTGATGGGGTAACATTTGTCGATGTGAATAGCCCGCTTTTGAGGGCTGATGGTAGCGTTGATAATGGCTATTTCGAGTCGGATCTACTCCACGTAAATCGCAAAGGTTATGCAGTTTGGACCTCGGTGCTAAAACCAATGCTGAGGGCGCAACTTGGCAAATAGATGGTCGTTTTTCACACCTGAAATATAGGTAAATATTGGAGTAAAAGCGAAATTGATGTTCGGAAACTCCGATGGCCGACCCCTAAAAATGGGCTAAAAATCGCAATGTGTTAATAATTAGCACGTTGCGATTTTTGCCATAAATGACGACTTATAGTTTTGAAAAAGATATAAGAAAAATATATCGGTTTTTCGTGAGTTTTCAACATTTCGGTGCGAAAAAAGTGCGCATATATATTGTATGTCAAAAAAAATGCCTATCTTTGCGGGCAATTTCTCGCAAAAGGGAATTGAAGTGATTAACAAAAAATTAAAGGACAAAAATTTTTAGAGATGCCAACTATTCAACAGTTAGTAAGAAACGGTCGAGTAAGCATGGTCGAGAAGAGTAAGTCGCCTGCACTCGCTGCGTGTCCTCAGCGCCGTGGAGTTTGTACTCGTGTGTACACCACAACTCCTAAGAAGCCTAACTCGGCTATGCGTAAGGTTGCACGTGTAAGATTGACTAATGGCAAGGAGGTCAATGCCTATATCCCAGGCGAGGGCCACAACTTGCAGGAGCACTCAATCGTGCTCGTTCGTGGCGGTCGTGTTAAGGACCTCCCAGGTGTTCGTTACCACCTCGTACGTGGTGCCCTTGATTCAGCAGGTGTAGACGGTCGTCGTCAGCGTCGCTCGAAGTATGGTGCTAAGCGTCCTAAGGCAGGTAAGAAGTAATAGAAATTTAGGAATTGTATTTATTTAATTAGCAAGTAACAATGAGAAAAGCTAAGCCAAGAAAGCGAATTCTACTTCCGGATCCGAAGTTCAACGACGTGGAGGTTACACGTTTCGTGAACAATCTTATGCTGGATGGTAAGAAGAGTATTGCTTACACCATTTTCTACGATGCACTCGAGATGGTAAGCAAGAAGATGAAGGATGCTGATAAATCTCCACTTGAGATCTGGAAACAGGCTCTTGAGAATATCACACCTCAGGTCGAAGTAAAGTCAAAGCGTATCGGTGGTGCGACATTCCAGGTTCCTATGGAGGTTCGTCCCGAGCGCAAAGTTTCGATTTCCATGAAAAACCTTGTCCTTTATTCACGTAAGCGTTCGGGCAAGTCAATGGCAGAGAAGCTCTCAGCAGAGATAGTAGATGCCTACAACCAGCAGGGTGCTGCCTTCAAGCGTAAGGAGGAGATGCACCGTATGGCAGAGGCTAACAAGGCATTTGCACACTTTAGATTCTAAAACAAGTAGACCAAGATGGCAAGAGATCTTAAATATACTCGTAATATCGGTATCATGGCTCACATCGATGCCGGTAAGACCACTACTTCGGAGCGTATCCTTTTCTATACGGGTAAGACCCATAAGATTGGTGAGACTCACGAGGGTGCAGCCACCATGGACTGGATGGTTCAGGAGCAGGAGCGTGGTATCACCATCACCTCTGCTGCTACTACCGCGTTTTGGAACTACAAGGACAAGCAGTATCAGATTAACTTGATCGATACCCCAGGACACGTTGACTTTACTGTTGAGGTAGAGCGTTCACTCCGTGTATTGGATGGTGCTGTTGCAACGTTCTGCGCAGTGGGTGGTGTTGAGCCTCAGTCAGAGACCGTATGGCGTCAGGCTGACAAGTACAACGTACCACGTATCGGTTACGTTAATAAGATGGACCGTACAGGTGCAGACTTCTTCGCTGTATGTGCCCAGATTAAGGAGCACTTCGGTGCAACAGCTCTTCCAGTAGTATTGCCTATCGGCTCAGAGGATAAGTTTGAGGGCTTGGTAGACCTTATTTATAATAATGCAATCTACTACTTCGACGATAAGACTGTACGTGACAACTTTGAGATTCGCGAGATTCCTGCTTCAATGAAGGAGGAGGCTGCTGAGTGGCGTGCAAAGCTTATCGAGGAGGTGGCTGCTACCGATGACGCTCTTATGGAGAAGTTCTTCGAGGATCCAGACTCTATCACCCCAGATGAGCTTATCGCAGCAATTCGTGTGGCTACCATCAACATGACATTGGTGCCTATGATGTGCGGTTCGTCATTCCACAACAAGGGTGTTCAGAAGCTCCTCGACTACATTATGGCATTCCTTCCATCACCACTCGATGTTCCTGCAGTTGAGGGTATCAACCCTAAGACTGAGGAGACTGAGAAGCGTGAGGCATCAGTTAATGAGCCATTCTGCGGTTTGGCCTTCAAGATCGCTACCGATCCATTTGTAGGCCGTCTCGCATTTATCCGTCTTTACTCAGGTGCTTTGGATGCTGGTTCTTATGTTTATAATGCACGTAGCGGCAAGCGTGAGCGTATCTCTCGTATCTACCAGATGCACGCTAACAAGCAGAACCCTATGGAGCGTGTTGAGGCAGGTGATATCTGCGCAGCTATCGGCTTCAAGGAGATTCGCACCGGTGATACTCTTACAGCAGAGAACGCACCTATCGTACTCGAGCAGATGACCTTCCCAGAGCCAGTTATCGGCTTGGCTGTTGAGCCTAAGACTCAGAAGGATCTCGATAAGCTCGGTATCGCTCTTGCTAAGCTCGCAGAGGAGGATCCAACCTTCACCGTACGTACCGACGAGGAGAGTGGCCAGACCATTATCTCAGGTATGGGTGAGCTTCACCTCGATATCATCGTAGACCGTCTTCGTCGTGAGTTCGGCGTTGAGATCAATCAGGGTGCTCCACAGGTTAATTACAAGGAGGCTCTTACTCAGACTGTTCAGCACCGTGAGGTGTTCAAGAAGCAGACTGGTGGTCGTGGTAAGTTCGCTGATATCATCTTCGAGATCGGTCCTGCTGACGAGGGTGTTACAGGTCTTCAGTTTGTTGATGAGGTTAAGGGTGGTAATATTCCTAAGGAGTATATCCCAGCTGTTCAGAAGGGCTTTGAGTCAGCAATGGCAAACGGCGCTTTGGCAGGCTACACCATCGACTCTATGAAGGTTACATTGAAGGATGGTTCGTTCCACCCAGTCGATTCAGATCAGCTCTCGTTCGAGATCTGTGCTCGTAACGGTTTCCGTCAGTCGGCACCTAAGGCTGGCTCGGTAATTATGGAGCCTGTGATGAATGTTGAGGTTGTTACTCCTGAGGAGAACATGGGTGATATCATCGGCGACTTGAATAAGCGTCGTGGTCAGATCCAGGGTATGGAGTCTAAGGGCACAGCACGTGTGATCAAGGCTCGTGTACCACTCTCAGAGATGTTCGGTTACGTAACCGTATTGCGTACCATCTCTTCGGGTCGTGCAACATCATCAATGGAGTTCTCTCACTTCGAGGAGGTTCCTGCAAACCTTGCAAAGGAGATCATCGAGAAGTCGAGCGGCAAGCGTAAGGATTTAGAGTAAAAATAGAGTTTAGATATGGATCAGAAAATTAGAATCAAGTTGAAGTCTTTCGACCACAACCTCGTTGATAAGTCAGCAGAGAAGATCGTTAAGACTGTGAAGGCTACCGATGCTATCGTTAGCGGTCCGGTACCCCTTCCCACACGCAAGCAGATTTTCACTGTAAACCGCTCTACCTTCGTAAACAAGAAGGCTCGCGAGCAGTTCCAGTTCTGCACTTACAAGCGTATCATCGATATCAAGTCGTCTACACCTAAGACCATCGATGCACTTATGAAGCTCGAGTTGCCTTCAGGTGTTGAGGTTGAGATCAAGGTTTGATAGAAGCACTCGTTGGGTATGGACAGCCCACCGTTAGGGCTGTCCCGCTTCCCGACACAATCCTATAATAATATATAGGTATAATAATCACTTATTTAACAAACAAACGTAATTAGACAGTACAATGTCAGGACTAATTGGAAAGAAAATCGGAATGACTTCCGTTTACAGTGCCGAGGGTAAGAACATACCATGCACTGTTATCGAGGCTGGTCCGTGTGTGGTTACGCAAATCAAGACCGTTGAGAAGGATTCTTACGAGGCGGTTCAGGTTGCCTATGACGACAAGAGTGAAAAGCACACCAGCAAGAGTTTGTTAGGTCACTTCAAGAAGGCCGGCGTAACCCCTAAGCGTAAGCTCGTTGAGTTCAAGGGTATGCCAGAGGTGAATCTTGGTGATGCACTTACAGTTGAGATGTTCTCTGAGGAGGACTGGGTAGACGTAACAGGCATCTCTAAGGGTAAGGGCTTTCAGGGTGTAGTTAAGCGTCACGGCTTTGGTGGTGTTGGTGGCCAGACCCACGGTCAGCACAACCGTCAGCGTAAGCCAGGTTCGCTTGGTGCATCATCTTATCCATCACGCGTTTTCCCAGGTAAGCGTCTTCCTGGTCAGATGGGTGGGGAGACAGTTAAGGTTCTGAACCTTAAGGTCGTAAAGGTAATTCCCGAGAGCAACCTCATCTTGGTGAAGGGTTCTGTTCCGGGTGCAAAGGGTTCTTATTTAACAATTGAGAAGTAGTATGGAATTAGCTGTATTGAACACACAAGGACAAGAGACTGGTCGTAAGGTAGTCCTTTCAGACGCAGTCTTCGGCGTGGAGGCTAATGACCACGCTATCTACCTCGACGTTAAGCAGTTCTTGGCTGATCAGCGTCAGGGTACTCACAAGTCAAAGCAGCGTAACGAGGTTGCTGGCTCAACTCGCAAGTTGAAGCGTCAGAAGGGTACCGGTGGTGCTCGTTGCGGTAGCATCAAGTCACCTTTGTTCCCAGGTGGTGGCCGTGTATTCGGTCCAGTACCCCGCGACTACAGCTTCAAGCTCAATAAGAAGCTTAAGCAGCTTGCACGTCGTAGCGCGCTTACCTACAAGGCACAGGCTGGTGCAATCCAGGTTTTGGAGAACCCTGCAATGGATGCTCCTAAGACTAAGGCTGTAGTTGCCTTGACTAAGGCTCTGAACGTAGAGAACAAGAAGGTGTTGGTCGTTCTGCCGGAGACGAACGTCAACTTCCAGCTCTCATGCCGCAATATTGCGTCGGTAAAGCCTATCTTGGCACAGAACCTCAATACTTACGAGGTTATGAATGCATCGGCAGTAGTATTGGTTGAGGGCGCAGAGAATGTAATCAATGTAATGTTAGCTTAAAAAGTTTTCAAACATGGAAGTAATTATTAAGCCTATTTTGACCGAGAAGATGACGATTCAGGGCGAGAAACTGAACCGCTACGGTTTTATTGTTGATATCCGAGCTAACAAGTTGCAGGTACGTAGCGCTGTTGAGAAGATGTACAACGTTACTGTTACCGATGTCAACACTATCAATTACATGGGTAAGCAGAAGAGCCGCTACACTAAGGCAGGTCTGCTTCAGGGTCGCACCAACAACTTCAAGAAGGCTATTGTCACATTGAAGGCCGGTGATCAGATTGATTTTTACAGTAACATCTAAACTTCAGGAAAAAGATGGCAGTAAGAAAATTTAAGCCGGTAACTCCCGGTCAGAGACATAAGATTATCGGCACGTTCGATGAGATCACCACTTCAACACCTGAGAAGTCTCTCTTGAGCCCCAAGAAGAGCACAGGTGGTCGTAACAATAGTGGTAAGATGACAGTACGCTACATCGGCGGTGGTCACAAGCAGATGTATCGTAACGTTGACTTCAAGCGTCAGAAGGATGGTATGGCAGCAACCGTTAAGACAATCGAGTACGATCCAAACCGTACAGCACGTATTGCTTTGGTTGTTTACGCCGATGGCGAGAAGAGCTATATCCTCGCTCCTAACGGCTTGCAGGTTGGTCAGACAGTAATCAGCGGTACAGGCGTAGCTCCTGAGGTTGGTAACACATTGTTCCTCTCGGAGATTCCACTTGGTACGTTGGTTCACAATATTGAACTCTACCCCGGTCAGGGTGCTGCAATGGCACGTTCTGCCGGTTCGTATGCTCAGCTTTTGGCACGCGAGGGTAAATTCGCTATTATCAAGTTGCCTTCAGGTGAGACTCGTATGGTACTCGTTACTTGCCGCGCTACAGTCGGTGTTGTGTCTAACGTAGAGCACAACCTCGAGAGCTCAGGTAAGGCAGGTCGCAAGCGTTGGTTGGGCCGTCGTCCACACAACCGTGGTGTTGTAATGAACCCAGTTGATCACCCAATGGGTGGTGGTGAAGGTCGTGCATCAGGTGGTCACCCACGTTCGCGTAAGGGATTGTTGGCTAAGGGTAAGAAGACTCGTAACCCAAAGAAGACAACCTCTAAGTTTATTATTTCAAGAAAGAAAAAATAATTAAATAGAGTACATAATGAGCCGTTCATTAAAAAAAGGACCGTTTATCGACCCCAAGCTCGAGGCTAAGGTTATAGCACAGGCCGAGGGTAATAACAAGTCTGTAATCAAGACATGGTCACGCGCAAGTATGATTTCGCCCGACTTCGTAGGTCAGACGATCGCCGTACACAACGGAAATAAGTTTATTCCAGTTTACGTAACTGAGAATATGGTAGGTCACAAGCTCGGTGAGTTTGCCCCAACACGTAACTTCCGTGGTCATTCAGGTAACAAGAAAAAGTAGTAGACTATGGGAGCAAGAAAAGCACAGATGGCCGAGAGACTCAAGGCCGAGAAGAAGCAGAAAGCTATCGCTATTATGCGCGATTGCCCTACCTCTCCACGCAAGATGCGTTTGGTGGCTGACATCATCCGTGGCGTAGAGATCAACAAAGCATTGGGTATCCTTCGCTACTCAAAGAAGGAGGCATCAATAAGAATGGAGAGTCTTCTTAAGTCGGCAATTGCCAACTGGGAGGCTAAGAACGAGGGCGAGCGTCTCGAGGACGTACAGCTCTGCGTTAAGGAGGTATTCGTAGACTGCGGTCGTATGCTTAAGCGAATTCAGCCCGCACCACAGGGTCGCGCGCACCGTATTCGTAAGCGTTCGAACCACGTCACCCTCGTAGTAGATAAAATGGTAACTGCAGAAAACAAGTAAGAGATGGGACAGAAAGTTAATCCGATAGCAAATCGTCTTGGCATCATCAAGGGTTGGGATTCTAACTGGTATGGTGGTCGTGATTTCTCAGAGAAATTGGTTGAGGACGACAAGATTCGTAAGTATTTGAATGTCCGTCTGGCTAAGGCAAGCATCTCGAAGATTATCATCGAGCGTACGCTTAAGCTTGTTACTGTGACTATCTCTACAGCCCGTCCCGGTATCATCATCGGTAAGGGTGGTCAGGAGGTTGATAAGCTCAAGGAGGAGCTTAAGAAGCTTACTGGCAAGGAGGTTCAGATCAACATCTTTGAGGTTAAGCGCCCAGAGGTTGATGCTGTAATCGTTGCTAACAACATCGCACGCCAGCTTGAGGGTCGTGTATCATACCGCCGCGCAATCAAGACCGCTATTGCATCGACAATGCGTATGGGCGCAGAGGGTATCAAGGTTCAGATCTCAGGTCGTGTAGGTGGTGCCGAGATGGCGCGTTCAGAGACCATAAAGGAGGGACGTGTACCATTGCACACATTCCGTGCAGATGTAGATTACTTCCTTGCTGAGGCACTTACTAAGGTAGGTATCCTTGGTATCAAGGTATGGATCTGCCACGGTATCGTATATGGCAAGCGTGATTTGTTTGAGATTGCTGGTGGTGCATCTGCACAGGCTGGCAAGGAGCAGTCATCACGTCGTGATGGCAAGCGTGACGATCGTCGCAAGCGTCGTAACAACAATAAGTAGTACCTTTTAAAGCGAAAAAACTATGTTACAGCCAAAAAGAACTAAGTTCAGAAGAATGCAGAAGGGTCGTATGAAGGGTTTCGCTCAGAGAGGAAACCAGCTTGCATACGGTTCGTTCGGAATCAAGGCCTTGGAATCGACTTGGATCACAGGTCGTCAGATCGAGGCAGCACGTCAGGCCATCACACGTTATATGAAGCGTGAGGGTCAGATCTGGATTCGAATCTTCCCCGATAAGCCCATTACGAAGAAGCCAGCCGAGGTACGTATGGGTAAGGGTAAGGGTAACCCCGAAGGTTTCGTGGCACCTGTTACCCCCGGTCGTATCCTTTTCGAGGCAGAGGGTGTACCCTTGGAGATTGCACAGGAGGCACTCCGTCTGGGAGCTCAGAAGTTGCCTATTACAACTAAGTTTATTGTACGACGCGACTATGTCGAGTCATCACTCTAA
>JAFQTX010000003.1 GCA_017408825.1 Alistipes sp.
GGGTCAGTACATTTGTTATCAGGTTGAATAAAAAGATGTAGTTTTAGGCCTGCGAAGCCCGAAAAAGCGGAGTTTACTAAGCGTAAATGAGCATTTTGAGGGCGAGCTTAACGACAAAATACACTTTTTATTCAGCCTCTTAACTTTTACTTCGTAAGCACTGTTTTAAGATACTCACCCGTATAGCTACCCTCCGTTGCAGCCACATCTTCAGGAGTACCCTCAGCCACTATCATACCTCCATCACGACCACCCTCTGGACCCATATCGACAATCCAGTCAGCGACCTTCACCACATCGAGGTTATGTTCAATGACAATGGCCGTATTACCACAGTCTACAAGGCGGTTTATAACATCAAGAAGCTGACGTATATCCTCAAAGTGGAGGCCTGTGGTAGGCTCATCGAGGATGTATAGCGTACGCCCCGTCTCACGCTTGGCAAGCTCTGTGGCGAGTTTTATGCGCTGCGACTCACCACCCGAGAGTGTGGTGCAGGGCTGACCGAGCATAAGATAACCCAAGCCAACCTCCTGAATAGCACGCAGTTTAGTATATATTGATGGGATATGCTCAAAGAACTCTACAGCCATATTGATGGTCATATTGAGCACATCGTTGATGCTCTTACCCTTATACTTCACCTCGAGAGTCTCTCGGTTATAACGATTGCCCCCGCACGCACGGCACTTGACAAGAACATCGGGAAGGAAGTTCATCTCGATGGTCTCGAAGCCTGCACCACGACACTCCTCGCAACGGCCACCCTTAACATTAAACGAGAAGCGCCCAGCCTTATAGCCACGAATAAGCGCATCGGGTGTCTCTGCAAAGAGCTTGCGTATATCCGAAAATACGTTGGTATATGTGGCGGGATTACTCCTCGACGTGCGACCGATAGGCGACTGATCCACAACAACGATTTTATCTATATTCTCAAGTCCCTCAATCTTGTCGTAGGGCAATGGCTGGTCGAACGAACGATATAGATGGCGTGATAGTATTGGACGCAGCGTGCCGTTGATTAGCGACGACTTACCCGAACCCGACACGCCAGTGATACACACAAACTTACCCAATGGTATATTAAGTGTCACATCACGTAGGTTGTTACCCCTCGCACCTCTCAATCGTAGCCACTCGCCACTACCCTCACGATGTGTTTTGGGTACAGGTATCGACCTTCGCCCCGTAAGATAGTCTGCCGTGATGCTATCACTCTTACATATATCCTCGAAGCTACCCTGAGCTACAATCTTACCTCCACGACGGCCTGCCAACGGGCCCACATCAACGATATAGTCTGCCGAGCGCATCATATCCTCGTCGTGTTCAACAACGATGACAGAGTTACCTGCATCACGCAGGCTCTTAAGGCTCTCAATTAGGCGGCGGTTATCTCTCTGGTGCAGGCCAATGCTTGGCTCGTCGAGGATATAAAGCACATTAACCAGTTTTGAGCCTATCTGCGTGGCAAGACGAATACGCTGCGACTCGCCACCCGATATAGTACGTGATGAGCGTGCCAACGAGAGGTAGCCAAGGCCCACATCGACCAAGAAGCCCACACGCTCACGTATCTCCTTGATGATATCACGAGCAATCATCTGCTCCTTGGGCGACATATACTCCTCGACGTGTGATATCCACTCCCTAAACTCTACAATAGACATCGCCGACACATCGGCAATGCTCTTACCTCCAATGCGGAAGTTCAGCGCCTCCGCCTTAAGGCGTGAGCCGCCACAGCGTGGGCAGGTCTGCATAACGAGGAACTGTTCACGCCACTTCTCGCCACGCTTAGACTCCTCGTCGATATTTCGTGTCATCCATTCGGAGAGTCCCATCCACTGCGTGAGCTGATTACCTCCATACGACGAGTAGTCGCCACAGTGCACCGTAAGAGGCTCGGGATCGCCATAGAGTATCGCATTGAGTCCCTCCTGCGAGATAGTCTCTATCGGGTCATCGAGCATATAGTCGTAGCGACGGCCGAGCATCTCGAGCATAGCGAAGAGCATATTGTTGTGGTACTTACCCAGCGGCTCGATGCCACCATCACGTATCGAGAGCTTAGGGTTAGGCACAATCTTAGATAGATCGAATACCGCCTTCTCTCCCAGGCCGTTACATTCAGGACAAGCGCCCTTTGGCGAGTTGAACGAGAAGGTGTGTGGCGCAGGCTCTTCGAAAGCCTCGCCCGTAGTGGGACACATCAGGTGGCGTGAGTAGAAGCGTGACCCCTCTGTGGCGTAGTCGTATAGGATCATCGTGCCCTTGCCCTGACGCATAGCCTCCGATAGCGACGTGCGCATACGCTCACGATGCTCCTCACCAACAACAAGGCGGTCGATGACCATATCAATGGTGTGGATCTTATAGCGATCGAGCTTCATTCCCGCCGAGAACTCGCATATCTGGCCATCAATACGTGCGTAGATATATCCCTTCTTCGACATCTGCTCGAACAATTCACGATAGTGACCCTTACGACCCTTAACCACTGGTGCGAGGAGTGCTACACGGCGTCCAGCAAAGCCCTCGATCATAAGGTCGATAATCTGGTCGTCGCTATAACGCACCATAGGCTCGCCCGTGATTGGCGAGTAGGCACGTGAGGCACGTGCGAACATCAATCGCAAGAAGTCGTTAATCTCTGTCACCGTACCCACCGTCGAGCGAGGGTTTTTGTTTGTTGTCTTCTGCTCGATAGCCACCACGGGGCTTAGTCCCGTGATCTTATCAACATCGGGGCGCTCCATATTACCCACAAACTGACGTGCATAGGCCGACAAGGTCTCCATATATCGGCGCTGACCCTCGGCATATATCGTGTCGAATGCCAACGACGACTTACCCGACCCCGAGAGACCCGTAATCACAACCAACGAGTCACGAGGTATGGCAAGGTCTATATTCTTGAGGTTATGGACTCTTGCACCTATTATCTCAATCTGTTTTTTCTGCATACTATCGCTACAATAATCCCTCGAGAAGACTCTGAAGAGATATCCATCCCATAAGGTCGATGAAGAATACCACGATGATGAATAACGTAAACCAGCGCACAAACTTCACGCCCCAGCTCATAGCCCAGTGCGATGCCATCACAGCGCCGAGAATGTTGCCAACACCGTGCAAAAGTCCCGCCATCCACTCTACCTGACCGTTGTAGATAAACACCGCCAAGGCAAAGGGTGTAGAGAGAAATATCACGAAGCCCTTAATCACGTTGGCTGTGATGATGTCGAGCTTCATAGTCCATATTGCCAAAGCGAGAATTAGGAAGCCGAGGCCGATATAGATATATCCGCCATAGAAGCCTATGATAAAGAATATCAAGTAGTGCCACCACTTGATTTTCAGACCGTGACCGCCTGTCACCTGCTCATTATCTTTACCTAAAAGGAGGTAGACGAGGATTACGGCAAGCACAATGCTAAGACATATTTTGAATACCGACTCGCTAACCTCGGTAGCTACCAGCGCACCAAAGATATTACCCAATATGGCTGGTAGCGAGAGCAGCACACCGCTACGCACGTGAAGCATCCCCTTGCGCAGAAAGGCTATGGTTGCCGATAGGTTCTGCAACAACACAGCGATACGATTAGTACCATTTGCAACGCCGATAGGCATTCCCATTGCCATAAATAGCGACATGGTAATCACCGATCCACCGCCACCAAGGGTATTGATAATACCCACCATAACTCCTGAAGCGAGCAATAGTATTATTTCGTTCCAACTCATATAGTATAGGTTTATTCGATATTAAACTTATCAGCATCGGCCGAAACATTAAACTTGAGTCTGAAACTATTAAGCCTTTCAACATCAAGTTCTGCATAAGCCACACACTCGCTCTCGCCACACTCTGCAACGACAGCACCTCGATAGTCCACGACAACCGAGTCTCCAGAATACTCTATCGCAGGCTCACTGCCAGTACGGTTTACGCCCACGACATAGGCCTGATTTTCGATAGCTCGTGCTCGTAGTAGTATCGACCACACCTCACGACGTGGCTTGGGCCACAGCGCCGAGTAGATTATGGCATCGTAGTCGCCACGCTGACGACTCCATACCGGAAAACGGAGGTCGTAGCATATCTCGAGGAGGTATCTCACACCTCGCCACTCAACAACCTTACGCTCCGCTCCAGCACTATAACGCTCAGCCTCGCCACCAATCGAGAAGAGATGACGTTTGTCGTAGTAGTCATACACCCCTGTGGGCTTCACGAAGTACATTCTATTGCGATACCCGCCGTCGATCTCCACAGCCACCGAGCCAACAATTGCGGCATCGAGCTGTCGAGCCATACGACACATCCAAACGAGCGTGCGTCCATCATCTGCCGCAGCACGAGGGTCGGTGACAAAGCCCGTCTGAAACATCTCGCTAAGTATCACAACATCAGCCTGCACATCGGCCAACGTCACCTCCAAGGCTCTTAGGTTGGCATCAATGTCGCTCCAGATGATGTTGTGTTGAACTATGGCTATCCGCTGTGTCATAACTACTTAGTGGCAATATAAAAGAGGTCGAAACACTTATTGTCTACACTCTGTAGCTTATAATCATCCATACCTATCGACTCGGTAAGCTCTCTATTGTGGCTATATAGCTTACGGCGATTTATGCGGTTTAGGACGTCGTATGGAAGCTGCAACAACCATCGTGGCAGCCACCACTGCATACGCAAAACGTCGAAACGCATAATGCGACGCACCGACTCAGCATTGTGGCGATAGTACTCCCACACTCGCTCATTGCCCGCCACGCCAAGCTCCTCTACGGAGCTAAATCCTGAGAGCAATGCACGCAGCTGCTCGGGGCGATACTCACGTACGTGCCAGGGGTTACGTGTGAGCGACATCGGCCTGTTAGGGGTGCTCACGATAAACTTTCCGCCAGGACGCAGCACACGACGAACCTCCTCGACAAAGCGCTTGTCGTTCGAAATATGCTCGATAACCTGAAACGACACAACGTAATCGAACGACTCATCCTCAAATGGAAGTGGCGGCACCTTAGCCTCTCGGAATGTGACATTTGCAGGTAACGACTCAGTAGCCTCGGAGCGATACTTATCAACAGTGACGAACTCATCTGCCACAGGGGCGATGATAGATATGCCGTAGCCCGAGCCTGTGCCAATCTCAAGCACACGCCCCGACACACGCTTCGCCGCCTCGACATAGGCAAGACGTGAACGTTGGAAGACGAAGTTGTCCGTTACGTCCTGCGATACTCGCTCTGCTGTACCTCGCGCCATAGCCTACCTCTTAGCCTTAATACCCATCTCGGTCTGCTCCACCTTACCAGCCTTGAGCAACATACCGAGGGCTCGCTTAAACACCTTCTTGCTCATACCCGTGAGGCGTGCAACATCCTGAGGATCACTCTTGTCATTAATAGGTAGCACACCACCCTTTTCGCCAAGCAACGCCTCGAGCTTTACGACCGATGTTTCCACCTCGGCGAGGCCTGTCTGCTGAAGGCTCACATCGATGCGCATATCCTCGGTAATCTTACGCACCCAGCCACGAGACTTATCACCAATGTGGATTGGGCGGAAGAGCTGGTTCTTGTAGATCATACCCCAGTGGCGGTTATCTATGACAACTCGATAGCCAATAGGGGTCTCAAAGGCCACAAGGATCTCCACCTCATCGCCTACGCTAACCGTAAGAGGCTCTTCGTTCTTGATGAAGGGCTTGATCTTGTTAGTAGCCACGCAACGTCCCGTGCGCTCATCGACATACATATAGACCACACTCTTGCTACCCGCCACCACAGCGCCCTGCTGATTGCGGTTAGGCAGAAAGAGGTGCTTACCCGAAAGTCCCCAGTCGAGGAAGGCTCCGTGGATACTTTTATCCACCACCTTAAGTGCAGCCACCTCACCAACCTTGATAAGAGGTTTTTCGGTCGATGCCACAAGGCGGTCTTCCGAGTCGTGATAGACAAATACACTCACCTCGTCGCCAGGCTTCATATCGAGGCGGGTAAAGCGATTTGGCAGCAACACCTCGCCACCCTCGCCATCGCCGAGATATAGGCCATAGTCTGATATTCGCTCCACGGTGAGCGTCTGTATTTCACCAGTTCTCATAGTTCAAAACATTTTATAAGCGTGTAAAGATAGTAATTTTTGGCGTTAAGTACAAATATGCCCTCTCTTTTTTCGCCGTTTAGAGCAATTATCACTACGCCATAGATAACAAAAGAGGAGGGCAAACCATCGAAACGGTCTGTCCACCTCTGAAGAGTATTTTACCGAGTGGCTACTCGTGAACCTCGATCTTCAGACCGAGTAGCTCGAGGCGTTCGACAAGCTTAGGAAGCTCCTCGCTAATAAACTTACTACGCTCAATATCACGAATATGAGCCACTGCACCTAAACTTACGTAGAAGCCGATACCTCGGCGATTGAAGATAATTCCATCGGCCTCTAATCGCTCGTAGCTACGCATTACGGTATTGGGGTTTACGCCCACCTCCTGAGCCATCTCACGCACCGACACGATGCGCTCCTGCTCACGCCACTCGCCCGAGAGTATTCGCATGGCAATAAGCTCATATATCTGTCGCCATATAGGCTTGTCATCCGAAAACTGCATCATAACACTATCCTTTGTATTGATATTTACGAACCAAGAAGTAACCTGCTGTCCACAAAACGATTGTCACAACGATATTCGACCATAGCTTGAAACACTCCCTATCCACCGCATCTACATACTCCGATAGTAGCCATTGATACGCCACAACAGCCACAAAAGCAACGAAGTAGTTTACGATAAGACGCTTCGTAGGCACGAGGTTTACCACAAGCAACCCTGCGTGAGTACCCGCCACCCCCATAATATAGTTGAAGTTAGCCACAAGATGCTCCTGTTGTAACACCCAGGCAAAATCCTCGTTCACGGGAATGAGCATAAGTGAGATCTTAACGGCCACAAGCATACATACCACGTACCATAGCAACAGCACCACCGTGGAGTTGAGTAGTATAAAGCCATAGCGCTCTGCCGCCGTCACAGGCAACGAGGTAGCCATAATGTAGGTATATCGAGCCCGCAACTCTCTGATAGAGATGTATATCACGTACGCAATAAACACAAGTATCAGCCTCGAACCAGAGGTTACAGCCGCAGTTGCATCGTCGGTGATATATGCAAATACCAGCGGCATCACGATAGCCATCAGAGCAGCACCAAGATATTTATGCCAATTCTCAGCGTAGTGCTTTCTAAACAGGATAAATAGACTATTTATATAACTACTCATAACTACCATTTTACCTGACGTTTACGCAATAGCAGATAGCTTACACCATACATCGTCGTAGGGATAAGAACATATATCAGAATACCCAGCCACTGTGGAATAGAGACAAATACGATATTCTCAATATTCTCATTATACTCATCAAATCGTATGAGTACCTCAAGGCCCAGACGAATGACAAGCGTAGCAAAGGCCACAACGACAACAAATGATATTAGGTATGATACTATCAGATTGCGTCGTGCCAACAAATTGATAATCAACGTACCAGAGAGTACTATCTGAATGAATATATAAATACCGTAGAAGAAGTAGTTATCTACGGCCATCTCCCCAATCTGACCAAGGAGGTCGAACTCACCATGGTTAAATGGGGTGCTGAGTGTCACGGCAAGTGCCCCCATAACAAATGCTGTGAGCGGATAGAGTACTATGCAGTTTAGTAGCATAAAGCCCATACGTTCGCAGCTCGTCACCGGAAGGGTCATCTCCATAATCTTTGTGCCACGCTCACGCATTGGCAGCACCATGTTGCGGCTAAGGCCGAAACAACCAAAAATATATACCGCAACAGACATCGCATATGCCGACTCTGCATCACGAGTTATAATTCCGAAAAATAGTGGAATTAATAACAACTGAAGAACTAAAGTTAGGTATAGCTTATACTGCGTAGTATAGTGATATCGAGCATAATTAACTATGCCACATAAAGTATTATTTTTCATAGCTATTTCTGATTAAATATTGCTGCAATGGCGTGGGGATTTGTCACCGTTGCATTAAACAAAAGCTCTATGCTCAGCGACGAATCCTCACCCGACTCATTTACCGAAACGGCCATATCGCCCTGGATTGTTCGCTCTGAATATATAACCTTATCACCCTCTACCGTACGGCCAAACTTTAGCCTCTCGCATATCTCCGACGTGGTGGCATTAAGCATCACACCCTGCTCATTGAGGATTATGATGTTATCGAGGAGCTGCTCCACATCCGCCACCTGATGCGTAGAGATCACCACCATACGACTCTCATCTACATAGCCAGCCAGCAGACGTCGGAAAACGCTCTTCGATGGGATATCGAGGCCATTGGTAGGCTCGTCGAGCAGTAGCATCGACACATTGCACGCAAGGGCAAAGGCGATATATGCCTTTTTGCGCTGCCCCATCGACAACGAGTGTAGCCTCACTCTCGGATTTACACCCAACTCCTCACAGTAGCCCAACATAGCTCCACGATCAAATCGAGGATAGAACGGAGCGGTCACTGCAGCATACCTCTCGAGCGATATATTTGGCAGATCGAACTCCTCAGGGATAATAATCAACTCACTAAGAGTCTCTTTGCGGCGCATCATCGGGTCGATGCCGTCAATGCGCACCTCGCCGCTACGTGGACGCATAATGCCGCAGATGAGCTTTAGAAGTGTTGTCTTACCAATGCCGTTACAGCCGAGCAGGCCGTGAATGTGGCCTCGCTCCATCGACAAGGTGATGTTGTTCAAAACCTGTTGTGCCGAGGTGTAACCAAACGAGAGTGATTTTGTCGTAATCATACCTTACTATAATTAATAATATCTTTTACGATTAATGGTGTATTAGTTTAGTAATACACTGCAAAGGTAGCGATAATTTCCAAACAACAAAATTTTCAGCATATAATTTTGAAAAAAAATGTATCTTTGCCCTATGAACTCAACCATTCGGGAACATATTCGTGCTCTGGTATCGGCTCTGCCACTCTCGCCTGGGGTCTATCAATTTGTAGATAGCCGAGGCAATATTATATATGTTGGCAAGGCTAAATCGCTACGCAAGCGTGTATCGTCATACTTTGTCGAGAGCCGTGATCACTCGGCAAAGCTGCGTGTGATGGTCAAGCAGATTGTTGATATTCGCCACATTGTGGTTGATACCGAGCAGGATGCCCTACTACTCGAGAACTCGCTGATTAAGAAGCTGCAACCTCGTTACAACATCCTACTCAAGGATGATAAGACCTATCCCTGGATAGTCATCCGCCGTGAGCCCTTCCCCCGTATTGAGTCTACGCGCGAGCTGCGTCGTGACGGATCGGAGTACTATGGACCATATGGCTCGATAGCTACACAGCGCTCGATACTCGAGTTTATACGTGATGTTATACCTCTGCGCACGTGCAAGTTAGCACTTACTACCCAAAGCATAGCTTCGGGTAAGTACTCCCCCTGCATACAGTATCACTTAGGCAACTGCAATGCACCCTGTATAGGCCAAGAGAGCGACGAGCAGTACGGCAAACATATCGAGCGAGCTCGCTCGATACTCAAGGGTGATCTGCGCCCTGTACGCCAATGGCTTAACGAGGCGATGTTGCACGAGGCCGAGGAGTTGCGCTTCGAGCGTGCCGAACGCTATAAACAGAACCTGCAATCGCTGGATAAGTACCAAGCTAAGTCGGTGGTTGTGAGCTCAAAAATCGAAAACTGCGATGTCTTCACACTGCTCAACGACGACGACATCGTCTACTGCAACTACCTACGCATCGAGCACGGCTCGATTACTGCTGTACAGACCGTTCGACTCACAACAGGTGTCGATAACAGCCCCGAGGAGCTGCTATCATACGCCATACAGCATATTGTCGATAGCATCACCGGCACGCTGTCACACGAAATAATCACCGAGTATATCCCCGCTGCTGCGCCCATATTTGACGGCGTAACCATCACCGTACCCAAGCGTGGCGAGAAGTTTAACTTACTGGAGTTCTCACGTCGCTCGGCACGCATCTATCGTGCAGAGCTGATGAAAAACCTCGAGATTAAAAATCCCGAGCGTCACACCGACCGTCTTATGGAGGCTATGCGCAAGGAGCTACGCTTAGAGCATCAGCCCCGCCATATCGAGTGCTTCGACAACTCTAACCTTCAGGGCACTAACCCCGTAGCTTCGTGTGTGGTATTTCGTGATGGTAAGCCCTCACGCAAGGAGTATCGCCACTTTAACATCAAGAGTGTCGAGGGCCCTGACGATTTTGCCTCGATGCGTGAGATCATCTTCCGCCGCTACTCTCGCCTTCTAAGCGAGGGTGCAGAGCTCCCCGATCTTATCATCGTGGATGGCGGCAAGGGGCAGCTATCGAGTGCCTACGGCATACTCAAGCAGCTCGACATCGAGAGGCGTGTGCCCATCGTTGGCCTTGCAAAACGCATCGAGGAGATATTCTATCCCAACGACCCAATGCCCTACTACCTAACACGCATGGGCGAGCCACTTAAAGTCGTATGTCATATTCGTGATGAGGCCCATCGCTTCGGCATTACGTTCCACCGCAAGAAGCGCAGTATATCTATGGTGCAGAGCGAGCTTGATGATATCAAGGGCATAGGGCAAAAGAGCAGAGAGGCTCTTCTTCGTAAGTTCCGTAGCCTTGCAGGCATCCGTCGTGCCTCACTCGACGAGCTTGCGGAGTGTGTCGGCCAGAGCAAGGCTAAGATTGTCTACGACTACTTCAACAAAGCGATAAAAGAAGGAGGTGACTAAAAAGTTAATTAGCCACCTCCGTTTTTGAAGTGACCCCAAAAGTTTGGACAAAAAACTTTTGGGGTTTCATTATGCGCAAAAAACACGATTATGTAGCATTACTCAAATATATGAGGATGCTCGAAGATGGTTACTCGGTCAAATCAATTGCTAAAAATTATGGTA
>JAFQTX010000022.1 GCA_017408825.1 Alistipes sp.
AATTTTTAGCAATTGATTTGACCGAGTAACCATCTTCGAGCATCCTCATATATTTGAGTAATGCTACATAATCGTGTTTTTTGCGCATAATGAAACCCCAAAAGTTTTTTGTCCAAACTTTTGGGGTCACTTCATTTTGTTATCAGGTTGAATAAAAAGATGTAGTTTTAGGCCTGCGAAGCCCGAAAAAGCGGAGTTTACTCGGCGTAAATGAGCATTTTGAGGGCGAGCATAACGACAAAATACACTTTTTATTCAGCCTGTTTTTCGTGTCATCGCCACATTAGCACCATAAGAGATTACGAGGTCGAGTATCGGCTGCTATCTTGGCCGGGGGTGCTCTCGGCCGTTAGTGCTTTCGTCTGTGACCGTCTTAAATGTCTCAGTGTCCTAATGGTCTTAATAGCCTTAAAATAGACTAACCTGCCCCACAAAAAAGACTCTGCCCGATGCCAAAGCACCGAGCAGAGATTTACATATAAAACCTATTAGGTTATATCTGTATATTAGTTAATTCCAATAGAACTACCAGTAACTGCGTTACCGTTCGCACTGATAGTCACCTTTGCGTCATTAGACTGCCAGCCATTACCATTGTGTACAAGGTAGTTGACAGTCTTACCAACCAACTCTGAAGGGACGATAACACTCCAAGTATAATTACCCTCGTAAGTCATATTGTTACCTGGCCATGAGGTATCAAATGAAGTACCTGTATCCCAAGCGTGAATCTTCATGGTCGAACCCCACCACTGCTTAGAATTATCAGTATCCAATGTTACAGTTAGCTTGATAATAGTCTCCTCAAGAGTAATAGTAGCACCATTTTTAGTAATAGTTATGTTCTGAGGCTCAGAAACCTTGCTACCAGAGATAAACTTGCATGTAAGCGAGCTGCCGATATAATCACCGCTAATAGCGTACTTATTATCACTTACAAGCGCACCCTCAGCAGGAGTAAGTGCAGTACCATCCTTCTCAAGATAGATGTATAGTGGACTCCAGTTTGCCTTATTATCAACCGTAATGTTTACCATAAGGTCTGTATACTCCTCAACACACTCGTACTTAAACGCAAGAGTTAATGGGTTGAAATAGATGTCAAACTTACCATTCTTCGTAGATGCGATATTCTGACTATTATTGCTAACAAGAGTATACTCAGTACCTACTTCAGCAGCCAAAATAGCGCCATTACCACCATAGCTTACTGTCCAAGCATTATCCTTAACAATCTTGAACTCATCATCCTTATAAAGCTCAATACCAGATGCCACATACCAGCCATCTGCTACTACCATAGGGATAGCGTTTGCAACATCCCAACCCTGGAATGAACCTGCGATACCAAGAACAAGATCAGTAGGCATCTCAGTACCCTCATCAGGGATAAGAGTTCCGTTCTCGGTCTGCTCCTCTACAGTTGTATAGTCACGATCAGCCTCTACAAGGTAGAGCTTGCTATACTCTGCATCCTTAGCATACTCGAAGTATACATCATAAGTGCCACTCTTTGCAACTGTTACATTGATGCTGCTACCAGCATATACCTTCATCCACTTGTCAGCATTAAGGATATTTAGACCCTCACCAGCACCATAGCTAATATCCCATGTGTGAGAAGCCTTGACCTTAATCTCTGTGCCTGTTGCAAGCTCGATATCCTCAACTACGAAGAGGTTAGCTGTTGCGGTCTCAGTCATCGCATTACCTGTCTCTGACCAGTCGCAATATGAGCCTGTCAAAACCCACGATAGAGCAGGCTCCTCTGGAGCTACATAGCCATCCTTTGTACCCCATACGCCTTTTGCCCAATCGAGGATATAGTAATAGTTGTCGGGCTCTACGCCAATAACCTCATCGGCAGTCTGATTCCAAACACGGTCGGTAACAGTCTCATCGTTCCAAGCGAACTCGGTATATACAGGGTTCATACGGCAGAAGAGCACCTGCTCCATATCTGCTGGAACTGAACACTCATAAATACCATTGGCATCCTCATCAGTGAGCTTAACATCGGCAAAGCCACCTGCTGAGTTAAAGAAGTGAGCTGAGAACCAAGCACCATCAGCTTTCCAGCCATCGTTTGGTACAAGGTAAATCTTTGCTGCTGGTTCTGGATCGGTCAAAGTGCCGAGGTTGTAGACCTTACCCCAGCCAATTCCATTGATTGTTGTCTGCTTTACCTTTACGCCATCGACAAAATAGGACAATGTGGCATCAAGCTCAACCTGCGACGAATCCACGCCACACCAGAAAGGAACAAAATTCTCGCCCTTGATGCCTGAGAAGGTAATCTCATTTGTAGATTGGTTGTTATCCCTAAAGGCGTAGACGTCATCACCCTGAGATGTCTTCTGCTCCAATTTCAAGGTAATAGCACCCTCACCCTCATAGGTATAGCGCAAGAACGATGTCTGCGATGTAAGCTGAATAGTTGCATCCTGCGCAAACGTAACACCAGTAGTCCACACATAAAGAGCCTTCTTGCCAAGACGAGAGTCACATGGATGTTTATCGTCATCTGAACTGATTCTTACACTCTTGCCTACAAAAGTAGCCGCAGCACTATCCTCGCAAGTAAACTTACCTGTAGCGGCATCAGTACATACGAATTTATAGTAGCTATTATCTTCG
The DNA here is from genome assembly GCA_017408825.1 of Alistipes sp. GTDB lineage: Bacteria > Bacteroidota > Bacteroidia > Bacteroidales > Rikenellaceae > Alistipes. The sequence goes on from JAFQTX010000022.1 coordinate 2,638, forward strand.
GTATTAGTAACCTTAAGTGTGTCGCCCGCCTCCCAGATAGTTGTCCAGGTCTTATCGCCATCCGCATCGTCGATATAGGCACGTGTGTCATCGCAACTAAGAGCAGCGTAGAACGATACACCAGCTATCTGCTGATCTACGCCCTCCTCACTCTCTGTACAAGCTGTTGCACCCAACATAACCATAAGGGCAACAAGCATCAAATTCCAAAACTTTTTCATCTCTTATTTTTCATTTTAGGTTAAACACTGGGTTACCACTCTATACCCTCCTCGCCATAGGTAGGACCTTCGAAGCCGACCTCGTCACTCGCCTCGAAGCCACGCTCCACACTAATCTCTACGACCTCCATCTCGGGAGTCTCGTAGCCGACACGGCTCACGGCCGCATCTGTGAAATTATTAAAAGCTTTCATTTTGATAATATGGTTTAGTTAAATGTTGCTCACACTACTCCTCGCGTGCACGCAGACGTACGCACACGATAGTTATACAAAGGTACAAATCTTTTCACAAAGAGTATCATCTATTTGGGATATTTATGACGAGTGGCCGTAATAGATGGACGAATAGGCATATTTTCAGGATAAACACCCCACTATATGCACACACATATATATATATTTAGGGCTCAGAGAGCATCTACCCTCCGAGCCCTAAACACCATTTCGGCGTTAAGCGAAATTACTTAATACGAACCTTCTGACCAATCTGAAGCTTAGTAGGATCAAGCTCTGAGTTAAGCTCCTGAATCTTCTTCGATGTGGTCTTATACTTAACAGCAAGGCTACCAAAGGTGTCACCATCCTCGATAGTGTGGAACACGGGATCGTTGTTCTCCTCTGAAGGAGTAGTAGTTGTGGTAGTTGCTGTTGTCGAGCTCTGCTCTGGATTAGCAACCGCAGCCTTGCTCTGCTCATCCTTACGCATAGGAGCACCCTTAACACGTATCATCTGGCCAATCTGAATCTTAGTAGGCTCTACATCTGGATTAAGCTCCTCGATCTTCTTTGAGGTGGTCTCGTACTTCTTAGCGATAGATGAGAATGTCTCGCCCTCCTCAACCTTGTGATCCAAGTTATCCTCGGTCTGGTGAGTAACTACACGCTGCTCGTTCTCCTTGATATCCTCGAAGAAGTCCTCCTTGTCGTTGCTACCAGTAGCGCTATCCTGGTTGATACCGCTATCCTCCTTCTTACCATCAGCATCCATATCCAAAACAGAGGTCTCGATAGTAACCTTCATACCCACCTTTACAAGTGGCTTAAGCTTATCGAGGTCGGCATTATTAAGACGGATACAACCCTCAGTAGCACGTGTACCAATAGAGTTAGGATCGTGAGTACCGTGGATACCGATACCTGAGTGTGGAGGGGTCTTTAGGCGGATAAACCAGTTGCCATAGCAGTTGTTGATATAGCCCTTACCATCGTTGAAGTCGTGACCCCAAGATGATGCATCCTGAATCTGCTGGATGGTAAACTCACCCTCAGGAGTCTTCATATCACCAACCTTCTGCTTATTACCATAGTTCTTACCTACGGCAACAGGGAAGCTGAAGATAAGTGCATTGTTGCTATCGTAAAGGTTGAGCGTCATGCTCTCCTTTGAGATAACGATATGGTGAGCATCGTTAGGGTTACCATTGAGTACAATCTCTTCGCTCTCCTCCTCAAGCTCTTCATCATCTTCGCCATCATCCTCAATACCAAACTCGCTACCATCAACATCCTCATCCTCGAATTCAGCATCGAACTCTGTAGTCTCGTTCTCCTTCTCCTTGTTCTTCTGCTGTGTGGTAGCACAAGCAGTAAATGCAGCAATAAGAATAATCAATGCTACATAGAATAAATTTTTGAATTTCATAGTTTTATTAAATGTATTAAGTTATAATCTCTAATAATAATATATCTCATATGAGCCGTCGTAGTTACGCATAGCCATATCAAACGTAGTACCTGGCACGACACCAAGCACCAAGTAGTCATTTCTATCGCCATCAAATAAAACGACAGCTAATATCGAATTATTATACGACACACTGCTATTGTATATACGGTACGCCACCAAACTTGTCGAGCCAAACTTAAAAGTCTGCCCCTTACTCACAGTGAGGTTATCGTATCGTTCGTCAGCACACATATACAGTAGCAAATTTGCAACAGCACACAACTCACGGCTTTTGTTTGCAATACCGATGTTAGGGCTGCGGCCGATAACAAATCTTGAGAGTACATCATACTCACGCTGAACCACAACATAGTCCGAGCATATATAACCCTCAGAATAGCTATGCGGCCCAGATACTATTCGCACATAGCACCACAATCTACCTCCGTTATAAAAAGAGGAACGCAACACCAGAACCCTATCACCTGTATTAACCTTAAACATCTGCGTTGTCTGAGAGATTACAGGCTGTCTGCGTACCCACACGTTTGTACCCACAATCGCACCGTAGTACTCACTTCTATCAAGGAGGTCACTTACAAAGCGAGGTTTACCAGCTGATAGCTGCGAACTATTGAACGACTTCAAACCACCTCTATCATGTCGCACATAGGCGAGGTTGAAATATTCGCTAAAGTCTGCCCAGCTGCTATATCCATAGTGCTGCGAAGGGGCTACCTCCATAGCATTATCAGCAACTCTACACTCTGCACGCAACGTATAGCATCCGAAAAGCAATACGACAACCGTCACAAAGATACGATATAGACCACGAAATCTCATATCAATATGGGCTTAACCAAACTACTAATAAAAGTATACGTCGTACGAGCCGTTAGGATTACGTGAGACGTTGTTGCAACCATTACCTGGAACAACACCAAGAACCACGTAGTCGTTATTGTTGTTGAAGAACTGAACAACAGCAATCAACGAGTTGTTGCCAGCGATAGAGTTGTTACGTATCTGATATACAACAATCTGCTCATTGCCAAATGGGAGTTTGCTGAGCAACGACACAGTGAGGTTAGGGTGATTTCTGTGAGCATCGAGCTTAAGCAACACGTCAGACACAGCCTGCAAAAGCTTGCTTGGAGTGCTGTAATCGAGGTTCAAACCGGTGTAAAGTGCATAGTAGTCGATCATCTCATACTGCTCCTGAGTCACGATATAGTCGGTACAGATGTAGCCCTCACGACCAGCCGACAAACCTGAATTAACATATACATAGTCCCAGAACTTACCATTTGCATAGCCGATAGGGCGCAACACTGTAAGCTTATCACCAGTATGAACGTGTCCACGCTTAGTGCTGTTACGCACGATAGGCTGGCTACGCAAGCAAACGTTAAGACCAACTACCGTTGCATTGTACTCGCTATTGTCGAAACGCTCATTGGTAAAAGGCACTCTACCGTGAGTAAGCTCCACTGTGTTAAAGCTCTTCATACCGCCATGATTTTTAACCTTGCTAAGATCATAGTGCATAGACAAATCTACCCAAGGGGCATAACCAGACTGCGGTCCAAGGCTTGAGCCTCCGCAAGCACATAGCATAATAGCCGATGCTACGAGTGTAAAGAGAAGTTGTTTTTTCATCTTCGTAATTTATTTTAGTTTAATATTTTAGTAGTAGTATACGTCGTATGACCCGTTCTCGGCAAGCTCCACACGATTGATGCTCTGGCCAGGGACAATACCCAGAACCATAAAGTCATCATTGTCGTTATAGAACTGCACCACAGCAATCATCGAGGCATTAGACGCAAGGTGACGATTGCTAATCTGGAATGTCACAACGCTCTGCTTCTCAAATACCGAGGTGTCGATAATCGCCACATCGAGGTCTACGTTATCCTTCTCAGCACCAAGCTTTAGCAACACTGCTGCCACGGCGTGAAGATACTTCTTAGGACTCTTCTCGTTGAGATTTGAGCGCTCGACAAAGACATAGCGCTCGAGCATATCGTATCTATTCTGCTCGATGATATCATCGGAGCTGATATAACCCTCGGTGCCTGCACGTCGGCCACTCGCCAATTTAACGTAGTGCCAGTGCTTGCCGTTGTTAAAATCTATCGAGCGTAGCACGGTGAGCTTATCTCCACTACGCACCTGACAACGCTTACGACGGTTCTTAAGCTCGGGATAGCTTCTAATCCACACACCCGTACCCAGCACCGTAGCCTCGTATTGCTGTTGCTGGATACGATCGTTGAGAAATGGAACACCATTCTGTGCTATGACAAAGCTATTAAAGTGGCACAAAGTGGTATCAACAACCTCTATCGAGCTTAAGTCGTAGTGCTCCGAGAGGTCGGGCCAAGGAGCATACGTAAATGCCGACTCCTCAACACTCTCCGAACCCATCAAAATAACATATGCGCCTGCAGCGATAATTCCAAGGGCAAAGAGCACGACAACGCAAGCTACAAGCACACGCTTGGCTCTACCCTCACTACTCTTTGCTGGTCCTATCTGCTGTTCAGCACTACTATCTATGTTTGTGTCTGCCATAATTATCCTCTTTGGGGGTCTACTCGCACAACCTCAGCACAACGCCTGTGCGTGAGGTATTGTAAATACTGATGGTATAGTACTCTGTACCATCTTCGTTGCGATGCGTTGTGGTGAAGTGCTCGCCCGTAACATCTGCACGATCGTGGCCACCGAAGCGTTTCTCGTCGGATGAGAACACCACCTCGTACTTGCCCGCCCAGGGCACACGCACCTCGTAGTTGGGTATCGAGGCTGTAGGATGCCAGTTGAGCACAAACACAAGGCCTCGGTGCGAGTATACCATAGTCTTGTTGTGCTCGTCCATCATATGGTTATATGGATAGCCATCACCCAACACGCCATACTCCTTGACCATCTCAATCATCGCACGATCGAACTCGGCGAGTTGTGAGTAGCGCAAGAAACCATTCTCCGAGAGCGACCACTGGCGACGTGCATGCTTATACGACCACTCATTACCCGCACGTGGGAAGTCAATCCACTCGGGGTGGCCAAACTCGTTACCCATAAAGTTTAGATATGCCTCACCACCTGTCGAGATTGTCATCAGACGAATGAGCTTATGCAGCGCCATACCACGATCGATGACCAAGTTCTCCGAGGCACGATCCATAGCAAAGTACATCTCCTTATCCATAAGGCGGAAGGCGATAGTCTTATCACCCACAAGCGCCTGATCGTGCGACTCAGCATATGCCACCGTACGCACACTTGGCAGACGATTGGTCATCACCGACCACATCTCCCAGATGTTCCAATCCTCGTCCTTCTGCTCCTTGAGCAGCTTTATCCAGTAGTCTGGGATCGCCATACCCAAGCGGTAGTCGAAGCCCATACCACCATCCTCGGCCTTAACACACGTACCTGGCATGCCACTAACATCCTCGGCAATGGTGATTGCGTCCGAGCGGAACTCGTGGATAAGTGTATTGGCCAAGGCAAGATATACTATCGCATCACGGTTTACGCCCTCGTCAAAGAACCTCTCACGGCAGTCAAACTCGACATATCCGTGGTGGTGATACAACATCGACGTCACGCCATCGAAGCGATAGCCATCGAAGTGATACTCATCAAGCCAATACTTCACGTTCGAGAGCAAGAAGTGCTCAACCTCACGCTTGCCGTAGTCGAATATCATCGAGTCCCAATACTGCTGATAGCCAGCGCCACCCTCCTTCGAGTAGTGATGCTTCGAGCCGTCGAGCTCGTTGATGCCCTCGTCAAAGTTCTTGACATAATGAGCGTGCACCAGGTCCATAATCACAGCAATGCCCAACTCGTGAGCACGATCTACAAGTGAACGAAGCTCATCTGCCGTGCCGAAGCGTGATGATGGGGCAAAGAGACTCGACACGTGGTAACCAAACGATCCGTAGTATGGGTGCTCGGCGATGGCCATAAGCTGCACGGCGTTATATCCTGCGGCCTTGATGCGTGGGAGCACCTCGTCACGGAACTCCACATAAGTACCAACACCCTCCCTCTCCTGGGCCATTCCAACATGAGCCTCATAGATGAGCAACTCGCCAACCTTCGGAGCGGTGAAGTCGTCGTGCTTCCACTCGTATGGGCGGTCGATGACAAACTGTGCGGTAAAGTTCTTTGTCTGCTCGTCCTGCACTACACGCTTGGCGTAGGCCGGAATACGATCACGCCACCCATTCTCGCCGTGTACGTGTATCTTGTAGAGCGAGCCATCGGTAAGCCTCTCGGCATACATAGCATCGGGGAGGAAGATGCTCCACACGCCGTCTCTTGAGCGCTGAAGGCGTAGTTCGGTGCGCTGCCAGTGGTTGAAATCGCCAAAGATATAGACATCCTTAGCCTCGGGCAGCCACTCTCTGAACCACCAACCCCTCATCAACTCATCACGCTGCCAGCCGAAATAGCGGTAGCCATTAGCATAATCTACAAGCGAGCCAGAAGATCTCTTTATATCCTCCAACCTGCTGACATACATTGTATAGCGGCGATTGATTTCATCCTCTACGGGGTGTAACCACTCGTCGTCGGCAACAAATTTAAGAGTTGGCTTCTCGGGCGTCATACAAAATTTGTTATAATTTGTAGCAAAGATACAAAATATTTTTGTATATTCGTCCAATACGGAGTGTTATTTGCTTAACAGGAGCGAATTTTATATCGACTATTGAGTCTCAGAGACTTTGGTAGTTAGTTGATATATCCACAACTGCGAAACATTTGTTTAACTTACAAAACATTATTTTATACACAAAGACTATATAAAGTGACTACGACGTTTTGTTATTTGATTTTTGTTTTGTATCTTAGCACCCTGATTTTGTGTTATTTTTGTAACAAGACGAAACTAACGATAAATTTTATATTAACTAAAACTATTTTTACTTATGTTCAAAGGACATCCTAAAGGTCTTTTAGCAGCGGCTCTTAGCAACATGGGTGAGCGTTTCGGTTACTACATCATGAACGCTGTACTCGTATTGTTCCTCTGCTCAAAGTTTGGACTCAGCGAGGAGACAAGCTCGTTGATCTATTCATTCTTCTATGCTGGTATCTACATTCTGGCTTTGGTTGGTGGTTATATCGCCGATAAGACTCAGAACTACAAGGGTACTATCATGGCAGGTTTGATAATTATGGCAACAGGTTATGTGTTGCTCTCAATTCCTATCCTTGCCACATCTACAAACATCAGCTGGTTGCTTCCACTCACATGCTTGGCACTCTTCATCATCGCCTTTGGTAACGGTCTGTTCAAGGGTAACTTGCAGGCTATCGTAGGTCAGATGTACGACAACCTTGAGGCTGAGGCAGCTAAGCAGGGCGAGGAGGCTTTGAAGGCCGCTAAGGATAAGCGTGACTCTGGTTTCCAGATCTTCTACGTATTCATCAACATCGGTGGTGTTATCGCTCCTTTCGTAGCTCCATTGCTTAGAGAGTGGTGGTTGAAGGCTCACGATATGATCTATAACGCACAGCTTCCAGCACTCTGCCACCAGTTCCAGGAGAGCGGCAATGCTACTGAGCAGCTCACAAAGCTCGCATCAGAGTCTGGCTTCGTGGCTGAGGGTGGCAACATCGCAGAGTTCTGCGGCGACTACCTCATGGTATTCAACGAGGGTATCCACTACTCGTTCATCGCCTCTGTTGCCGCTATGCTCCTCTCGCTCACTATCTTCATCGCTACACGCAAGCGCTTCCCAACACCTGCAAAGAAGGCAGCAGCCGTTTCTGTAGAGTATACTCCTGAGGAGCGCAAGGCAGCAGCTACCGAGATTAAGCAGCGTATGTACGCTCTGTTTGCAGTGCTTGCTATCGCAATCTTCTTCTGGTTTGCATTCCACCAGAATGGTACATCACTCTCGATGTTCGCTCGTGACTTTGTGAAGTCTGATAGCGTGGCTCCTGAGGTATGGCAGGCTCTCAACCCATTCTACGTTATCGTTCTTACCCCTATTGTGATGTGGGTATTTGGCGCTCTTGGCCGTCGTGGCAAGTATATCTCTACACCTCGTAAGATTGCTATCGGTATGGCTATCGCAGGTACAGCATATGTATTCTTGGCTATCTACTCTTACATCATGGGTTATCCATCAGCTACTGAGGCACGTGCCGAAGGCGTTGAGCTCTCTGGTCCATGGGTACTCTTCGTACTCTACTTCTTCCTCACTGTTGCTGAGCTGTTTATCTCACCACTTGGTCTATCATTCGTATCTAAGGTAGCTCCAAAGCATATGTTGGGCTTGTGCCAGGGCTTGTGGCTCGGCGCTACAGCTGTAGGTAACCTCCTACTCTGGATTGGTCCACTCATCTACAACGCAGCACCTATCTGGATTTGCTGGACAGTATTCCTCTCGGTATGTCTTGTATCAATGGGTATCATGCTTGGTATGGTTAAGTGGTTGGAGCGTGTAACCAACGCATAAACAACAACTTCAATAAGTAGCATAGACTACAACAAGCCGTTAGGCCGAATGGTTCGATAGATCTCTATCACCATTCGGCCTAATTTTTTACGGAGTGGGATCAGGGAGGTTCAGGGAGAGCAGAGAGGGTCAGAGAGTGCCAGAGAGATAGCAGAGGGAAAACAGGAAGAGAACAGGGAGATGTCAGAGAAAACAGGATCAGTCTGAAAACCCAGTGTGGAGTCGAAAAAAGATATTCTCCAGACTGAGCCGCATTAAAGATAATGAAACCGTAAGACAATTATGACAATTAAGATGGTTGCGGCAGGCAGCGCAAACAGCCAACGGCCGAAACAGCAGCGTGGTACCCGACCTCGTAATGGTCTTATGGTCCTAATGGTCTTAATGGTCCTAAAAAAATAAAGACAATTAAGATGGTTGCGGCAGGCAGCGCAAACAGCCAACAGCCGAAACAACAGTGTGATACTCGACCTCGTAATGGTCTTATTGTCTTAATGGTCCTAATGGTCTTAAAAAAATTAAGACGGTTGTGAACGAGAGATGCTGGGGATAGTGGGGATACTGGGGATAGTGGGATAGTGGGATAGTGGGATAGTGGGGAGTTTATGGATAGTGATCCTCATCTTCCCCATCTTCCCCGAAACTCCCCGACCAACGCCGCCCCAATTTTTGAGTAGAAGGGGTTAGATGTGGTCTCGATTAAGAGATTGCCCCGGATGGGACATACTTGACGTATTTCCCATTCGCCCTTATCTTGGAAATTTCTTGAGAGAAGGTGGTATATACAACGCTCGGCAAAAATGCCACCGATGGGTAGTACTTAGGCGTACGTCCCATTGGTGGCATTTTTTGTTAGCGGAAGTAGATGCTACCTTATCTCAAGAAATTAGCTGCATTTTGAATAACCACACGCCATACAAGTCAAACAACCATTCTGGTATGCCATATTCTCCTGACCGCACTGTGGGCAACGACCCTTGCCACGTGTACCATCCTTGATATACTGCTTGAGGGCACGCTCAACACCATTCTTCCACGTGTTGATAGTCTCAGAGTCGAGGTGTAGGCCGTCCACGAGCTGCACAACCTTGTCGATAGGCATGCCGTAGCGCAATACGCCAGAGATAAGCTTAGCATAGTTCCAGAACTCCTCGTCGAACAGACGTGAGATACCACCAATGGTGTTGATATATCCATAGCGATCCTGATACTGGAAGTCGTAACGCTTAGAGCCATCCTTCTCGCACACCTTGAGGATGTTACCATTGGTGATAGTCTTAGGGATATACATAGCATCCTCCTCGATCTTACCGGTGAAGATCTCATAAGGACGATCATCCTGCTTACCTACGAAGGCAATCCAATCCTCCGAACCATTCTTGAAACGCACGATGTCGGCAGGGATAGACTCTGGGCGGCGGATAGACTCCGAACCGCTACAACTCTTCTTTGAGCCATCCTTCGACTTAAGGTCGAGCAACACGCCATCACGGCAGCCGTCACGATATACGGTGATACCCTTACAGCCCGACTCCCACGCTGTGCGGTAAACCTCTGCCACAAGCTCCTCGGTAACCTCGTTAGGGAGGTTTACAGTAACCGATATTGAGTGATCCACCCACTTCTGGATAGCACCCTGCATCTTCACCTTAGCAACCCAGTCGATATCGTTTGCCGTGGCCTTGTAGTATGGCGATGCCTTGAGCCACTTGTCGAGCTCCTCCTCAGAGATATTCTGCAGACGAGTGGTGTCGTAGCCATTGATCTCGAGCCACTTGACAAACTGGTGGTGGTACACGTAGTACTCAACAAACTTCTCGCCAGTCTCATCCACGAACGAGGCCACCTGGTCCTTGTCCGATGGGTTGATCTTGCGACGACGCTTATATACTGGGCGGAATACAGGCTCGATACCCGATGTTGTCTGCGACATAAGCGAGGTAGTACCCGTAGGTGCGATTGTAAGCATAGCTATGTTACGACGGCCATACTTCTTCATCTGATCACGAAGCTCAGGAGCTGCCTCGCAGATACGCTCGATCATTGGGTTGCCCTGCTCCTTCTCAAAGTTGAACACGCCAAAGGCGCCACGCTCCTTAGCCATAACAACCGAGGCACGGTAGGCCTCCACAGCGAGGGTCTTGTGAACATTAACAGCAAAGTCGATAGCCTCCTCCGAGCCATAGCGTAGACCCAAAGCGGCCAACATATCGCCCTCGGCCGTGATGCCAAGACCTGTACGGCGACCCTTCAAGGCCATATCCTTAATCTTCTTCCAGAGTTCGAGCTCTACACGACGTACGTCGTCGTCCTCAGGATCTGAGGCGATCTTGCCGATGATAAGCTCCACCTTCTCGAGCTCGAGGTCGATGATGTCATCCATAAGGCGCATAGCCTTAGCCACGTGCTCCTTAAACTTATCGAAGTTGAACTTAGCACTCTTTGTAAATGGCTCATCAACATAGCTAAGTAGGTTGAGCGCCAATAGACGGCAGCTATCATATGGGCACAATGGAATCTCGCCACAAGGGTTGGTAGACACCGTGCGGAAGCCCTCGTCAGCATAGCAGTCGGGCACACTCTCACGAATAATCGTATCCCAGAACAATACACCGGGCTCTGCCGACTTCCAAGCATTATGGATAATCTTCTCCCATAGCTTCTTAGCCTCGATATCCTGTACAAATGTAGGCTTCTCAGCGTTTACGGGGAACTGCTGACGGTATGACTCACCCGCCAAGGCAGCACGCATAAACTCATCGTCGATCTTAATAGAGACGTTTGCGCCTGTAACCTTACCTGTATCAACCTTAGCATCGATAAAGCGCTCCGCATCGGGGTGCTTGATAAGCAACGAGAGCATCAAAGCACCACGACGGCCATCCTGTGCCACCTCACGTGTAGAGTTTGAGTAACGCTCCATAAATGGCACAATACCCGTAGAGGTGAGTGCCGAGTTGAGTACGGGGCTACCCGTAGGGCGGATATGTGAGAGGTCGTGACCTACGCCACCACGGCGCTTCATAAGCTGCACCTGCTCCTCATCCATACGGAAGATACCACCATACGAGTCGGCAGGATTCTTATGACCGATAACAAAGCAGTTTGACAATGATGCTACCTGAAGGTTGTTGCCAATACCTGTCATAGGGCCACCCTGGGGGATGACATAACGGAAGTGGTCGAGGAGGTCAAAAATCTCCGCCTCGTTAAGAGCGTTAGGATAGGTGCTCTCGATACGAGCAAGCTCCGCAGCGATACGCCTGTGCATATCCTCTGGTGAGCGCTCGAAGATATTACCAAACGAGTCCTTAAGAGCATACTTGCTCACCCACACCTGGGCAGCAAGGTCGTCACCCTTGAAATACTCCTTAGAGGCAGCTACGGCATCCTCGTAGCTAACCACCTTAAGCTGTTCATTGTTAGGTTTTTGAGTCATGGTTTGTATATATTTATTTTACTATTATTTGCCAAGCATCTACTCCTCGTATAGTGTCATTTGTCCACAAATCATCCACGCCAGACTGACTCACTCTCGGTTTTGGGGGATAATTCAGGCATACAAAATTCGTGATTTTTCACGGGATATTACCACTCGGAACATCGATTTTTTCGACACTTTATTCACAAAAAATAAAAAGATGCGCCACAGCTATCTGTAACGCATCTTTCGATTTTTAGGCCTTCTGTTGCTGCCGCTGCAGCCACCTAAACAGCCACCATCCGACAAGTGCCGACACAAGACCAAGTGTCGCCCCAAGGAGTATATCCTGCGGGAAGTGGCAGGCCAAATATATTCGAGAGTAGCAGACCACAACGGCCACTATGGTCATCATCACCGAGAACCACCTCCGAGCAATGACCACCGAGCTGAGCACGGCAATAGCCACTATCGTTGCGGCGTGGCCCGACACCGTGCCATAGGTTGCGGCACGACCATAACCATTGGTGAAGGCCTCGACACCATCGGTATACATAGGGCGTAGGCGCGAGGGCATACCACTCCACAACTCGGCGAGTAGACCCTGCTGCTTGAAAATCCCAGACACCACATCGGCAAGAGCGATAGCCACACCTATGGCCACAAGAAACTTAATCGTACCTCGCCACGAGTATCGACGCCAAACCAGGTATATAATAATTAGGTATAGCGGAGTCCAAGGAGCAATGCCCGACACGAGTTTCATCACCGTGTCGAGCCACGCTGGGCCATCGAAGTTAAGCGTCTCAAACAGCGGCCAATCCCACGTCACACCACTCATCGTCCCACAAGTCTAAAACGCTGCATATACAGGCAGACCAGCACCATCGCCCACAAGCATCAACTGACACTGCATAACAAGCCATATAGCCACAACCATTACCACAACCTGACCAATGAAGCCAGAGCGGGTAACCAACTTAACAGCCCAGTCGTTGCACCTCTTTGGCAAGAAGTGTAGGAAGTAGCCTATAACCACCAATACAAGACCGAAGCCAGCGCTATGCATCAAGGGCACAATGTCGCCAAAGGCAAAATTGTGGATAATACGGTCGTATATTACACTTGCTCCAGCCCAATCATCACAGCAGATCATTGGCCACGTAAGAGTGATAAACGTGAAGAGCAACAGCGATGCTGGCACTCTCCAATACCACTTCATATCCTTACCCAAGGCCTTAGCGCCAGGCACACGCTCCAACCACAACTTATGCAGTGCAAGACCAACGCCCTGAAGCAAACCCCATATAACGTATGGAAGATTTACCTTATGCCACATCGCACACACAAACATCGTGATTGTGAGGTTGAGATATGTACGCCAACGACCCTTACGGTTACCACCAAGCGAGATATACAAGTAGTCACGCAACCATGTCGATAGCGAGATATGCCATCTGCGCCAGAACTCTGTGATTGTTGCCGACTTAAATGGTGCATCAAAGTTATCGGGGAGTTTGTAGCCCATAACCAGCGCAATACCAATGGCCATATCCGAGAAACCCGAAAAGTCGCAATAGAGATATATACCGAACGCAAGCAGTGCCACCAACATCACAACACCACTCTCGCCAAACTCACCAGCAACAGCGGGGTTGAGCAAAATCTGGATGATAGCCTTACCAAGAACCGCATACTTGATAAGACCACCAGCGATAAGTGTCACAGCACGGCCCTGATCCTCACGCGTAACGATAATCTTCTCTCGCTCGATCTGAGGTATAAACTCCTTATTGCGCACCAATGGGCCAAGAAACACCTTAGGGAAGAACGATAGCAGGAAGAGGTAGTCCACGAAGCGCTTTACTGGCGAGATAACGCCACGCGACAGGTCGATAACGTATGATATTGACTGAAACACAAAGAACGAGACACCCGCAGGCACAAGTATCTCACCGAGATTGATTGTACCATTACCAAAGAGGCTGTTTATAGCCTCCTCGAAGAGACCGCCAACCTTGAAGTAGGCCAAGATTGAGATATTGATGACCATACTCAGTGTCACCCACCCACGCGAACGCTTACCCTCGCTGAAGCGCTTAGCAATACGCCCACCGATAAGGTAGTCGCTGATAGCCACGGCGAGGAGCAGTAGCAGGTAGAGTCCCGAGATCTTGTAGTAGAAGTAGAGCGACACGGCAACGACATACAACGTACGCATCATACGATGGTTGCGCACGGCCATATATCCGAGGCCGAATATCATAAAGGCAAAGAGGAAGAAACCACTATCGAGAGTCATTGGCGACGAAGAGTCGTACTGAAGCATCTCGGTGAGCTTGATCCACACCTCTGAATCGAACTTAAAGAAATCCATCACTATGTTTTTGTTAGTGGTTAGTCAATATCCTCCTTTGAGGCGAATGGTACTACCACCTCGTTAATAGGCTTTACCCTACGCAATGGATAGGTAGACTCGGGCTGAAGCTCGAGAGGATATACCATATCTATGATCTTGCCCTCACGATCAACGAGTATCTCGTAGGCACGCTCACGGATAGCGTCGGCCAGAGGACGAGCAATGCGAGCACCACCATGGAAGTTGATATGTATATGGTCGCCAGCAGCCCAACCACGGCTCACAAAGCCGCCGATACCACCATACGACAACAACACCTTACCCATCTCCCAGAAGGCTACGCCCGAGAGTTTAGCAGCACGACGCTGGAATGGGGTCATTAGCTGCACCGAGTTCATCGACTTCCAGCCACCATCGCCCTTAATCCATCGGTCCGACACACCGAGCACAAGGATTGCAGCATCGGGGAAGCTACGCTTTACGTATGCAATCATATCGCAGAGCTTACCCTGATACTTGGTGAAGTCACGCTGACCTGGCTGCATACCATTAAGGCCATACTCCAAGACTACGAGGTCGTAACCCCACATATTGTCTACCTGACGGTTTACGGCTACGCCTGAGCCAAAGATTGTGTGACCGCTGTTACCACGAATCGACATATTATCGACCGTAACACCACGACCACCCTCGATCGAAGCACCGTGGCACAACACATTTCCACTCAGCACTCGCATCTTAAGTGACTTAACCGGAGCCTCGATATACAACTCACGAACATAGTCTGCGCCCGACACGCCAAAATTGTGCTTGAGGGTATCGTTGATCGTGATCTCGATATTACTTGTATCTCGGCTGGTGATAAGCACTCTTGCACGTGAGCATGAGTCGAGGTGAGCCTTTACGTCGGTAGACTCCCAACGAGCTGTCGATCCACGGTGGCCAGCAGCTAAGTAGCCCGACATAAAGAACTTATCGCGATACGACGCAGGAATAGCACCTGTATTCATAAGGCTATATGCTGTCCAACCCGACACACTACGACGCACACTCGTGCGATAGATCTCGAAAGGAATAGCGCAAGGCACAAAGCCCACACCACGACCTCCAAATACCGACTGGAGCTCCTCACGAAGATCCATCGTGAGGATGTCACCCTCGATGAATGAGTCACCGAGGAATGCAATACGCACATCCTGTCCATCGATAAGTTTCTCGATGAAGCGGTCAAGACGAGTAACCTTTGCGGTGTCGTAATCCTCGATAGGCACTGCACGGCTTGAGTATGCTGGCTTCACCTGATCGCTACGCAACACCTCGCGCTGTGGGATAGTCTCCTCGACAGCAATCCAACTAAGTGTTGGGTTGTTCAACGAATCCTTAGCCTCCTGCTCAACGGCGGCAAGCTCGCTCTCGAGATACTCAAAGTCTGCCACATAGTCCACAGGGACAGCGGCAGCCTCATCATCCTCAATAGGGCGCAAATCAGCCAAAATGTCCACCTCCTCGGTAGTGAGGCCAAAGACCTCGGCCGAGGGGATAAAACTTAAGGCCGCAACACCAACGATAACTGCGAACACAAGCAGCCATCCACGACCCGAATAGTCTTTCTGTTCCATCTTCTCTTCTATTTTATCATTCAATTAAATCAACGTGTAGACATATGCTACGTAGCAAGCCACGAATAGCAGACCCTCAATACGTGTAAGCTTATCACGACCGATAACCAATGCCGAGAGCATAAGCACAAAGGTCGAAGCAACAACAATGTATATATCCGTCATTGCCACACCACCCATCGTAAGAGGTGTCACCGTAGAGCAGGCTCCGAGGATGAGTAGGATGTTGGCGATGTTAGAGCCAAGCACATTACCCATCGCCAGCGACGTATTTCCCTTAAGCACCGACACAAGGCTCGAGGCAAGCTCAGGCATAGATGTTCCTCCAGCAACAAGCGTGATGGCAATCACAGCCTCCGACACGCCCCACGAGCGGGCAATATCCGAAGCACTCTCCACAAAGAGATCACCACCCCAGATAAGGCCTGCGAGACCTGCAATAATCCAGATAGGAATACGCCAAATGGGCATAGGTTTCTTAGTGGGAGTATCACTCGTTGTCTCTGGTTGCGCCTGTGGATTTAGCTTCATAGCTCGTTTCTCGGCACGAATCATCAAAACAACCATTACGATATATCCCAAAAGCAAAATGCAACCCTCAAGGCGGTTAATATCCTCGTTGAATAGCGTCACAACAAGCAGTGCCAAAGTAGCGAGGATGCAGATAGGAATATCACGACGAATATTACTCTTAGTGAAGGTCAGAGGCGAGAATATGGCACACACACCGAGGATGAAAAGTGTATTGAACGCATTCGAGCCAACGACATTACCAATAGCCATATCGCCCTTGCCCGCAAGCGCCGACATAAAGCTCACCGTAAGTTCTGGCATCGACGTACCCACAGCAACAATCGTAAGACCCACGATAAATTCAGGGACCTTGAACCTCTCGGCAACAGCCACAGAACCATCGGTGAGTAGCATAGCACCCACGATGATAAGTACAAAGGCGAGGATTAGTGTAACGTATACCATACTCCGTATAATTAAATCAAAACAATGCGGCAAAGGTACGAAAAAAACTCAAATTCAAAACTTTATAACGGACTATTTTATACATTTTTGTCGTAGACAAAGGCACTTGACACGCTTTGACACGCCAAACAATAAAAATGGTGGCTGCCTTACATCATACAAGACAACCACCACAACGACTATTTTCTTAGCTGTTACACGCCAGTAAGCTCACGCACGGCACGACGTCCCTCATCGCCATGCGATAGCGAGAAGTCATTGACAAACAGCGCAATATGCTTATTTATGACATCATCATCAAGCTCCTGGGCGTGGCTCTTAACAAACTCACGTGAGGCCTCGGGATGCGCAAAGGCATACTCGATACTGCGACGTAACAGTGCATCAAACGCCGACACAACCTCCTCGTCGATATCTCGGGCAACGACAATCGAGCCGAGCGGTAACGGCAGGTTTGTTCGCTGCTCCCACTCAACACCCAGATCTGCAACAAGTTCAAGGTTTCGCTTCTCGTAGACAAATCGCCCCTCGTGGATCAACACTCCTGCGTCATACTCTCCATACTCCACCGCCCGAGCAATATCGCTAAATAGCATCGGACGACGCTCCGATATTGTCGGAAACAGCTTGCCGATGAGCGCATTAGCCGTGGTATACAATCCAGGCACGGCTATACGGCGGATTATGCCACGCTCGCCACGACGACGCACCAACAGCGGACCATTACCACGACCCAAGGCCGAGCCGCTATCGAGCAACCGATAGTGGGCATCGACATAGGGCAACAGCGCTGTGCTACATTTTGTCACATCGGCCGTGCGTTGTAATGCACGGATGTTAAGCTGCTCAATATCGTGATACTCCACATCGAACGTAAAACCATCGAGATCGATACGACGATTGATAATCGCATCGAACATAAACGTATCGTTAGGACATGGCGAAATACTGAGCCTCAGGTGTTTACTCTTAGACATAGCAACAATCTTACTTTTTAGTATAGCGACCTACGACCCATCCAGAGCCAAAGACTAAGGCCAATATTGCCAGCCACTTGATGGCCTCGACAATCTGATCCTTATAGGTCACAATCACAAATACAAGACTCAATATCGCCACCAACGTAGCAATGATGTATATCAATATTCGCTTCATCGTTATTTGAAAAATATACTCTTTAACTGCTGGGCAAGGCTCTCTGTTGCCATATCTATTTGCCACTTCGAGAACTCCTCTCCAACAACGTTAGACACGGCACGAATCTCGGCACATCTCACACCCGCTGCCTGACACATTGCAAAGAGCGCAGCACCCTCCATATTCTCAATCTCGGCACCCCCCGCACACTCTCCTCCACGATGCACACTCGACGAACGAACGCCTCGCAACGATGTCTGAGGCTCAACACGATAGCACTTACGAAAGCGCTCGGGAAGCTCCACACAGCACTCCTCAACAACCTCGACTACAGAGCCTCGCTCGATGCTATCATCGTAGGTCCCCGCAATACCACACAGCACCACAATATCGTTGTCACGCAACTTTGGCTGCGACAGCAGGTGCATCAATGTTGCCGAGGTCTCGACAAGACCCACGCCCGAGATAACAATATCGGCCTCAGGGCATAGCTCACCAAACCTACGAGCCTCAAGTTCTGTTGGAAAGAGGAATATAGCCATTTGCAAAACCTATTAAACAAAAGAGGCTGAATAAAAAGATGTAGTTTTAGGCTTGCGAAGCCCGAAAAACCGCAGTTTACTAAGCGTAAATGAGGTTTTTGAGGGCGAGCGTAACGACAAAATACACTTTTTATTCAGCCTCTATGATGTTAAACGATGCCCTCGACATTACCATCCTCCGCCAAGCGAATATTGCCTGCCTGAGGAGTCTTGCTAAGACCTGGCATACGCATAATATCGCCAGCAAGAGCCACTACAAAGCCTGAGCCGGCGTTAAGCTCGATATCCTTAATATTGATCTCGAAGCCCTCAACCGAGCCGTAGCGCTTAGCATCGGCCGAGAACGAGAACTGGGTCTTGGCAATACATACTGGGAGGTTGCCCATACCCCACTTCTCCAAGAGTGCAATCTCCTTCTGAGCACGTGGACCAAATACCACTGAGCCAGCACCATAGATATTCTTAGCCACCTTAGTAATCTTCTCCTTGATGCTATCCTCAAGGTTGTATGCATAGTTAATAGGCTGTGAAGGCTGAGTCTCGATAAGCTCAACAGCAGCCTGCGCCAACTCTGCAGCACCAGCACCACCCTCAGCATATGCGTTGTTAATCACGCAGCGCACGCCGAGCTTCTCGCAATGATCGATAACCATAGCGATCTCGTCGTCGGTATCGCTGGCAAAGCGGTTGAAGCATACCAAAACGGTCTGGCCAAACTTACGAAGGTTGGCAACATGGCGGTCGAGGTTGGCAAAGCCCTGCTTGAGGCCCTCTGCGTTAGGGAGCTTAATCTCTGTCTCGGGCACACCACCGTGCATCTTGAGAGCGAGTGTCGAAGCAACCAACACCGTGAGGTCGGGCTTAAGGCCTGCCTGACGACACTTGATGTCGAGGAACTTCTCAGCTCCAAGGTCTGCGCCGAAACCTGCCTCAGTAACTGTGTAATCGGCCCAAGTCATTGCCATACGTGTAGCAATCACCGAGTTACAACCATGAGCGATGTTAGCAAAAGGACCACCGTGGATGATTACAGGGTTATGCTCTGTGGTCTGCACCAAGTTAGGGTTGATAGCATCCTTCAATAGAGCCACCACAGCACCTGTCACGCCAAGATCATTAACGGTAAATGGGGTGTCGTCGTAGCGCACACCAAGCACGATGCGGCCGATACGAGCATAGAGGTCATCGACGTTGCGTGCAAGACACAAGATAGCCATAATCTCCGATGCAGGCGTAATGTCGAAACCAGTCTCGGTAGGAATACCATTTGCCGAGCCTCCCAAGCCCGACACGATGTTACGCAACGAGCGATCGTTCATATCAAGCACTCTACGCCACATAACCTTCTTCAGGCCCACCTGCTTTGAGCGGTTGTGATATAGGTAGTTATCCAACAACGCTGCGATGAGGTTGTTAGCCGATGTGATGGCGTGGAAGTCACCCGTGAAGTGGAGGTTGATATCCTCGGATGGGAGCACCTGAGCATAGCCACCACCCGTAGCACCACCCTTCATACCGAAGCATGGACCGAGCGAAGGCTCACGCAGAGCGATGATAGCCTTCTTGCCGATGTGGTTAAGACCCATACCGAGGCCGATGCTCACAGTAGTCTTACCAACACCCGCCTTGGTAGCGGTGATAGCCGTAACGAGGATAAGGTGGTTCTTAGCAACCCTCTTCTCGTCGATAAGTTTATAAGGGATCTTAGCAATATACTTACCGTAGTTAAACACCTCGTCATCGGGGAAGCCTACGTTTGCTGCAATCTCACGAATGTTTTTCAGCTCGGTTTCACGAGCAATCTCAATATCTGTCTTCATACTCTTTTTTTATACTTATTTATATTATATTAGGTTTATGTTATAATGTTTTATTAGGATTTCAATGTTTGTTACTCCTTGCCGACAACAGCCTCGAGCTCCTCAACAGTTAGAGGCAAGAGCTTATCGCCAATAAAGCGGCTACCGGTCTCGGTTACGAGCACGTCGTCCTCGATACGGATACCACCAAATGTGCGGAATGAGTCGAGTGCTGCGTAGTCTACTATGCCCTCGAACTTACCCTCCGAACGCATCTTGTCGATGAGTGCTGGAATGAAGTAGATGCCTGGCTCGTCCGACATAACAGTACCTGGCTCAACACGCCATGTTGCACGATGGATGCAGGTTGCCGACTTCTGTGCACGGTCCAACACTGTCGAGAAGTCGAACGAACGCTCACCCACATTCTCCAAGTCGTGAACATCCATACCCATACCGTGGCCAAGGCCGTGAGGCATAAAGAGATACATAGCACCAGCCTCAACAGCCACCTCTGGCGTAGACTTGATGAGGCCCAAACCCTTAAGACCATCGGCCAACGAGAGGTATGCAGCCTTGTGGATCTCGGGATAGAGCAAGCCAGGCTTGATCATATCCTTAACCTCGCCGTGAGCACGCAATACAACGTTGTAAACATCACGCTGAAGGTCGCTAAACTTACCATTTACAGGGTAGGTACGAGTGTGGTCTGAGCAGTAGCCCTCAACCGACTCGCCACCACCATCTACGAGCAACAAGCGGCCCGACTCCAACACGCCATCGTGGTTGTGGTTATGAAGAATCTCGCCGTGCTGTGTCACGATTGTTGGGAACGACACACCCTGACCGTATGACTTGGCGATACCCTCAACACGACCAGCAATCTCACGCTCTACAACACCTGGACGACACATACGCATAGCTGTCATATGCATCTGGTAGCCAATCTTGAATGCACGCTCCAACGCCTCGATCTCCTCTGCCGACTTCTTCTCACGCATCTCGGCTACGGCAAACATAAGGTCGAGTGACTTGCGCTCATGGAGCATATCAAGGCGTATGCCAAGTAGCTCTGCAAGGCTAATCTTTAGCTCGGCACGATATGGAGGCAGGTAGTGTACAGGGCGGTTCTGCTCGATAGCACGACGCAACACCGAGCGAACCTCAGCGAGTGGGAAGCTCTTCTCAACGCCCACCTCACGAGCCTGATCGGCGATTGTAGGCATAGGACCTGTCCAGATGATATCCTCTACGGTGAAGTCATCACCAAAGAGCATTGCCTCGCCCGACTCAGCGTCGATAAGACCGATCAACGATGGCACGTCAAGGCCAAAGTAGTAGCGGAATGTAGAGTCCTGACGGAAGTAGTATGTGTTGTTAGGATAGTTGTTTGGCACCTCGGGATTACCAGGAAGAAGAATAAGGCCCTTGCCAACACGGCGGCAAAGCTCGGCACGACGGCCAATGTAAGTCTCTTTTGAAAACATAGTTATTGTAGTTTTAGTTATTTGTTAATCACATTGCTAAAGTGTACGCCCTTGGGGAGTACTACTATATGTGGATTTTTCGCGGGGTCGAGCCACTCGACCACACGCTTCATATTTGCCTCAGACATACCCACACAACCCGCCGTAGGCTTTCCTGCGGCACGCCATGCGTGGATGAATATTGCGCTGCCAGCACCAGGTATTGGGTGGTCGGTGTTATACTCCACCACTACGATATAGCGATACTGACGGTTGCGATGCTCCCATATTCTGTCACCCTTAGTACCAGGCTTAGGGTTACGCAGCAGTGTGTTGTAGGTCGGACTCACGGGGTTCTCGTCCCACGTATAGTACTCGTTGTACTGCTCCATAGGGAACGACGTGTGGAAGTCCTTGACATAGTATAGGCCACGACGTAAGGCAAACGTACCCACTGGGGTCTTGCCATCACCCTCACGCTTGGTGCCCGCAGAAGCTAAGCCTCCATAGCCAATAACACCCGCCACGTAGCTACCCGACCAGGTATCGGCATTGCAGCTTAGGGTGTGCACCACGCAATCTTTTCGCGTCGAGGTATCCACGACAATCACCTGCCTACAACCATATGGCAGATCTATCGTGCTACCGTTGGTGGTAACTACACATCCTTGCTTATAGCTTGCTATCGGTGTTACGCTCTCTGAGGTGACACCCTCTTGCTCAGCGCTACTCTTCGCACTTTCGCCACAGGCCATCACCATACAGCTTGCAACAAGCGCACATAGCATCAATATCAGTCGTTTCATCTCTCTGTTTTCGTTTTTTATCTCTATTTAGTTAGTACAGTTAGGGAGTTTAGAGAATTTAGTGAATTTAGGGTTATCCTTAATCTCTCTAATCACTCTTCTCCACTGTCTCAATCTCGCTCCCTCCTCATTTTCTTGTTAGAGGGGTGCTGATACAACATATTTGTTAGCGGCAGTAGATGCGCCCTTATCACAAGAGAATCAACGTGGTATCTCCTTGTAAACCTTATCTCCTCTGCGCACCTCTCGCTCGGTCTTTAGCGAGATGTAGTCGCCCTGCTTAGCACTCTCAGTAGGCTGCTCGTGAAGCATTATGCCTACGGCCTTCTGCTCCACAACACCTGTCTTCTCGCCCATAAAGAGGAGTGCATCACCCTCAGCCACCTCACACGCCTCGACCAACACCTCAGCAACGCCGATACGCTTGAAGTAGTTGGTCACCTTGCCCATATACACCTTCTTGAGCGTTGCCGACGAGCCATAGTGCTGGCTATGCTCCACCATGGTCTTGGCGGCATAGTAGCCACCCCAGAAGTCTCGGTTAAAGACTGTACGGAGCCTCTCCTTGAGCGGAGCAACACTCTCGGGGGTGAACTCGCCACGCTCCAAGAGACGTAGCGCCTCGTCGTAGCTCTCCACAACACGCTTTACATACTCGCCACCACGTGCACGCCCCTCAATCTTGAGAACACGCACACCTGCATTAATAAACGCATCAAGGAAGTCTATAGTACATAGATCCTTTGGCGAGAGTATATATTGACCATCAACATCGAGCTGCTGGCCTGAATCTTTGTCGGTGATGGTATACTTGCGGCGGCATATTTGGCGGCATGCACCACGATTTGCCGAGTGGTGCGACTCGTGCTCCGAGAGGTAGCACTTGCCCGACATAGACATACACATTGCACCGTGGGCAAACATCTCGATGCGCACCTTATCACCCGAAGGACCGCAGATGTTGCGCTCCTCAATCTGGCGTGATATATTCGCAATCTGCTCTAAAGATAGCTCACGTGCCAACACCACCACATCGGCCCACTGCGAGAAGAACTCCACGGCAGTGATGTTGGAGATGTTGCTCTGCGTTGATATATGTACCTCGATACCCACCTCACGAGCATAGAGTATCGCTGCAAGGTCGGTGGCGATGATAGCATCAATACCCTCCGCCTTGGCACGATCGATTATGCGACGCATAATCTCCATCTCGTCATCATAGATGATGATGTTCACCGTGAGATAGGTCTTGACACCTGCGGCGTGTGCTACACGCACAATCTCTGCAAGGTCGTCGAGCGTAAAGTTTACAGATGATGCAGCACGCATATTAAGCTGCTCAACGCCGAAATATACCGAGTCTGCGCCTGCCGCTATTGCGGCATTGAGCGCCTCGTAAGAGCCCACAGGGGCCATAATCTCTATATCTTGTCTACGAATCATAGTTCTACTTTTTACGTCCCATTAGGCCACGTGCAAACTCCTCGAGATGCTTGGTGCGCTCACCAGCAATCGAGAGCGTATCGAGGATGGTCAGTGCTCGCTCGAAGCGAATCTCGATCTGCTGCTCGGTAGAGTGCTTCACGTCGAGAGCATCGTATAGAGCCTTTACGATGGCGATCTTCTCATCATCGCCAATATCCTTGCGCTTGTGTGTAGAGCGTAGCACCTCACGCTGCTCATCGTTAGCACGGCTCATCGCCTGTACCATAAGATATGTCTGCTTACCCTCGAGGATGTCGCCACCGATCTTCTTACCAAGGCTCTCATCGCCATAGCTGTCGAGCATATCGTCCTGAAGCTGGAACGCAAGGCCAAGCTCCGTGGCAAAGCGGTGCATCTTGCGCACATCGTCGTCCGAGGCCTCGGCCAGCGTCGCTCCAATCATCGCCGAGCCTGAGAGCAGTGCCGATGTCTTGCGCTCGATCATCTGAATATAGTCTACGGCTGAGACCTTCTCGGCACTCTCGAAGTCCATATCATACTGCTGACCCTCGCACACCTCGATGGCCATATCGCTGAAGATATTGAGCACACGATCGAGGTTCTTAGCACCCACACGGGCCAGATATTTGTATGCTATGATAAGCATCGTATCGCCCGAGAGCAACGCCACGTTACCGCCCCACTTGGCAAATACCGAGGGTTTGCCACGACGCATCGAGGCGTTATCCATAATATCATCGTGCAGTAGCGTGAAGTTGTGGAACACCTCAACAGCCACACCTGCGGGGAGGGCCTCCTCAACATTACCACCAAAGGCATCTACGGTAAGCAGCAACAATACGGGACGTAGGCGCTTGCCTCCACCCGACATTGAGTAGATGATAGGCGAATATAGCAGCTCTGGCTCCTCAGGGGTCTGGAGTTGCTGGAGTGCTGACTCAAAGAGGTTTAGAATCGTGTCGTTAGTATATTTCATAGCTCTCAAAATTACTTTTTGGGTACACACGCACGCACATAGCGTACACTATTCAAATAAAGTTGGCTCAAAATTAATATTTTTTTTGCAGAGATTAAAATAATTTTGATAACTTTGACCAATTAATTTTCTAAAAACCTAAGTGCTATGACAAAAAAATATGCTATGGGTATCGATATTGGCGGTACCAATACAGCTTTTGGTCTGGTTGATGAGGATGGCAACGTTGTTGCCGAGAGCAAAATCTCAACCGACAAGTTTAAGTATTTCGACGACTACAAACCATATATCGAGACTCTGGCAGCTGCGATGAAGGAGCTTATCGCCACTCAGCCCGAGTGCGATCTTATCGGCATCGGTATCGGCGCTCCTAATGCAAACATCCACTCAGGACGTATCGAGACTCCTGCCAACCTCTGGAAGTTTGAGGATCCCGCAGATCCACGTCCCGACACAATCCGCACGTTCAACTTTGTGGAGGACCTCGGCAAGCACTTCGGTGGCGCTAAGGTGATGATTACCAACGATGCTAACGCCGCAGCTATCGGCGAGATGGTGTTTGGCAATGCTCGTGGCATGAAGGATTTTGCGATGATTACACTCGGTACAGGTCTTGGCTCGGGCATCGTCTGCAATGGCGAGATGGTCTATGGCCACGACGGCTTTGCAGGAGAGTTTGGCCACATCGCCGTGGCATCACGTGAGACTGGCCGCCAGTGTGGTTGCGGCCGCAAGGGGTGTCTTGAGGCCTACGTTTCGGCAACAGGTATCAAGCGCACAGCCTTCGACCTTATGGCAACGATGACCTGCGACAGCGAACTTCGCACAATCCCTTACGATAAGTTCGAGGCAAAGATGCTCTCTGATGCCGCTGCAAAGAGTGACCCTATCGCTTTGGAGGCCTTCGAGCGCACAGGCAAGGTGCTTGGCTTGGCACTTGCCGACCTTACGGCAATCACCTCACCTGAGGCCATCATCCTCTTTGGTGGCTTAGCGAATGCTGGTGACTATATTATGCGTCCTACACACCGCTATATGGAGGAGAATCAGCTCGGTGTTTTCAAAGGCAAGGTTAAGCTTATGATGAGCGGTATTCAGGATAAGAATGTTGCCATTTTAGGCGGCGCTGCTCTTATCTGGAAGCAGCACCTCGAAGCAGTTATCGAGAACTACTAATTTAGCATAACAATCTATAAACGAAGCGTTTTATAGTTTAACAACAAAACAATTATAGCCATATTCGCCATTTAGCCAATGACAAGCTATACGGCGAATATGGCTATTTTACACACTCCATCTATGCCCCTATTTTCACCCCCATCAAGGCCTCACATCAACTGCTTCGACCACGCAAATAGACCATCACGCAAAGTAAAATTATGCGCCATTTGTTTGCGGTTTAGTATAATTATACTAACTTTGCCACATTATGTACCCCTAAGCAAGGGCCAACACCAAAGAGAATGTTAGAGAAACTCGCTAAACAGACCGCAATATATGGCATCAGCACGATAGTTGTCCGCTTCTTAAACTATCTGCTAACGCCCTACTACACCCGCATCTTCGACCAGGGGGAGTATGGTATTGTCACCGACATCTACGCCTTGATACCCTTCGCCTTAGTGCTGCTATCAATGGGCATGGAGTCGAGCTACTTCCGCTTCACCACACGTGCCGAGGAGGAGGGTGGCGACGTGGCTACGGCCAAGCGCCGAGTATTTGCCACAACATGGGGTGTCACCTCGCTTGCGGCAACGATCTTTTTCGGCATAGTGCTGCTACTCAATGGTCCGATATCGAGGGCTATGGGCGAGGCCTATGTGGCACACCCTGAGTATGTGCCCATCGTCGCAGCAATCGTTATGCTCGACATCTGGGCTGTGATACCCTTCTCACGCCTTCGTGAGCAGGGACGTGCCATGCGCTTTGTGGCGCTCAAGGCTCTGAGTATGCTGCTTAACCTCGGACTCGCCATAGGCTTTGGTTTTGCAGGACTCTACGACACGACGTTTGGCGTAGGCTGGGTACTTATTGCCAACCTCATTGCCAGCTTTGTGACCTTCATAGCACTGCTCCCAACGACAGACCGTACGCTGCCACGCATCGACGGCAAACTACTGCGACGCATACTCATCTACTCGCTACCACTACTCATCAGTGGCATTGCGGGCACAGCGAACGAGTTTATCGACCGTCAGATGATCAAGTATCTCGCTCCAGGCACCGAGGCAGAGGCTATGGCCGAATTAGGTGTCTATGGTGCGATAGTGAAGATCGCTGTGGTGATGACACTATTCACGCAGATGTACCGCCTGGCGGCCGAGCCATTCTTCCTCTCGGGATTTAAGAAGGAGGAGTTTAAGGAGGCTAATGCTGCGGCGATGAAGTACTTTGTGATGGCCTCGGTACTGATATTCCTCGGCATAGTGCTCTTCCGCGACATATTTGCACTCATCGTCGGCTCACGCTTTAGAGAGGGTATCGACATCCTCCCCGTGGTGCTCGCCTCGAACGTATTGGCGGGAATATGGTTCAACCTTTCGTTCTGGTATAAGCGTGAGGAGAAGACAAAATATGCGGCCTACGTAACGTTCCTCGGTCTTGGAGTAACACTTGCGCTAAGCTTCGTGCTTGTTCCCAAGCTCGGCTATCGTGGTGCTGCGTGGGTGCGTCTTGTTGCCGAGGGTGCTATGGTGGTGTGGAGCTACATCCTCTGCCGCAGGCACTACCCCGTACCTTACGACCTGCGCCGCATAGGCGAATACATACTGCTTGGAGCGGCAGTATATGCCATCTCGGAGCTCGTAGCACCCCACCTCAGCCACATCGTATGGTTGGGTTGCAACGTAGTATTGTTCGGAGGTGTTATGCTCTTTGCCATCTGGCGTGAGAAGATTGATGTTAAGGGCCTCATGAGGGCCGCAATAGGTAAGTTTAAGCGATGAAGTTCTCGGATGTCATAGGACACGACGACCTGAAGCGTCGTCTTAGCCAGCAGATTGATGCCGGCCGCATAAGCCACGCACAGCTCTTCAGCGGTGCGGCAGGCTATGGCACACTGCCTCTGGCGCTGGCCTACGTGCAGTATCTGTTCTGCCCCCACCGTCACGATGGTGATTCGTGTGGCGTGTGCCCCTCGTGTCAGCAGATAGCCTCACTTGCCCATCCCGACCTCCACTTTGTATTCCCCGTGAACAAGCAGAACAAAAAGTCGGGCGAGGTGATAACCTCCGATATGTTCCTCGACCTTTGGCGTGAGACGTGGAGTGAGAGTGGCGGAATATTTACCCCCGAGGAGTGGTACGAGAGGCTCGACCTCGGCAAGACGATGAAGGGCCTCATAACAGCCAAGGAGTCGGAGGAGATTATCCGCAAGCTGCAATTCAAGAGCTTCTCGTCGGACTACAAGGCGATGATAATATGGCTTCCCGAGGCGATGAACCAAGAGGCCGCCAACAAGATCCTCAAAATCCTTGAGGAGCCATGGGAGAAGACCCTGTTTATCCTGGTGTCGGAGCGCCCCGACCTACTGCTACAGACTATCACCTCACGAACACAGGAGGTGGCCGTCAGCGGTATTGACGTTGCGACGTTGGAGCGCATAGCCCTAAACGAGGGCCGTGAACAGGTCGAGGCACACAATATGGCACGCCTTGCCCGAGGCTCGGTCATCGAGTTGCGTGCACTGCTACGTGGCCAGAGCGACGAGGCTCGCAAGCTATACTTCGAGCTCTTCTGCCGCCTTATGCGTCTGAGCTACAACGACAAGCACCTTGAACTCTTCGAGTGGGCCGACGATATGACAGCGCTCACACGTGAGGGGCAACGACAGTTCTTCCTCAACGCTGTGCGTCTGCTGCGTGAGAGCTATATGATCCACGCAGGCCTCGGCTCGATAAGCTACCTCTGGGGCGAGGAGGCAGATTTCTGCCGTAAGTTTGCACCATATATCGGCAACCAGAATATCGAGTTCCTCGTAGACGAGATTGAGACCGCTATGATGCAAATAGCCCAGAATGGTGCACCACGCATAGTATTTACCCACTTCGCCCTTGCGGTGTCGAAGCAGATAAACCGCCTATAACGATGACAAGCGTAGTTCTACTCTTAGGCTCTAACGATGAGCATGCCGCACAGATAATCTCGAGTGCAGCGAAGTGCATTGACGCATCCATAGGCAAACTTGTCAAGCTATCGGCAGAGTATCACTCTGAGGCCTACGGCTTTACCTCGGAGCGTGAGTTTATCAACCGTGCGGTGGAGATTACAACCGAACTTGATGCCTACGAGGTGCTACGACGCATCAACCTTATCGAGGCGCTGTTTGGACGTGACCGAGAGGTGGAGAATCGAGCAAAAGAGGCAAGTGGTGAGAGCTACGCCTCACGCCCTATCGACATCGACATAATTTTTTATGGCGACGAAACGTTCTCGGATAGTAGGCTCACAATACCCTACCACTTTTTGGACGAGCGAGAGTATGCCCTACGTCCCGTGGCTGAGATAGCTCCCGAACGTAAGCACCCTAAACTGGATAAGACCCCAGGCCAGATGCTCGATGACTTAACACGATAATATGCTAAAAATGAGAAATATAACGCTAATAAAGGTTTTGGCCCTTGTGGCTGTGATGCTCGGTTGTGTGTCGTGCTTCAAGGATGAGGTACAGGGGACACTCCTCAAGATCGAGGTCTACTCAAAAAATGTGAAGACCGACGACCCAGTGAAGACTACCACGGAGTTATACTCCTATGCCTTCAACGTAAAGAAGGGTAGCAAGTGGAGTGTCACCACGTGGGAGGATGCCCTTGCGCACCGCATCACCAATGTCACCAACCCCGACTACACCTCGGAGCAACGTGAGGACTACGACGTATTGGGCACGTTTGATGCCGAGGCTCAGTATCAAGTCGAGTTAGACCTACGCAGCGAGTGGGTCTTTATGCTGATTGTAGACCCCACCAACGAGGTATACGCCACACGTCTCTACGAGACCCCGATAAACCTCCCTGTAACACCCACCTCGCTACACCTATACGCAGCAAATGCCAGCGGCTCGGCAAATGGGTGGGACTTTGTAAACCCCTTCCCCGACAAGGTACGTGAGTCGCTAATTCCAACCGAGGACGAAGAGGAGGAGCCCACTGAGGAGGACCCCACTGAGGAGGAACCCACTGAAGAGGATGGCAATGAAGACGTAATAGAGTAATGCTTAATAAACGAACAATGAGCAGAGGAACAGATATAACACGACGTATAACAACATCGCTATCAGCAGTAATAGTGCTGCTGTTCGGTGCTGCGCTATTCACCAAGTGCGCCTCGACGATGACACCAACGGGAGGACCAAAGGATACCATCCCGCCGGTAATTATGTTTATGACCCCCGATAACTTCTCGACTAACATAGACACGCTACACCCGCCAAAGATCTATGTCGAGTTCGACGAGTATGTGCAAATTAAGGATCTGCAAAAGGAGTTGTACACCTCGCCAGCAATGAAGAAGCAGCCCTCGGTGACACGTCGTGGCAAGGGCATTGTGATAACTATCAAGGATACCTTGCGCCCCGACATCACTTACGCTCTTAACTTTGGCGCCTCGATATGCGACAACAACGAGGGTAACCCACTTCACGCCATGCGCTATGTATTCTCAACGGGCGACACCGTAGACTCGATGTATATGTCGGGATATACGGCCGACTCATATAAGGCCGACTCCGTAAGCAAGTCGTTCATCTACTTCTTCATCGCCGACTCGATAGAGCGCCCCGTGGAGTATGACTCTACGATGTTTAAGTATAAACCACACGTGATTGCACGTGCCGAGAAGAACGGCATATTCATCGCCCAGAACCTTAAGCCCGTAGACTATCGTATATACGCCTTTGAGGATACCAACAACAACATGATGTACGAGCCTTCGGTCGATCAAATCGGATTTCTCGACACCACCTACAACCCTCGCTATATGCCTGGCTTTAGCATCTGGTTCGACTCGTTACGACACTACCCCTCAGCCGACCCTCAGCTCTACTTCCGAATGTTTATGGATCGCCGCTTTGCACGTCAGACACTCAGCTCTCAGGAGCGACCACAGCGCCACAAGGCGATGCTCTACTTTGGCGCAGCAAACCCCGAGGTGAAGAGTATCCTCTTCGACTCGATACCCGAGGATAAGTTTATCTACGACCCTCAGACCGTAGGCAAGGATACCGTAGCCATATGGTTTAACCTACCCCCCGAGGAGCTCCCCGACACAATCAAGGGTACGATAACATATATGAAGCACGACTCGGTGAACAACCTTGTCGAGAGTAGCGACAAGCTACGCCTGGCGTGGAAATATACCGAATCAAAGGAGGAGCAGAAGGAGCGTGAACGCCTCGAGAAGGAGCGTGAGAAGGCTGAGAAGAATGGCGAATCGTGGGTAGAGCCCGAGAAGGAGAATCCATTCAAGCTCACAATACCTGCATCGGGTGAGGTGAACAAAAATCGCCACGTAGACCTCGAATTCGACTACCCGCTCACCAAGTTCGACTCTACACTCATAACACTCACAATGACCTCGGAGAGCGTAACCGAGCCTAAAAACGTAGAGTATCACTTTGTGCAAGACACGCTCAACCGCCGTAAGTATCAACTCAGAGCCAAGTGGGAGGCTAAGGCTAAGTACGAGCTTACAATCCCAGCGGGCGTATTCAACAACGTGGCACAGGAGCAGAACGACACCATACGCTGTACGTATGACGGCTCAGACCCCGAGAAGTATGCAATCGTAAATATCAAGGTGCATAGCTCGAAGCCTAAAGCAAGCTACATCCTACAACTTACCAACGCCCAGGGCAAGGTACAGCAGGAGATCAAGAGCGTGAAGAGTGGCAGCTACCGTTTCGACTTCGTAACGGCAGGCGACGTGATGCTACGTGTTGTCGAGGACCTCAACGGCAATGGCAAGTGGGATACTGGCGATATGGTGCTTATGCGTCAGCCCGAGCGTACAGAGATATACAAAAACGATGAGGGCATAGAGACAATCACCACAAAGGCAAACTGGGAGTTCGACATAGAGGTTAATATGGACAAGCTGTTTGCCCCTATCACCATGGAGTCAGTTATCAAGATGCTCAACGACCGTGAGGATGAGCGACTCAAGAAACTCTCGGAGGAGATGGCCAAGAAGCGCCAACAGGAGCAGAAGAAGGGCAACGGACAGAGTGGTCAGTCGGGCTTCGGTTTCGGAGGCCTCGGCGGCATGGGTGGCGGCACAACAGGCGGCCTACGCTCAAATACACTATCGGGAACAGGTGCAACGGGAAATAATATGATGCGATGATGAAGAGCATAAAACGATATACTAACGGGCTTCGAGTAGCCCTAATACTCACTCTTGGCCTTATGACATTTGGCCGAGCAGAGGCGCAGCATACCCTCACACTGGTGGGAGGCTCGGGTGCTACGTATGCTCGTTTCTACCCCTCAGAGGAGACCAAATGGATGTGGGGAGCTAATAGCTTCGGCTTAGCTTGGCGCTACTATAGCGAGAAGCCTCGATTTGTGGGAGCTATTGGTGTCGATCTCGAATATATGGAACGAGGATATAAGATGGGTTACACCTATACCACCGACTTTGTCGATGATAAGGAGATCCGTCACTACAAGTTCTACACACGCAATGTCAATTCGATAATGTTGCCTATCGTGTGGCAGCCCCACATCTACCTCGCCAAAAATAGACTACGTGTATTTATCGAGGCAGCCTTCGTGCTCTCGTATAACATCAACTCGAACTACAGCTATGATGACGACCGCTACCCTGCAGGCAAATATGAGTGGAAGGTGCCCCGAGACAACCGCTTTGGCTATGGACTGATGGGTGGTGCTGGATTTGCCGTGCTCATAGGGCAGGTTGAGGTAGGATTTAAGGCCCGATACAACTTTGGATATTCCGACATCCTGAAAAATCGAAACAAGTACTACTCAAACTCGACAGATGGCCGAGAAAACCCATTCTACTACTCGCCACTACGCTCGCCTATCGACAACCTAACATTCTCACTCACGGTAGGTTGGCGTTTCAATAAGCGAGGCTTCGACGAGTGGTTCGTAAAGCGTGCACAGCGTACTAAGCGCCTTGAAAACTTCAACTTCAGCGAGGCAATAAACACCGCAGGAGGTGGCAGCTCAACACGTCCAGGATCGTCGAGCGGCAACTCGTCACGACAGGGCATGAGTGGTTCGTCGCAGACACGCCCAGGATCGTCGAGCGGAGCAGCAAACAGACTTCGAAAATAAAAACGTAAAACAAACGATAGATTATGGATTCAACAAGACAGCAAAAGATTGCACGTCTACTACAACGTGACCTCGCAGAGATTATCCAGAAGGAGCTCGCCGACACAACACGCGGCAAGCTGGTAACAGTAACCGCAGTACGCATATCCCCCGACCTCGGATATGCAAAGGTATATGTGAGCATATTCCCATTTGAGAGTAGCGCCGCAATTCTCGATGAGATCAAGGAGCAAGGCTGGCTGATACGCAAGATGCTCGGTAGCCGCATCCGCAACCAGCTTAAGATCGTTCCAGAGTTGGAGTTCTTCATCGATGACTCGTTGGAGTATATCGAGAATATCGACAACCTACTCAGCAAGTAGCCCCTAAACATAAGTCGTAGAGTATGTTGTGGTTGCAGTTTTCACGCCGCTATATGTTCTCACCGAAGTCACACTCGGTGATCAACATCATCGCCATGGTGAGCGTCATCGCCGTGGCGATACCCACTGCTGCCATGATAATTCTTCTGGCAATGTTCGGAGGCCTAAGCCGCACCATCGAATCGATATACTCGATGGTAGATGCCGACATCGAGATTGTCGCCTCACGAGGCCAAACATTCCCCACGGATAAGATCGACTACTCGAAGATCGACTCCGTTGATGGCATCGTGAGCTATACCCCCTACCTCGAGCAGAGCGTGATAGCCGCTACTGAGGCTCGCCGCACAACGCTTATGCTTCGTGGCGTAGATAGCACATATCTGCATACCCTACCCCTCGAGCAGTTTGTGGTACGTGGCTCGGCACACCGCATATTCCAGGGCGACGTCATATTGGGTGTCGGTGCTGCTGCAACACTTGGAATACCGAGCATCGACTACGAGGTTGAGCTATACGCACTTAACCGCAAGCAGATCTCGACACTTCTGCCCTCGAGTGGTATATCTCGCAAACGATGTAAGCTCGGAGGTGTGATAAGCGCCAACGCAGAGCTTGACGCCACAACAGCCATTGTAGACCTTAACACTGCACAACAACTCCTCAACTACGAGGGGCGCATCTCGGGCGTAGCACTGAGGCTCGATAGCAAGGCCAATGTTACAAGCGTTGAACAGCAGCTACAAACACTCCTTGGTGAAGAGTATAACGTGCGTACACGCAGTGAGAAGAGTGCCTCGATGAATGCCCTATTACGCCTCGAACGCTTCGTGATAATCCTCATAGGAGCATTTATAGCCATCGTAGCTGCTTTCGCCATTGTTGGCTCAGTGGTGATGCTCATCACCGACAAACAGCGTGATATAGCCACACTGCGCTCAATGGGTGCAACACGCTCGCTGATAAGCAACATCTTCGTTGGCGAGGGCTTCCTACTCACACTCATAGGTTGCATTATCGGTCTGGTGATAGGCGTAGGCTTCTCGCTCGGCCAGCAACACTACGGCTGGATAACAATCCCCGGAAATATGGTGTTCGAGAGCTACCCCATAGAGCTTACGGTGACCGATGTGGTGACTGTAGCTGCGATAATACTATTCACAGGATGGATTATATCACTACTCACCGTGCGCAGTAAGCTACGCAGTGAGAAACATATATAGTATGATGAAACGACTAACTAACATATCGTTAAAAGCAATAGCCCTTGTCGGCATTATCGCCACCACACTAAGTTGCGACGGCCCTAAGGCTATTCCCGATAAGGATCTCGTAAACATATTCCACGATGCCTTTCTGGCCAACGCCTACATCTCGGAGAGCAAGATCACGGAGGACTCACTGCTACTCTATGAACCTATACTCGAGCGCTATGGATATGATGTCGAGGATATGCGGTTCACCGTGCATACCATCGCCAGTCGTAAGAGTACCCGACTGAGTGACCTTGTAAGCCAAGCAAGCAGCATCCTTGAGGAGGAGTCGAAACTCTATAACTACCAGCTGATGGTGCTCGACACCATAGACAATGTGGCTGAGCGCCGCTACACACGCATCGTGGCTCAAGACACCCTTATACGAGTGCGCAAGCTCAGCGATAGTACAAAACTACATATAGTCGTCGGCGACCTAATCCCTGCCGAGTACAGCATCACGTTCGACTACTTTATAGATACCCTTGACGAGAACCGTAACTCACGTGTCGAGGCATACTTCAAGACCAAGGATGACAAGACTGCGATGCGTCACACGATGATGCTATCACGCTATCGTGAGGGTAAGTACAATCGCAAGTTTAAGGCCGATACGTCACACCTCGAGCTGCACATAAATATGTTCTACCACCCTGAAAACGAGGACATAAAGCGCCCCGATATCAGGATTACGAACTTCAAAATTACGCGCATTATTCCTACTGAGCAGGCAGTAGATAGTCTCTACCTTGAGCAGATGGGGGCACTCATCTTCAACCACAAGGCAATGACATCGTATGGCAACGAGAAAAAGCCTGTGGCAAAGGCAACAGAAACCCCTTCGGCCAAGGGTGAGAAGCCAAGTAGCACAAAGAGAAGTGCCAAGAACGACGCAGATAGCTCAACAAAAAAAGAGACTAAGAGCAGTACAAAAGCAACAACTAAGAGTAGTGAGCAGAGGAAATGACGAGGCGTAAGATAGCATCGCACTATGCACTAATCGGCACAGAACTTCGGCGTAACATCGTCGTCGAGGTAGATGATTCACGCACGATTATCGACATTAGAGAGGTTGAGAATCTCGACTCAGAGCCCAGCTTAGAGTTCTTCCCCGGAATACTCATCCCCGGCATGGTGAACCTTCACTGCCACCTCGAGCTATCGTATCTACGTGGTCAAATAGCAGAAGGCACGGGGTTTGCGGGCTTCGCTCGCTCGATTGGTGCTGTGCGTAATAACTTCACCACGGACGAACGCCTAAGAGCAGCATCGGCAGCTGATAGCACAATGTGGGAAGAGGGCATAGAGGCCGTACTCGACATATCGAACGACGAGCTAACAATGGGCATTAAGGAGCGCTCACGCATAGAGTACACAACGCTATTTGAGCTATTTGGGCTGGGATGCAACTCAATTGAGGAG
This sequence comes from Alistipes sp., assembly GCA_017408825.1. Lineage (GTDB taxonomy): Bacteria > Bacteroidota > Bacteroidia > Bacteroidales > Rikenellaceae > Alistipes. The sequence continues at coordinate 38,901 of JAFQTX010000022.1, forward strand.
CACAAATCAATGGCCCTGCGCCATGCATCGAGCAGCATTACTCCTCATTCGACATACTCACTTCAAGACCAGATATTTAGGCAGGCTTGCACAGCCAACAACTCGATAATTTCGATACATCTATTAGAGTCTGACGACGAGAGCCAGCTATACGAAAACGGAGGCTCGTTAGCGGCGTGGTACGAGCGTATGGGCTGGAGGTGCGACTTTCTGCACTACGGCACACCCTCGCGTCGTGTGGCCGAGAGCATAGACCCACATAGAGATGTGGTGCTGGTCCACGGTTGCCGAGCAACAGAGCACGACATAGCACTACTCAACGCCCACTTTATGGGGCAAGTAACGTGGGCACTATGCCCCGAGTCAAACCGCTATATTTCGGGCATTAAACCACCCATAGAGCTATTTAGAGAGAGCAAAGCGAATATCGCCTTAGGTAGCGACTCGCTGGCCTCGGCACGCTCGCTATCGCTAATCGACAATATGCGCCTTATCGACAATGTTCCACTCTCCGAACTACTTAGCTATGCAACGATCAATGGTGCAAAGGCGCTTGGCAAAGAGGAGTACCTCGGTGAGATAGCAATCGGCAAACACCCAGGATTGGTGGTCATTGAGGGTGCCGACCTTCACAACCTACGACTAACAGAAGAGAGTCGTTCACGCCGAATTATATAGTCATACTCAAGGCGACAAAAAGTCCAAAATTCAACAAATAATAACCTCGAATAGAGCCCTGCTGACATAGGCTATCTGCTCGAGTTTTTTCTCCTATAACGCCACGGCACTGCTATTTTGTAGAACGACCATCTACGGAAAGCAGAGATAGTGAGCTACACGCAGACGGCTAACAACTCAGATATTTCGCCATATTTACCCATAAAAAGGTCTATTTACATAACACAAAAGGCTCAAAAACAATATAATTGTTTTGACACTTGCATATAATTTCGTACCTTTGCACAAATTTGTGGGCCTATGCCAGAGGGCATATTATCCAAAGGGTCGGCCACTCGTGCTGCGGAGTCGTAGTATGGAGTGGCACAGAGTGTGAAAAGGTGTGACTACAAAAATGTGAATAGAGGTAAAAACCCATTTTTACGTACAACGTCACAAAGTATCTGCACCAACCAACACTGACCTAACTACTGCGTCGGAAGGAAACACCCTCTCTGACGAGTGAGGGGAGGGTATGCCCATATGCAAAGTCAAACCAATATGCAGAGAGAAAAAACCAACACAAAGACGACAATAGAGGCTGACATACAGTGGTATGCCATACGCACATTCCACAACAAGGCGGCGAGCATCTGCAACAAGGCTCGACTCGACAACATCGAGTACTACACCCCAGTTCGCAAGATTGACACCATCTACAATGGAGAGTGTCGCACTGAGACACTAATGCTGATGCCCACACTACTATTTCTACGCACAACGCCAGAGTGGATCGCAAACCTGCGTCAATTCAGCGGCGACAACATTCTGCCCTACTGCGAGCCTGGGACATCACGACCACAGGCAATAGCCGATAGCGAGATGGAGCGTTTTCGTTTTGTGGCAAGCACAGCGGCCAAAACCCTTGAGTGGGTAGACCCCGAAACTCTCGCCTCGAGCGACCGTGTTCGCATCACCGAGGGTATATTCAAAGGCCTCGAGGGCTATATTCGTCGAGTACACGGCACCAAGCGCTTTGTAGTAGCCATCGAGGGTGTCGCAGCCATCGCCACGACATACATACCAAAACAATATATCGAAAAGTTAGAGTAAAAGCAACCTCCAAATATGATAAAAATAGAGTACATCCTGCTAGCATTCTTCGCTGCACTCATAGCCGTAGTATGGATACATCCACGTCTGGTTAAGATTGCTCATATGAAGAATATTGTTGATAATCCCAACGCCCGAAAGCTTCAGCAAGCCCCCGTACCTGTGTTGGGTGGTGTGGCAGTATTCTTCGGCATCGTGCTTGGCATCGTGCTAACAAGTGGATATACCGACTGTATGTCGCTTATGACCATTATTGCGGCAATGCTCATCATGCTGTATACTGGAACTATGGACGACATTATGGGACTCTCGGCACGTCTACGACTACTGCTGGAGATTGGTGTGGTAGGACTTCTCATCTTTACCAACGATATGGCGATTGACAATTTCCATGGTCTCTGGGGCTTATTCCAGATACCTATGGCAGTAGCCGTGCCAGTGACGATATTTGCCGCAGTGGGTATTATCAATGCGGTAAATCTTATCGATGGTGTAAATGGTCTTTCGTCGGGATTCTGTATTATGGCGAGCACAATGTTCGGAGGATTCTTCTATCTCACAGGCAACACTCCGATGCTAATACTTGCAGTTGTATCAGTGGGCTCGCTACTGCCATTCTTCTTCCACAATGTTTTTGGCAAGACCTCAAAAATGTTTATCGGTGATGGCGGAGCACTGGTGATGGGCATTGTGATGTCTACGTTTGTGGTAAACACACTCTCGAATAGTAGCGTGATACCCGAAGAGACTATTCCTGAATCATTCGGCCTTGTACCATTCACGCTCGCCATAATGTCAATACCGGTGTTTGACACACTGCGTGTGATGACAGCACGAATGATGCGTGGCGTATCACCGTTCCATCCCGACAAGACACACCTTCACCACCTATTCGTCGGCTTAGGCTTCTCGCACGCTGGAACATCGATGATGCTAATACTGTTCAACGTCGTCATAATACTCTCGCAGTCGCTGACTTGGTACTTGGGAGGCTCGGTAGATCTCCAACTCTACGTGGTGATCATCACCGGAGCAATACTTGCTGGTGGTATTTATTACGGCGTTAGCCACTCGAGTGATGACAGCCTTATTAGGCGATCGTTAAGAGCTATTGGCCGAGCTACACACTTCGAGCGCAAGGGTCCATTCCTACTACTCCAAAAGTTGGTAGATAGAGTATAACATGTAGCTTATGAAGAGAATACTTGTAACTGGTGCAGCTGGATTTATCGGTGCAAACCTCACGCTACGACTACTTGCAGAGCGTAGCGAGTGTACAATCGTAGGCCTCGATAACCTCAACGACTACTACGACGTAAGCCTAAAACACTATCGTCTACAACAGATCGAGGCCAAAGCCTTAAGTGAGGGTCAGGGCGCAAAATGGTACTTCGTCGAGGGTAATATTGCAGACAAAGATCTCGTAGATAGACTATTTAGGGAGTATCGCTTCGACATAGTTGTAAACCTTGCGGCGCAGGCTGGCGTGCGCTACTCGATAACAAACCCCGATGCCTATATCGAGAGTAATATCGTTGGATTCTACAACATCCTCGAGGCGTGTCGCCATAGTTACGACAACGGAACAGAGGGTGTACGCCACCTCGTATATGCATCTTCAAGCTCGGTATATGGTGACAACGAGAAGATACCATACTCTACAGATGATATGGTGGATAACCCCGTATCGCTATATGCTGCCACCAAAAAGTCGAACGAGCTGATGGCACACGCCTACTCGAAACTATACGGCATACCATCAACTGGCCTGCGTTTCTTCACCGTATATGGCCCTGCTGGTCGCCCCGACATGGCCTACTTCGGGTTTACGGATAAATTACTACGTGGCGAGAAGATCAAGATATTCAACTATGGCAACTGCATGCGTGACTTTACCTATGTCGATGACATTGTCGAGGGCATCTATCGTGTGATGGGCAGAGCTCCCGAGGCAGGGATGCGTGATAATGGTCAGACGAAGCCCGCATATGCCATTTACAATATCGGCAACTCGCAACCCGAAAACCTACTCAACTTCGTAGACATCCTCCAGCAGGAGTTGGTACGTGCAGGTGTTCTCCCCGAGGATTTCGACTTCGAGGCACACAAGGAGCTTGTTGCGATGCAGCCTGGCGACGTACCCGTTACTTATGCCGACACCTCAGCCCTTGAGCGTGACTTCGGCTTTAAGCCTGAGACACCCCTGCGCGAGGGCTTACGCCGCTTCGCCGAGTGGCACAAAGAGTTTTACAAATAACAAAACAAAATATTATGAAAATTACCGTTGCAGGAACTGGATATGTGGGACTGAGCATAGCTACCCTGCTTGCTCAACACAACGATGTGACAGCCGTGGATGTCGTAGCCGAAAAGGTGGAGCTTATCAACAACAAGCGTTCACCTATTCAGGATGACTATATCGAGAGCTACTTGCGTGAGAAGCCTCTTAAGCTACACGCCACGCTCGATGGCCGTGAGGCCTACCGCCAGGCCGAGTTGATCGTAATAGCCGTGCCAACGAACTACGACCCTCAGCTCAACCACTTCGACACACACAACATCGAGGATGTCATCGACATGGTGCTTGAGGAGAACCCTGAGGCGGTGATGATCATCAAGTCTACAATCCCAGTAGGCTACTGCCGCAGCCTATATGCCAAGTACGCCGCCAAGGGTGTCAAGCGACTCAACCTGCTCTTTGCACCCGAGTTCTTGCGTGAGAGTCGTGCGCTGGAGGATAACCTCTTCCCCTCACGCATCATAATAGGCCTGCCACTTATCATAGAGGGTGCTGGTGAGGCACGCGAGAATGAGGCGATATGCCAGCTTGCCGACACAGAGCGCCTTGAGAGTGCCGCACACCGCTTTGCCGAGTTGCTGCAAGAGGGGGCGATAAAGGAGGATATTCCAGTGCTATATATGGGCATAGAGGAGGCTGAGGCTGTAAAACTCTTTGCTAATACATACCTCGCATTGCGAGTGAGCTACTTCAACGAGCTCGATACTTATGCCGAGATGAAGGGTCTCGACTCACAGGCAATCATCGAGGGTGTAGGCCTCGACCCACGTATCGGCACACACTATAACAATCCGTCGTTTGGCTATGGTGGCTACTGCCTGCCTAAGGATACCAAGCAGCTGCTGGCCAACTACAAGGATGTGCCACAGAATATGATGACCGCCATCGTCGAGAGCAACCGCACACGTAAGGACTATATCGCCGACCAGGTGCTACGCAAGGCGGGCTACTACACCGCATCGAGCGAGTGGGAGGCATCACGTGAGAAGGCTGTGACGGTGGGTGTCTACCGACTGACGATGAAGGCTGGCTCGGATAACTTCCGCCAGTCGTCGATACAAGGCGTTATGAAGCGCATCAAGGCTAAGGGTGCTAAGGTTATCATCTACGAGCCTACACTGACTGACGGAACGATGTTCTTCGGCTCAGAGGTAGTGGGCGACCTCGAGCGTTTCAAACACCTAAGCGATGCTATCATCGCCAACCGCTACGACTCCTCGCTCGACGATGTTGCCGATAAAGTCTACACACGAGATCTATTTAGACGAGATTAAAAGTAAGAGTATGCAAGCAATCATCCTAGCAGCAGGTATGGGACGCCGTCTGGGCGCATTGACCGAGGAGAATACCAAGTGTATGGTCGAGGTTAATGGTATTAAGCTCATCGACAGAATACTTAACGCCTTAGACAACAACGCTATATCGAAGGCGATTATCGTCGTTGGATACAAGGGCGAGAATGTCATTAAGCACGTCGGCACAAAGTATCGTGGTATTGATATCGAATATGTAAATAATGCCATCTACGACAAGACAAACAACATCTACTCGTTGTATCTGGCCAAGGATTACCTACTGCAAGATGATACCCTGCTGCTTGAGTCCGACCTAATATTTGAGGATAGCATTATTCGTAAGATTACAGATGATCCCAATCCAAATCTTGCACTTGTTGATAAGTATGAGAGCTGGATGGATGGCACGACAGTTACGCTTAGTGAGGATAACAAGATAGAGGACTTCATTACGAAGTCACAGTTCAAATATTCCGACATCGGCAAATATTTTAAGACTGTGAACATCTATAAATTCAGTAAGGAGTTCTCTACAACGCACTACGTTCCCTTCCTCGAGGCATACTGTCACGCCTTGGGTAATAATGAATACTACGAGCAGGTGCTCAAGGTAATAACCCTCCTTGACGACTCACCACTCACGGCACTACCGCTGTGTGGCGAGAAGTGGTATGAGATTGACGACATACAGGACCTTGATATCGCCTCGAGCATCTTTGAGCAAAGCGACGAGAAGCGTTTCCGTGCTATATCATCACGCTTTGGTGGCTTCTGGAGATACCCACACCTGCTCGACTTCTGCTATCTGGTAAATCCCTATTTCCCACCCCAACAGATGATCGACGAGATCAAGGCAAGCTTCGAGACGCTGATGCGTGAATACCCATCGGGAATGCGTGTGAACTCGCTGCTGGCGGCAAAATATTTCTCGGTAAAGCAGGAGTTTATAGTGGTGGGCAATGGTGCAGCAGAGCTTATCAAGGCATACGTCGAGAACCACACGTCGAAGATCGGCGTGATATACCCCACGTTTGAGGAGTATCCCAACCGTACCGTAAAGGAGAACATCGTGTCGTATCTACCACAAAACGCAGATATGCACTACAACGCTTCGGAGATCATCAGCTACTATGCTGACAAGGAGATAGATACCCTACTACTGATAAACCCTGATAACCCCTCGGGTAACTATATCCCATATAATGAGCTGCTGGGCCTTATCGAGTGGACAAAGAGCAAATCTATGCAATTTATTGTCGATGAGTCGTTTGTGGACTTCGTGGATGTGGACGGCGAGTTCTCGCTACTGAGCAACGACATTCTCGAGAACAATCCACATCTTGTTGTGGTAAAGAGCATATCGAAGTCGTATGGGGTTCCAGGATTTCGCCTTGGAGTGCTGGCAAGTGGCAACACCGAGATGATCGCCCGACTAAAAAAGGAGGTGGCCATATGGAATATCAACTCCTTCGGCGAGTTCTATATGCAGATCTACGAGAAGTATCATAAGGAGTACCTTAAGGCGTGTGTCCTCTTCCGCGAGGAGCGTCAGAAGTTCTTCGAGGAGCTACAGGAGATCGACTTCCTGCGTGTGATACCATCACAGGCCAACTACTTCCTCTGCGAGCTTACCACCTCGAGATTTACATCGACACAACTTGCCGTGCGACTACTCGCCGACCACGACATCCTCATCAAGGACTGCGCAGGCAAATCGGCATTTAGCCGTGGCAACTATATCCGACTCGCCGTGCGTGACCGCAGGGATAACCATAAACTTGTCGAAGCATTAAAAACATTCAAGTAGAGATCACACCATGAGACTTATTAGCAACGACGACATACTATCACTAAACATATCGCCCTACGACTGTGTAGAGTGGGTACGCGAAGCATTTATGATGAAGAGCGAGTGCCAGCTGCCAGCCAAGATGTCGGTACACCCCACAGGCAACGACTTCTTCACCACAATGCCCTGCCTGCTTCCCCAGCACATAGGCAGATTTGGCTGTAAGGTGGTTTCTCGTATCGTGGGCCGAGTGCCAGCACTCAAGAGCGACCTTATGCTCTTCGACTCACGCAGCGGAGAACTTTTGTCGGTGATAAATTGCGACTGGATAACAGCCATGCGCACAGGCGCCGTAGCTACCTTGGCCATTAGGACATTGCGTAACTCCCACGCCTCGACATACGCCTTCATAGGTCTTGGCAGCACGGCTCGAGCAACACTCACCTGTCTGCTTGAGAGCTGTAAGGATGAGCACCTCAACATACGACTATTCAGATATAAGGACCAGGCCGAGAAGATCGTGTCGGAGTATGCCCACTATACTAACGTAGCGTTTAGCATCGTGAACACCAGCGAGGAGCTTGTACGTGATGCAGATGTCGTAGTGTCGTGTATCACAGATGCCAGTGGTCTACTCGTTGAGGACGAGCGGTTGTTTAAGCCTGGAGTACTCGTTGTTCCAGTTCATACACGCGGCTTCCAGAACTGCGACACCACCTTCGACAAGGTCTTTGCCGACGATACCGACCACGTAAAGGGCTTTCGATACTTTTCGGAGTTCAGGGAGTTCCACCAGCTCGAGGAAGTGCTCAAAGGCGCTGTCTGCGGACGTGTTGATGACACCGAGCGCATCTTGTCGTATAATATTGGCCTCGGCCTTCACGACGTGCTCTATGCCTCACGCATCTACGACCTATTAAGCGAGTAACCCACAACCCATCGCCATACCACACTTACCTATTAATAACGACTCGATAGGAGGAAGGGGGACAGTGACTCACGACAAGTAAATTGATAGAGACTGAGATTAAGCTATGAGTAACTCAAAGGGACTACTTCCAGAGATAGTATTCATAAGACCTCTTTTGATAGTGATGCTAATAATGTATCACTCGTTTATCATATATCAGGGTGGATGGAGTGAACCCACTGGTTATGTGCCTTGTCGCACCTATTGGTGGATATCAAAGCTAAATTACAGCTTTATGCTTGAGGCCTTTGTATTCATATCTGGATATATCTTTATGTATCAACTACAAAAATATCCACACAGATATGAATCACTCATTGGCATTGCCAAAGATAAATGTAAGAGACTGATACTCCCATCAATTATTTTCAGCACTATATATTTTGCCCTATTCTACAACTATGAATCCATCGCAAATACGGCATATACTATAGTCAATGGCGCAGGACATATGTGGTATCTACCAATGCTGTTTTGGTGTTTCATAGGAGGATGGATGCTAACACGATATAAGCCGAGAAGAGCCTATATCATCACGCTATTAGCGCTGATGGCAGTAGTTTCGTACGTGCCCATACCGTTTCGTATAAATAGCGCAATGTACTACTTACTATACTTTTATATTGGAACATTTGTGTATGAGCAACGAGAACGTATAGCACGTGAGGCCACTGGCAACAAGATTGTGATATGTTGGATTCTATTTACTGTGACTTTTATTGGACTCACACTATTGAATAGCAACTTGGAGAGCTGGAGCAACGATAGTGGACTCATCCAAAAGGCGATGCTTACATCAATATCTAAAGCATCACGCATAGTATATGCCACACTGGGTATTGCTGCAACATATCTAACATTCTCTCATATCTCACAACGACACACCGTAAGTCGATGGCTCATCGGGTTTGGCAACATAAGTATGGGCGTATATATTCTGCAACAGTTTATCCTGCAAGCATTATATTACAAGACTTCACTTCCCGAGATGGTTGGCAGTTATTGGCTACCATGGATTGGAGCTTTTATCACACTAATATTGTCGATTATCGGGGCATATGCATTAAAAAAATGTCCAGTAACCAAGCATCTTGTGTAAATGGCAAAGCTACCACAAAAGATATCATCGCTAACCAAGAGTAAGGATGCACGAACTGTTGCAAGCAACTTCGTGTGGTTATCGTTACTCAAAATTATTGGGTACTTATTTCCTCTTATTACGCTACCTTATCTTTCTCGTGTAATTGGTGTTGATGGATTTGGAGAAATAGCGTTTGCTACATCTATAATGGTTTTTATTGAGACATTTGTAGATTTTGGGTTCAACTACACAGCGACAAGAGACATTGCTCGTCAACGAGAAGATATTGGGGAAGTATCCAACATTTTCTCAAATGTAATGTGGGCCAAAGCTCTACTTATGCTTGTGGGTTTTGCAATCTTGTGCGTATTAATCTGGGTTATTCCCAGTCTAAATGAGAAACGTTTGTTGATACTACTTACATTCTTATATATACCTGGTCACATCATATTTCCAGATTGGTTTTTCCAGGCTATGGAGAAGATGAAGTACATCACAATTATGAATGTACTCTCTAAATTCATATTTACAGTTCTAATTTTCATAGTCATAAAAGAGAAAAGTGACTATGTATGGCAACCATTATTAACAGCTATTGGATACTGGGTGAGTGGGGCCTGCGCTATGTGGTTTATTATTAGGAAATTTAATATCAGTATTAAACGTCCTAATCTTCATAATATTTGGGCATCGATAAGAGATAGTTGGAATATGTTTTTGAGTCTTCTATTTCCAAATCTATACACCAATTTTTCAACAATACTTCTACGTTCGTCGTGCGGAGAAGCTGCAACAGGACTATATTCCGCTGGACAAAAGTTTATTTCTCTTGTTGACCAATTATTTCAGGTGTTATCGAGAACTTTCTATCCATTCCTTGCAAGAAGACTTGACAAACATAGTCTATATGTAAAGATTTCAGGCATACTCAGCTTGATAGCAAGTCTGGTTCTATTTATCTCTTCTGATTTACTTATCGATATATTCTTCACACCCGAGTTCAAAGATGCAGCGTGGGTTATCAAGATAATGTCCATAGCCCCATTTTCATTGTTCCTAATGAATACATATGGAGTTAACTATTTGGTTTTAGTTGGCAAAGAGAGACTATATAGAAATATCATATTCTGTTACTCTATATTGGGATTTATCTTAACATGGATATTAACAATTAAGTATAGTTATATTGGAACAGCCATAACTATTTCAGGTATATGGTTACTTCGAGGCCTCACAACCTTCATATATGCAAAAAGACATATGCGAACTAGCAATAATTAGGTTATGAAAATTTTAATTGCAGGTGATTTCTGCCCAAGACAGAGAATCCAAAAGGCTTTAGATAATGAGATATACTCATTTTTTGACGAAATAAAACCAATAGTTGCAAGCGCTGATTACTCAATAGTGAACCTTGAGTGTCCCATTGTTATAGACAACTCTGCAAAACCAATAAAGAAATGTGGTCCTAATCTCAAAACCTCACCAAGGGTTATTGAAGCTCTAAAATACGCCAATTTTGATTGTGTGACATTGGCAAACAATCATTTCGCTGATTATGGAGATGTCGGATGCAATGTCACGTTGGACCTCCTCAATAAGGCTGGTATTGAGCATGTAGGTGGCGGACGTAATCTTGAAGAGGCGCAAAGAGTATTATATAAGCAATTAGGCAACAAAGTTATTGGCATAGTAAACGTATGTGAAAATGAGTTTTCAATAGCTACCGAGAAACAATCTGGATCTGCGCCACTTGACGCAGTTGATAACTATAATCAAATCACCGAAGCGAGGACTAAAGCTGATATCGTGATAGTGATAGTACACGGAGGTCACGAACACTATCAGCTTCCTAGTCCTCGAATGAAAAAACTATATCGGCACTTTATAACCATTGGGGCTGATGCGGTAGTCAATCATCATCAACATTGTTATAGCGGATATGAGTATTTCAATGGTAAACCTATTATTTATGGACTTGGCAACTTCTGTTTCGACAATGAGAATACGACATATTCTCCTTGGACAGAGGGATATATGGTCAATATAGATACTGAGACTCTAAACTTTGAACTCATCCCTTATAACCAGTGTGATGCAAAACCCATAGTGTCCATTATGTCAGAGCAAGACAACTCCAAATTTATAGCAAATATTGAACGTCTTAATTCAATTATAGCCGACGATAGACTTACAAATACCGAATTTGACAAGTGGGTAAATCAACAAGCACGTAGGAAAGCGACAGTCTTTGCGCCATATTTCCATAGGTACCTAAATGCAGCCGCTAACCGTGGGTTGATTCCACTAAGATTAAATAGAAAGAATGCAGGAATAATGCTTAATCACATTGCTTGTGAGGCACATAGAGATATTACGATTAGAGTGCTATCAGACAAATTGCAAGAGTAGTATATAAATATGACAGCATCATTTATTGATAAGATTAAAATTGCCTTGCGTGAGCCTAAGCGAGTGGTCATCTACTTGCTATGCCGCATTGCGCCAATATTGCCCGATAAACTATTTCTTAAGTGGCTATTTAGGCTACGTATGGGCTACAAGCTCAACCTTGATAACCCACAGACATTTAGCGAGAAGCTACAGTGGCTAAAGCTATACAACCGTAAGCCTGAGTATACGCAGATGGTCGATAAGTTCGAGGCCAAGAAGTATGTTGCAAGCATCATCGGCGAGGAGTATATCATCCCCACGTTGGGCGTTTGGGACTCGGTTGATGATATCGACTTTGACGCTCTTCCCGAGCAGTTCGTGCTAAAAACAACACATGGCGGAGGCAATACAGGTGTAGTGATATGTAGAGATAAATCGACATTTGATGTTGCAAAGGCAAAAGCCAAACTACAAAAATCACTTAAAAGTTGTATCTATCGACAATATCGAGAGTGGCCATATAAAAATGTTAAGCGACGCATTTTAGCCGAGGCTCTAATCGGCAATGGATATACTGAGGATTATAAGTTCTTTTGTTTCGAGGGTGAGGTAAAGCTATGTCAGGTTATTTCGGGTAGAGAATCAACAATGGCAATAGACTTCTACGATAAAGAGTGGAATCATCAACCTTTTCACGAGCCAAAAGCATATCCATTCTCAAAACGACCGCTAAGACGACCCGCATTGTATGATAAGATGTGGGAAGTTGCCCAAGCATTGTGCAAGAACCAACATTTTATACGCATTGATCTATACGCTGTAAATGATCAAATCTATTTTGGCGAGCTCACCTTCTTCCCAACAAGTGGAATGGGTGGCTTTGAACCCCAAGAGTGGGACTATAAATTCGGTGAGTGGATTAAGCTTAAAGTAAAATGAGTAAGCTATTTAACATTTGTAATATATACATTTTTCTAGGATGTTTATATGCCTTACAGGGTATCATATATGCTCAAGGTATAATTTCACAGGGCATCTTGGCCGTATTCCTAAGTATATCTCTATATTGCGTTGTAAAAATACATTTCCAATCAGACATTCCATCATTGTTTAAAATTATGGACATACTATTGATCGTATCTACGCTTTACGGCTTGATAATGATGTTTGATGGGCAACAATATTTCATTAAAGAATCATGTGAATACTATCCTAAAATTGAATTTCTAAAAAACATATACTCATCTCTATTACCCATCTATACTTTTTACTATTTCTCCAAACAGGGATTAATAAGTCAAAAAAATATATGTTGCTGGACAATAGTTTTTGTAATCATAGCAACAATCGTATTTTGGGCAGATCATCAAGCGAAACTCGAGTCAGCCCTTGCTATGGGTTGGACAAATGATGAGTTTACCAATAACAATGGGTACGTATTTTTATCTTTTTTACCACTGTTATTCTTTTTTAATAAGCATAAAACCATCCAATATGGATTACTAATATATATCTTAGTATTTATATTAATGTCAATGAAAAGAGGAGCAATACTTATTGGTGCATTAGCTCTAATCTGGTTTGTATATAGGACATTCAAAGCATCTTCTAAAAACTCTCGAATAGCACTATTGGTTATTGTCAGTATTGCGCTTATTTGCATCTCTCAATATGTTATATATTTATACGAGACAAGTGATTATTTCCAACTACGACTAAATAATACATTAGCAGGAGATAGTAGTGGAAGAAACGTAATATATAAAGACTTATACACCCATTTTTTATACCAAACATCTAATATGCAATTTCTATTTGGAATGGGAGCTAATGGCACACTAAATGTCACGTACAATTTAGCACATAACGATTGGCTTGAAATTATTACTAACCATGGGATTATGGGTCTTATAGTATATACAGCTTTTTGGATAGCAATATTTGCAACGCTCTATAATACTAAGCAGTATGATAATATATATTCAATATTTTTTATGCTCGTTTTGATATATTTTGTTATGACATTCTTCTCAATGTCATATAATAATATTCCCATGTACTCTGCTCTAGCTTTCGGATACTGCATAGCGTATGTATACCATAAACCACATAATATATAAATTCAAATGAGTAAACGAGTTTTATGCATAATCGACACCTTTCGCATAGGTGGTGGTGCGCAAACACAATTGGCGGGTCTTTGTGTTATGCTTAAACAGCATAATTACGACGTTTACGCATTATCCTATCATAAGGTTGATGATAAAGACTCGCTCTCTCCATATCTCAGAGAAAATGGGATTATCACATCTTGTTTATCAAAAGCAACGAATATGTGGTCAAAATTTCAAGGTGTAAAGAAGAAAATCGCACAAGTGAATCCTGATACGGTAATCGCATACATTGATGGTCCAACAATAATATGTTCTGCAATAAAGGCCTTAGGCGGCAAATTTAGGCTAATCGTTTCTGAGCGTAATGTTACACAAAAACTGACGTTGCACGAGCGCATTAAATTCTGGATGTATCGTTATGCAGATCTCATCGTTCCAAATGCACATACACAAGCGAAGTTTATATCTAAGCATTATACCAAACTGAGTAAAAAGGTACGCACAATATCAAACTTTGTTGATACCACAAAATTCAAATTTAGGTCTATAAACTTCAATACAAATAAGAGATTAGAAATCCTTGTTGTGGCACGTATAAACCCACAGAAAAATCTCATTACCTTCCTCAAAACTATAAACATCCTTAAAAATATAGGCTTAGATTTCCATATAGATTGGTATGGCAAAAAAGATCGTGACTACTTTTTAATGTGTTGTGATAAAGTGAATGAGTTTGGACTATCCGAATACATCTGTTTTCATGACGCTATTAAAGATATTAACAATATATATTGCAACTTAAAGTATGATGTGTTTTGTCTTCCCTCACTCTTTGAGGGGTGTCCTAACACACTTGCCGAAGCCATGGCAAGCGGACTTCCAATACTATGTAGTGATGTATGCGACAACTCTAAATATGTAGAGGGCAATGGCATCCTATTTGATCCATTAAATGCCACATCTATTGCAGGGGCGATAATTGAGTACGCTCAACTATCAACAGAAAAAAAACAAAATATGGGACGAATAAGCAGAGAGAGGGCTGAAAAATATCTCTCAACTGAGAATTTTATAAGGAACTATAAGGAGATAATATAAAAATGCATATTCTTCACATAATAGATGACATGAGTATGGGGGGAGCACAAAGTCTTCTTGCAGAGTTAACCCCGATACAGATACAGCACGGACACTGCGTAACAATTTTGGAACTCAAAGAGGCTACAGACAAAACGCTAATTAACAGAGTCACGAATGCCGGTGTCAACGTTATATCAATATCTAAAAGACGCAGAGTACGAAACCCTCTAAATATTTTTTCGATAATCCCATACCTAAAGCAGTATGATATTGTCCACGTTCATCTATTTCCCGCAAATTATTGGACTGCATTAGCCAAAATAGTCAGCTTCAGCAAGACTCCAATTATCACAACCGAGCATTCCACAAATAACAAACGAAGAAATATTCCAATATTCAAGTACATAGATGCGTTCATATATAATAGGTATCAAAAGGTAGTAGCTTGTGCCGACAAAGCATTGGAAACTTTCAAGGCGAGGTATCCAAACACTAAATGTACCTCTATACCTAATGGAGTAGATATTTCGAAATACAAGAACGCTCAACCATATACAAAACAAGAACTCGCAGATATTGCTGAAGATAGTTTCGTCACGACCATGGTTGCGCGATTTGATTACCCTAAACGTCAAGATATATTAGTTGAAGCTATATCGCTTCTACCAGATAAATATCACGCTATTTTTGTTGGAGGCACATCCGAGGATTTGGGATTACAAAAAACACAAAAGCTATCGCGCGATTTAGGAGTTAGCGACCGAGTTCATTTTCTATACCTACGTTCAGATGTACCTAAAATTTTGAAAACATCAGATGTAATACTAATGTCATCTGAATACGAAGGATTATCTCTATCTTCAATTGAAGGAATGGCAAGTGGGCATCCATTTGTCGCCACAGATGTTAATGGGCTTCGAGAGGTTGTTAGTGGCGCTGGTGTATTAGTGCCTTGTGGCGATGCTAAGGCTTTAGCTGAAGTCTTACATAAATTATCGTCTGACTCCACATACAACAGTAGCATCACTGCAAAGTGTCTAAAACGAGCAGAAGAATATGACATTACGAATGTCTATACCAAATATATGGATACCTACAATCAATTGACTCAAAATTCCAAGTCATGACAAAGCTATTTATAATAGTTAACGAGGATAGGTTTTTGCTGTCGCATCGTCGAGAGATTACTGAGCAAGCCATTGCTGAGGGCTTGGACGTTACGATTGTGGCGAAAGACACTGGGCAAAGACAAAAAATTGAGGCTCTCGGAGCTAAATTCATAGACCTCCCCGTAAACCCAACGGGAATGAATCCCGTTCAAGAGCTAAAGACACTGCGCTTTCTAACGCAACTTTTCAAACGTGAGAAGCCCGACATTGTACACAATGTAGGCCTTAAGTGTATGCTTTGGGGTGCATTGGCAGCCAAACTCACAAGGCGACCACGAGTGATAAATGCAGTAAGTGGTTTAGGTATCATGTTCGCTGAGGCTAAGCTATCTCTTTATGCACGCATAATCCTACGCATCCTACGTTTTTCAGATAGTAAGAGGCGCTCTAAATACATATTCCAGAATAGCGACGATAGGCAGATATTCCTTAATAATGGTATTGCCACAGATGAGCAATGTGCCTTTACCAAGGGCTCAGGCGTAAACCTCAACGAGTATATCGCAAAAGCGGAGCCTGCCGAAGGCCCAATCACCATACTCTTCACTGGCCGTATGGTGCGAGAGAAGGGCGTGATGATACTCATTGAGGCGGCAGATATGCTACGTGAGAAGTACGGCAACAAGGTTAGATTTTGGCTCTGCGGAAGTCTTTCTGACAATCCCAAAGCCCTATCACGTGAAGAACTGGAGTCTCGTTGCGATGATAAATATATCGTGTGGTTAGGACACAGAACCGATATTAAGGAGCTATTACAGCAGTCGCACATCGTAGCATTCCCATCGTACTATCGTGAGGGAGTACCTAAGAGTCTTATCGAGGCCTCAGCATCGGGACGCCCAATAGTAACAACCGAATCGGTGGGCTGTCGTGACTGTGTTGAGGAGGGCGTCAATGGATTCAAAGTGCCAATCAAAAACCCTAAAGCCTTAGCCGAAAAGTTAGAAATACTCATCAACGATAAGAATCTTCGTAGTCAAATGGGGCGAGCATCACGAGAATTTGCCGAGCGAGATTTCTCGGTAGATCGAGTTGTTGAGACCCATATGAACTTATACAAGCAATAACCCAAGTCTATGACGCAGACACTACTATACCTAATCCGAGTGGGAATGCAAGGGACAAAAACCTTGAGTCCCGAGCAGGCGCTGTGCGATGTTTGCTGGTCGGAGGTGTATAAGATGGCGGCGGAGCAGGGGGTGGCGGCGATTGCGTGGCGTGGTGTACAGCAGCTCATAAGTGAGGGTGTGATACCCGCAGACAAGGCTCCCGACAGAGCAACAAAACTCCGTTGGGCACTACATACTGAGCAGACTGCCGAGAGGTATCGTAAGCAGCGTAACACTATAATCAAGCTCTGCGACATATACTCCGAGGCTGGCATTAAGATGCTTATACTCAAGGGATATGGTATAAGCCTATTATATCCTCATCCCGAGGATCGTGCCTGCTGCGACATCGACATATGGCTCTTTGGCGAGCAGCAACGTGCCGATGATCTTCTGCGCCAGAAGCTGAACATAAAGATTGATGAGGATAGGCACCATCACACCGTATTTTATGTCGATGGCGTGATGGTCGAGAACCACTACGACTTCCTCAACATAGCCTCGCACCTCTCAAATCGTGATATTGAGCAGAGACTTAAAGCATTAGCTACCACGCCCGAGAGTTTTGACATAGATGGTCGCACGATATATCGCCCCAATGCCAACCACCATGCTCTGTTCCTTGTGCGTCATGCAGCTGCGCACTTTGCAGCCGTAGAGATTGTCCTTCGCCACATCATCGACTGGGCCATGTTCGTACGTCACTACCACAACGATATTGACTGGGAGTGGCTACGTGGTGTGTGCCAGTTCCACAACATGGATAAGTTTCTCGATACGCTCAACGCCTTGGCCTCGGAGATTTGTGACATAGACCTGAGTCTGATGCCTGGTACGGTACGCCGCAAGGAACTTGAGCATCGCATACTTAATGACATACTCACTCCCGAGTTCTCGGAGCATAAGCCTGATAAAGGGTTGTTCCGAGTAATCGCCTACAAGTGTCGCCGTTGGTGGGCAAACCGATGGAAGCAAGGCATTGTGTATCAAGAGAATACGATAAAAAGGTTCTTTATCCAGGTATACGGGCATATCGCAAAGCCTAAGTCGATAAGTAAAATTTAATGCTTTTATTAGGTTAAATCATATATTTTACCTACCTTTGCTTAGGTGATTTTACCTGAACTAAATACCCCAATTCCACATGTATTCTAGACCTATTACGCACATGCATCGTACGGCGTTTGTCATCTTGCTCGACTGCTCAACATCGATGCAGGCGACAACTTCGCTCAATGCGGTGTCTATGAGTAAGGCAGATGCTGTGGCTACGGTGTGTAATTTTATGCTCGACGAGCTCCTCGAGCGAGCTACACGTGGCCAGGAGGTACGCAACTACTACGACATTGCGGTGTTGGGTTATTCGGACAAGAGCGTGAGATCGCTAATCTCGGATCCTAACGAGGAATTTATACCCATCGACCGTCTTGCCAAGATTGCTCCAATGCCTCAGACTCGTTGTTTCGACCAGATTTTAGATGATGGTTGCACAACATCGGCATTCTTCAGCCTACGACCATGGATAGAGGCACAGGCTTTGGGTGACACTCCTATGCATATGGGATTGGCACACACCGCCATAATACTTGAGAAGTGGTGTTCAAAGCCCGAGAACCAGGATAGCTTTCCTCCCATCGTCTTTCACATCACCGATGGCGAAGCCACAGATGCTAAGCCTGCAGAGTTGATCAACATCGCACGCAGCATCACCGGCACACAGACCAACGATGGCAACACGCTACTAATAAACATAAAGCTATGCACCGAGGAGGGCAAAAGCGTGCTCTTCCCCTCCGACCTCGAAAAGCAGGATGGCAACACCAACCATCTTGCGCTCTACGAGATGTCGAGCATTATACCTAAGCAACTCGAGCCGCTCATTGCCGCCATTGCAAATCACACCAATCCTGGTCCATACAGAGGCTTAGCCCTCAATGCCTCGCCTTGCGAGGTACTATCCATACTCAACATCGGTTCTGAGAGTGTTAATATCATCTAAACTATGGAGCTATGCACCATCATTGAGTTTCGCACAGCGTTAGCTCAGCCTTCTCACTATTTCAGATCGCTACGCAACATTGATGCCGACCTCACAACGCTCTGTCGCTCACGACATTTTGCGGAGTGTCGTGCTGTGGTGAACGGTCAAAATGCTATCATCTACGCACCGATATCTCCCGTGGCTATAGAGTATGTCTCTCGAGCACAACGCACGCTTAGCGGCATACAATCACGTTGCGTCACACCTATGCAAGTATACAGCGATGAGCTACGATGCGGCATAACCTGTGAGCGATACTGCTCTATCATCATCGAGTTTCCCGCTATGGGCACACCGCTCGCTGAAGCGCTATACACTATGTCGCACGATAGGCTTGTTGCGGGTCTCGAGCAGTTCTATGCAAGGCTTACGGAGTGTAACATCAGCCATAACCATATCGACGAGTGTAACATAATCGTAGACAATCGTGGCGAGTGGCACGCTATACGTCAATATTACACCTCAGAGGGCACTCTGGGCGATGATGCCTCACGCAAGCGACTCAGCGAACTTATCGACCGCTACGCACTTGCCGATGGCGAGAGACTTATGCAGCTCCACGAGGAGTATGCTTCGTATGGTGCTGCGAATATCGTTGAGCAGCGTCAGCGCATTGAGCAGTGCGGGCTAATAGGTTTTGCCGATGCTTATGGAGAGATGGTTGTCGAGTGCAAGTACGCTGCTGCCAGCGATTTTGCCGAGTGTCGTGCTGTGGTTACCGACACGGAACATCGCATGGGACTTATCGACAACTTTGGAGTTGAGGTTATCCCCACGCTCTACGATGAGCTTATCTACGACGCAACATCGGGATATTCGTGGGCATCAAAAGATGCTCTATGGGCTAAATTCAACTACCTCGGCGAGCGCATCAGCGATTGGCGTGATAGGTTGGAGATAGATATTGATTTCGATGAGGCATAGGCCTCGCACGACAATTAATATCAAACGAGGGGGGGTAACAAGTATGGTTTTGTGTCTGCGAAGGCCGAAAAGCCACAGTTTACTGAAGTCTAAATAAGAGTTTTGGGGGCGAGCATTTTGTTGTTATAGGTCATTTACCGATACCGCCGAGCAATACTCTTGCAGTCCTTAGATAGAGTGCCCACCTGCCGAGATAATTCAGCAAGCGGACGTAGATGCTACCTTATCACAACAACCTTCAACAAAATAGGCTTTTTAGTCAGCCTCATTCTTACGTTTAACGTCTACCACCAGCATATCACTATTTGTGCCGATACGGAATGGAGGGCCCCAAAGAGATAATCCTTGGAGCACATAGGCGTGTGTCGATGACCACTTACGATAGCCGTGGCTCTGGTCGTACATAGCATCCGTAAGCCAGCTTATGGGCCACACCTGACCACGATGTGTATGTCCCGAGATGTGGAGGTCTACACCACATTTTTCGCTCTCCGCAATATCATATGGCTGATGGTCAATGACGACCGTAAAACAGCTGTTATCAACACTATCGGCAAGCTCCTCGACACTCTTTCGACGCATATTCATACGGTCATCACGACCAATTATCACAACACCATCATCAACCCTCACAACGCTATCACGTAGTAGGCATATTGGTGTTCGCTGTATGAACTCCGAGCAGGCATCTATACCCGATATATACTCGTGGTTTCCCACCGCCATATAGACACCTTTAGGTGCTGATATTCGTTTTAGCTCCTCCTCCATATGCGCCTCCTCGACAGGTCGTATGCTATTATCTATGAGATCACCCACGATAAGCACCACGTCGGGATGCTGCTCATTTATCATATCAACATAGCGTGCCAATGCCTTACGACTTGTACCATATCCGAGGTGAACATCGCTAACAGCAACTATGCGTAGCTCCTCGACAAGAGGTTTATCGGTCTCTATTTTAAGATTTTCGATACGAGGATGATGATAGTTTATGTTTCCAGCTATAAGCAGCAACGTGGTGACACCCAGCGCATACCATACGCCGTGCTGCATCTGAGGGAGTATCACGTGAACGATGTCTAAGATAGCTGTGGCAAGCACCATATATAGTAGGAATACCATCCACCACGAGCCCACGGTAAATAGCGTTCGGTGCACCACCTCGCCCAGCGGCAGATTACGTGCTGCGATGGCAACGAAGAGTGCCACCGACAGCAGCCAAAACACCACTGCGAACAGCGCACGACAGGGCATAGGCAACTCGCCGATGGCCTGCCATAGACGCATAAACAGATAGACGTTAGCCCCAAAATAGATGGCCAAAGCAGCAATTACACTCCAAATCATATCGTCAATTTCATCCTACTCCTGCTTGGTGATACCCCTACGCTCGGCCTCCTGCTCCATAAGGTTGTAGGCAGCACCGTAGTCGTTAGGGATAACTCCATCGAGGATTGCATTTTTTATCACCTCTTTAATCTCACCAATTATGCCACAAGGGGGTAGGTTGTAGGTACGCATAATTATGTCGCCAGTGATTGGGGGCTGGAAGTTACGTATTCGATCCCTCTCCTCGAGGTCGTGGAGCTTAGCACGCACCAACTCGAAGTTACGAAGAAAGCGTTGCACCTTGCTATCTATACCCGAGGTAATATCGGCCTCGCATAGTGTCATTAGCTTCTCAATGTCGTCACCCGCCTCGAATAGCAGGCGGCGTACCGCCGAGTCGGTCACAAGGTCCTCGGAGAGTACTATGGGGCGCATATGCAGGAACACCATCTTCTGCACAAAGCGCATAGGCTCATTTAGTGGCAGACGCAGACGTCGAAATATCTGAGGCACAAGCTTGGAGCCAAGAGCCTCGTGCTGATGGAAAGTCCACCCCGCACGTGGGTCGTAGGCCTTGGTCTGTGGCTTGCCTATGTCGTGGAGTAGTGCCGCCCAGCGAAGCCATAGGTCGTCCGAGCGCTTAGCTACATTGTCGAGCACCTTCATCGTATGTTCGAAGTTATCCTTATGAGCGTGCCTACCACGACGCTCCACGCCAGACATAGCCTCCACCTCGGGGAGGATATGTTTCAGCAAGCCTGTCTGGTGCATCAGCCTTAGTCCGATAGAGGGTGCTGGGGAGGCGAGTATCTTATTCAGCTCCACCGATATACGCTCCTTAGTGATTATCTTGATGCGGTCGGCCTGACGGCACATTCCGTCGAAGGTCTCCTCGTCGATATCGAATCCGAGCTGCGAGGCAAACCTCACACCTCGCATCATTCGCAGTGGGTCATCCGAGAATGTCTTGTCGGGCTCAAGCGGGGTACGAATGATGCAATCCTCCATATCCTCCATACCACCAAATGGATCGACAAGCTCGCCAAATGTTGCAGCATTAAGCGACCAGGCAAGGGCATTTATCGTAAAGTCACGACGACACTGGTCATCACGTAGCGTTCCAGGCTCAACGTGAGGGTTACGTGACTGAGGTGAATAGCTCTCGCGGCGTGCTCCAACAAACTCAACCTCAATACCACGCCACTGGAGCATTGCCGTGCCGTAGGTCTTAAATATTGTCACCTTCACGCCGAGCTCACGCCCGAGCTCCTCGGCAACAGCAACACCACTGCCCGCAACCACAACATCGACATCTTTGGACTTACGATGTAGATAGTAATCACGCACATAACCGCCTATCACATAGGCCTCGAGGCCCATACGATCGACGGTCTGAGATATTAGCTTGAATATAGGGTGTTTTAGCGGCATCTCTCGACTCATTACTCGTTATCGCCACGCTCGGCACGTCTGATGCAACGCTGATATGTGGCTACGGTATTCTCCAAGCCCCAGTATAGAGCATCGCTAATTAGGGCGTGACCTATCGACACCTCATCAACCCAAGGTATGCGCTCGATGAAATATTGCAAGTTCTCGGTATTGAGATCGTGTCCGGCATTCAGGCCAAGGCCCACACGACGAGCCTCCTCGGCTGCAGCCACATATGGAGCTATGGCCGCCTCACGATCTGCGGCATAGCCCGCAGCATACGCCTCGGTATATAGCTCAACACGATCTGCGCCACACTCCTTGGCAGCTGTAACCATCTCAACCACAGGATCTACAAATATTGATACACGTATGCCTGCACGGTGAAAACGCTCGGCCATACCCTTCAAGAAATCACGATATTTTACCGTATCCCAGCCTGCCGACGAGGTGATAGCATCCTCGGCATCGGGGACAAGGGTTACCTGTGCAGGGCGCACCTCTTCGACAAGTTCGCAGAAGCTCTCGATAGGGTTACCCTCGACATTTAGCTCTGTAGCGATATTTGCTTTAAGCTCACGAACATCGCTATAACGAATATGGCGAGCGTCGGGGCGAGGGTGTACGGTGATACCATCTGCACCAAAACGCTCTATATTGAGTGCTGCCTCCAGCAAATTAGGCATATTTCCGCCGCGTGAATTACGCACTACGGCAATCTTATTGATATTAACGCTTAGTTTTGTCATATTTTTTCTATCTTTGCAAAAGCAAAGTTACGATTTTTTTTCATTCTTCGACAATGAACATAATACTTTTTTCGCGCAAGGAGCTTAAACATCGTCCCGAGCAGCTACGCAAGATGTTTGCATCGATCTCTCGTCATGGCCTTGAATACTCTATAAATGAGGACTTTGCTATGGTTGTCGAGAGCCTTACGGATATTCGTATTGATAGCCTCCACCGCTACTGCAATCTACCACCCTCAACAGGCGACGACATATTGATCACCTATGGCGGCGACGGCACACTGCTCGATGCCGTGGAGCTACGTCCCACCCCTACTACACCTATTGTGGGTATCAACTGTGGCCGCCTGGGCTATCTCACGGCCGATGATGGCGAGGGCATAGAGGCACTCTTCGAGCGCATTGTCGAGCGTAAACTAAGCTTCGAACCACGCCAAATGCTAAGCGTCGCGGGCGACCTTGAATGTGGTGACAACGCTCTGGCGCTCAACGAGGTGACAATGCATCGTCACGGTGCCACGATGATCTCTATCGAGGCCACGATTAATGGTAAGACCATAGCCACGTATCACGGCGATGGCCTTATCGTCTCAACACCTACTGGCTCAACGGCCTACTCGCTAAGTGCCGGAGGTCCTGTTGTCGATCCTATGTGTCGCTGTCTGGTGCTCTCACCATTAGCGCCACACAACCTCACGATGCGCCCAGTAGTAGTTCCCGATAGTAGCCATATCACCCTGCGTCTTAGTGCTCGTGGTGGCGAAGCCTTCCTCTCGCTCGACAACCGCACATACACCCTTAGGGATGGAGCAACAATCGAGCTACAAACAGCCTCGGAGCAACTTATTCTTGCCACGCCACATAATAATAGCTTCTACGACACGTTACGAGATAAGATGATGTGGGGCGTAGACAACCGCTAATAGGGAGATACCGCCAAATATATTTATAGTCGCATATATCACTGATTATAAATGTATTGCCACTAAGCCTCGTGCGTATGCGCAAGAAAAAGTGGTCATCATATTGTGAAAATATAATTAATTTTCTTACATTTGTCGGATATTATGAGCGAGCAACGAGCTATACCACAACACGTAGCCATCATCATGGATGGCAATGGCCGCTGGGCAAAACAGCACGGCAAGGAGCGATATGAGGGTCATATTGCTGGTGTCGAGTCTGTTCGTCGTGTGGTTAGGGCTGCCGCAACACATGGCGTTAAATACCTCACACTATACGCCTTCTCGACCGAGAATTGGGGGCGTCCCGTTGCCGAGGTAGAGGCTATTATGGAGCTCTTCTGCAAGAGTGTAGTGGGCGAGGCTCCCGAGCTTGTGAAGCAGGGTGTTAAGGTGAAGATTATCGGCGAGCGCAGCCACTTCTCAGCCAAGGTGCTCGAGATGATCGACCAGATTGAGTGCACGACCAAGGCGGGCGATAAGCTAACCTTAGTGCTGGCATTCAACTACTCGTCACGTCGTGAGATCGTGCTTGCCGCTCAGGCTATCGCTGAGCGTGTAGCCTCGGGCGCACTCCGCATAGAGGAGATCGACGAGGCAACCATTAGCCAACATCTGATGACCGCCACCATGCCCGACCCCGACCTCATAATACGCACAAGTGGCGAGTGCCGACTGAGCAACTTCCTCCTCTGGCAGGCATCCTACGCCGAGTTTTACTTCCCCGAGGTGCTATGGCCCGACTTCGACGAGAAGGAGTTTGACCACGCCCTTGAGGTCTACTCACAGCGCGAGCGACGCTATGGTCTTGTTACCGAAAAGAACTAACGCAATGATAAGAGATATCAAAATAGTCATTTTTGCCGTTGTGGCGCTACTTTGCGGGGTATCATCACTCTATGCACAGGAGCGCTCAACAACACGCTATACACTTGGCGATGAGTACAACACCGTGGTGGCGGACTCCGTAGAGTTCGACATCAACGCTCCGATGTACGACGAGACTACCCCCAAGATGTACTACATCCGCAAGATCAACCTTCACGGCGTGAAGTATCTCAACCACAGCATCCTCAAGTCATCAGCAGGCTTACAGGAGGGCGACTCGGTATATCTACCAAGTAACTTCATCCCTAACGCTATGCAGCGTCTGTGGGCACCACGCTACTTCTCGAACATCCAGATGGGAGCCACCATCGAGGGCGACTCGCTCGACCTTGAGATCTTCCTAAAGGAGCGTGCACGAATTCTCACATGGGATTTTGAGGGCATATCGAAGAGTAAGAAGGATGACCTACGCGAAATTCTCAAGCTCAGGCGTAACACCGAGCTCTCAGACTATATCATCGACAAGAACATAAAGCTCATCAAAGAGCACTACTCCGAGAAGGGCTTCCGCACCTGTAACGTAGATGTGCGCATCAACAACGATACCACCTACGAGCAGTGTGTGAACGTCACCTTTGTCATAGACCGTGGCCCTAAGGTGCGCATCGGCGAGATCAACTTCATCGGCAACGAGGAGTTTGACGATAAGCGCCTGCGCCGCACCTTTAAGAAGACTCACCAGAAGAGCATCCTATTCTTCCAAAACCGCAAGCTCCTCGAGGAGGAGTACGAGGAGGATAAGCTCAAGTTGCTCGACTTCTATAATTCGCAGGGTTTCCGCAACGCCAATATCATTCGTGACTCGGTATACTTCATCGACGATGTGACACTCGGCCTCGACATCGAGGTCGAAGAGGGCAACCGCTTCTACGTGCGTGACATCAAGTGGGTAGGTAACTCAATATATGAGACCGAGCGCCTCGAAAGTATGCTCGGCATACACCCTGGCGATGTCTACGACAAGAAGTCACTGCATAAGCGCCTCGGTATCGGTCGTGAAATGAACCCCGAGGAGATATCTATCTCGTCGCTATACCAGAACAATGGTTACCTTATGTCGCAGATCGAGCCTGCCGAGATCGTTGTCGGCCCCGACTCTCTCGACCTTGAGATACGCATCTATGAGGGTAAACCATTTACGGTGAACAACGTGGAGATCTCGGGAAATATGCGTGTAAACG
This sequence comes from Alistipes sp., assembly GCA_017408825.1. Taxonomy (GTDB): domain Bacteria; phylum Bacteroidota; class Bacteroidia; order Bacteroidales; family Rikenellaceae; genus Alistipes. The sequence continues at coordinate 65,479 of JAFQTX010000022.1, forward strand.
ACGAGGTTATCCGCCGTGAGTTGTACGTGCGTCCTGGCGAGCTATACAACCGTGCGCTGCTGATGCAGACAATGCGTATGCTTATGGGTATGGGCCACTTCGACGAGCAGGCAATCGCCCCCGACATACAGCCCGTATCCGACGAGTTGGTAGATGTCATTTGGCCACTCTCGGAGAAGGCTTCAGATCAGTTTAATATTGCCGGTGGTTGGGGCTCTGGAACATTCGTAGGTAGCGTAGGTATCACACTCAACAACCTGTCGATGCGCGACTTCTTTAAGAAGGGTGCTTGGCGACCATACCCCTCAGGCCAGAACCAGAAGCTCTCAATATCGGGCCAGACCAACGGTACATACTATAAGGCACTATCGCTCAGTTTCACAGACCCTTGGCTGGGTGGCCGCCGTCCTAACTCGTTCACATTCTCGGGATATATCTCGGAGCAGAATAACGCCTACTACGTATGGCAGAACGCCACGATGCACTACCGCTCGATGGGTCTTGCCGTGGGTTTTGGTAAGCGCCTACAGTGGCCCGATCCATACTTCACGTTCTATGGCGAGTTGGGCTACCAGCGCTACGGCCTAAAGGGATGGAACTCATTTATCATCAGCGACGGTGTATCTAATACCCTATCGCTCAAGCTCGTGCTACAACGTTCGTCGGTAGATGCGCCTTTCTACTCGCGCTCGGGATCTGAGTTCACGCTCTCGGTGCAGGCAACACCTCCTTTCTCGGCGTGGGATGGCAAGAACTATAGCGACACGAAGCTCTCGGATCAGGATCGTTATCGCTGGATAGAGTATCACAAGTGGTTGCTCAAGGGTCGTTGGTACTTCCCGCTGACCTCAAATCAAAACCTGGTGCTTATGCTCGGTGCTGAGATGGGTTACTTGGGCCACTACAACAAGAATAAGGTGTCACCTTTTGAGCGTTTTGAGGTCGGTGGCGACGGTATGACCGGATATAACATCTATGGTGTTGATATCATTGCTCTACGTGGTTATGAGGATGGAGCTCTCGACCCATCGAACTACTACTCTGTAGGTTACAACAAGTATACTGTCGAGCTACGATACCCTGTAATTATGAAACCAAGCTCGTCAATCTACGTGCTCGGCTTCCTCGAGGGTGGTAATGGTTTCAACTCGTGGAAGGAGTTCTCGCCATTTAAGATTAAGCGTTCGGCAGGTGTCGGCGTGCGTCTCTACCTCCCAATCGTTGGTATGATTGGCGTGGACTGGGGTTACGGTTTCGACCCAGCATATGGCAAGACCTCGCCAAGTGGCTCGCAGTTCCACTTTGTACTCGGACAGCAATTTTAATTAGCCCGAGAGGTAATATCGGCATGCCGTGGCAATAAATTTGCGCTTTGACGCATTATAATTACAGAGCGAGGGGGCGAGAAAGAGGAGAGAGAAGAGAGAGGGGAGAGAGAGCGGCGAGGAGTGTGAGGAAGGTCAAATGGAGTGAGGGATGTCAAAGAGTGTGAGGAAGGTCAAAGAGTGCGATGTGGGTTAAATAGAGTGTTAAAGGTTAAACAACTAAAACTATTAAGATATGAAACGAATGATTGTCGCCCTTGTGGCATTGGTACTCAGCGTCACAGCTGTATCAGCTCAGAACTATATGGTAGTGGATAGCGAGAAGATCTTTAAGTCTATAACCTCGTACAACAACGCACTTAATCAGCTCGAGACCTTAGCACAAGAGTATCAGGCACGCGTAGATGCTAAGTTCCAGGAGGTGGAGAACCTCTATAACAACTACGTAGCACAGCGTGCGGCACTCAGCGATTCAATGCGTCAGCAGCGTGAGAATCAGATCCTTCAACTCGAGAAGGAGGCCACCGAGTATCAGGAGTCAATCTTCGGCACCGAGGGCGAGCTTATGAAGAAGCGTATGGAGCTTATCCAACCCATACAGAAGAGGGTGTTTCAGGCTATCGAGAACTTCTCGAAGCAGTATGGCTACGACCTTGTTATCGACATCTCGGCAAATCCTACCGTGCTCTACTACTCAACACGTGTAGACTTCACTCAGCGCATCATTGATGCCCTAAAATAGTAGTTTAGCAAATAAATAAAAATATTAACAATTAAACAATGATGAAGAATTTTTTTAGACTGACCCTTGCCGTAGCACTGCTCGTTATTGGTGCTAACACGGCTTCTGCACAGAAGTTTGGCCGTGTAGACTTTACATCTATTGTTCTTAGCTTGCCAGAATATAAAGAGGCCGAGGCAAATCTCGAGACTTATGGTAAGGACCTTCAGAACCAGCTTGAGGAGTTCTACGTAGAGCTCAACAAGAAGAGTGCTGAGTATGAGAAGAACTTGAGCACATATAACGACACCGTTCGCCAGATGAAGGAGAGCGAGTTGCAGCAGCTTCAGCAGAACTTCACACAGTTCCAACAGACCGCACAGCAGGCTATGCAGCAGAAGAATGATGAGCTTATGGCACCTATCGTCGAGAAGGTAGAGAACGCCATTAAGAAGGTGTCAAGCGCAGGCGGCTATCTGGTTGTTTACAACATTGCTAATGGTCAGGCAGCATCAGCAAACCTCGCCTACTTCGACGAGAAAGCTCTCACCGACATCACCGCAGCCGTTAAAAAGGAGCTCGGCATCACCGAGGAGGCAGCGAAGTAGTATATATAATATAGGTAGTAGGGAGTGTGATTCAATATGAGTCACACTCCTTTTTTTGCAATGACATATTCAGTCTCCCCATCCACTTTTTGCTCATTCTAACTGATATTAACCCACACAACACTTTGCATCATCGAAGAAGCCAATCTAATTGATTACATATCAATAACTTATGCTGCTATTTCCAAGTTATAATTTTATCGCACTCGTAACTCGCTGATTATCAACACTATGAATAAACCTGCAAAATTGATTTTTCAACCCATTGATAATCAATGCATTGCATTTGCTATTCGGAAAAAATTAACGCTCAAAATATTTGGATTGAGGGTCGAAACCATAGTAATTTTGCATTAGAAAACAGCGATAATCACGCCTTAATAGTTAAACATTATAAAAAGTAAAGTACGATGAAACGAGCAGTTAAACTTATGGTTTTGGCAGTAGCCGTTGTTGGTTCAGTAGCATGCGAGAAGACAATCGTAGGTAAAATTTGGGATAAACCTAAGGTTGATTTTCTGGAGGAGAGCATCACCATTACGGCCGAGGGCGGTGAGCAAATTGTGGCACTTAACTCTACGGGCGTGGATAATGCCTATATTGTAAACTACGGCCAGGATAGCTGGGAGACCGACGAGGAGGGCAACATGACACCTAAGGAGGATTGGGTTGAGATTGTCGAGATAATCAATGAGTATGAGCCCCAGACACGTGCCTTGGCACAATGGCAGTCAGGCATTGTCATTCGTGTGAAGCCCAACGATACAGGCGCTGAGCGCAATGCAACGCTCTACGCACGTAGCTTCACCGTAACCGATCAGATTACAGTAACACAAGTAGCAGAGTAACTAACCTAAAACCCTACGACTATGAGAAAGATTATTTTCTGCCTTATGGCAATAGCTATTGCTGCCACCTCGTGTGGAAAGTTCGAGGAGGTGGACTTCGGATATCCTGAGAGTGTGATGCTGAGCAGCGAGGGTGGCGAGAAGATTATCACAAGCGATGAACCATTCCGGTTTGCCGTAATCCAAAACTACAAGACTGGCGACGAGAGTACAACAATAGGCACTGAAGATGAACGCTATCGTGAGGATGTTGAGCAACGTGAACTTGAGTGGCTCAGAATTGAGTACGGCAGCTCAAGGAATAATAAGGAGCTTAAGATTTTCGCCAAGCCAAACACCAGCGGCAAACCCCGCACGCTCCACCTCGAACTCTACTTAGCCTATAAGTACCAGGTTGTCAAGGTCACCCAGAACTAACCCACCCCACCACAAAACAAGAGCAGATGACTTAGCATAAGTCATCTGCTCCGCATTTCTGGAGGTCTGAAGCGAGTGGGACTCCTGAATTTGCATCCTGTTGACTTCTAGATATTTGTAGTGATAGCCAGATATTTAGCATTTGAAAAGCACTTCATTTTGCTTCAATTTACTACTATTTTCTGCAACTTTTGTTAGCAAATTGTTAGCAGGGATTTAAGGGTATTTTGCTGTGCTAAAAAGAAAGTCCTACAAAAAATTGTAGGACATTTTATTTGCTAAAATAATGATACTGAGTCTATTTCATTATAATACTTCTCCCAAGTTTCTACAACCCTTTGGGCAAAATCATCATTGGTTGCCTTGATATATTTTCTAAATGAGCTCTCAGTGGTATGTCCACTAACAGACATAATTAAAGGTATTGGTAGGCTATCATTGCCCCTCTTCAAATACTCATTTGTGCAAAAACTTCTTCTACCACAATGAGATGTAATAAGCATAAATTTTGGTAAATTCTTTAAGACTTTCTTGCCTCCAATGGTGATTTGTTGTTCAAATTCACTATCAATCCCTGCCAACATACACACTATTTTGATGTAGTCATTAAACTCTTGGGCAGCAAACTTGAATTCCAAATTATAGTCATACCTTTGAAAGACCTTGTGCACCATTGAATGAATAGGCAACATTATCTTTTTTCTTGTTTTTTGTTGGTGAAAAGAGATCCTATCACAACCCTTTGTAGGCTTAATCTTCTTTAAGTCAGAGATTCTTTGAGCAGTTCTACATAGCACTATCATTGCATCTCTATATAAAGGTAGTCTTTCTAATTTAAGACTTTTAATCTTACCATTGAGATATTTCTCAATATCCATATCACCATAATTCTTCTTATACTCCATAAGTTTTTCAACAATATCTTGCTTACTAAATTTAGATAAATCAACTTGATACAACATCTCTTGTTCCTCCTCAGTAAGGTATGTAGTATCCAATTCTTCTGTCATCACCTTGAATTTATGATATATTTGTGGAACAATACATCCATCTTCCTCAGCAGCACTAAGCATAGCCTTTAATTCCTTGATATGTCTACCTGCTGTATTAAGAGCAAAATTATATCTACCATACATAAAATCCACAAAACCATTATAGAAAGCCATATCTATATCCATAAAAGGGATATCTTTCATCCTTTTTGATTTCAAGTATTCTTTAAGTAGTTCTAAACACCTTTTATACTTAACAATAGAACTTTCATCTATATATTCATTGGTTTTCCTATCCTTTCTCAAATTTGCCTTACCCAAAAACTTGTTACAATACTCCATTAGATGAGTGGGTTTTTCATCCTTTACTTGTTTCTCCTTTTGTGGTTTGTAGTATTGCTCAATAGTCTTCTTCAACCAACCATCCTTTATCCAACCTTTATGTGCTTGCTCATAGCAAGTTTTGACATAAGATATTATATCCATAATTCTTGAATCTATGGATGTTGCATCAATACTAATCTTGGGTGGACACATCTTTTTTGATGTGTTGTGACACCCCTTGTTATTATCCCAATAATCTACATATGCCTGTTCTGGAATAACTACATACTGGGTAATTCTCTTTGATGTTGTGCTTGTTTTACAAGTTGCAGTAAACACCAATGAGATGCTTACTCTTTCTACTTTCTTTTTGCTTCTTATTATTGCTTTAATCTTCATATTATTTAATTTATTTTTGATTAACTATTAATCACAAAAAAGTCTTTATTATTTATATTACTATAATTGAAAATTATTTTTTTGGAACACACTATTTTTTATTTTTTTGCCTTTAAGCAATGTGCTTTGTTGATTCCCATCTATTTATATAATTAAAGACCTCTTGTCTTATATCAAAAGACACCATACTAATCTCATTACTTGGTAGATATATTGCATCATTTACTCTAAATGGGTGTAGACCAGCAGACCTCAACATATCACAAATGGGATTTATAATCTCACTCTCTACTACATTTGCTACACTCTTTATGGATGTGTCATTTATTCTTTTGTGCCAATCTAACAAAGCATTGTATATATATGGAAACTCACATTTGAAAAATTCACATATTTTAATCCTATTTTGCCTATCATTTTCTTTGGCAGCATAGATGAATGACTTTTCATTTTTAATGCTTAAAAATGGTTGAAATACAGGTTTAATAAGGTCTCTTGTAGTGCCACCATACTTTGCTACTTCATAATACAAACCCTTTTCTTTTTCTATTGTTTGAGTAAGTTTTTTCCATCTACTAATCTCATCTAATGGTATGGAAATTCCAAACTTCTCAAATATCTTTGGTAACATTGTAAAATGGGCACAAGGTATATCCATTGCTTCTTCTAAATAACAACCTTTATAGCACACATACTTTCTCAATGGTCTTCTCAAATTGGTGAAAGCACTATATAGTTTGCCATCATAATGATATTTGGGAATATCAAGTAGTCTAACAATGTGTTTGAGGTCTTTTATGCAGTAGCACTTATTAAATATCTCTATGTCAACTTTTACATCTTTGTAGTAGTCAAATTTTGAGGAGAGTCTTTGCTCAATATTCACATCATCAATGTATTGATTACAATTGTTCCCAATATATTGTTCATCTTCTTCTTTTACTCTTATTATTTTTAATAATCCAAAAACAATATGTTCTATTTTCTTAGAATCATACTTATACTTATTAGAAACATATTCTATATTATTTGAGATTATTTTTGGATTTTTGATTTTACCTTTTATTATCTTGCTTACCAACTCACATATTCTTTGTGTAGCAGAAACCTCTATATAGGACTTATTCATTATAGACTCTTTCTTTGACCCTATACTTTCAAGTTGAACACAAGTATATTTTGTCTTTATGCTAATCCACATATCCTCATCATTATAGTTTAATGCCACAGGAATATATTGTTGGTTGTCAAATAAACATCCTATAATACCTATTCTGTATTGAGTAGTTTTTCTTGAAGTAAATGTATTACCATCCTTATTGGTGGTCTTTTGTAATGGCATATGCTTAATATCAATATAACCTACTTCTTTTAGTTTTTCAAGGTATTCTTTGTAGTGCCTTTTGCTTACTATACCTTTAAAAAGTGTAGACTCAATGGGGGTCCATCCATTGTCTATTTTACCTACTATAACATTTTGGAGAATAAGGGTATATGCTCTCAATAACCCATCTACTCTTCTTTTATCCCTATAATGCTGCTTGCCTAATGCTTCAATGGCATTATACACATACTCTTTTAGATAAACTACAACTTGATACTTTTCTTTTTGCTTTTTGAATAAAATTTCACCATTCATTACAAATAACTATTTTATAATTATATGCTATAAATGGTGAATTATTTTTATTTTCTTTATTTTTTAACTAATGTTGAGCAAACTTATATAACTTCCTTATAGTCATTATACTTGTGCCAGTTATAGCATTTATTTGTCTCAATGATAATCCTTGCTTTAACAATGATATATCTTTCTTATACTCCTCTTTCATCTTGTCATCAGACTTTCTATAAGTAGTAGGTCTGCCCATTTTTATACCATTTTTTCTACACCTATCTATATATTGTTGTCTACCTGATGCCATTCTCTCCTTAATAGTCAACCTCTCCATATTTCCTATTTCCAATAAGATGGTGCAAATTAGTGAAGCAACTGGGTTTATCTTGCCATCAACAATTGTTTCAAGATTGTAGTTCTTTATATAAAGACATATGCCTTTCTCATTTAGTTGTTCAATAACTTTCAAGGCCTCTAATGTGTTTCTACCAAGTCTTGATATTTCCAACACACATACTTTGTCTATTTGATGTTGTTCAATGTAGTTGAACATCTCTACAAGTTCTTGCCTCTCCTCATTCTTTTTTGCTCCACTAACTTTGTTGGCAAATATCTTACATATGTCCCATCCCATTTGCTCACAATGATTTGTAAGTTCCACAACCTGTCTTTCATAGTCTTGGTGGTTAGTGCTTACTCTTGCCAATAATACAACTTTCATATTTTTATCCTTATTAAATTTTTGTAAGTATCAGATACAGAGGCGAATGTAGCTATTATTACTGATATTTGCCAGCAAAGTGTGCTAAAAAATTATACAGTTTTATCTAATGTGGCATTTTCTAAAAATAATTTTCAAAAAACACCATATAATTATAAAGAGCATTTTTAAAAATGCCAATATGAGTTTATTGTAAAAAAATAAAAATAAATACTATGAAAAAATTAGAGCAAATATTGAAGAAGTATGGCAAAGATGCCAAGATTGAGATGACTATTGATGATTTGTATGAATTTGCAAATTACATCATTAAGGAGGTGTCAAGCAATAATGAGGATAAGTCAAAAATGCTATCAATAGAAGAGGTGAGCAAGATATTAAAGAAGAGTCCAAGCACCATATATAGATGGCAAAAGTTGGGGTGGATTAATACTTATAAGGTGGGTAGGCATACATACTACAAGGAAGAGGAGATTTTACAATACACCAATGGATATAGGCTGGTTAGATAGCAAACAAAAAACACTAATCAAGTCTACCACCCTCTTTTTATTACACACATTTTGGAGGGTGGTGAAACCCTCCAAAGCATAAAACAACATATCTACCAAACAATAGCATTGTATATGTTGTTGGTTATCAGTAGTGTTTGCAAGACAAGCATCTATTCCTGTTGCTTTAATTGGGTGAATCTTTGTGCCAAATTGCTGTAAATCTGGTTGTTTTTTGAGGTTTTCTTTAAGTTTTTAAGGATTTTTTGAGAAAAAACTACCCAAAAAATCAAAGAAAATCACACCAATATCTCACTGATAAATAAAATAAAAAGAATGGATATTATGGAAGATAATCTATTGAAAAAGTTGCCTGCATTTGACCATATTAAGGTGTTGCAGGATGGCAATTATGGTTGCACACTATGTGCTGGAAATAAGATTTACAATGGAGTATTTACTCCAAATTGGGAGTGTGTGGAGAAGTTGCATTTAGTGGAGGTAGATGCTTATAGTGAGTATGACTACACACTAATAGATAAACTTAATTCAATCTACAAGGAAGACATAGTTGATGAGGAATTTGCAAAAATGCTTACCCTAAATTATGAAGAGGATAACAGTGATGATAGTGATTTTCTACCACAGGTGTTGTTCTTATACAAATACCAAAATGCTGATGGAGACATAGCATTAACAATAGACAATACACTAATATCATATAAATTCTTTATCCTAACACTAATTGAAAACATCTTCAACAAATTATATGAGTGTGGGTGTAATAAGAAGTTCAATAGTTGCAAACTATGTTGGGATAGGGTTGAGGAGACATTTGGTATTAGTCTAATAAGCAATGAGCACCCATTTGCCATTGCCATCAAGAGTATATATAAGGAATATCAAACATTTGATGATATAGCAGTTGAAAAAGTCAAGGAGAAATATCCTGATGCAAGTGAATTGGATTGGGATTATGACTTACATCTGTTTGATGAATTAGACATATTGGAGGAGGGGTTAAGAGACAGACTATATGATGGTGCTTATGACTTATGCCCAAATGTTTATATGTTCTATATCCAAGACAATTGCAAAGATATATTTGATGGTGGATTCAAAGATTAGGTCTTCCCTAATGTTCATCATAACTTTTGCTACCCCTCTTTATGCTTGTCATAGGGAGGGGTTATTGTGCTAATTTCCTTAATGTGCTAATTTATTATTTGGGACACTATTATATGGCATATAAAAATGACCTAACATAAGATTTTATGTTAAGTTATAATAGATATGGTAACATCTATCGATGCACTAAACTATGGAAATGCATTTAATTTATTGTGCTAATTTTGATTTAAGATATTTTTTTTATAAATTTGCAATACCAATCAATTAGGTTTGTTTGGTGGACATATTTTGATGAAAGTGTATTAGCATTTACCCCTTATAGAAATCTGGAAAATTTCAATGCACAGGGTTAAGCAATTACACTCTTCACCTTGTATTGGTATATCTGTTGGGGTAACATACCTCACATCCAATACTGGTGTGGGGTATTGTTTATTTGTGCATAGGTATTCCAGAACCTCTATAAGAATAAACTAATCAACCTCACACTTTCTTATTGTTAAATACTCATAGAGGTTGGGAGTGATAAACATTCTAACTATGGGATTTTGGGGAAGTCTTGCAGATGCAGCAGGAGAAAAAACAGGAAAGGCAATTGGTAATGCAGTATTTGGAAAAAAAGCAGCAGACCAAGTAATTGATGTAAGAGGTAGTGTGAATAATGATGGTGGCAAACAACAAGTAGTTGTTGAGAAGAAAGATGCAGTGCAAGAAGCATATGCCACACAACAGGTTGAAGAGCATAGAAATAAATTAACAAGAAAGGATGAGATTATAGATTTGGAATTTAGTGATTCAGATATTCAACAGAATTATAGACTCCTTTTCAAACTTATCCCAATGGTTGAAACCTGGTATAAGCAACAAGATACTGATATGTATGAACTTGCAAGGTCTAAATATGAATCAGGTTTGCTAATGTGCCAAATGATGGACCCAACCAACCCTAATATTGCTTTGTTGCAAGGCAAACTTAATGAGTGGGATGAAATGGTAAAGAAGAGCAACAAGGCACAGATAAAGGGAGTTATAATATTGCTTGTTATTCTGGCATTGTTGATTGGTTTTCTTGCCTTAGGGATTAATTTGCATAACTAAATAATATAGGCAACATTTCTCTATTTGAGATTTGTTGCCTATTTTATTATTCCTTTATGATTATTTATATACAAAATAGACCTTTAATTAGTTTAACTAAATTTATCCAACAGATTACTCAACTTACTTCAAATACTTGTATAAATAAAATAAAACAAGTATGAGAACAGGTAATAATAACCTCAAAAGGGTGGTTAGAGAATGCTATGAAAATGGGGATACAATGGGGTTGCCACAACAATATGCCATACTATCAACAGCAGAGATAATAGATTTGGTGATGATTACAGTTGCCACTCTTATGGGATATGAGGATGAGGTGTATGTTACAGAGTGCCAAAAAGAAAAAGGCAAGAGCAGGATACCTACACATAACAAGCAACAACATTCAAGAAAGATTAGACTATCTTAAATAAGGAAAGCACCTCCAAAGGGTGCTTTTTGCTTTGTATTAGGTGTGCTAACTTGACTCTCATTTGCTATCATTGACTCCTATTTTTGTTAGCAAGTTTGTAAGCAAGAGTAAAAAAATATGCCCCACAGATAACTGTGAGGCACTTTTGTGAGGTCTGAAGCGTGCAGGAGATTAGAGTTCATACAACTTCATTAGGCATCATAATATGGTTATGAGATGTATGAACAATGATTTTTGACACCATTAGACTTCATTAAACTTTGCTACATCCTTAATAAATTTAGGCGTAAAAAATTTTTTACGCTTTTTTTATTTTTACCCTTGTTTTTTGAAAGCAGACTCTTATGTTATACTAAACAAATAATATATGAAGTATGCTATTAAGTTCAGACTTGACATCAAGAAGAATGTCTATGTATCAAAGAGGGCTATCAATGTAGAGCCTTATTATCAGATTAGTGCAATAATCACTATCAACAAGAATCAAACTATTCATTACTACACTGGTTACTCTGCTCAAAAATCCGCTTGGTTTGGTAGTCCTGCTGAGGTATCCAACGGTGATGGCAACAGAACCTATGGAATACACAAGAACAACTACGCTAAGCACAAAAGTAGCTTGGTTCTGTATTCAGAGGTAAATAAGAAATTGGATTTGCTTGCAAGTAGATTGGCTATACTTTCAAATGAGAGAGAGACTATAACCCGTGATGAGCTAATAGAGATTCTTGACAAGGAGATAGGTAAGAAGAAAAAGGTTGTTGAGACTGAAACATCACAACCTACGGTAAATAGTGATGATGCTAATCAGCTATGGGCATTAGGTGAGTTATTCTATATGGATAAATCTGTTTCGTGGGGGAGGCAAAAGACAAGGATGAATGCTATCAACCATTTCAAGAATTTTGAGATTTATCGTAAGAGGGGAATAACATTTGCCCAGAGCAATATGCGTCTAATGACAGAGTTCCAAATATACCTTGTGCAAGATGAGGGACAACTAAACGATAATAAGAAGAGTAAGTCTCATCATGCAAGAAAGAAGGGCAGAAACACCATTGCCAAGATACTCACAACTATTAAGTATTTTTACAAGTGGTGTAGGGTGCAATATGGGGTTGATGATATGGGTAATGTTGCAGACTATAAAGTTCCAGCTGAGAGGTATGGTGACCCAGTCACTCTTACACTGGAGGAGAAAAGAAGACTTCTTGAAGCAGATTTGGATGATGAGTGTTTGGAGTACACAAGGGATATGTTCTACTTTCAATGCTCAATAGGATGTCGTGTATCAGACTTTTTTAGACTGAAGTACGAGAATTTTATATACGATGATGGTTGTTGGTGCATTCGTTACAGACCAAACAAAACCAAGGAGTCAAGTGGCTTAGATTGTAGAATTCCTCTGTCACCCAAAGCTCTTGCTATCCTTGAGAAATATCGCAAGGATGATACAGTGCCTAAGATGCCATTGTTTGACTTCCCTAAGTATTCACAAACATATAATGATAACTTAAAGAGAGTTTTTCAGAAGGCTGGCATTGATAGGATTGTTGTTACTTATAATGCCTATGATGAAGCTGAGTACAAACCGCTATATGAGTTAGCAAAGAGTAAGTTTGCTCGTAGTTCTTTTATAGACACATTGGTTGGGTGGGGAGTTAGTGATAATATCATAGCAACTATGAGTGGACACACAGCGGGAAGCAAAGCATTTCACCGATACCATAACTCTCTCAAAAATAAACAACAGAATGATGCCGTAGCACTGCTTGACTAATACTTTGGGGTACTAAACTCTATTTCAAAAACAGCGGTTTTGGGTGGTTATTGAATATTATCTATTTCAGTGTGTTGTAAAATGCTGATTTAGATAATATTACTGTTTTTATAAATATTCATTTTTGTATATAAGTGAATGTTTTAATGAAAAATCCGAATATCAATGTTACTTGATACTCGGATTTTAATAGAAGCGAGGTTTAGCTATACATACTCATCATTCATAAAGTATTGACTATCGAGGAAGTCCTCAAGTTCAGTCCTTAAATCACCCTTACTGCCCGTATATGGGATTGCTAAACATACATCATTCCCAAGTATCCATATCAATAGGTCGCATAATACATCATTGTCAGAAGTTTGTTCATATAGGGCATAATCAGACCTGTTAACTAAAATTATATAATCCCAAATTTCCATTATATAATCAGCTACTGATATGCCTATCATTTTCTTTGTATCTAACATAATGTATATTGATATTTTGTATATTCTACAAATTCAAGTACTAATTACTCTTCTATAAACCTTGGATATGAAGATGTATCTGGACGCTTAACCTTACAAAACTTCGTTTTAAACGTTTCTAAATCTTTAGCTTCATTAATCCTACGACTTTTAGATATACTATTTACAATCATTATTAAAACAATCGTTGAGCCTAATAAAATAAGAGCTGTTGTCAATGAGTATAAATTACCCAAATAAACACCCAACGCCAACATTGCAGCAATGTATAATATTTTACTAAACGGAGGAAATATTGACTCTCTCTTAATATCCAATATATAAGATGCTTGTTCCTTTAGAACTTGATTTATGTACTCTTTTTCAGTCCGTTCTATTTTTTCATCAACAAGTTTCTTCCCTTTTGTTGAGATACTATACATAGTGCCATCTATTATAACGGTAGTGCTAAAATAAAGATTAGTATCATTAGTATCAAATAGTTCTTTCAATACATAGCGAATAAATTGGGCTGAAGTTTTTGCATCATCACATGTTACAGCTATACAATTCATATAATTCTCTTTCTGCTTAATTCGGAAAAGTTCCCCTACCTTAGAAGACTGTATTCGTTCAAAGTACTGTTCGGCAATACTATCCCTCATATCATAATCAATGGTCAAACACACAGGCACATCTGGAGCTGCATATAGTTGAATACTTACTCCAGAAACACCTTCAAGTTGGGTGTAAGAGGTTATTAAAGTATTGTGTTTTTTACTTTGCTTCTCTGTTTTCTCTACTACTTCAAGCAAAGAGGTGCTAACATAAGCATTATCACCAAACCCCAAGTATTTTAAGGCAGTATTAACATCATCTTCTCCATTACAAAGTACAGCTGCTACTCTTGGTAACATACTATCACAATTTGAGCAATTCTCTTTACAGTCGGTAATTGTGCCACATTTAGGACATTGAATAGTTTGTATTTGTTCCATAACTTAGTGTATTTAGTATTTGTAATTATCTACTTAATCTTGATTCCATATATTCCTATATCATATCCATAATGGTTGAACATTCTATCAATCCATGCATAGTCTATAGGTTCTCTTAATCTGCCAGCTATAGATATTATAATCTGATAGGTAAAGATTATCTCTCTTGTAAATAAATCCATGACATGTCTTTGGGCATCCTCACTATCATACGGATAATTGGGAGAGTGAGCTATTTCAAAATCAAGTAACTCCAATGCCCATGTGTAGTTCTGGCAAGTCATCGCATTATGTAAGATACCATTATCTTCTAATGTGCGGAGATTGCTTATTAGCACCTCTGCAGCTATCTGGTAGCGATACTTATGACTATACGAGAACATTGTGCTCCACATATCTGCCCAGTGGTTGATTTCATCCTGTGCCATATAGGCTGAATCAGAAATTCTGTACGGACATTCAACACTGTATTGCAATAGAATAGGTTTTAGGTGCGTGCCATTATTGAGGGTTATGTATGTATCCAGCTCTAAAACATACTCCATGTGATTGGTTTTGATTCCGAGTCCTCGTACCTCATTACCTACAATAAAATCTCTAATGGCATCTTGCTTGAGTAATAACCCCCAAGTATCATTTCCAAGTTCCCCCGTATTGATAAAAGAGTGACAGGTATAACTTAATCCATTGCCTTTACTCACTATATATCTATTGTCCCTTCTGCCTACGACATAACTTCTACCGTGTTCTAGGCTTACAAGATACATTTTATGGTTAGTGGCATTTAATGTTCGTATGTATGGATATACATCTAAAGAATTATCATTAGATAGAAGCACCTTATATGGAACAATATATGTGTTATGTGTAGTGTGTAACATGTGTGGATTTTTTAGTAAAAGTGGGTAGCTTATTGCCACCCACCATGGGTTAATTAGTCAAGCAAAAGTCCCTTTTCTGTAGTGGGCTGTGGCTTGGGTTGAGGAGTGATAATTTCCCCATCATTTCCTTTCTCTTTGGGAGAGATTAAACCATCTTTGTTTGCCATAATCATTCGTGCTAATTGGTAATCAAAAATGCCCCGTGCTACTTTAACTTCACACGAGGCAAAGACACTCATTAAATAAAGCCAAAACGGTACATAACACCACACTGAGACTCTGCGCCCTGTGTACAACCGCTAAAAGTCTTTACACTTGACTGCTTAGAAATGCTAAGATTGATTTTCATAACATATCAGTATTAACAATTATAGAATTAGTTCAGGACAATTCATTTTTCCTTGCATCTGTTTCAATGCTCTTTTATTTCTTTACCGAATTCCACCACAACATTATCATCTAATTGCTGAAGTCTATCAGAAACAGACAACCCATTTAATGTATCTTCTCCATCCTTGAGTTTCTGCATCAACCCATATCTAACTTCTGCCATCCAACAGTTCACAGATGATGGTTTAGTCAGCACGCCGTGTTCACTATAATTGTTTCCTCCACAGATGTTGCAATAATCACATTCTGGTTTAGTCCCACATCCATCTATATCTCCAACTGAAATACTACGCCATTCTTTAAGTGCCTGTCCTTTAAGTATAGATGTTATATTTTGAATATATATATCTCCTAACTCCCAATGAGCATTTACACATATAACAAATTTTCCATTTGGTGTTAGTGTATATGAACCCCATCCTCCTCCACATGGTAGGGCATCAAATGGCTTGGGATTTCTTCCTTCATTTGGTGTATCCAGCCCCACATATATAGATATATCCTTATCTCTTAATAACACTTCAAACTCTTCCTTAGATAATCTTAAGTGGTTAATCATTGACATATCACCATCTACGCCCATACATAAGTTGGCTTCAATTTGAATTACTGCGCCATACTCCCTGGCTAAATCCTTAACAAGATGATAACTTTTCAAGTTGGGCTTCATCACAACACACTTAAATGCCATTGGAACACCATAGTCAGATAGAGTCTTTGCTACTGACAATGTTTTAACCAACGACCCTTTAATTCGTGTAATCCTATCGTGTATTTCATCTATACCACTGTATATAGATAAACCAACCACACGGGGATAGTAATCAACAAGCTTTTCTGTATTGGTGGTGATTGATTGTCCATTAGTGAACACATCAAATGCTATCTCTTTTTGGTATAGGTAATCTATAATTTCCCAGACATGAGGATGTGAGAATGGGTCACCGCCAGTCAAACAAACTTTGTAGCACCCCAAGCTATCTAATTCATCAATAACTCTCTTGTAGTCTTCAAGAGACATTTCATTGATACTTCCTCTACAACTTACCTCATTATCATTACGGGTTGCACCCATATTATAGCAGTGTAGACATTGCTCACTACACCTGTAAGTGAGCTCAAATTGCATAGTCTGAATTTGAGTATTTACATCCAAGTATTTCTTATACTCCATTTCAGCTGTATGCGGGTCAATAATACCCTCGGTCTTTACATTTGAAAGATTGTAATGTGGGGACTCTACTTTATTAAGAGCACTCCACTTCTTGCGGATAGTGTGTATTTCATCCTTGGTAAATACCTTTGTAGTTACCAGTCCAACATCTATCAATGCCCCTTCAATAAACTCAATAATACTTTCGGTTGCAATTCCAGTATTATTAGCTATTGATTCAATATTTAATTGACCATTTCTACCCGCATTTAGGATTTCGGATATGACTGTTGCTGAGTATGATTCAAAGAAGAAAGATTTGCCCTCAATCAGATTGTACATTAGGGCTACTTGTGCTTGAGGATTATATCTTCCGCAAGTCCACTCTGGACGGTAATAGGTTTGTTGTGTCATAGTTCAGGTTGTTATAGACACAAATAAAAAACGTGGGATAATTCTTCTATTTGCATCCTGCGGTCCTGAACTACCTATAGCACAAATATAGAATAAAGCCCACGTTGGAGTATATACAGCAACGTGAGCGCCAAACTTTATTCATTGTGCTACATCTTAGAAATTGTTCAGGTTTCAGGATGCACGAATAAAAGCTAACGCTTTTTACAGTATGTCGTAATTATATAATATTTCTTTTTCTTCCTCTTATAAATTTCGTGTTAGTCATACAAAGGTAATATTTTATTTTAATACTGCTATCATCTAAATATACTTTTTTCTTTATACAGACTCTAAGTATCTAAAAATCCAACATATCGTATGTCTCAAGTAACTCATCCTGACGGATACCTAAGTATATCTTGGTGATGCTGACTGATGAGTGATTGAACAACTCACTAAGTCTTACCAGTGCCAAATTTGCATTCTCTCCAGCACTCTCAAAAACCTTTCTACCAAATGTCTTGCGCATAGTGTGAGTTGAAAAGTTCTGAATTTTAATGTTATAATCCCTCTTAATCTGTTTAAGGATGGTGTTGATACGTTGAATGGAATATACACAACCCTTTTGAGACAAGAAGCACTTTTCTGTATCATCCTCAACCCTCAATTCACGGTGACAGTTCTTGATGTGTCGTTGGAAGTCTGAGTTAATCTTCACAACTCTTCTCTTACCTGTCTTCTTCTCTCGGATGGTAAACTGGTCATCATACAAAAGCATATCCCAACTTAGGGTTAGCAAGTCGGAGATTCTGAGACCAAAGAAGCTACCACAACCCAGTAGCAAGCTCATTCGGTAGTTTCCATCCCTATATAGCTTACGGATAAGGAGCATCATACTATCCCACTCCATATAGTCACTTGTGCGGTATGCTTTGTTATCTTTCATAGTTAGGTTGTTTGTGGGAGGGTTTCCCCTCCCTATAGTTAAAAGACCTTTACAATGTTCTCCCAACGGAAACTTCTCCAGGCAGACTTCTCAATGTCAAAGTAGGCTGTTGTAGCGTACATCTCTCTGCTGCATCCTCTGCCATTGGTGTACTTTGCTGCAAGGGTAGGATTTGTTGTTCCCCATGCCTCTCTAATCTCACCGTTCTTCTTGGTGTAGAGAAAGTGTGCAACACCGTTGTGGAGTTTGTTTTTGAGCTCACATATCATCATTGCTTTTGCTCCAGCCATCAACTCACTATTTGTCCTTGATGCAATCACCACCATACGGGTAGCAGTCAGATTTGTAATTACCAATGTATTCATATCTGTTATCTTTTTTTATTATTACAAAGGTAATGTAAATTTATGACTTATCAAAATTATTTTAATAATAATCTATTACTAAAGTAAGCTTTTTTATTTCTTTTTAGGTGTTTTACATTAAAAAATCATATATTTGCAATTACTACTATAAAATAGGTAATATGATTAGATTACGCATAGCAGAGATTTTGTCTGAGCGAGGTATCACCAAGACACAGTTTGCCGAGATGATGGGCATAAAGAAGCAGAATGTTAATAGTCTATTGGAGACAAATAACATTCGTAAGATTGAGGAAATAGCGGACAAGTTAGGTCTCAAATTTTCGGACTTGGTCGTGGATAGTGATTTTGGGCAGCAACCCGCAGTCACTGGTTACATCGAGTTCGCAGGGGAAATTGTAAAGATTAGCTCGGTGGAGGATATTGAGATGGTATTACAACAAGTAAGATAAAATACATGTTTTGACGTTGCAATTTGACTATAACTAATAGCGCTATGAGAGATATTCATGAATGGGAGTCAAATATGTGGGGCATTGCTGGTGCATTACAGCAAAAATGCAACAACACCAATATGTTTGTAAAAATAATAAATCGCCTCAAGGAAGTATCAGTATTTTTAATGCAACATGAGAATAAGGATTATTGCACTACTGGAGTTTCTCCCTATTTATGGAGGGCTTTTGGCTACAATGACACACGGGAAAATCAAAAGATTTTTGTTATTGTACCAAGTTTTGCTTTTTATCGTTTTATTCTTAATAAGGAGTATCTCAAGATTGTAGATAACTATCCCAATTATTTCGGGCAGCAAAATGATTGGCTTATTGTCAAAGCGATAAAAGAGCATGAAAAAAGACAATTGATAAGGGAATATACTGATGAAGAATATTTAGAATATATTAGAGGAGAGACTATGGCATATGTGTTTCAGGTTGATATGGATGGCGTCATATCAGACCGTGTCCTTAGATTGGACTTATGCAGAGGAATTAATAAAAGTAATGTATTTCAGGGTGGATTCCTACATGCATTGAAGCATTTTACAGTTAAAGGATACGAGACGCTTTCTAGTTTTAATAAAGAGTATGAAGTAGATAGTTGGTATCTTATTTACAGATTGATTATTAAAAACTTCTTTTTAGGGTCTATTGAAAATGATTGTAAAGAAAACTTCTTTATTGCTAAATCTGAAATTGATGATAAACATGTTTTAAGAGGAACATACTATAAAGAGGCAAATGTCCCTGCATCCTTTATTAGCTCAATACGTATTGAAAGCAAGACTTAATTATATATTATCTAGTTTGGTATAGACAGAATTTGTTACATTTAAAGCATTTTGCTTGTACTTATATATAGATATATATGGTTATTTAATATGTCGTTAAATAACGCCCTTAAACTTAACTAATCGTAGGTGATAGCATTATTAGCTTTTCCAAGCATGCCATAAACAGAGAGTTTATGCCTATATCTATTTTCATATCTTCATTGTTATACTGACACTGGTAGTATGCGCTGTGAAATAAAAGAGGAGAGCACTTGCCCTCCTCTGGATAGATAGGTTGAACCCTATAGTATTAGGATATCACATGTCATCGACATTACTCAGATACAGCGTCTATCGGAACATCAAAAGTAATATCTTCTGTAATTCTTTCTGCAATATTGATTGGTGGAAGAATATACTGACTAAAAATTGTACCTTCAGTCTTACTAAAAAGAACTCCTCTTGCTGTGCCTACAGAATGCATTGCAAGATGTGCTAAAAACTCTTTAGGTAGAGTTAGCTTTCCATCTGCGATTAAAGCATCCCAATTCTCTCTAAAAATCTCAAAGCTGCATGATAGCTCCAGTATTACTAATCTTTCCTCGTTGGACACAAGTTCATATCTAGTTGTTACACGGACTCCCGCAATAGAAGGATTAACACCAAAAGATAATGATGTGTTAAAACCTATTTCCCCACTGGGCATATCGTTACCAAGTATAGCAAACTGCTCCACTTGAATATTTAACATTCTAAATCCAATCATATCCTATGCTACTAAGTCATAATTCTTACTACCAAAGGTCTCAAACTTGCCGATGCTCTGTTTTGTTGCCAAAACGAATGTGCCAACATTCTCGTCTCTGCAAATTTCTTGCTCAAGAGGTATGAAAGTTACTTTTGGCACATATCCCATCGTCATAGCGGTTTGCACAAGTTTGGTTAAACTATAATTATAATCACCACTGAGTAGTTGTGTTACATACCCTTTACTCACACCTAAGTGCTCTGCTAATTGACTTCTATTCTTACCTGAGTTATTCATAAAGTCAAGAGCACATTTGTACATTGCCATTTGGATTTGAGCAATCCAATATTCTGGTTCTCTTAATATGTCCTGTCTTTCCATAAGTTAGTTTTAGTTAATTGTTATTGCGTTATAGTTCTCTGCGTATTTTCTTAACTTGTTGTATATCCTTCTTTTGGGAATTCTTAAACCCTCCGAGAATAATAAACACATTAGGTTTCTCTAGTTTAACATATATCCTAATGTCATCTTTTTTGAATTCGTATATATCTTTTTCTTTAACCTCTTTAATTTGACGTAAATATTTTTGGGGCATCATATAATCCCCAAAACAACCCATTCTGGATATCAAGTCAGAAAATTTTTTCCTAGTAATCTGAACTCTATTTACTTCATCTAGAAACTCATCAAATTGACAGTGGTCATTAATGAAGAGTTTGTAAAATGTAATCCCATTTTGGTTCTTTATTAACTCGCAAATTTTGAAAGTATAATCGTTGGTCATGTTTAGTTATAACTAAATTTTACGCAAAAATAATACATCTATTCGCTAAAAACAAGTTTTTTATTGATATTTTTCAAAAAAATAAAGGGATACATTTATTCCCTTATATATCTGAATTAATCTCTTAGGTTATAACGATACAATAGTTGATAAGTTTTTACCTATATCTTAAGATTAAAAGGTATCTTTTTATATGGATACATTTTTATTGTAAAACTTATTTTTAGGTTGCATCATATTTTTTAGTTTATCTTCTATGGTGTTAGGACGATACCTATAAAATAGATGCACTGTTAGGGTATATTGTTATCTTGTCTTGTCAGTGCATAATATCGCTCCATGGAATTGGTGTTCTTCCCTGAGTAAAACGTAATACACTTCCCAAGTGATAGTCATACATCTTAGATAAGAAATCATTATTGAAGATGTCTTCGGGGCTCTGATATTTTTTTATTATTTTGTAGTAGTCGCTTATTTCTCCTGAGTTTAACCTAACCTCCAAACGGTGCAAAGTCTTTGGGTAACCATAGTACGCTAAAATGTATTCTTTACCAGAGCTTGCAATCTCTTCCATTTTATTGTATCCTTGAATAGCAACTCCTTTACTCTTGTTGTGCTCTGCTTTAGCTTGGCATAAACTGATTGTTGGATGTAGCACCCTATCTAAGTTAGCGTCATATGTATACTTAAGTCCTTTGACTTTTGCCTTTCTATCCTTTAATACCTTTCCATTTATAATAGTTTTTATGTTTTTGTTTCTGATATATCTATTAATGGTATAGCAGATATTTTTCTTAAAGTCTTTTGCTAAATCAATTTTTGTTATGTTATTGAAGGTTATTGGCAGAAGGGATTGAATATCTAATATCAATTGCCGTAATCCGTTATCGTCGTACAATAGTCTATTATCAACCTTCACCCAAAGATAATTGCTAATATCCCCATATCTGCCATAATACACATAACCCACTAAATGCCCATTATCTATTAGATTGAAATAGTATTCAAAATGTTGGGCAATGATGCGGACGATAGTGTATTGTCCAAGTTCCAACCTCTCTCCAAAATTTAGTGTTGAAAGAGATGTCAAGAACGCTGGCTCTGCAATGTAGCAGAGACGTAGTTCATCAATAATTGTCTTCCCAATCCTATCATTGCTCATAAGTATTAGAGGATTTGACATCGTTATTTTTCTCTCCCGTCAAATACTCTTGCATTGCAATATGCTCATCATCTCTTGAAGGCACGGATTTCCAATAATTTTTTAACGAATTAGACAACTTCTGACGTGTCATGTAATCACGTTTTTTGCCTGTAAGCGATTTACTAATCTTATCCTTTGTGGAATCGCTCAGCTCTCTGTACTTTCTCTTATATTCACTCATAATTACTTAAGTAGGCTTTTTTGTTTCCTACTATAATAAATATGATTAGTTAGGCAAAAAAGACAAGTATAGTTAGTATTTTTTTACTTTTTTTGGAAAAAAATTTACTACGCCAGACAGTGGATACCAACCATATCTACCTATACAGTACATATTTTATAAGGGAGAATACGTTAAACAAACAACTGATATGTACCTTATTATAGCAATACCTCAACCAACTAACTCGATTTATTTACTTTTTGGATTGAGGGGGACTTTATCTCTTGTTTTTTTATTTTCAAATCGTATGTTCTACAAAAAATTATATGGAATATTACGATTATAATAGAATTTGTGATGATGCAGTTATATCTACTATCACTGCACAAGTTGTAGATGCTCTTAGCAAGCAAATGGAAAAGATGAAAGAACATGGTGATTCACCTTATGTACAAGGAATAGATGGGCTTGCAGACTATTTAAATATAGGTAAGACAATAGCGCAAGAACTAAAGAATAGTGGAGAGATACCATACTCTCAGAGAGGAAGATTAATATGGTTTAGAAAGATAGATATTGAGAAATTTATGCAGAGAAACAAGGGTTAGGGAGTTTGTTTTTCTTACACAATTTACTATCTTTGGGGTCTGAAGGAGTCTGTTTTTTAGGCGTAAATTTAGGCGTAAAAAAGTAAATCCCCTCCACACTGCTGTGTAGAAGGGATTTTAGAGGTCTGAAGCGGATTCGAACCGCTGTACGAGGTTTTGCAGACCTCTGCCTAGCCACTCGGCCATCAGACCATTATCCAACCAGAGTGCAAAGATAGAGATAATTTCTTAATATCCAAAATTTTTTTGCAATTATTAATCCCTAAAGTGCAAAATATTTGACACAACAGAGTGTCATAAGGGACATTATCATCTGCCAAATATTGTCATTTTGGCACCATAAACCCCTGAGTTGCAGCCATTTTGACAAGCGAAGGTGACAAGATTTCCGTTCACTATATCTTGGCAAGAGTTTTGTCGGCAGAAGTATCGAAACAATGACAAAACAAAAACCAAAAAGATATATTATGAACATTAACACATTAACAATCAAGGCGCAAGAGTTATTGCAGAGTGCCATGACTAAGGCGCAAAGTGCAGGACAACAGGCCGTAGAGCCTGAGCACATCTTGGCAGTAGCCATCGAGAGTGACGATACGCTCGCAAGCTTTATCCTCGGCCGTGTGGGTGTTAATATCGCCTCGCTACGCAGCAAGGTGGACTCAACGATAGCCCGTCTTCCACGTGTCGAGGGTGCGACGAGCGATAAGTTCTTCTCACGAGAAAGCTCCGACCTAATACAGCGTGCCGTGGAGCTTACATCAACATTTGGCGACCGTTACGCCTCAGTAGAGCACATCCTTGCGGCATTGGCCTCAACACGCTCAAAGGCTCGTGAGATACTATCCGCCGAGGGCGTGAGCGAGAAGCAGATTATCGCCGCCATAAAGGAGTTCCGCAAGGGTGCTACCGTAGACTCTGCTACCGAGAGCATGGAGTACGACGCTCTGGGCAAGTATGCCATAAACCTCAACGAGGGGGCACGCTCAGGCAAGCTCGACCCTGTGATAGGTCGTGACGAGGAGATACGTCGTGTACTTCAGATACTCTCACGACGCACCAAAAACAACCCTATGCTTGTAGGTGAGGCTGGCGTGGGTAAGACTGCTATCGCCGAGGGCATCGCACACCGCATAGTGAATGGCGATGTCCCCGAAAACCTGAAGAACAAGACAATATACTCACTCGATATGGGAGCGCTCATTGCGGGTGCTAAATATAAGGGCGAGTTCGAGGAGCGTCTTAAGGCTGTAGTCAAGGAAGTGACATCGTCGGATGGCGAGGTGTTGCTCTTCATCGACGAGATACACACACTCGTGGGTGCAGGCAAGAGCGACGGAGCTATGGATGCTGCCAACATCCTCAAGCCTGCACTTGCACGTGGTGAGCTACGCACCATCGGTGCTACGACGCTCGATGAGTACCAAAAGTACTTTGAGCGTGATAAGGCCCTTGAGCGTCGTTTCCAGAAGGTACTCGTTGATGAGCCTACGGTAGAGGATGCCATATCTATTATGCGAGGCCTCAAGGAGCGCTACGAGAACCACCATCGTGTACGCATCAAGGATGAGGCCATTGTGGCATCCGTGGAGCTGTCACACCGCTATATCACCGAGCGACACTTACCAGACAAGGCTATTGACCTTGTAGATGAGGCGGCATCACGCCTACGTCTTGAGATGAACTCCGTGCCCGAGGAGATTGACCAGCTCGACCGACGCATACGTCAGCTCGAGATTGAGCGTGAGGCGATACGTCGTGAGGGCGACAAGGAGCATATCGCACGCCTTGACAGTGAGATTGAGGAGCATAGGTCGGAGTACTCGGCACTCAAGGCCAAGTGGCAGTCGGAGTGTGACCGTCTCAAGGAGCTTCAGGGCATCAAGGAGAGCATCGAGCAGTGCAAATTGGAGGCACAGCAGGCCGAGCGTACGGGTGACTATGCACGTGTTGCGGAGCTGCGCTATGGCAAGATTGTGGAGCTTGAGCGTCGTCAGGCAACCCTCGAGGAGGAGCTTCGTCTAAGTGCCGACACAGCAATGATCAAGGAGGAGGTGTCGGCAGATGATATCGCCGAGGTAGTATCACGCTGGACAGGAATACCAGTAAGTCGTATGCTACAATCAGAGCGTGAGAAGCTGCTACACATGGAGGAGGAGCTACACCGCAGGGTTGTGGGGCAGGATGTCGCCATTGAGGCTATCTCGGATGCGGTGCGTCGCTCACGTGCCGGATTGTCGGATGCCCGCCGCCCTATCGGCTCGTTCATCTTCCTCGGCACAACAGGTGTGGGTAAGACCGAGCTTGCTAAGGCCCTTGCTGAGTTTCTGTTTAACGACGACCAGATGCTCACACGTATCGATATGTCGGAGTACCAGGAGCGTCACTCTGTATCACGACTCGTGGGAGCGCCTCCAGGATATGTAGGCTATGATGAGGGTGGTCAGCTCACCGAGGCTGTGCGCCGCAAGCCCTACTCTGTGGTGCTACTCGACGAGATAGAGAAGGCACATCCCGATGTCTTTAACATCTTGTTGCAACTACTCGACGATGGCCGTCTTACGGATAATAAGGGGCGCACCGTAGACTTCCGCAACACTATTGTTATTATGACCTCGAATATGGGTTCGCACCTTATCGCCGAGCACTTTGCTGCGGCGGGCGACGAGCCACAGGATGAGGTCATAGAGAGTGCTAAGCAGAGTGTTGTTGAGCTACTTAAGCAACACCTCAAGCCTGAGTTCCTAAATCGTGTTGATGAGATCGTTATGTTTGAACCACTCGGCCGTAAGGCAGTACGTGAGATTGTGGAGATGCAGCTGCGAGGCCTTAAGAGGATGTTGCACGATAGCGGTATCGAGTTTACCTACACGGCCGCCGCACGTGACTACATCGTAGATGTAGGCTACGATGCTATGTATGGCGCACGCCCTATTAAGCGCACCATACAGCGTGAGATTGTCAATGAGCTCTCGAAGCGCATATTAGCAGGGAAGGTGGACCGCAGCCGCCCAATACGTATCGACGCTACGGACGATGGTCTGAGCTTTGAGAACTAATTAAGACACCACAACAACCCTAATTTCTGATTAGAGGGTCGTAGATGTGGTGCATCACAAAAGAAGACCCTTCGGGATAGTACTTAGCGTACAGCCCGAAGGGTCTTACTTTTAGGGATGTGCCGCAGATGCGGCCTTATAATCGGATTTTTTTTGATTTTAGTGCGGCAGATTTAGTCTATCGTAATAAAAAATCCCGAAGGATAGTACAAGAAGTACAGCCTTCGGGATTTTGTTTAGGATGGGCTAAAGATGCCCAATAAAATCGGAAATTAATTAGCCGAGGATCTCCAACATCTTAATCGCTGCAGTAGCAACAGGAGTACCAGGGCCAAAGATAGCAGCAGCGCCATCCTTATAGAGCTGGTCGTAGTCCTGAGCAGGGATAACACCACCTACAACAACTACGATATCCTCACGACCAAGCTTCTTAAGCTCTGCGATGATCTGAGGAACGAGTGTGAGGTGACCAGCAGCGAGTGACGATACGCCCACGATGTGAACGTCGTTCTCCACAGCCTGCTTTGCAGCCTCCTCTGGAGTCTGGAACAATGGACCCATATCCACGTCGAAGCCAAGGTCAGCGTAGCCGGTAGCTACAACCTTAGCACCACGGTCATGACCATCCTGACCCAACTTAGCGATCATAATACGGGGCTGACGGCCCTCCTTCTTAGCAAAGTCAGCACACATCTGCTTTGCCTTCTCGAATGCTGAATCTGATTTCACCTCTGCTGAATATACACCTGAGTTTAGACGAATAACTGCCTTGTAACGGCCAACGATCTTCTCGCAAGCATCTGAGATCTCACCCAACGATGCACGTACCTTAGCAGCCTCAACAGCCAAAGCAAGCAAGTTGCCCTCACCTGTGCGTACGCACTCGGTGATAGCTGCCAATGCCTTCTCAACAGCTGCGTTGTCACGGTTAGCACGAAGCTCCTGCAAACGCTTAACCTGGCTCTCACGAACTGCTGTGTTGTCTACAGCGAGGATGTCGATAGGAGCCTCCTTCTCAAGGCGGTACTCATTAACACCGATGATGGTCTCTACGCCAGAGTCGATACGAGCCTGCTTACGTGCAGCAGCCTCCTCGATACGGAGCTTAGGAATACCTGTCTCGATAGCCTTAGCCATACCTCCGAGCTGCTCGATCTCCTGAATGTGCTCCCAAGCCTTGTGAGCAATCTCGTGAGTGAGCGCCTCAACATAGTATGAGCCTGCCCATGGGTCGGCAGAGCGGCATACGTTGGTCTCCTCCTGGATGTAGATCTGAGTATTACGAGCAATACGTGCCGAGAAGTCGGTAGGAAGTGCGATAGCCTCATCCAAAGCGTTGGTGTGCAACGACTGAGTGTGACCCAAAGCTGCACCCATAGCCTCGATAGCTGTACGTGCTACGTTGTTGAATGGATCCTGCTCGGTAAGTGACCAACCCGATGTCTGTGAGTGGGTACGCAATGCCAAAGACTTAGGATTCTTAGGCTCGAACTGCTTAACGATCTTAGCCCACAATAGACGTGCAGCACGCATCTTAGCAATCTCCATGAAGTGGTTCATACCGATAGCCCAGAAGAATGACAAACGTGGTGCAAAGGCGTCGATAGACATGCCAGCGTTGATACCCGCACGCAAGTACTCAAGACCATCAGCGAGGGTATATGCAAGCTCGATATCTGCGGTAGCGCCTGCCTCCTGCATGTGGTAACCTGAGATAGAGATCGAGTTGAACTTAGGCATATTCTTAGATGTGTACTCGAAGATATCAGCGATAATCTTCATTGAGAACTCTGGTGGGTAGATATATGTGTTACGCACCATGAACTCCTTGAGGATATCGTTCTGGATGGTACCAGCGAGCTGGTCGAGAGTACAACCCTGCTCCAAACCTGCAACGATGTAGAATGCCAATACTGGGAGTACGGCACCGTTCATGGTCATAGATACTGACATCTGATCCAATGGAATACCATTGAACAACACCTTCATATCCTCTACCGAGCAGATCGAAACACCAGCCTTACCTACGTCACCTACTACACGTGGGTGGTCGGCATCATAGCCACGGTGTGTTGCAAGGTCGAACGCTACAGAGAGACCCTTCTGGCCTGCTGCGAGGTTACGACGATAGAATGCGTTAGACTCCTCGGCAGTAGAGAAACCTGCATACTGACGGATAGTCCAAGGACGCATTACGTACATTGTTGAGTAAGGACCGCGGAGGAATGGTGCGATACCTGCTGCATAGTTCAAGTGCTCCATACCCTCGAGGTCGGCAGCCGTATAGTTCTCCTTTACAGGGATACGCTCGGCAGTCAACCAATCCTCCTTGGGAGCGTTCTTCTTGGCGCAGCACTCAGTAGCTGCAGCCTTATATTCTAAATCTGAAAATTTTGCTCTCATAGCTGTAAACTGATTAGATGCCTAACTTCTTTAAGTAATCCTTCAAAGTCTCGAGCACGTTGCTCTTAACGTTGATGAAGTTGTTGATACCCTGAGCCTCAAGCTCTGCAGCGCATGCTGGAGCGCCAGCAACAACAAGGATAGCCTTGTCGCCAAGAAGCTCCTTAACACGTGGTGCAACAGTTGCGTAGTCGTCGTCCGAAGCACATACTACTACGATCTCTGCCTTAGAAGCCAAAGCTGCCTCTACACCCTCCTCAACGCTCTTGAAGAATGTGTTATCCTCAACACGGATACCTGCGCAAGCGAAGAAGTTGCAAGAGAACTGAGCACGTGCACGTGCCATACCCAATGTACCGCAAGTGAGCATAAACGCCTTAGGAGCCTTGCCCGAGCGATCAACCTTCATACGCATAGCCTCGAATGCCATAGCGCCACGGTAAGGAACGAGTACGTTGCCCTCCTTAACCTCACGAGTAACCTTGCACTCGCAGATAGCCTCGTCGGCAACCTCAGTAAAGTTAGGATACTGGTTAGCACCCAAGAGGATAAGACGACGTGTAGCGATATTCTTGTCCTTAGCATCTGCTGATGCCTTAACACGCTCTACGATGAAGCCCTCGTTGAAAGCAGCGATGTAGCCACCCTTCTCCTCGATAGTGCGGAACAATGCCCAAGCCTCCGAAGCGATGCTCTTGGTGAGCGACTCGATGTAGTATGAGCCACCAGCAGGGTCGATAACCTGGTCGAAGTGTGACTCGTGCTTCAAAAGAAGCTGAGCGTTACGAGCGATACGCTTAGAGAACTCTGTAGGAGCCTCGAATGCGTAGTCGAAAGGACGCACCTCCAAAGAGTGTACGCCAGCGATAGCTGCCGACATAGCCTCGGTAGTACCACGCAACATATTTACGTATGGATCGTATACTGTCTGGTTCCAAGTAGAGGTTACGGCGTGAGCACGCATCTTGCATGCACAGTTCTTCTCAGGGTTGTAAGCCTTAACGATGTTAGCCCACAAAAGACGTGCAGCACGGAACTTAGCCATCTCAAGGAAGTAGTTCGAAGTAACTGCGAACGTAAAGCGGATCTTACGGGCCACCTGGTCGATCGAGAGGCCACGCTCCATAAGCTTCACAAGGTAGTCGTGAGCAGCAGCGAGAGTGAAACCGAGCTCCTCAACGATGGTAGAACCAGCGTTCGAGAAGATAGCACCAGCCACGTTCACCACGCGTACGTGCTTGTACTCGGCAGTAGCCTTGATGAGCTTTGCAATGATGTCGAAGCACTCGTCGCCATTGCCGCAGCAGAAAGCACCCTTCTCCGAGAGGTTACGCATGATTGGGTCGAGGCAGAAGTTAAGACGAAGAGCATCCTTCTCCACGTCAGCATACTTTGCCAAAACCTTCTCTGCGAGGGCTGCAAGGCTCTTCACGTTTGAGTTGCAGAACGTAAGCTCAACAGCTGTAGGAACGATATCCTTGAGCAGAGCATCAACGTCTACCTCGCAAGCGCAAGCGTCGCAGAAGCAGAAACCAAGCGAATCAACGCCTGAGTTAAGAAGTTTCAGAGCCTCCTCGTTAGCGGCCTTAGCACACTCTACCGAGATTGTCTGGTGCACACGCCAGGTGTTGTCCTTCGACACACCGCGTACGAATGGGAACTCACCAGCCTCCACGCCAAGATACTCAACCTCTGCGAGGTTCTCAGCACGGTAGTAGGGACGCACGTTGAATCCCTCGCCGGTCTTCCATACCAACTTGCGCTCATAGTCAGCGCCCTTAAGGTCAGTTGTGATTACGGCCTCCCACTGCTCGGTTGAGACTGGAGGGAACTCCGCAAACAACTTTTCTTTGGTATTAGCCATAGTTGTTTTAGATTTAATTGTTTTTAAGTGTATGATATATAATATCTTATGTTCTCGTTTTTAGTCGGGACATGCACTTACGCACACGCACGCACGAGGCACTTTAAGCCTAAAATCAAGCAAAGTTACGAATTTCGCCACCGAAAAGCAAATTTTTTCGCAGAATAATTATTTGGGAAGGAGGTTTGAATTGTAGAGAGAGTTCAAAGACAATTAGGACGATTAAGACCTTAAGACAATTATGATGGTCGCGGCCAACAGTGTGATACCTGACCTCGTAATGGTCCTAATAGTCTTAATGGTCTTAATGGTCCTAAAAAAATTAAGACAGCCACGGACAACCCCCAACACCCGACCTCGTATTATCTTATTGCGTTATTCTCTCACGCTCTTACTTTACGCTACCACCGAAGCAACACAAAATAGGTGACACCCCAAGCGCACTTGGGAAGTATCACCTACTATTATAACAAGCATCATCGCACGAACGATAATGCTTTTGACAAATTACCTCTTCTCGACGAGCTGGAAGTCGTATGAACGATGGTTATAGAGATTTGTGAACTCAGCGGTCATAGTGCCATCCTTGTATACACCCTCCCACTCTTCTGTCTCCATATCGTTATTATTGACGCCGATAATCTCGAAATTACCCTGCTCATCGACACTACCTGCGAGTGCAAGACGTGAGTCTGGGCCATACTTAGCATAGTAGTACGAGCCCGCAATACTACCCGACTTGCTAAACACAAGCTCAACGACAACATCCTGACGTGCGATAGAGCCCACGAAGGTCTTAGGCGTCTGCTTCTCACCCTTAGCATCGTATACATCAACAGCTGTGATCTGACCACCACGGCCTGTTGTGAGTGTTGCGCTGAGGATAAGGTCGCCACAGATCTCTACCTTGCCATTCTCGCATATCTTTCTCACCTTGCGAGACTGAGTATCATAGATAAGCGCAAACTCCTGGATAAGACGAGGACGATCATACTCCTCGGCAGCAATAACAAACGATGTGCTACCCTCATATCCTCGATCCTCGGGAAGGATATAACCATTGAGTGTAGCGTAATCAAAGGTAAATGTCTCACGACCATCGGCCGACATCACCTCGCCGATGAGAGCCTGCTCGTAAGTCTCCAGATCAACATAGATTAGAGACTTATTATCAAAGAAATATAGGGCATGACGATCTTCATCTGGACAGATAAAGTGGTCGATCTTGTCACGCATCCACGTCCACGCCTTCTCCTCATAACTCTGCTTACCACAGCTTGTGAGTGTTAGTGCAAAAAAACCAATGGTAAGGATTGAAAATAGCTTTCTCATAGTTTGGTATTATTAATTAAGTTTGTGTCAAAGTGATTTAAGCATTACACAAATTTAGACTTTATAGATCAAATAAGCAAGGATTTACCCTATTTTTCAACATTTGGCACAAAATGGACAAAGAGAGATTAAGACATTACACGGTTTTGGGCCGACAATAGACAAAACTTCTAACAACTTTGCAATAAATTTCATACCTTTGCCATATGAAACTGATATTTTTGGGTACGGGAACATCGCAGGGTGTGCCAGTCATAGGCTGCCAATGTGAGGTGTGTCGATCGCAAGATAGGCGCGATGCACGACTGCGCACCTCGGCGCTTATCGAAGTAGATGGTATAACCATTGTCATCGATGCTGGGCCCGACTTTCGACAGCAGATGCTACGCAACGATGTTAGAAAGCTCGATGCCATACTTCTCACGCACGAACATAAGGACCACACCGCTGGACTGGACGACGTGCGTGCCTTCAACTTTGTCGATTTTCCCGAGATACACCCTATGCACATATATGCTAATCGCAACACTCTCAGCACCATAACCAAGGATTTCGACTACGCCTTTGCCCAGAATAAATATCGAGGCGTGCCCGTAATCGAGCTTCACGAGGTGTCGGCAGCCGAGAGTTTTAAGGTAGGCGACACCATGGTTACCGCCATTGAGGGTAGTCACTCGGAGCGCTTCCGTGTGCTCGGCTATCGTATCGGAGGCCTTGCCTACCTAACCGATTTCAACTCGATTAGCGATGACGAGATGCGCAAGCTCGAGGGCGTAGACACGCTGGTGATCAATGCTCTACGCTGGACTGAGCACAGCTCCCACTTCTCGGTGGGCGAGGCCCTCGACATCATCCGCCGAGTAGCGCCACGCCGTGCCTACCTCACACATATGTCGCACGGGATAGGTCTCTACGACGAGGCACAGGCTAAACTCCCCAAGGGTGTTATGTTTGCCTACGACGGGCTGACCATTGATATTGAATAATTAGAAATTAGAAGCGAGTAATTAGCACACTCTCTTCTTTTGTCATCCAACGATGACAACAACAATGAACATAAAAAAATAATAGTATACGACTATGAGTAAAGGTCTTGAAGGAAAGGCTGTCGTGGTAACTGGTGCCTCATCGGGCATTGGCGAGGCAATGGCACGTGAGTATGCCAAGATGGGCGCAAAGGTGGTTATGGCAGCACGCCGTGAAGAGGAGCTATGCCGTATTGCAGGAGAGATTAAGGCTGCGGGCGGCCATGTTGAGTACGTAGCGTGCGACGTGGTGAAGGAGGAGGATTGCCGACGCCTCATAGAGTGCGCCGTAGAGCGCTTCGGCGGTGTCGATGTGATGATTTGCAACGCTGGATTGTCTATGCGTGCGCTATTCGACGACTGCGACCTCAGCGTGCTACACCGCCTGATGGATGTCAATTTCTGGGGTACGGTGAACTGCACAAAGTATGCTCTGCCCTGGTTGCAGAAGTCGCGAGGCTCGCTTGTAGGCATCTCGTCAGTAGCGGGTATTCACGGTCTACCAGGACGCACGGGATACTCAGCATCGAAGTATGCTATGACTGGCTTTCTCGACACCATACGTGTCGAGAACCTCAAGAAGGGTGTTCACGTGATGACAGCCTGTCCAGGATTTACCGCCTCTAACGTACGCTTCTCGGCACTTACGGCCGATGGCTCGCAGCAGGGCGAGACTCCCCGCAACGAGGCTAAGATGATGACACCTCAGCAGGTTGCCCATATCGTGGCACGAGGCATACGCCGTCGTAAGCGCCTATGTCTTATGGAGTGGGAGGGCCGTGGCACTCACCTGCTTAAGAAGTTCTTCCCAGGCCTTGTAGACAGACTCTTCTACGCTGTGATGGCTAAGGAGCCCGACTCACCACTAAAATAAACAAAATAGAGGTGAATAAAAAGTGTATTTTGTCGTTATGCTCACCCTCAAAATGCTCATTTACACCTAATAAACTCCGCTTTTTCGGGCTTCGCAGGTCTAAAACTACATCTTTTTATTCAACCCTATAACAAAACGGAGGTGACTAATTAACTTTTTAGTCACCTCCATTTTGTTTACACGTTACTTATTACATCGCAGCAGGAGTAGTGAGCTGCTGGATTACAGACTTAGCGTTCTCAACATTCTTACCAGCAGTAACCTTGCGGAAAGCGGTGAGTGCCTGGTTCTTAACAATCTCTGCATTTACAGCACCCTCGATCTTCTCGTTGTAAGCAACACCTACCCAATAGTGGATATCGCTACGACCCTCATCTGTTGTCTGAGCAGCAAGAGCCTCGTCGTAGATCTCAATCATCTTGTCGAAGTTCTTCTTGCCATAGTATGCCTGCATGATAACCTTCTGAGCCATAGCTGCATCTGGAAGCTGCTCTGCCATAGCGATGATACCATCGTAGTCCTTAGCCATCTGGAGCTTAGCCACCTCGTTGTTGGTGTACATATCCATCTTCTCGTTAGCTGCGGCGATAGCCTCCTCAAACTTATCTGGGTTGAGCTTTGCAATCTCCGAGCAAACCTTCATACCCTCTTGATACATATCGCTCTTGAAGTAGCTCTCAGCAAGGTTCAAGGCCATAGATGTGTTGCGATTATCGGCAGCATAACCCTGTGAGAACACCTCGATAGCGGTCTTATAATCGCCCGAGTTGAAGGCATCTGCACCCTTAGCCTCAAAACACTTACCGATGAACGAACGATTCTTGTTTGCATTTGCAATATCATCGTAAAGCTCAGCAGCATCAGCAGCCTGAGTGAAGTAGCCTACAGCCGTGTCGTAGTCCTTAGCATTGAAAGCCTTACCACCAAGCATATTGTAGCAAGTAACAACATACCTCTTAGCACCAGCGAATGCCTTCTCTGCATTTGCATCAGGCTCCTCAAGGTCGTAGTAAGCATCAATAACAGAGTTGAACTGCTCGAGTGCCTCGGTGAGATTGCCACCCTTAGCATTAGCCAAGCCCTGCTGGAATGTTGCTACGATATCAGTCTGGGCGAAAAGTGAGGTTGCACCAACGAGTGCCACAACAGTCAAAAATAGTTTTTTCATAGTAATTTTAGTATTGTTTAGTTTCAGTATTTCCTACTCCTGCTCGGCAACTTAGGCCAAAGCTAACTGCAAATTTACAACTATTTTTCGTTAATCACACAATTTTAGTCACTTATTTGCGCAATTCGGCAAAAAATCGCTGCATAATAGCCTCACACTCCTCGCGTAAAACTCCCGAACTAACCTTAGTCTTGGGGTGCATAATACGCTCCGAGTAGGTCGAGTAGCCTCGTTTTGGGTCAGGGGTGCCATATACCACACGGCCTATCTGACTCCAGGCCAATGCTCCTCCGCACATCACACAGGGCTCTACGGTAACATACAACGTACAGTCACTAAGATACTTGCCCCCGAGCGTTGCCATCGCCGCCGTAATGGCCTGCATCTCGGCGTGTGCCGTAGCATCGGCCAAGGTCTCCACGAGATTATGGCCACGGCCTATAACCCTATCGCCCGCAACGACCACAGCACCAATCGGCACCTCTCTCTTGGAGAACGCTCGCTCGGCCTCGTTTAGTGCCATACGCATATATTTTTTGTCCTGCTCCGTGACAAGCATAATTTTTTCGGCCATAACTTTTATAAGTTAGTTGAAAAATTACTATCTTTGTGGGTTACAAAGTTACAAAAAAAGCTGAATACACGAAAATAAGCAATAATAAAACATTTTCTCACTATGTACAGAACACATAATTGCGGTGAACTCCGCATTGAGAATGTAGGCCAAGAGGTAGTGCTCTCGGGTTGGGTACAGAAGGTGCGCAACCTTGGTGCTATGGCCTTCATCGACCTTCGTGACCGCTATGGCATCACACAGATCACTGTCGAGGAGCACTCTTCAGATAGTGTTAAGGCGGTAGCTGCCGAGGTGGGTCGTGAGTATGTTCTCCAGGTTAAGGGTAAGGTTATAGAGCGCTCATCGAAGAACTCAAAAATCGCTACCGGCGATATCGAGATCTCGGCTACCGAGCTCAAAATTCTAAACCGTGCCGTGACACCCCCATTTACTATCGAGGAGGAGTCTGATGGTGGCGACGACCTACGTATGAAGTATCGCTACTTGGATCTTCGCCGTCCTCCACTTCAGCGTGCAATGATCCTACGCCACCGTATGGCACAAGCCGTACGCCAGTTCCTCGACAAGGAGGGCTTCCTCGAGATTGAGACTCCATATCTTATCAAGTCTACACCCGAGGGTGCGCGCGACTTCATCGTGCCATCACGCATGAACCCTAACCAGTTCTATGCCCTTCCACAGTCGCCACAGACCCTCAAGCAGCTGCTTATGGTTGCGGGCTACGACCGCTACTTCCAGATCGTACGCTGCTTCCGTGATGAGGACCTTCGTGCTGACCGCCAGCCAGAGTTCACGCAGATCGACTGCGAGATGTCGTTCGTAGAGCAGGAGGACGTTCTCGAGATCTTCGAGCGCTGGGCACGCTATATGTTCAAGGAGGTTATGAACATCGAGTTCTCGGAGCCTTTCAAGCGTATGCCATGGATTGAGGCTATGGAGAAGTATGGCTCGGATAAGCCCGACTTGCGTTTCGGCATGACATTTAGCGACATCACCGACCTCGCCCACGGCCACGATTTTGTAGTCTTCGACTCAGCAGAGTATGTCGTAGGCTTCGCTGCCGAGGGTTGCGCATCGTATACCCGCAAGCAGATTGACGAGCTTACAGAGTTTGTTAAGCGTCCTCAGGTGGGCGCTAAGGGCCTTGTATGGATTCGTGTTGATGAGGCTGGCAATGTTAAGTCATCTATCGACAAGTTCTTCTCGGCCGATGATTTGAAGGCTATCGCTGAGCGTACTGGCGCTAAGTGTGGCGATATGATCTTCATCCTCTGTGGCGAGAAGTTCAAGACCCTCACACAGCTCTGTACCCTACGTCTTGAGGTTGCCGAGCGTCTTGGCTTGCGTGATCCTAAGAAGTTCGCACCACTGTGGGTTGTCGATTTCCCAATGTTCGAGTGGGACGAGGAGACACAGCGCTTCTACGCTATGCACCACCCCTTCACCTCGCCAAAGCCCGAGGATGCAAAGTATTTCGATACTGGCGAGCTTGGCAAGATGCGTGCTAACGCCTACGACTTCGTATGTAATGGCACAGAGATCGGCGGTGGCTCTATCCGTATACACGACGCAGAGCTTCAGGCTAAGGTATTCGACGCCCTCGGCTTTACCCCTGAGGCTGCTGAGGAGCAGTTTGGCTTCTTGATGAACGCCTTTAAGTATGGCGCACCACCACACGGTGGCTTGGCCTTTGGCTTCGACCGTCTCTGCTCGTTGTTCGGTGGTTCAGACTCTATTCGTGACTACATCGCCTTCCCAAAGAACAACGCTGGTCGTGACGTGATGCTCGATGGTCCATCACCCGTAGCTCAGGCACAGCTCGACGAGCTATTCCTATCGCTCGTTAAGCCCGAGTAGGTTAAAGCTGTAAAATAAAACGGAGGTGACTAATTAACGTTTAGTCACCTCCGTTTTGTTCTGAGGTTGAATAAAAAGATGTAGTTTTAGGCCTGCGAAGCCCGAAAAAGCGGAGTTTACTAAGCGTAAATGAGCATTTTGAGGGCGAGCTTAACGATAAAATACACTTTTTATTCAGCCTCTTCTTATTTGTACAGCATCCTTCTTATCCCTTCAACCAGGTGTGCTTAGCCACGCTGTAGATAGGCACAAGTGGCAGGATAAGGGGGCGACGTTTGATATAGGCCTGGAACTCAGGGTCTGCGCCGTAGACCTCCTGCTGACGCAACTCGAGGCGGCGAGCGCCACTAAACATAACATAGACAATACCCGCATAGCCTAACGAGGCGATAAGCCACTGGCTCCATGTGCAGCAAGCCCCAATACAAATAATAAAGCTTCCGGTCCACATAAGCACCTCGCCAAAGTAGTTAGGGCAGCGCACAATACGATAGAGGCCCGTACTCACAAAGCGGTTAGGATTACGACGCTTGGCTACGCTCTTCTGGGCATCGGCAACCATCTCGATGATAACTCCCAGCGCAGCAACGATAGCACCAGCCCAGGCCCACGCCTCGTTCACCTCAGCACCCGCACGCAGGTTGAATAGATAGAAGGTAGCAGGACTCATCTGACCGATATAGAGCAGCGCACACGATATCCATATCATAAACATCGCAAACAGCGGTTTACGCTTGGTGTTGTCGGGCTGATAAAGTATCTTCTTGTAGGATGCCGACCTACGCTCACGCAGCAGCAGGTAACCCGCAAGGCGTATACCATATATAAATAGTACGCCACAAAGTATGGCGATAGGTAGCGTCATCACATCCCAAAACATCACCGCAGTAGCCACGGCGAGGCCCGAGATTGCAAGGCCATAGCCAATGCTAAAGAAGTAGATGAAATAGATCCACCCCACCGCCGAGATGAGGAACGATAATGCCAAAAGTATCCATAGATAGCTCATAGTAGTACAATTTTTGTTTAACCTTAAGCAAAGATACGAAATTTTGTGCCTAAATGGTACGCTGACGCACCAAAATAAAATATTTTTCATTATTCTCACGCCAACATCCAAACATCTATCTATCGGAGTTACAGCGCATTAAACCATCATGCGGGATGAGAGACGAAAAAATATTTTAAATTTTATTTGGTGGATTAAAAAAGTTGTAGTACTTTTGTCCCTTGGAGAGGTGGCAGAGTGGTCGATTGCGGCGGTCTTGAAAACCGTTGAGCTGCGAGGCTCCGGGGGTTCGAATCCCTCTCTCTCCGCTGATTTTGATGCAGAGCAGATGACTTATTAGTCATCTGTTTTTGTTTTTGGGATTATTAGGACCATTGGGACATTAAGACACTTAAGATGGTTGCGGCCGAAACAACAGCGTGATACCTAACCTCATAATGGTCTTATGGTCCTAATGGTCTTAATGGTCCTAAAAAAACAAAGACATTAAGATGGGTACGGCCGAAACAACAGCCGATACCCGACCTCGTAATGCCCTATTGTCTTACTGGCTTAGTGTCTCATTTTGTATAATATCCAACAATTTCTCCAACATTGCATCCTTCCCCGAAAGGTAATCTTCGGCGATGTATGGAATGGCAATATCTGGCATCAATACTCCATCAACAGCAAGGGTATATTCATCATACTCAGAGGTTGATACCGATGCCTCGTATAACAGCGATGAGAACCACACATCTCCTGTCACGGCCTCCCCATAACGAAGAGCATTGCGCCAAAGAGGTTCTCCCACCAATGTGGCTGAATCGTTGTATTGCAGGATGTTGCAAAACGACGCTGCTATCGAGGAAGTATTTCTACTCATTAAAATGTAGATATGCACATCATCGCAAATATATAACTCAGGATTGAGGTCGATCGTCTTCACTACGCAACTATCGGGTAATGATATCGTTTGCCCCACCATATCCTTCGTAATAAACTCATAGTCGGCTTCGGTTTGCGAGGAGACCCTTAGTCTTTGCGACTTCATATAGGGGATTGTGTGGCGGTTGATAAACAGCGATAAAAGGTTGTCAAACATATACCCACTACCACCTGTATTATATCTGAGGTCGAGGATAATATTTTTGCACCCCTTGGCCTTAAACTTTTCAATATTTGATTGCAAGACTTTGATAATTCTCGGATTATAAAAGCGAGTGAACTTTGGCAATGCGATATAACCACATTTAGCCGAGTCGTACATACGAATATTATTATCCATTGACTCCTCAATAGCTAACGATGAAGAGGCTTTTTGGGCCTTCATACCCTCTGTTGTTATCGTCATCAGCTCACCATTACGAATTAGCTGTATGGTATAATCCTTTGGAAGGTGCTGAAAATAGTAGTTTTGCAGCAAAAAATCAGGCGAGGTGTAACGATCGTGGTAATTGTATTCGAGCAGATGGGATGATTCTATGCCATTAATCGCAACAATCATATCTCCTCTATGAAATAGTGGGTTTACGGAGCTGTTTACAATCAAGGTGTCTTCAACCATCAGCAAGTTGAAACCAAGACCTCGACGTTTTTTAAGGAAGTCCCTCTTGGTCTTATAGACACGAGCGTCAATTGGTATTCTGGCACCTATACGATAGTGTGGGTCGATGTCGTGCAACCAGTCGATATAGGGACGTAGTATGTAAAACAAATCAGAGGTTAGCAGCGTATCTTTACCCAATTTTGCGCAGCGTGTGTTTATCTGCTGAAGCAGCTCCGCCTTTATTGTCGGGGTCAGCAACGAATCAACAGTAGGATGTGTCGCACTAATTGGCAAATCTGCCCAATCACCATAGTGTACCGTCTGAAGGTCACAGATAGCTGCAGCGCTATTTTTCACAGCAACCGAACGTCGCTTGATACTCTCAACATCGAGAGTTTCACCAGAGGTCTGTGCCCACGATGTCTCTACACAGAGTAGCAGACAAAGCAACAATAGCCATTTCATATAACAACAGATTAAGGAGTCTGCCTAAATATCACATAAGAGAACCGGCAGACGCTTTTAAATATTCGTATCACTTGTAGGATAACGTTTTAGTTGGGGGGTTATTGCTCGTAGGTGCTAAGCGACGCTATTTACGCCCATTTTTTATTCAAACAATGGCCACTATGAGGTTTACCTAAATTAGGAGATTTTAAGAGATTTAACGACAGCCATAGTTCCGTTACCCCCCCCAAAAAAAAAACTACCCCCAGGAGACCACTCTCCTGGGGGTAGTGAAAGTTACTTCTACGAATTAGTTATTCTGGAAGTATACTACTGATGATACCTGCGTACCCTCGCCATTCTTAGTGATAATCTTGAAAGTGCGGCGTGCACCAGAGTCGTTAGCCGACAGCACAATGCGAACATAGATTGCTGCACCACCATCGCACCATGGCTCAAGAGTCACAAAGCTCCCAGGATTGGTGGTAAGTGGATCTGTGCCAGGGACCTGAACATCATCGGTGGTAATCTCTCCGAAGCTAAATGCCTTAGCCATAAGCTGTGACATAAGCTCTGTGTTAGCTGCGAGGCTCTTCATCTCATCACCTGGAGTGTAGGTCTTACCATTGATAGTGATATTCTCGAAGCGATACCAATCGCCTACTGAGCCAGCGCCAGGCCCAAAGCCCGTACTCTTAGAGCCATCAGCAGCATTGTTGAAGATGGTGTATGAGATACCCTCAACCACAGGCTCGTCGCCACCCTCGTTGCCACCAGCAGATGTGCCAGCCTGACGGATGATCGTAGACTTAACATTTTGACCATCCTTATATGCATAGCCCTCGTGCTCTGGGAATGTACATACCACCTCGCAAGCACGTGCTGCACCTGTATTAGCCTCGATATCTGCCAACCACCAAGTGTCGATAACCTTGCCATCGCCATCACGCTTATAATCAACCTTTACCCAGTCAATCTCAGCGCCACGCACACCATTAGTGTAGTCGTAGCACTTAAACTCTGCGCTGCCATAGAGCAACTGCTCGTTGTGTGAGTCACCACCCCAATCGGTAGCATCTGCACCATCAACCTTGATTACCCAGTAGCTCAAGCCCCAATCCTGCTGTGCTGCTGCATCGTGCTGGAACTCTGCGCCGAGGCCACCCCAGAATTCAATACTCTTAACGCCTGAGTTAGCTGGCTGAGTTACGAAGAACTGCCTGAATGCCGACTTAGCACCACCCTCGAACTCGTAGCCCTCAGGAGCGTTATATGTGCAGCATACCAAAGCCTTACGCTCAGCACCAGTAGTATTCTCCGATGCTGTGGCAAGCAGGTGAGTAGAGTTGTGCTTACCCTCAGCATCCTTGCCATACTCTACCGTGAGCCAATCAACGATAGGACCATTAGCAGCACCCTCACGGCACTCGATAACCACGCTGCTGTAGAGCAACTGCTCGTTGTTCTTATTATCGTCCCAAGACTCTGCGTACACGCCATTTACAGCGATTACGCACCAGCCAAGACTCTGCTTATCGACACCTGCGCCCGAGATTACCACGTCGCCTACACCACCACCAAACGTCAAGATCTTAGATGTGGTGAAGCCACCCTGTGTTATGGTGATAACCTTGGTGCGGCAAGCCTCAGTAACGATATAACCATCAACATCAGGGAATGTCGCCGTTACGGTTGCAGAGCGCTCTGCGGTATTCTCGTTAGGCTGTGCGGTGATATACCAGTGTGTACTACCATCGGTGCGGTATGATACGGTGAGCCACTCAGCAACCTCGCCAGTAGCGTTGTCGATGCACTCGAACTCTACGCCCGTGTAGAACTGCGTATTCTGTGCGCCCTCACGTGTTACCCAATCAGCACCTGTATCACGTGTCTGAGCATACCAATAACCACCATCCCTATCGGTCACGCCGTCGCAAGAGATCTTCTGCAATGCTGCGTTAAGG
The DNA here is from genome assembly GCA_017408825.1 of Alistipes sp. Taxonomy (GTDB): domain Bacteria; phylum Bacteroidota; class Bacteroidia; order Bacteroidales; family Rikenellaceae; genus Alistipes. Next base: position 107,832 of record JAFQTX010000022.1, read on the forward strand.
TCACCGATATACTGCAAGTCACCCTTTACGGCATCAAGGTCAAGACGTGTAGCCTTCTCAATGTCGAGCAATACATTCTTAAGATTGTTATCCTCAAACTTATAAGCAGTATCCGAAGCATCAAACGTATACTTTGCCTTATCGGTATTAACGATATATTTGTAGCCACCCACGCTCACAGGAGGAACAGCCATATAGATGCCGTTACCTGGCTCAGCAGCCGATGTAAGACCCTCCAAAGCAAGAGGTGTGGTAAGCGTTGTGGTGATGCTCTTAGATGTTGCATCCCAGAAGATTACAGCCTCGTCAGCAAATACCGCAGCGTCGGTTGTATGCCACTTATAGCCCTTTTCGGTATCGTTGTAGTAGTCGGCATAGTTGCGTGCGATAGCTGCACCACCACCAGCGATAGGATTATCTACCGATACAAGCTCTACGGACTTAATCTGCTCATTGCCATAGAGGCCTGTTGCCGAGTAAGGTAAGAAACGAAGGATGGTACCTACTATGTCGAACTTTGCCTCAAGTTTAATCTCAGTCGCACCCTCCTCGACTACGGGAACATCTATACGACCACTCACCATACGTATATACTCTGGGTTGATAGCGCCCGCCGCAGCCTGCGACTGTGCTGCGTTGTAGTTGAACTCTACCTTACGTGCCGAGCAACCATCATAAGCCGCATTTGAGCCGTAGGCAATCCACGCCTTACCACCCTGAGGCATAGCCGCAAAGTTGAAAGTGGCCTTACCATCCTCAGCAATAGAGGCTATGGTCTGCTCCTCTCGCAAGGCGTAAGATGCGCTACCATCAGCACCTACGTACCAAGCGACAACCTTGTCTGTATCGAGCCACTTGAGTGTCTGGCCATCGTTGAGTGCCACACGTGTAGCGTCGTCGCCAATCACCGCCTCAACAACGTAGCTTACTGCCGTAGGCTCGGGATCGGGATCGGGAGTAGGCTCCTCGGTATTGTCATCATTAGGCTCTTTAGGAACTTCGGTATTGTCCTCCGAGCAGGCTGTCAAGACACCAAACGATAGTGCGAAGGCAGCCATGAACATCATTGACTTAAAGATTCGTTTCATGTTGTATCCGTTTTAGTTATTAATTTCCCAGCTCGCTATTCCCACCTATCCTCCGTTTCGGTGTCATAAGTGAAATCGCCCTGACCACCCTGATTGTACCAAGGGTCTGAGGCTTCAAAACCACGCTCTACCTCGATATTGAGCTGCTCAATGTCGGGAGCTTTGTAATCTCTTTTCATAGTGAATAAATTTTATGTGTGTTAATATCTACTATTTTAGACCATCTATTGCACCAGCCAAAGTTGGAATAGGCTTAAGCATATAATCAAATGTAAAGTTACAAAAAAAATATCACAAAATCGAAATGTTTCAAAACAAGTGGACACAAATGGACTTATCCTAACATAAAATACTGATATTAGATAAGTTGTGTCATCGTGGGACATTTTCAAAAGTGGATTGTGAGGAGGATATTTTTTGCCCACAAGGCCCACTTAAACAATATTTTTCGTGAGCATACACACCCAAACGGATGATTGAACATAGATCAGCATCATCCACTTTTAGACGCACTCAGTCGCACACCAAACTATTGATTTTACGCGCATTAGCACGATAAACATAAAAATCATTCTATATTTAAGCCATACGCATTAGCTTTTTCGGTGATAAATTCATAACTTTACATAGTAAATCTCAATATATTGAATCGCATTTTCTGTATCGACAGTCAAAAATTTAATACATCATACTATGAAACGATTCTTACTAACTATGCTTCTACTCCTCTGCGCAAGTTCTATCTATGCACAGAGCCGACGCATCGAAGGTAGAGTTACCTCTGAGGAGGATGGCGAGCCGCTAATTGGCGTCTCGGTGACCATTAAAGGGACATATACGGGCGTAGCTACCGATGTCAATGGCCACTACGCAATAACCCTTCCTACGGCTGGCGAACATCTACTTGTGTTCACCTACATAGGTTATAGCAACGAGGAGCGCAGGGTGTCGGGGGCAACCACAACTATGGATGTGGTGATGCGCACCGACGCAACGATGATCGAGGAGGTGGTAGCCATAGGCTACGGTACAATGCGCAAGAGCGACCTTACGGGTGCTGTAGCATCAGTATCAAGCGAGCAGCTCACCAAGACCCCAGCAGCTGGTATCGACAAGGCGTTGCAGGGTCGTGCGGCAGGTGTTACCGTAAATGCCTCGTCGGGACAGCCAGGTGCTGGCGCTGAGGTGCGTATTCGTGGTATCGGCACCGTAAACGACTCATCGCCAATATATGTTGTTGATGGCGTGATCACCTCAGACATCAACTACCTAAACCCCAACGACATAGCATCGACAGAGATTTTGAAGGATGCCTCGTCTACGGCCATCTACGGCTCACGAGGTGCTAACGGCGTTATCATCATCACCACGAAGAGCGGCTCTAAACAGTCGAAAGTTAATGTTGAGTTCAACGCCTACGTAGGTATTCAAAATCGCTGGAACAAGCTCAGCCTTATGGGCACGGAGGAGCAGGCTCGCACCGAGGTGACGATGCAGGGCCAGCAGTCGCAGATCAACTACTTCAACCAGAATGGCTTCAACCAGTGGCTCTCGACATATAAACTCGGCAGCAGCTCGTTCTACCCCGTAGTCAAGAGCAGCACAACACCCAACGGCCTCGACTACTCGGCGATAAACACCGACTGGCAGGACGAGGTGTTCAAGGCAAATGCCGTAATCCAGAACTATCATCTCGCTGTATCGGGCGGTAGCGATAAATCGACATACGCAATCAGCGCCAGCTACTTCAACCAAGATGGCACGATTATGGGCTCTAACTTCAACCGTCTGACGCTGCGTGCCAACACCACATACACCATCACCAAGTGGCTCAAGATTGGCGAGAACATATCGTTCGTCACCTCCGAGGGTCGCAACGCTATGAACAACAGCTCAAGCCCTGGCGCTTCGGTGCTCTCGGCAGCGATAGCCATGGCACCATGGGATCCTACGCACTATCCCGAGGGCTCGTATAATGCCGCAGGCGAAGATCTTAGCGGCCGCATATCGGCATCGTCGAACTTCCGCAACGTAACAAACCCATTCTCGATGGTGGAGATGTCGCACCCGCTCAACAAGAGTGAGCGCTGGATAGGTAACATCTTCCTCGAGCTACAACCCGTAAAGGGTTTAACATTCCGCTCGGAGGTTAGTATGGATCTTGCCAACGGCATGAACCGAACTTTCAAAGATAAGTACTACTACTCGGACTACGACAAGAACGACAAAAACTTTATATCACGCAGTATGAGCCGTGCGCAGACCATGCGCTACGACAATATCCTCACCTACAATGGCGAGTGGGGCAAGCACTCACTTACGGCCATGGTGGGTCAAACCACCGAGCAGTATAACTACTACTCAATAGGTGGCTCTGGCTCGACAATTACCAACCCTGCGCCAAACAACTGGTATCTTAACCAGGCTACGGAAGATCTCTCGGAGGCTGGTGACTCGGCATTGCGTACCCGTATGTTCTCGTTGCTCGGCCGTGTCCACTACTCTTACGACAACCGCTACCTCATCACGCTGAACTTCCGTGCCGATGCCTCGTCGAAGTTCCCCGAGAACCTCTGGGGCTACTTCCCATCTACGGCTATCGCTTGGCGCATCTCCGAGGAGTCGTTCCTCGAGGATGTCGATATTCTCGACAACCTCAAGCTACGTTTCGGCTGGGGACAGATTGGCAACGACAAGATCGGCAGCAACAGCTTCACACAGCTGATGTTCAACGCAGGACCTACCTTCGTAGACTATCCGTTAGGCGTAAATCAGGAGCTTGTGCCTGGTGCTACGGTGCTTACATATGTCAATACGGGCGGAAAGTGGGAGACCACCGAGCAGCTCAACTTAGGTGTGGACCTCAGCATGTGGGGCGGTAAGCTGATTGCTACCGTGGACCTCTTCAAGCGTGACACCAAAGATATGCTACTCTCAGTAGCAGCACCTGCACACGTGGGCAACCGCTACGCCTCAACAGCCAACGTAGGTACTGTGACCAATAAGGGCCTTGAGCTAACCCTCGCCCACTACAACCGCATTGGCGAGGTTGGCTACTCGATAAATGGCAACGTGTCGTTCATCAAAAACGAGCTCGTGGCGCTCAACGGCGGTGAGCGTGTATATGGCGACCGCTCAATATGTGACAAGGGCTTAGCGCTATGGACCTTGTGGGGCTATGAGTATGAAGGCATCTACCGCACCAACGAAGAGGTCCTCGAGCACCAGCACGCACAGTCCTCACTCACTGTCACGGAGCACGCTGGCGATGCACGCTACAAGGACCAGAATGGCGATGGTCTTATCAACGATGATGACCTCGTGGATATAGGCAACCCATTCCCTTGGCTAACCTACGGCCTTAATCTCGGACTCGACTGGAAGGGTCTCGACGTCTCGATCTTCTTCCAGGGTGTTGCGGGCAACGAGATCTACAACGCCCTACGCCTACGCACCGAGGGTAAGGGTCAGGAGGCTACGCTAAGTACCTCAATGCGTGATGTGTGGAGCATTACAAATCCTAAGGGTTCGATACCTAACCCATGGGGCAGCTCACGCAACTTCGAGAACTCGAGCCGCTATGTTGAGAGTGGCGCATATCTCCGTCTTAAGGATGTCACCATCGGCTACACACTACCTAAGAAGTGGACAGATAAGATGCATATGAACCGCTGGAGATTCTATATCTCGGCAAGCAACCTACTCACCTTTACCAACTACTCGGGCTACGACCCAGAGGTTGGTGGCGGCGTAGACTACGGCAACTATCCACAGTCACGCACCATTATGTTCGGAACAAACATAAACTTCTAAAACTAAGAGCTATGCGACTATTCAACAACATACGTACAGCTGCTCTTGCAGCGCTTCTTGTTGCTACTACCTCGTGTAACGACTGGCTTACTGAGCCTACGCCAGGTAGCACCGAGCTTAAGGATTTCTACACCAGTGGCACCACTTGCAAGCAGTCGATCATCGCTGCCTACCACCCCCTGATGTGGGAGTATGGCGGCACATACTTCAGCGAGTGGTTTATCGGCGACGTAGCCTCGGACGATGCCCTCAAGGGTGGCGAGAATAGTGGAGATATGGCTGCGGCATACGATATGGAAAACTTCAAAACCAACGCCTCAAATCAGCTACTTTTGGACTACTACCGCACGCAGTATCAAGGCATTAGCCGCTGCAACTTGGCTATTACATATATCCCTGCCGTAGAGCCCGATGACACTATGGATGAGAGCCTCAAGTCACGCCTGCTGGGTGAGGCACACTATCTTCGTGCCTTCTACTACTTCCGCCTTGTACGCCTATTCGGCGACGTGCCAATGACCACCGAGCCTATCGTAAACTCGCAGGAGTGGAAGAACTACCCACGTGTTGCCAAGGAGAAGGTCTACGAGCAGATTATCAGCGACTTGGAGTTTGCCGAGGAGAACCTATGGCCACGCTCAGAGATTGCACCAGAGGAGCTTGGCATCGCCACCAAGGGTGCTGCACAGGCTATGCTCCTAAAGGCAAACCTCTATGCTGGCAATGCCGACGAGGCACGTCAGTGGGGCGAGAAGCTAACCACTTCGGGCGAGTACTCGCTATGTAGCGACTATGCTGCAAACTTCACGCTCGAGGGTGAGAATGGCCCAGAGTCGATCTTCGAAATTCAATATACCGACGACCCTATGTCGGACTACGGCGAGGGCTATGGCTTCTCACGAGGCACGTTCACGATGATTCTCACACGCTCACGCTCTTCTGCCTTTGGTGATAGCGGCTGGGGCTTCAACAAGCCCACACAGAACCTCTACGACGAGTATGAGGAGGGTGACCCACGACGTGACGCTACTATACACAACCCTACAGACGCAGAGATTCAGACCCCCGAGCAGGAGATATATCTCGGCTCACGCTACCTCAACCGCAAGTATGCTCTCATTGGCGAGGATGGCAAGTACGTAAAACTCTCTCACCACGCACGTGGCCCTATCAACAACAAGCAGATACGCTACGCTGATGCCCTCTTGATGTATGCCGAGGCGTGCTTAGCCTCAGGTGTAGATGTGGCTAAAGGCGAGGCGGCTCTCAACGAGGTGCGCTTGCGAGTAGGCCTTGATGCCGTTACGCTCACTTGGGAGTCACTGCGCCACGAGCGCCGCGTGGAACTTGCCATGGAGGGTCACCGCTGGTTTGACCTATGCCGCTGGGGCATTGCCAAGGAGGTAATGGATGCCTACAAGGCCCAGGAGAGCGCCGAGGCACGTGCCGAGATGGCCGAATTTATCGCTGGCAAGCACGAGCTTATGCCAATACCTGCCGAGGAGGTACGCTTAGGTGGCCTCACACAAAATCCAGGATATTAATCAATAATCAATAAATCAATCTATTAACTAAACACATTACAACTATGAGAAAGTTTTTCAGTATGATGGCAATCGCCCTTGCGGCAGTTGCATTCGTAGGTTGCGACAAGGGTGGTGACGAGACTTCGGGTGGTGACAATGGCGTTGCAGCACTTGCTACTCCAGCACCTACCGTAGATCAGGCATCGGTAACAACCAGCAGCTTCACTGTGGCATGGCCCGCAGTTCAGGGCGCTATTGGTTACCTCTACACCGTAAACGACAGCGCACCTCAGAGCCTCGCCATCAACTCAGTACAAGTTACTGGCCTAACAGCTGAGACTACCTACACCTTCAAGGTACGTGCCTTGTCGGGCGACACCGCTAAGAACCTCGACTCGGATTGGGGCTCTTGCACCGTAACCACTAAGGCATCATCGCAGGGCGGCACAAGTTCTCACGCTTGCCTCAACGGCACTGACTACTACCTTATCCTCCTCGACGCTACATCATACGAGAGCGTTAAGGATCGTGTAAAGGCAGACTACCGTCCTAACGAAACAACAAACTTCCTTTATGTTTGGGAGGAGACATTGCTCGGTGGCTCACCTTCAGGTCTTGGCTACTATGGCAACGCTGGCGAGTCATGGACATCACTTCGTTACAATAACAAGGGCTGGTTCGGCGCAGGCTTCTTCTCTAACCAGAAGGCAGAGCTCACCAAGCTCACTGATATTGCAGCAGTTAATGGCGAGGGCTACTACCTCCATATGGCTTGGATGGGCACATACACAGGTACTTACAGCGTAGTTATGTACGACAACTCAGCAGAGGCTAAGGTATACATCGGCGATGAGAATGCTGAGTATGGCTTCAAACGTGATGGCGAGTGGCACGAGATTGAGATACCAATGACCGTATTCTTCAGTAAGGGTCTATACTATCGTGCTGAGAACATTCCTGCTGACGGCATGAATGTGCTTGCTATCGTTCAGGGTGATGACGGCACCATGCCTGCGGGCTTCGATATTGATGCCTTCTTCATCTATATGAAGTAGTCTGTCATAGCCAGACAAACATAGGTGTAGCGGGGATGGTTCTCCGCTACACCACTAACCATAAAACTGATATTATGCGTAAGATACTCCTGCCACTTATACTACTCGCAGTGGCGTGCAACGACGATACGACAGATACTACCATAGAACCTAAGCCCGACAACGACAGTCCAATAGCTGGATATGTCAAGATTTGGGGCGATGAGTTCGATGGCACCGAGCTAAACACCATATGCTGGACAGCAGAGAACACCGTAGGGGCAAACCAGGAGCAACAATATTATAGCGACCGCAAGGAGAACGTCCGTGTGGAGGATGGCTGCCTTGTGATTGAGGCACACAAGGAGTCGCTGGGTGGTCGTGACTACACCTCAGGGCGCATCAACTCCTCGGGTAAAATTCAGTTTAAGTATGGCTATCTTGAGGCACGTATGATGCTGCCAAAGGGGCGTGGCACCTGGCCCGCATTCTGGATGCTCGGCACACAGAGCGTATGGCCCGCCTGCGGCGAGATAGATATTATGGAACACTCTGGCCAGCGTCCAACAATCGTATCACACGCACTGCACACACTCGAGCGCAACACCTCGAATGGTAAGTATTGGAGCACCGAGTACACGCCCGAGGGTGGTGTCGAGGGAGTGTGGCACACCTATGCCCTACTATGGGAGGAGGATGCCGATGCTGGCGACGACCGCATAACATTTATGGTTGATGGCATAGCCACCGCCGTGCAGTATCAGCCACACGGAGTTGAGGATAGTTCACGTTGGCCCTTTAACAGCTACTTCTACATCGTACTTAACCTGGCGATGGGTGGCCTTATGGGTGGCGACATTGACGATGCGGCGTTCAATGATGGCGTAGTGATGAAGGTAGACTACGTACGCCTATATCAGAAGCAATAACACATTTCGACTATGAAGAGGATATACTCACTTTTTGCCTTTACGCTACTTATGGCATTTGGTGCTTGCTCGGCCGAAGAGCCACACTCACCAGCGGACGATAACACAACGCCCCCAGCTAACGCAGTGGAGCTTACTGCACCGCAACCTACGATATTCACAGGCTCGCTTACGATGAACTCTTTTACGCTCGTCTGGGAGGCTGTAGAGGGTGCTGGGAGCTATTCAATAACGTTCAATGATGGCGAGGCTGTGACCACCTCAGAGCTGTTCCACGCAGTATCGGGCCTTGAGCCTACAACGGCCTATACGGTGAAGATGCAGGCACTCCCTGCCAATACCAAGACACACAAGGCATCAAAATGGGTGACACTCACCGTAACAACAGCCAACGACCCAGAGAGCGACAAGCTATTCCCCGACGAGATTCCCGAGGCAGTAATCCCTGCGGAGTACCAGCTTGTGTGGAGCGATGAGTTTAACACTTCGGAGCTTGATCTAACAAAATGGCTTATCGAAGATAATGGTAATGGTGGCGGTAACAACGAGCTACAATACTACGACTCTCGTGGTGTCTCTATGAGCGAGGAGCCCGAGACAGGTCGCCACTGCCTAATACTCACTGCACGCAAGGAGCAGTATCGTGGCAAGAGCGCATCATCGGGACGCATCAACACCAGCAATGGATATACCTTCACGCATGGTCGCGTAGATGCACTTATCCGTCTACCCAAGACTGCGGATGGCTTATGGCCTGCATTCTGGCTACTCGGTGCCGACTATAAGCAGGTGGGATGGCCTCGCTGTGGCGAGATAGACATCCTCGAGATGGGTAACTCTACGGGCATACGCCGTGGTATGCAGGAGCGCTACTTCAACGGTGCTTGCCACTGGGGCTACTACGAGGGTGGCGGCTACCCCAACTACGCCAAGGCCTCGGATGCCCCCTACTCGCTTCAGGATGGGTTCCACCTCTTCACACTTGTATGGGATAATCAGAGGGTAGCTACATATCTCGACCTACACCTCTACCCCGATGCCGAGCCATACTTCGTGATGAACATAGATGATGTATCGTCGGATAAGTCGCCAGGCAACTACTTCCACCACGACTTCTTCATCATCTTTAACCTCGCCGTAGGCGGTAACTTCACAGGAATATGGGATATCGACAAGGTCACGGCTCTCGGCTCTGGCGAGGCAAGTATGTATGTAGACTATGTACGTGTATATCAGAAAACTAAGTAGTATGAAGAGTATATTTTTTGCCGTAGCAATGCTCCTTTTTGGCATCGCAGGCTGCGAGAAGAGACCCCACTCAGGTGAGCAACCCCCGCAGGATGACGTCTCGGGCATTCGCCTTAGTTACGATCTTAAGCAGACTCGTAGTGCTAAGCGTGGTGTATCGTTCAACTTCCAGTTTACGGAGGATGTAGCCCTCCTCGGCAAGGGGGTAAGCTGGTCGTACAACTGGGGCCCAGCGCAGACAGGAGCATCAATTATCGAGAGTATGGAGGCCCACAACATGAGCTTCTACCCTATGGCCTGGAACGGTAGCTTCAGCGACAGCCGCATACGTGAGTGGAAGAGGAGTCACCCCGAGACCGAGTATATCTTGGCCTTCAACGAGCCTAACCTCACCGACCAGGCTAATATGACACCTCAGGCAGCCGCTGAACATTGGCCACGCCTTGTGGCACTCGCCAAGGAGCTTGATATGAAGCTCATAGCTCCAGCAATGAACTACGGTACACTGACAAACTACCACGACCCTATCAAGTGGCTCGACGAGTTCTTCTCGATAGTCTCTATCGAGGATGTCGATGGCATAGCCATTCACTGCTATATGGCTTCACCAGCAGCCTTCAAGAGCTACGTACAGCGCTTCTATAAGTACGATCTACCTATTTGGCTTACGGAGTTTTGCGCCTGGGAAGAGAGCGTAGGCGATGCCAAGGCTCAGGCACGCTTTATGTCGCAAACACTCGGATACTTGGAGAGCGACCCCAACGTGGCGGGCTATGCGTGGTTTATACCACGTGGTTCAGCCGACGAGAACACCTACCCATACTACGCACTACTCACAAAGAGACAACCTCTCTCGCTAACATCGCTTGGCACCCTCTATGTAAACTACTCATCGTTTGACAAAAGCTCTTACTACGCTCCCGAGGAGGTAATCCCCGCAGAGTCATTCAGGGAGTGCAACGCCTCGGCAACGGCAACAGAGAGTGGCTGGGAGCCATACGTGCAGCTACAACCAACAACCGATGTCACGGGCATACTTGAGATTGCAGATATGTTTGGCAACCAATGGGTTGAATATGGGCTTTACTCACCAGATGGCACTGAACGAGCCTTGTGGGTGCGCTACACCGCACCCTCGGATGCGATCCTCACCTTTACACTCGGTGATCAGATCGTGCGCCACGCCTTCCCCGCCACGGGCGATGGTAATTGGCGTACTGAACGAGTATACATCACCCCTGCAAAGGGCAACAGCGTAATGCGTGTTGGCGTGATGGCTGGTCGTGTAAACATCAACTGGCTATCGCTGCGATAGTGCGCAACATAAAATAAGTAGTGGCTATCCCTTGCTGAATAGCCACTACTTATTTTATATTCCTCTCGACTACAACGCTCTATCTATGATGTCGATGCGCTCACGTAAAACCTCAACCATACGGTCGATAGCCTGATCCTTCGTAAGCCACTCATCACCGTTGATATTCGTGGAGATGTTCCACATATCGAAGTTTACGTCCCACGAACGTGAGATGTACTCACGCTCACGCTCTATAAAGCTGAACACGCTCTCAAACTTAGGTTTCAGCACCGCCCAACGCTCCGAGGCAAGGGCCTCGAAATAGGGGTCATCAAACAATCGACCATACCACCATGCCCACTGCATAAATAGCCCGTGTTGCGCCGCAGGCGAGGCATTATATGAGAACGTGCCCCAGTCGAAATCCCACACCGGACCTGCAACAAGCCTTCCACCACGATCCTTCGTAAGGAACACACTCCCCGGGTTGGCAAGCTCATGATTTACGCATATCTCATATATCAGCCAGTAGTCGATAAACGACTGAGCATCAATATATTTACGATAACCCTTGCTCTCATCCCTATAATCACTACCATAGAGCGTTCGTTCCACCTCGCCTATATAATTGATAATCCAGTCGAACTGCTGCTGGGTAAGATCCTCCTCATCGGGGAACTTGACAGCAAAAGGCACATTGCGCTGCGTATGCCACTGCCACTGGTTATCAAAGTGGAAGTCAAGCTCTAAAAGATAGCCACCCGTGATTGCCTCACCTGAGTTATCCTGTGGAGTCATCTCGGTGATGGCTATACGATCGTTATCGACACGAACCTGCTCACAGAGTAGATATTGGCCGAGGTGCACACCATTGAGTATCAGCTCCACGAACTCACAATGAGGGGTCCACGCCAACGATGTCTGCTCGGCAAGGTAGTAGGCCACACGGTTACGCAGCAACGTACGGTCCATATAGTTGGCCAATAGCACCCACCTCTTATGCTTAGGCATATCCATCACCTCCTGTTTCTGGGTGAACTTTATGGCATATGGCTTCTTCTCGTAGCCCCACGTAGAGTTACCACGACCACGTATGGCCATCTCCACGCCCTCGATATCGTCGAAACGTGCCATACCATCAAGCCACAGCTTAGAGCCCTCGACCCACTGCTCCTTAGACCATACACTCTGGCGATTAGGGGTCTCGATACGCAGTACGGGGAGGCCCGTAAAACAGCTTAAGTGGAGCTTATACTCTACCTTCATATCTCCGACGTAGGCCACCACCTCGGCATCGTGACTTAGGTCCACAGGGGTGCCTGCACTATCAATTTTTAAGCCATTAACCTCGATGCGATCTACGCCATCGGCCTCAAACTCGGGTATAAATACTCGGTCGGTAACATAGCCCTCAATATGAGCATTAAAGGTGTGGTTTGGGGCATCGTACTCAAACTCCAAGTCGGCCTTTAGCGCTGGGTTGCTACTCTTTGTAAGGCGTACGGCTGTTATGCCACTTACGTAGTTCGCCGAGGCCACACGCACAGCATTCGAGATTATCAACTCGCCCGACTGCTGCTTTATGACGATGTGCACCCTACGGCTATACATTTTACCAAGGCCGGCATCCGATATCGTTGCATAGTAGAGTCCCTCTTCGGACTCATCACTACGCACACCTGTCAGCATAAACTCCTCGGGGCTACGCAGTATATCCCCCTCGAGGCGCAGGTGCACCTGAAAGCCATCGGAAGATGCCACATAGTTAAACAGCGCCTTAGGCTCATTGACTCTGAACGGGATCTCTGTCGTAGTGTGCTCATCGAGGATATAACTACCCACCTCGCAGGTTATAGAGCGTAGCACTGAGGGGTTCGTTGGCGTATATACAAGCTCGCCACCCTCCTTGCTACACGCCGTAGCTGCGATAATCAAACCGAATAGTATGTAGGCAAACCTACGCATCGAATAGCATATTACCAGATAATAGATGTCACCGAGCGGCCAGCAAGCGTAAGCGTAAAGTCACCCTTAGGGCTCTTGATGACCACCTGCCTATCCTCATCCTTATCGTTAAGCACTACTGCCGAGAGCGTGCCATCGGGGTTCTCGAATGCCGAGAGTGTCACACCCGAGCCCGAGCTCTTAATGCGATAAGCGCCACGCTGAACCACCTTCGACATATGGCCAATAGCGTACCAGTGACTACGATATGTAAGTGTGTTATAGGCATACGATGCATCGCAATCGACAAAGCCATAGCAGGTCTGGCAGCCTCCAGGACGGTTAGGGCCACGCTCAGCATCAAGCATAAAGTTCCAGAGCACAACGGCACGACACGAATTATTTATAGTGCCCAAGCAGACCTCACGAATATGCCACAAGAGGTTATCGCCAAAATTAGGGCACCACGTGCCGATGCTCTGCTCGGTAAAATAGATGCTCTTAGTTGGGTCGGCCTTATAGATCTGCGCAAGGGCCGACGAGCTACCACCATAGGCGTGCCAAGCCGAGCCCTCGACATACTTCGAGGCCTCCTTATCGGCATAGATATTCGTCACAAAGTCGGTAACATCGAAGTTATGGTCGTAAATCCAAATCTTAGTATCGAGCCCCGCTTTCTCAAATGCTGGACCGAGGTTGTTCTTGATGAAGTTGCGCTGCTGCTCCCACGACATATATGTCGATGCCGAGTTACCATCGTGCAAAGGCTCATTCTGCGGTGTGATAGACTTGATCTTGAAGCCGTTGGCCTCCATCTCCTCAACCCACATTACGAGATACTCGGCATACTCGTCGTAGTAGTCGGGGTTAAGCCTACCGCCTGCCCACTTGTTGTATGGGTTGTTATCGTAGCGACCTATCTTCATCCACAGCGGTGCTGTCCAGGGGGCAGCGATAATCTTAACCGAGGGGTTGATAGCCAATATCTCACGTAGAATTGGGAATAGATATGTCTGATCATCGTCGTGTACGCCGAAAAACTCCAGTCCCTCCTTATCGCACCACGTAAACTCCGTGAGCGAGAAATCCGAACAGCCTATTGATATGCGGATATAGTTGTAACCAAGGCCCTCCTCGGGGTCGAATGCAGCCTTAAGAATCTTCTCTCGATCCGCAGGCTTCATCTTCGATAGGTTGTAGGCTGCCGAGCCAGTGATAGCGGGACCAAAGCCCTCCATTGCCTGATAGCGAGTGCTGTTATCTATGGTGAGAGTCAATATACCATCGTCTACGCCACTAAGATCAGCAACATCTATATCTTTGAACAACATCGTTTTAGAAGCTGTCGTCGTAAACGCCTTAACGCCCCCATCTGGGAAGTTATAGTCTATTTCGCCCGAGGTCATTATCTCCAACGAGCATACGTTTGAGTATGTGCCATTACTACCCGCTACGCCAAACACCACGTAGGTATAGCCTGTCTCAAGGCCATCAAATGTAACTATGCCACTCGAGGTGAGCTTCTGCCCCTTCATCATCTCGAGAGTCGATGGAGTTGCAGCGCCCTCATTGCAAAGCACACAGTAGGCCACATCGGCATTGGCGAGTGTTACCTCTACCTCAACCGAGGTATTTGTGACATTACAGAGACGTAGTTCGATAGATGGCTTATCGCTAATGGGAGTATCTATAACCTCGTTCGAGGCTGCACAGCTACAAGCAAAGGTGCAGAGTGCAATGAGCAGTGTGGATAGTTTGAAGTGTGTCATAGTGTTATACGTTTTTCTTAGAAGCTGTTTGAATTTTATTGAAAGAGTTTCTTAATTACAAAGTTACAAAAATTTTAGCACATATGGAACACACTGAGCACAACAAAGAAAATATATGGTAGTACAACAAGCTAACAACCTGGTTATAAAACGTATAGCAACAAATAAAAGTGGAGTTTTTGTCTATGTTCAAAAAAAATATTATCTTTGTCAATTATGAATAACACGAAACTTATAATCATCACAATGTTGCTGACACTCAGTTCGGTGTTTACGGCAGCAACCTCCTCGGCACAGAGCGATATTCTTGCCGACCTCGATCGCACGCTCGATTCATCGCAGAGTTTTGTTGATGCACATAGTCTAAATATCAAGGGTATCGAAGATATGCTCCTCCAGAGCGACCTTAGCCTCACGCAGCGATACAACATCTGCGACAGACTCTACGACGAATATTTCGCCTTTCAATTTGATAAGGCTATGGCAATGCTCGATGAGCGCTACCGCTTGGCTAAAGCCATGAACAACCACAACCTTGTGGCAGATGTGCACATCGACAGAGCTATGCTCTACACCATATCGGGAATGTACTTCGAGGCCAGTGACATACTTGAGGATGACATCGACACGCTGATGCTCAACAGCAAGCAGCTTATAGCCTATTACAACGTACAACAGCGATTTCACTCCGACTTCTGGCATTACACCACCGACGTAGAGGCCCGCAACCGCTCAGGACAGAAGAGGGTGTACTACCGCAATCGCATTTTGGAGCTAACACCCGATACCGACCTACTGCACCGCTCAATAACCATACGCAAATACTCCGAGAGAGGCGAGTGGCACAAGGCCGACTCACTCAACCGTATGGTGCTGAGCACACTATCATCCGACGTTCACGAATTTGCTATGTATGCATACGACCAGGCACGCATATGCGAAGCTATGGAGCTTAGGGATGAGATGATTGAGTGGTTTGCTCGCTCGGCAATCACCGACATACGTACAGCCACGAAGGATAACGCCTCGCTATGCAGCCTTGCACAGGTGCTTCTCGAGCGCAACGACATAGAGCGTGCATTCCGCTATGTGACAATTTCGCTCAACGACGCACTCTTCTACAATGCCAAGCTACGCCCATGGCAGATCTCAGGTATTATGCCTAATATTGAGAAGGCATATCAGGAGAAGCAGCGAAAACAGAGCGAGGAGCTAAAACGCCAGGAGGAACACTCACGCCACTTGGCAATAATCATCTCGCTGCTCGCCATCGCATTGCTGGGCATATGTTGCTATATGGCGACACTCGTAGTGAGGCTTGGTAAGAACGCACGTAAGATTGGCGAGATGAACGAGCATATTGCGGGTAGCAACAACGAGCTTAAGACGCTCAACGACAAGCTCGAAGCTATAAACGTGGACCTACGTGAGGCTAACGCCGTGAAGGAGGAGTATATCGCCCTATTCCTATCTATGTGTTCGGACTATATCGAGAAGCTATCCACCTATCAGCGTAACGTACGTCGCAAGCTCTCTCAAGGTAAGAGTGCCGAGCTGGAGCGTGAACTGTCGTCATCAAGCATTATGGATGAGGAACTCCAGAACTTCTACGATATGTTCGACAACGCCTTTCTCAACCTCTACCCCAACTTTGTCGAGGAGTTCAACGCCCTGCTCAAGCCCGACACACAGATCGAACTTAAGCGTGGCGAGAGGCTAAATACCGAGCTACGCATCTTTGCTCTTATCCGTCTGGGTATCTGCGACTCATCTCGCATCGCCGCACTATTGCGCTACTCGGTAAATACCATCTATAACTATCGTGCCCGCACCAAGAACAACGCCCTGAGCAACCGTGATACGTTCGAGGAGCGAGTCAAGACAATCGGCAAGTAGTGGCAGAGGGGACAGAGAGAGGATAGAGAGATTGGAGAGGATAGGGAGAGAACAGAGAGGTCAGGGAGTTTAGGAAGTTTAGGAAGACTAAGGAATAATCACTAAATTCCCTAAATTCACACAAAATAAATTTATTGGGAGAAGGGGTTAGATGTGGTCTCGATAAAGAGAAAGGGCGGATGGGACATACTTGACGTATTTCCCATTCGCCCTTTGGATTGAGAGGCCGCAGATGACCCCTTATCACAATAAATTCAAATTATTTGACGATAAAGTCAAGAGGCTCCCCAGATGCCGAATCACCTGCAACCCATAGCTGGAACTTACCTGGCTCTACGACATACTCCATATCGCGATTCCAGAAGGCCAAATCCGATACGGGAAGGTCGTACATAAGATGCTTGGTCTCGCCTGGCTTAAGCGTCACTCGCATAAAGCCCTTGAGCTCCTTAACGGGGCGAACAACCGAGCCTACGAGGTCACGAACATAGATCTGCACAACCTCTGTAGCCTCACGCTCACCAGTATTGGTAAGGTCGAAGTCGATGTGGATATAGTCGCTCTTATTGAGGACGCTCTTATCAAGCGTTAGGTTCGAATACTCAAACGTAGTATACGACAAACCGTAGCCGAATGGGAGCCAAGGACCATATCCAGTATCAAGGTAGTACGATGTACAACCGAGCGATGTCTGACCAGCCTTCATTGGAATATCGTTGAGCAGGGTCTCCGAGCCATTATTAGGACGACCTGTCATAGGGTGATTATAGTAGAATGGTGCCTGACCTGCATCACGCAAGAAGGTCATAGGCAGTTTACCCGATGGCACTGCTACGCCGGCCAAGAGGTCGGCAAGAGCCTCACCACCCATAGTGCCTGGGTGGAACGAGTAGAGTATAGCATCGCAGTTGTTAGCATCCTGCTCGATAGTCAATGGACGACCAGCGATAACAACCACCACCACGGGCTTACCCGTAGAGCGCATTGCAGCTATAAGCTCGCTCTGCGCACCCTGCAAATCAAGATCCGAGAGTGAGTGTGCCTCACCCGAGAGGATAGCCTCCTCACCAACGAACACCACGACAGCATCGGCCTTCTTGGCGGCCCTCACTGCACCCTTAAAGTTTGCAGTGCTCTTGTCACGGCTATGTGTGAGTGTAGGGACGTTGATGACGTTGAAGTGAGCGCCGAGTGCCTTGAGTGGGGTCACAGTGTGCTGCTCCTCGCCATCAAATGCCCACGTACCGAGCTGCTCGTATGGAGCATCGGCCATAGGACCAGTCACAAGGATGGTGCTACCCTTAGCAAGAGGGAGCACATTGTCGTTATTCTGAAGCAGAATTGCCGACTCGATGGCCGCCTGCTTAGCTGCTGCGAGGTGCTCGGGAGCATATGCCACCTTACGAGCCAACGACTCATCAACATATGGGTTCTCGAACAGGCCAAGGCGGAACTTTAGACGCAGGATGTTACGCACAGCAGCGTCAATAGTCTGCTCCGAGAGTTTACCCTCCTCGACCAAGGCCTTAGCATGCTGGATGAAGCCATACGACATCATATCCATATCCACACCTGCGTTGATCGAGATCTTAGTAGCATCCTTAAGGTCATCAGCAAAGCCGTGAGCAATCATCTCTCCCGATGAGTTCCAGTCGGTTACGACCATACCATCGAAGCCCCACTCCTCACGTAACACATTGCGAAGCAACCAGTCGTTGCCTGTTGAAGGGAGGCCATCAACATCGTTGAACGAGGTCATAAGCGTGAGAGCACCAGCCTCGATACAGGCCTTAAATGCTGGGAAGTAGACATTGCGCAAGGCACGCTCTGAGATCATCGTAGTGTTATAATCACGACCACCCTCAGCTGCGCCATAGCCCACAAAGTGCTTCACGCAGGCAGCCATACAGGTAGGATCTGCAAAGTTGTCACCCTGATAACCCTTAACCATAGCTACGCCCATCTGTATGTCGAGATATGGATCCTCACCCGAGCCCTCAGCAACACGACCCCAGCGTGGGTCACGTGCGATGTCGAGCATAGGCGAGAATGTCCAACGAACGCCCGATGCAGTAGCCTCGATGGCAGCTACACGTGCTCCTCGCTCCACAAGCGCAGGATCGAACGTAGATGCCAAGCCGATAGGGATAGGGAAAATGGTGCGAAAACCGTGGATAACATCACGGCTCACCAGCAGTGGAATACCCAGGCGACTCTTCTCCACAGCGGCACGCTGAACAGCGTTAATCTCAACAGGATCAACAACATTGAGTATCGAGCCCACCTGACCATTTGAGATAGCATCGATAGCCTGATAGCCTGCCGACACCTGATTCATCTGACCGATCTTCTCCTCGAGGGTCATCTTCTGAAGAAGCTCTTCGACACGTTGATCGATGTCGAGGCTCTGTGCCATTGCCGATGTGCCGACGGCCATCGCTACAATGAGCATAGCAAATCTCCTAATCTTCATATTGTTAGCGTTTTAGTTAGTTATTACTCTATCTTTTGGAACACACGCACATAGTCGATCTCGTAGGTTGTAGGCAGGCACGACTCATCAACACCCATAGCGCCACCCCAGTTGCCGCCCCACGCCAAGTTGAGTTTGAGGTAGAACGGAGCATTGAATGGCCAGGTGTTCTTGTCGCCCTTGCCGTCGTTGTTGAATGTGAAGTGGAGCTTACCGTCGAAGTAGAACTTCAGGTATTCGGGAGTCCACTCCACGGCGTAGGTATGAAACTCGGATGTAGCCGTTGGAATATGTATCTCGTTGGTCTTCTGTGTGCCTATCGAGTGGTAGTAGGCCTTGCAGTGTATCGACGAAGATACATAGTTCTCGTGATAACCCACATGCTCCATGATATCAATCTCGCCATCATCGGGCCACGCTCTAAAGTTTTTAGGCATCATCCAGAACGCTGGCCACGTACCCTTACCCTTGCAGAGCTTCAGGCGACCCTCGAAGTAGCCGTATGTCCAGCCCTGAACGGTGTTCATACGTACTGAGCGCACCTTACCATCAATCTTCTGCGCTGTAATCTTCAGCGTGCCATCCGACACCTCGGCGATGCGCTTTCCGTTATACTTACCTCCCGACACATAGTCCTGAAGCTCGTTGTTACCCCAGCCGCCGTCACCTGTCTCGTACCACCAATTATCTGTCGAGGGAGAGGTAACACCCGCCACATCGAACTCATCGTGCCATACAAGCTCGTAGCCCTCAGGCGCTGCTATAGCTGGCTCAACATACTCAGCACCCTCAGGCTTTGAGAAGCCAGCAGGCGCTACAAAGTTAAACCACACGTATATCTTCGTAAGGTTAGCATTATCGGTACAATCGAGCGTTGTGAGCCTCTGAAGACGCTGTATATCAAGCTCTGTTAGATTATTTCCCGAGCAGTCGAGATACTCCAACTTTGTAAGTGCCGTAACATCCAACTCTGTAAGAGAGTTATCCGAACAGTCGAGATATGTTATTTCGGCGAAATATGTGGCAAGCTCGCTCATACTTGAAATGCCTTTACCCGAACACTCAATCCTACGTATCTCTGATGCCTCCTTTGTTGATAGTATACCATCGCCATCCGTGTCGTACTTCTCGACAAGTGCGGCAAGGAAGCGTTCGTCGGCAATCGTCACAGCCTCAACGTCATAGTTTTGTCTGATGGTAAGCTCGTAGGTTGTGCCACCACGGCGGAACTCAACCACACCCTCACGCAGATCACCCGTCTTATTCTCCTCGATTGTGAGCTTCAGGGTCGTTGTGCCAGACACACCGCCACTGGGCTGAGTCTTTACCCAATCAACCTGTGGATAAGCACCCCACTGGCCATCAGCCTCAACAGTGATGTTCTGTGTCTGCTTCTCATAGCCGACATTCAAAACCTCAGCGCTGAGCCTCAATGTTCCCTCCGCTTTAGGCGTATCATCCACCTTATCACCGCACGCAACAGACAGAAGTGTTGCTGCCACCAAACTCAAAAAATAACGTATCATACTCGCCATTTATACCTTAGATTATAAAATAAGGGCAAGTAGGGGGTGAGCCCTACCTGCCCAAATATTTAGAGAATTACTCAACGTGCTCCTGAAGAACAATGTCACGAACCTCTACTACGCTACCCGCAACGCAGCCACCGAAGTCGAGAACAAGCTTAGCAGGAGTACAGTTCTTGCCAGCGAAGCCCCACTGCAAGTAGGTGAACTCCTCGAATGAGGTTACACCCACCTTAGGATCGAAGTAGAAGGGATCGTCAGCAGCACCCTC
>JAFQTX010000023.1 GCA_017408825.1 Alistipes sp.
GGAACTCAACTTGTGCTTAGTTTTGCCAAAAGGTATTTTTTCAACCTAAGCAATGCACTGAACTCCAAACATAACTCGCAGACAATCAGGATACTTTCTCCTTATCGCAATATTTCGCTTTTTTCTTTTGTGTTTATTTTATCTTTGTGTTAGAATTATGCAGTAAAGAGTGAATGCCGTTATGAAAATAGGACCTGAGTTAATCGTAATGCTGACATACGAAGATTTAACGGTAAAAAATGCTATCGAAATTTTCGAGGAGTGCAAGAACTCAAAGGCTCGATATTGGGGAATTAAGGAGTGTCCGCTCCCTCACGAAGAGATGAAGATGCTGTTTTCACGTATGAAAAAGTGCGGGAAAACAACCTTTCTTGAGGTTGTGGCCTATACAGAGCAGGAGGGCCTTGAAGGTGCAAAAGTTGCTGTTGAGTGCGGTTGCGACGTATTGATCGGAACAACTTATTTCGATAGCATCAATAGATTCTGCAGACAGCATAATTTGAAATATATGCCATTTGTGGGATGTATCACAGGACGTCCATCTGTACTTAGTGGAGAGATAGATGAGATGGTGGCCGAGGCAAAGAGCTATCTTGAGAAGGGGGTATATGGCATAGATCTATTGTGTTACCGTTATACTGGAGATCCGATCGAATTACAACGAGCGTTTAGAGATAGCATTAACGCCCCTATTTGCTTAGCAGGAAGCGTAGATTCGTATGAAAAATTGGGCGATATCAAGAAGTTTGCTCCCTGGACCTTTACCATTGGTAGTGCATTCTTTGATGGTAAGTTTGGCGACACCTTTTCGGAGCAGATAGATAACGTGTGTGACTTTATGCACCCTGACTCAGAGGCGCAAAATGGCAAACTCGCAAGGTACTTTCCTTACGAATATGTAGATGATGTCTACTGCGTACCCTACTGTGCTCTATATAAAAGGGGTATTCGTGGGCTTATTTTTGATATTGATAATACGTTGGTGCCTCACGGCGAAGATTGCACCGAGGAGGTAATCTCGCTATTCGCCAAACTTCATAAAATAGGCTTCTCCACACTCTTGCTATCGAATAATAGTGTCGAACGATTAGAAAAATTCAATCACAATATAGGAGCTTACTATATCGCCGATGCTAATAAACCTGATGTCGAAGGCTTTCAAAGGGCGTTAGCCTTGCTGAAGATGGATAGAAGTGAGGTTGTGGTCATTGGCGATCAGCTATTTACGGATATATGTGGTGCTAATGATAGTGGCATTGCGAGTATCTTGGTGAAGTATATAGGCCATGAAAAATGGGAGTGGAAAGGGTGGCGAAGATATTTAGAGAACCTTATCCTTGCCATCTATCGTAGCAATAGGAGATATCGCTATCGCCTGCTTGGACAGCGTATAATGAGGAAAAAGAGGCTGTTTTGCGAGATAAATTCTACGACCTATGCAATCTCCTTGCAGAAGGAGAAGTTTAAGCGGTATCTTAAGAATCTAATGGAGAGGGTGCGTTATGCCACCGAGCGCTCTATGGAAAAGATGCCAATTCTTGTGGCAAGTCATGGCGGTGATATGATTAAGCGAGGTCCAGGAATAGATATGCAACTGCAAATAAACAAAGCAGACAATATCCGTTTGGCGTGCAGTAGAATGAATGGCCTGATAATCTACCCGGGCGAGAGTTTCTCTTTTTGGCACTATGTGGGTGCAACATCTAAGAGAAATGGATTTGCCGACGGTCGCGTGATTGTTAATGGCAAGTTGGTTTCAGGAGTTGGAGGAGGGCTATGCAACTTGGCGAACACGCTTAATAGGCTTGTGATGGATAGTCCAATGACGGTGACTGAGATTCACCACCATTCTGACGCCTTAGCACCCGATCCCAACGGTGTGCGTGTGCCATATAGTGCGGGAACATCTGTTAATTATAATTTTCTGGATTATCGTTTCAGAAATGATACGGATCAACCTGTGCAGTTGTGTGCTTGGTGTGATGGCGATTTCCTGCATACAGAGCTTCGAACAACCAAGGAGTTCCCTTTCAGTTATCGTATTGTCGAGCATAATCATCGCTTTCATCAAGAGGATAATGGCAGGTTCTATCGTAAATCAAAGATATATAGAGAGATCATATATAGGGCAACAGGCGACGTAGTAAAGCGAGAGTTGAAATGGGATAACCGCTCAGAGGTTATGTATGATTACTCTCTTATTCCTTCCGATCAAATAAAGGACTTTTAGCATAGTTCTCCAAAACCTTTTGTACCCCCCCCTCTGTAAAGGGGCTTGTTTCTGTGGTTGCGATTAGTGAGTTTTAAGGTGTGGTACCGACATAAAATTGGGCTGGATGAGACATACTTGGTGTATTTCCCATTCAGCCCAATGGTTGAGGTGCCGCAGATTGCGGCTTATCTCAAGAGATTAATTATGCCCACTTAACGAGCGCAAAGTCCATACGATGCTCCAGCTTGTCGTTTACTGGGAACACACGAAGTGCAACGTCGAACGTACCTGTATGCTCTGGAGCGTAGTCCAAAGCCAAGGTTACGGTGTTACCCTCCTCGGCTACAATCTCCAAGCGGCGTGTCTCAACGACATTTGCTGCCTGGCCTGCCTCGATCTGAGTAGCAACAACCAACTCTGCACCGATATCCTCCTTAGCCAAGCCTGCGAGGTCGAGAGTAAGCTCGAAGCGATACTTCTTACCTACGAACATTGCCTCAGACTCGATCTCGGCACGCTTAACATCGAGAATTGCGATGTTGTCCCATGCTGCAGATACCTTACGCTTCCACTGTGCAATCTCACGAGCCATCATATAGTTGTTGTCGAGGATTGTGCGCTTACGTGCTGCGAGCTTGTTGTAGAAACGCTCCTCGTAGTCGATAAGCATACGGTTAGTGGTGAATTTCGATGCGATGTCTGCGATACACTTCTTCACTGAATTAACCCAGCGGTGTGGCACGCCATCTTCAGCTCGGTCGTAGTACAAAGGTACGATCTGCTCCTCGATGGTGTTGTAGATCATCTCGGCATCAAGCTCATCCTGGAAGCGCTGGTCGGCATATGTACGCTCCATGGGAAGCATCCAGCCAGCACCCTCCTTGTAGCCCTCAACCCACCAGCCGTCGAGTACCGAGAACTGCATAACGCCGTTCATCACGCACTTCTCGCCAGATGTTCCCGAAGCCTCCAAAGGACGTGTAGGGGTGTTGAGCCATACATCGACACCCTGTACCATGCGGCGGGCAAGCTCCATGTCGTAGTTCTGCAAGAAGACGATCTTGCCTACGAACTCTGGCATTGCTGATACCTCCACGATACGCTTGATAAGATCCTGACCTGGCTTATCGTTAGGGTGAGCCTTACCTGCGAAGATAAACTGTACGGGGCGCTCCTTGTTGTTCACCAATGCTGACAGACGCTCAAGGTTGGTGAAGAGCAGGTATGCTCGCTTATATGTAGCAAAGCGACGAGCAAAACCGATAGTAAGCACATCTGGCTTAATGCTCTCGGTAACCTGTACCATCTGGCGTGGTGACTGAAGGCGTACCTGAGTAGGATCGCTG
The DNA here is from genome assembly GCA_017408825.1 of Alistipes sp. Classification (GTDB taxonomy): domain Bacteria; phylum Bacteroidota; class Bacteroidia; order Bacteroidales; family Rikenellaceae; genus Alistipes. Next base: position 3,559 of record JAFQTX010000023.1, read on the forward strand.
AAGCGCTTGCGGATAGTCTTGATAAGGCGCTCCTTAAGCATCATACGCTCAGCCCAAAGCTCCTTATCGTCGATCTTATGTACGTTCTGCCATTCAGGAATGTTGTATGTGTGGCCCGAGAAGGCGTCGCCGAAGTACTTAGCATACAAGCGACGGAGGTTCGATGCTACCCAAGTTGGGAAGTGAACACCATTAGTCACATAGCCGATGTGAAGCTCATTTTTGAAGTATCCTGGCCACATATTGCCAAGGATATCCTTCGAAACCTCACCGTGAAGCCACGATACGCCGTTCACCTCCTGTGAGAGGTTACAAGCGAGTACCGACATTGAGAACTTCTCGTTAGGATCGTTAGGGTTGGTCTTACCGAGGTTGATGAACTGATCCCAGGTGATGCCAAGCACATCGGGATAGTGCGACATATACTGACGGATCATTGACTCGGGGAATGCGTCGTGACCTGCTGGTACTGGGGTATGTGTCGTAAACAACGATGATGAGCGGATAACCTCCATAGCCTCAGAGAACGACAGGTGCTTCTTAGCAATGAGGTTGCGGATACGCTCCACGCCGATAAATGCTGCGTGGCCCTCGTTGCAGTGGTATACCTCCTGCTTGATGCCCATCTTCACGAGAGCACGGATACCACCTACGCCGAGCAGGATCTCCTGCTTAAGACGGTTCTCCCAGTCACCACCATAGAGGTAGTAGGTTACCTGACGATCCTCCTCGAGGTTAGCCTCGTAGTCGGCATCGAGCAAGAAGAGGTCGGTACGGCCCACCTGACACTTCCAAACACGTGCGTAGAGTGTACGGCCAGGCAATGCTACCTGAGTGGTTACCCAGTTGCCAAACTCGTCACGTACAGGCGAGATAGGAAGTTTGAAGAAGTTCTGTGCCTCGTATGTTGCCTCCTGAGCACCCTGTGCCGAAAGACGCTGTGTGAAGTAGCCATAGCGATACAAAAGACCTACGGCAACCATAGGAACGTTGCGGTCTGAGGCCTCCTTGAGGTAGTCACCAGCCAAGATACCAAGACCACCAGAGTAGATCTTCAGCGATGAGTGCAAACCGTACTCCATAGAGAAGTAGGCTACCTTAGCGTGCTCGGGTGATGGCTTCTCGGCCATATACTCGGTGAACTCCTTATAAACGGCATCCATACGCTTGAGGAAATCCTTATCAGCGCAAAGCTCCTCGCAACGTGCTGTTGATAGCTTGTCGAGAAGCACGATAGGGTTGCGGTCTACCTTTACCCAGAGCTCCTCGTCGATCGACTCGAATAGATCACGTGCCGAAGCTGTCCAGCACCACCAGAGGTTGCGTGAAAGCTCCTCAAGAGCCTTAAGACGCTCTGGAATACCCTTCTCGACCATAAGACGGTGCCATGATGGGCGGTTTGAGGTGAGCTGCTGGCGTACGAAATTAATCTGCTCTGAGCGGTCACCACCGTCGATAAGAACACGGTTAGTACGTGATATAGAGTTGTCGATAGCCTCCTCGTAAGCTGCCATATACTCCTTGAAGAGCTTCTTCCATAGGGCTGTTGTAGACATCTCCTGAGCTGCGGTGCGTGCCTCAGCCATTGCCTCAGCATCGAGACCGAGGTAACGCTTAACAACATCGGTAATCTGAAGGACAACCTCACGCTCGTTGTAGTCGTCACGACGTACGATGTCGATGCCATCGTGTGACGAGTGCTTAGCAATCCAAAGACCGAAGCCTGCGAGTGTTGTAGTTACGGTAGGAACACCGAATGCTACTGACTCGAGTGGAGTATAACCCCAAGGCTCGTAGTATGATGCGAATATAGAGAGATCAACACCAGCAAGTAGGTTGTAGTATGGCATATTGAATACACCATCGTGACCATTGAGATATGTAGGCACGAAGAGCACCTTAACGTGCGATGCTGTTGTCGAGAGGATGCTGCCATCTACCGACTGGCACACCTGATCCCAAGCCTCGTTCTCGAGGTAGTGGGTGAGGTAACGACGCTGTGATGGGTCGATCGAACTCTTTTTGTTCTCAAGATGAGCAACAAGGTCGGCACGAGCACCTGTCGAGGCTGCAGGAACAGCTACCACGGCGATGATGTCACGCTCGAGGTTAGATGCTGCGAGCTGCTTGAGTGACTCGAGGAATACGTCGATACCCTTGTTGCGATACTCATAGCGACCGCTGGTAGCGACGATAAGTGGCTCGCTGCGGAACTCGTAGTCCCAAGTTGCTGAGGCTACGTCGATGATGCGCTGGCGTGAGTCCTTACGAAGTGTCTCAAGCTCCTTAGCCTCAGGCACAAAGTCGTTCTCAAAGCCATTAGGGGTGATGCGTGTGACCTCACGGCCGAGCAAGTAGCGGCACTCGTTAGCTGTAATCTCGCTTACGGTGAGGAATGCATCGGCATATGTTGCTGCCGACTTCTCAAGTGAGTGCTTTGCCATCACGTTGAACTGACGTGCAAGCTCATCGGCGTTAAACTTATGAAGGTCGGTGTATAGTGGTAGACGGTTGCCAGCGATGCAACGGCCCATTACTGTTGCGTGTGTAGAGAATACTGTTGCCACGTATGGAGCGTTGTCGTGCAAGTAGAGCGAACCGGCTGCTGCCATCCACTCGTGGAAGTGGGCAACGATCTTGTCGGTAGATGCTGCCATGTTCTCAGCAAACGAGGCGATAACAACGCCTGCTGCATAGCCGAACAACACTGGCTCAACATAGTCCCACTGGCCCGAGAGAGAGTCTACGTGGTATGACTCCCAGAGCCTCTTAAGGATCTCATCCTTCTCTGAGAAGAACGACTTGAAGTCGATAAGTATTGCGATAGGCTCGCTATTGATAGCCCAGCGGCCGATGCGAACACGTATGCCCTGCTTGTAGAGCGACTCACGCCATGCAGCCATAAGGGTTGTATCCTCCTTAAACTCGGGATTAGCAGCGTCCTGTAAGAAATCGGGACCGATAGTGATATACTTATCGCCCAGCTGACGCTTTACGGTTGGTGCTTTCGAGGCGATAACGGTATGAATACCGCCAACCTTGTTGCACACCTCCCAACTTACCTCAAACAAATAGTTGGGTGTAAGATTTACATTACTCATATTATCGTTTTTTATTACAAAAATTACCTACGTATTAAAAAATAACGTACGACCACAATACTACTAAGGTGGTCGTAGGGGTACAAACACTCAGTGTGCAAAGGTAATACAATATATCTAATAAGAAAAAGTTTTATTAAAGTTTTTTAATAAGTGGCACAATTAGTCTGCCGAATGGGCAAATTTGGGGAGTGAACGGGGTTATTTTAGTGTGACTTTGCGAACATCTCTACGTATACGTAGGGCGGTAAGTAGTGCCGCCGAACTTAGACCTACGATAAGACCTATGACAAGACCGTGACACTCTATGTCGAAATGGTAGGCAAGTACCACTCCTATGGGGATGTTGAGCAGTAGGTAGCTACACAACACTATGGGCATAATAATCTTGACATCCTGCAAGCCTCGGAGCATACTTATCGAGAGTCCCTGAATGCTGTCCGAGAATTGGTAGATGGCGATGAGTAGCATCAACTCCGAGGTGAGGGCTATAATCTCAGTGTTGTCGGTAAAGATTGCTGAGATTGGTTGTCGCAATACGATGAATACCACCGCCATAAGGCTTGCCCATAGTAGACCGAGATGATACGTGGCATTGACCGTGGGGCGTAGCTCGTGATACTCTCCGCTGCCGTAGATGTGCGATACGAGGATTGTTGATGCCGAGCCAATGGCAACGGTAATCATCCACGCTATGTTAGCGATGCTGAAGGCGACTTGCATAGAGCCCGCTGCCACCTCACCAAACGAGAGTGCGAGGATCGATGTGAGGATAAAGGCTGCCGACTCCAAGACCATCTGGAACGATATAGGACAGCCAATCCTCAATAGCGATGCCATATGGCTAAGTTTGAGCGCTTTACGGCTAAAGAATGTGCGGTAGATGCGTAGTCTGCGCCAAGCAAAAAATAGTACAACGATGGCCACCATCTGCCCCACACGTGAGAGCAGTGTGGCGAGGCCAGCACCCTCGGCTCCCATCTCTCGAGCACCAAACTCACCAAAGATAAAGAGGTAGTTTAGAATGATGTTGATGACATTGCCGCCGAGCGTTATCCACATCGCAATCTTGGTGTTGCCGATACCCTCCAAAAACTGCTTTATGGCGAGGAAAATCATCAGTGGGAAGATGCTCCATACCAGCATATCGTAGTAGGGTAGTGCCATCTGGGCAACAGCCTCAATGTTCTGTCCAGGACTCGACATCCACTCCCCAAGAACACCGATAAATGGTCTTAATATCAGAGCTATGGCTGTTGCTATAAGGCCTATTATCAGAGAGTATGCGATGCCGTTTTGAAATAGTTGCCCCACCTCACGACGCTCGCCACGTGCATAGTGCTCACCAACGAGCGGTGTGATGGCCAATGCAAGGCCTAATGCGGCAAGGTAGATTAGCAAAAATAGCGAGCTACCCAACGATACAGCAGCCAATGGCACAGGGTCTTCGCCACCATAGTTGCCCACCATGGCGGTGTCGGCAAACTGAGTGGTGAGCTGGCCAGCTTGTGCAATGACAACGGGTGTGGCAAGCCCAAGTAGACGCTTGTAGTAGGGTATATACTCTGTTAATCGCATAATTGAGGGCGCAAAGATATAATTTTTTATCGCTAATAGAGTGCGATTAAGATTTTTTTTGTATATTTGCGTCAGACAAAGGGGTGCCTTCTAAGGCTGAGATTATACCCTCGAACCTGATGCAGTTAGTACTGCCGTAGGAATTGTGGATAATATCATAACGCATACCCCGTAGAGTAGGTATGCGTTTTTTCGTTTTAGGCGACCTCTCTGTTGAGTTACTTTTAATTGATGCTATTATGAAGCCAAAAGTTACCAGCGATGAGGGGTGCTACAACTCCCATCCAACATCTAAACTGCGCTATCCCGCTGTGCTATCCATTGCGGGCTCAGACTCCTCTGGAGGAGCGGGAATACAGGCCGACCTCAAGACATTCTCGGCACTCGGGGTCTATGGCGCTACGGCTATTACAGCCATTACGGCGCAGAATACACAAGGTGTATATGCCGTGGAGACCCTCTCGTCGAGCATCGTGCGAGAGCAGATTGTGGCCGTTATGGAGGATATATCTCCGTTGGTCGTAAAGATTGGTATGCTCGCAAATGCCGATGTGGCAAATGCCGTTGCAGATGCACTCTCGCACTACCAGATCCCCATTATCCTCGATCCTGTGATGGTGTCGAGCAGCGGCCATCGACTACTGTCGGTCGAGGCAGAAGAGGTTGTAAAACAGCGATTGTTGCCTATGTCACAGCTTGTTACGCCCAATATTCCGGAGATGATAGCGCTTACGAATATGCCGCTATCAACCTTTGATGAGAGGCTCTTGGCGGCAGACTATCTTCTTGGTTTTGGTGTGCAGGCTGTGCTCTTGAAGGGGGGACACGAGGAGGGCGACACAAAGAGAGATATTTTATATAGGCCTACCTCGTCGGGTGTTACTACCTCGTTGTTCACATCTGAGACTATCACTACAAAGAATATCCACGGCACGGGCTGTACGCTCTCGTCAGCTATTGCGGCATATGTGGCTCGAGGCTGTGAGTTAGAGGAGGCTGTCGGTCGAGCAAAGGGTTATGTGTCAGAGGCTATCAAGAGTGGTGCTGGGATCTCCATAGGCGGAGGCTTCGGTCCTGTAAATCATCTGTTTAATCCACAAAAAATGTCGGTGTATGAAGAACGATAACTACCGCTTACAGTTCATCACGCACCACAACGAACGTTACTCCTATATCGACTCTGCTCGTCTGGCGTTAGAGGGTGGTTGTCGCTGGGTGCAGCTTCGCATGAAGGGGGCTTCAGCGGAGCTTTTGGAGGCTACCGCTCTTGAGGTTCAGGCTCTGTGCCGAAGCTATGGTGCAACCTTTATCATTGATGACGATGTGATGCTCACAAAGCGTATTGGTGCAGATGGAGTACACCTTGGCAAGGAGGATATGCCCGTGGCGGAGGCTCGCAAAGTGCTTGGTGATGAGTATATTATCGGTGCAACAGTAAACTCGTTTGACGATATAGCTCTCCACATACGTGGTCCTCGACCCGACTATTTTGGCTGCGGCCCATACCGCTTTACTACCACCAAGCAGCGCCTTGCGCCCACTCTCGGACTTGAGGGATATCGCAATATTATGGCGCAGATGCAGCGTGCTGGCATCACAATTCCGCTTGTTGCCATCGGTGGAGTTACCAAGGATGATATTCCCGCACTTTTGGACTGCGGTGTTGATGGTATTGCGCTAAGTGGCTCGGTGCTAAATGCCCAATCTCCCCAACTCAATATGATAGAGATAGTAGAACTATTTAGGTCGAACCATTGAATAACGCATTAAATATCTACGATTTATGAAAAATGATTTAAGGATTTCTTATCCTAACTCTGAGAAGTTTTATACCAGCGGGTCGATACACCCCAGCCTCAGAGTGGGTATGCGCAGAGTTACGCAGATGCCTACTGTTACAATTAAAGATGGCGAGCGAGTTGAGAGCCCAAATCCACCGATATACATTTACGACACCTCGGGTCCGTATGGCGATGCTGCTATCGACATAGATCTTACCAAGGGGCTGCCTCATCTGCGCAAGGCGTGGATTGGTGAACGTGCAGAGAGTGGTGATGGTAATGTGGGACAGATGTACTATGCCAAAAGGGGGATTATTACCCCAGAGATGGAGTATGTGGCAATACGAGAGAATATGAATTGTGAGGAGCTTGGTATTAAGACACATATCACCCCTGAGTTTGTTCGTAGAGAGGTGGCTGAGGGGCGTGCTGTCATCCCTGCAAATATCAATCATCCAGAGTCAGAGCCTATGATTATTGGCCGAAACTTCCTGACCAAGATAAATGCAAATATCGGTAATTCAGCCACTTCATCGAGTATTGAGGAGGAGGTCGAAAAGGCAATATGGAGTTGTAAGTGGGGCGCTGATACGATTATGGATCTCTCGACAGGTAAAAATATCCACGAGACAAGAGAGTGGATTCTGCGTAATAGCCCAGTTCCCATTGGCACAGTGCCGATATATCAGGCTATGGAGCGAGTAAATGGCAGGGCCGAGGATCTAACGTGGGAGATATATCGCGATGTCCTTGTGGAGCAGTGCGAGCAGGGTGTAGACTACTTTACCATACATTGTGGCATTCGTCTTAAGAATGTTATGCTTGCGGCCGACCGTCTTACGGGAATTGTCAGTCGAGGAGGTAGTATTATATCTAAATGGTGTCAGACCCACCAAAAGGAGAGTTTTCTATATGATCATTTCGATGATATATGTGATATCGTTGCCAAGTATGACGTAGCACTCTCTCTGGGCGATGGCTTACGTCCTGGCAGTATTTACGATGCCAACGACAGGGCGCAGTTTGCCGAGTTGGACACGATGGGCGAACTCGTCGAGCGTGCGTGGGCGAAGAACGTGCAGGTATTTATCGAGGGCCCTGGCCACGTACCTATGCATAAGATCAAGGAGAATATGGAGCGACAGATCGAGAAGTGCCATAATGCCCCATTCTACACGTTAGGCCCTTTGGTTACAGATATTGCCCCGGGCTACGACCATATCACCTCGGCTATCGGTGCGGCGCAGATAGGCTGGTATGGCACAGCTATGCTCTGCTATGTTACCCCTAAAGAGCACTTGGCACTGCCCAATAAGGATGATGTGAGAGAGGGTGTTGTTGCCTTTAAGCTCGCTGCCCATGCGGCCGACCTTGCCAAACAGCATCCCGGAGCGATGGTGCGTGATAATGCCCTGAGCAAGGCTCGCTATGAGTTCCGTTGGAAGGATCAATTTAACCTTAGTCTTGATCCCGAACGAGCCTTGGAGTACTACAAAACAGCTAACAACGTGAGTGGCAAATATTGCACGATGTGTGGCCCAAACTTTTGTGCAATGAAGATTAGCCATACACTTTGTGATGAATAACAAAATCAAAAAAACCTAAAATTATTTAATTATTTACAACTATGATTGAAAGACGTGTATCGCAGGGTATCGTGAGTACCTATTTTGACAAACTGGAGCAGAATTTGGAGCTTGATGTGGCTATTGTTGGCGGAGGTCCATCTGGCATTGTAGCAGCCTACTACCTCGCTAAGGCGGGACTGAAGGTGGCGCTGTTCGACCGTAAGCTCTCGCCAGGTGGCGGCATGTGGGGTGGTGCTATGATGTTCAACCAGATTGTGGTGCAGGAGGAGGCACTCGACATCGTTAAGGAGTTTGGCATAAACCACTCCAAGTACGACGATAACCTTTATGTTATGGACTCGGTGGAGAGTACCTCGGCGCTGCTCTATAAGGCTGTGCACGAGGGGGCTACGGTGTTTAACTGCTACTCGGTTGAGGATGTGATATTTAAGAGCAATGTTGTAAGTGGCGTGGTGGTAAACTGGACGCCAGTGCTACGTGAGGGGTTGCATGTCGATCCACTAAATATCTTGGCACGATGTGTCGTTGATGGCACGGGCCACGATAGCGAGATGTGTCGTACGGTGGCTCGTAAGAATGGCATTAAGCTCGCTACGGATACGGGTGATGTTATTGGTGAGCGCTCGTTGGATGTTGTGTCGGGCGAAGAGGAGGTGGTAAACGGTACTAAGGAGATATACCCAGGTCTCTATGTCTGCGGTATGGCTGCCTCGGCCGTAAGTGGCACACCACGTATGGGCCCTATCTTTGGCGGTATGTTGCTCTCAGGACGTAAGGTTGCGGAGCTAATCATAGCAAAGCTAAAGCGTTAGACCTATGCTTAAGATAGCCGTAACGCTACCCAATGTTATCTGCGGGGAGGTTGCCATTATTCGGCGCCTCCTCGCCGATGGCATAGATATTATTCACCTGCGTAAGCCCGAGGCAGATATCGACTATTGCAGGGCGCTGCTCGAGCAATTAACACCCGCCGAGCGGTCGAAAATCGTTGTTCACGATTACGTTACGCTCTACGAGGAGTATGCCTTGCGTGGTGTTCATCTGAATAGGAATATTCCCAAGTTACCTGCTGGCTACTCTGGCTCACGCACACGCTCGTGCCACTCGTTCGATGAGGTTGCGAGGTATAAAGATGAGTGTGACTACCTATTCCTCAGCCCCGTGTTCGATAGTATCTCTAAGCAGGGCTATCGCTCGGCATTTACTCACGATGAACTTGTGTGGGCATCGCAACAGGGCATCATCGACAAAAAGGTCGTAGCCTTGGGTGGTGTTACCGCCGACAAAATAGCCTATCTCGAGTCACTATGTTTTGGTGGCGTAGCACTATCAGGCGCAATATATCGCTAATTTTTGGGATTTATAGCCAAGAATTTTGTATTACGACATTTATTCGTATCTTTGTGGCCGAAATTTAGATGTTGTGCAGATAGCTAAGCGTAACATATTCAGTCTGATGCTGCTCGTTGTGGTGATGTTCAACCTCACGAGTACCACGCTATTTATACACCGTCATATCATCGACGAGCGCACGATTGTTCACTCGCACCCATTCTCAGGGTCACCCGAGTCGCATAGTCACTCTACCTCGTCGCTCGATATTATTGCTCGTCAGGCAACAACCGAGGCACTTGCAAGTTCTAACCTTAGTGTTGAGTGTAGTGTCGAATATGTCGAGTTTGATAGAGTTGTTCCCATAGCCATCGAGGCAACATCGCTGAGTGTTGCCTATCAGTCGCTTCGTGCTCCTCCAGTGGCGTAACATCACACCTCAATCACAGCCCACATAGGGTCTATCACACACTTTTTTTTATTAGTCGTGGCATCTTGTGCACGGCTATATACCGATGTTACACAGTCACATATGAAGAAGTTTTTAATTTTAGCACTGCTTGCCCTCGCCCCATTTGTATCTTATGCTCAGGAGGATAAACCGCTACCCCCAAACGTAGAGATTATCAACCACGGAACATCCAAAAACACAGATTCTAACATCTTTGGTCACGTTCTCGACTCAAAGACCAAGGAGCATATCGCCTATGCCACAATCGCCATCAAAGGTACAACCTTTGGCTGTGCTGCAAACGGCACAGGACACTATATATTAAATAATGTACCTACGGGAAAGCACGCTATCGTGGTGTCGGCTATCGGCTATGAGAGTGTGGAGGTAAGTATCGATGTTGTGCAACGCACCTCTACGGAGCTTAACATTGTGCTTGACGAGGCCTCGACGCTTGTAGACGAGGTTGTGGTGTCGGCAACACGTAACGAGACCAATCGCCGACAGACAGCCACGGTGGTGAATGTATCATCGACAAAGCTCTTCGAGGGTACAGCGTCGTCGGCCCTCTCGGAGGCTATGAACTTTCAGTCGGGATTGCGTGTTGAGAATACGTGTGGCAACTGTGGTGCTCCGCAGCTACGCATCAACGGCCTTGAGGGCCAGTATTCGCAGATCCTGCTCGATAGCCGTGCTATATTCTCGTCGTTGGCAGGTGTCTATGGCCTTGACCTTATGCCTGTTGCGATGGTCGAGCGTGTTGAGGTGATACGTGGTGGCGGCTCGGCACTCTATGGCTCGAATGCTATCGGTGGTGTGGTGAACATTATCACCAAAGATCCTGTGCGCAACACCCTTTCGCTGTCGAACACAACGAATATTATGGAGGATGGCACACCCGATATCAACACCTCGTTGGGCGGTGCGTTCCTCTCGGATGACTATAAGATGGGAGCCTATGTCTTCGGTCAGGTGAAGAGCCGTGGTGGATATGATCGTAACGATGATGGCTTCTCGGATATCACCAAGCTACGCTCCGAGACCATTGGCTTCAGAGCCTACTATAAGACCTCGGCACACTCACGCCTCACGGCCGAGTATCACCATATCCATGAGTTCCGTCGTGGCGGTGATAACCTTAGCGAAGCCCCTCACAAGGCAATGATCTGCGAGCAGCTCGACCATAATATCGATGGTGGTGGCCTACGTTTTGACTACTTCCCCTCGATGCGTCATCGTGCGAGTGTATATGTCTCGGCTCAGGGTATCGACCGCTCAAGCTATTTTGGAGCAGATATGAATCCTAATGCCTATGGCGCTACGAGCGACTTCACGCTCGTGGGCGGTGGTCAGTATACGCTAAACTATAAGGCGGGCCTTCCTGCCGAGCTCACTGCCGGCGTTGAGTATAACTTCAACACGCTTAACGACGTGTACCACGCCACAGGCCGAGAGCTTAACCAGCAGACATCTACCATTGGTCTATTTGCTCAGAACGAGTGGAAGAGCGATATGCTCAATGTTGTTATCGGCTTCCGCCTCGATAAGCACAATATGATCGATAGACCTATATTCGCGCCACGTGCCAGCGTACGTTATAGTCCTATCGAGGATCTGGGCTTGCGCTTTAGCTACTCGAGTGGCTACCGTGCACCTCAAGCCTATAACGAGGATCTGCATATCGACGCCTTGAACCACTCGGTATCTATCATCGAGATCGACCCCGATCTGCGCCCCGAGACCTCGCACTCGTTTAGCGCCTCTGCCGACTACTACCACTCGTTTGGTCGCCTCCAGACTAACGTTCTTGTCGAGGGCTTCTATACTATGCTTAACGACGTGTTTACGCTTGAGAATACTCGTGAGGAGACCGATGCCGAGGGCAACAACTATATATATAAGATACGCCGTAATGCTGCTGGCGCACGTGTTGGCGGTATTACTGCAGAGTTTAAGCTCGGCATCCCTTCGGTGTTTGATGTTCAGCTTGGCTATACGTTCCAGAAGAGCCAATATGTAGAGCCTGAGCAGTGGTCTGAGGATGTTGAGGCGCAGCGCACCATGTTCCGCTCGCCTGATCACTACGGATATATGAACTCGAATTTCTATATCACTAAGCGCTTCAATGCCTCGGTGTTTGGCACATTTACAGGACCTATGCTTGTTCAGCACGCTGCCTATACCGATATCCTTGGCGTTGAGCATCCCGACTCTGAGGTGCGCACCGAGTCGTTCTGGGACTTCGGCTTTAAGCTCGGCTATAGGTTTAACCTCAGCGATGTTGTGAACCTCGAGATTAATGCTGGTGTGAAGAATATCTTTGACTCCTATCAGCGAGATTTGGACGAGGGTGCAGGTCGTGACTCGGCCTATATCTATGGTCCTTCGCTCCCTCGTACCTATTTCTTCGGCGTTAAGCTATATTTGTAGTAGGTTGTAAGTTGATCTATGCGGCTACCCAAGTGGGTGGCCGTTTTTGTTTTGGTTGGGGTTAGGGTAGTTCGCAAGCTGACGCTTGCTAAAGGGTAGTTGAAAGGGGTGTTCGCACCTAAAGGTGCTAAAGGGTAGAGCGCAAACAAGTTTGCTAAAGGGTAGTTTAAGGGTAGGACGAAACAAGTTTGCTAAAGGGTTTTTAGAGCGTTTTTCCCTTTAGCTCGCCAACGGCGAGCGTGCTACTCTTTAGTGCCGACAGGCACGAACTGCTCTTTTCACTACCCTTTAGCAGCCTCGCTGCGCTCTACCCTTTAGCACCTTTAGGTGCGAACAACCCATAAACAAAAAAAGCAGCACCCCGCAAGGAGTGCTGCTTTGGATTAATCGTTATAGACGATTTGTAAGTGTTACTCAACAACAGTTACATTCTTCGCACCATCGATAGTCATCTTCTTGCCATCGAGAGCAATGTAAGTGTACTCAACACCATTTACTGTTACAGGAGCGCCATCTACGTAGCTCTTAATACGCCACTCACCTGAGAAGTTAGAATTTACAGTGTTACCACTTGTGGTGAGCTTGTGAGCCATCTTTGCATAGTTGTCAATCTCGATAGCTGCGCAGTTCTGGTTAGCAATAGCGCCAGCCTTTGCACCTGCAGTAGCGTTGAATGTACAGCCTGTAACCTCTACGTTGCAAGCACCTGCACCCTCGTTGTAGATAAGGATAGCCTTACCGTTTGTGTTGAAAGTACAGCCGCTGAATACAGTCTTCTTTGAACCGTATGTCCATACGTATGCATTATCCAACTCGAAAGTACAGTTTGTGAAGATATCCTGAGCACCGTAGCAGTTCAACTGGCCCTTGATGGTTACGTTGTTGTAATTAACTACGCCAGAGTGCTGGAAGCCCTTGTATGAGCCAGCAGTGATAGTCACACCCTCAAGAGTAACATTGCCGTTACCCATGTTTGCGGCACCTGCGTTGATAATAACATCCTTGTTACCAATGATAGTAAGCTCCTTACCACCTGTTGAAGGCATATTATATGTACCTGCGGTCAAAACGATAGTAGATGTCTCAGTATTCTTTACTGCGTCAGCAAAGTCAGCCTGTGTGCTTGCTGCAACGCCAGACTTTGAACCCTCAACCTTCTTAAGACCACCTGTAACTGTTACAAGGTCTGCATATGCTGCAGCGTCCTCGTCTACCCAAACAGCGAATGCTGGGTCAGCGGCAACATTTGCAATATCCACATTCTCAAGAGTGATGTCAGCACCAGCCACGCTCTTAACGATGATAGCAGACTTATTTACAGTATTAAAAGTAGCGTTCTTAACATTCAAAGTAACCTTTGCAGGAGCATCAACATACTGCTCATCGATCTTGATACCACGGCCATCTGAGTTGATAGTCAAACCGTCGATAGTTACGTTCTGACCAGCAGCAGTAATCCACATTGCGTAGTAGTCGTGAGTCTCGTTGATTGTGACATCATTCATAGTAACCTTCTTACCAGCGTTGTCAAAAGCAACAGCCTTAGCAAACTCAACATTCTCGAATATGTAGTCGCAGTTAGAGAATGTGAGATCGTATGAGTTCCAAGTACCAGTTGCCTGTGAGCTGGTCATTGTACCATTCTTGATAGTGAAGATAGCATTAGGGTTCTTAGCACCGAGGTTAGACCAGTAAGTAGTAGTGATGTTAAGAGTCTTGCCGTTAAGGTCGATAGTGATCTTCTCAGTAGACTCACCACCAAGCTTGTACTCGCCGCTACCAGGAGTCTGTGTGCCAAGTGAAGAGATAGCTACATCGAGATCCTCGCTCAAAGCAACATAGATCTCCTTGATGTTATCCTGAAGTCTTGCAGCAAACTCCTCAGCAGTGGCAACCTCTGGAGCCATTACAACCCAGTTCTCGCCCTCCTTCTTTACAGTGCATGTAGGAGCCAACCACTTGCTTGGATCGAAACCGAAGGTACCACCGTAGATGATAACCTCACCCTCACCCAAGATACCAGCAGTATAACCGCTGCGAGTTGAAGCCTTGCCGAAAGTACCACCATTGATAATTACACGTGTGCCAGCACCAGCATATACGTATGCGCGCTTCTGGTTGTCTTTTGGATCCCATGAGTAAGTACCGCCATTAACAACTACCTCAGAGCCTGCGCCCTCAGTGTAGATGAGGTAACGGCCTGAAGTGCTTGCTGTATCAACATATGCTGAACCACCATTGATAGTAACCTTACCACCGTCAGCAGCAGCGATAGCACCGCCCTTAGAGTTGATGTCTACATCGTTAAGAGTAAGCTCACCACGAGTGATGTAACCATAGTTTGCAGCGCTACCTGAAGTTGTACCGTTATCATTGCCGTTCAAGACAACTGCCTCGCCTGCAGGAACCTGAATGCTATACTCAGTTGCGATATCCTGGTCCATATCGTATGTGCCCTCATAGAGGTAAATGAAGTTATTGCCTGCAGCGTTCATCTCAGCAGCGCTGTCAAGCTTAACGATAACATCACCACCCGTTACATCGTTGTTCTCAACCTTAGCATTAGCGTGCTTGTAACCAACAACTGCGCCAGCCTCAGCAGCCTTAAACTCTTTGTACTCAACAGTCTGGTCAGCAATTACAATTACGTTCGTAGCAGTGTTGCCAGATACCTCAGCAGCGCCATTTGCAGCACCTACAACGCCACCAACCTTACGGTAAGCAGTGATCTTAGCATCTGTTACAGTACAGCCCTTAACATAAGCAGTAGGCTCTGCAGAGAGGTAACCTACGATACCACCAACATTGTTTGCATCGTCATAACCCTTATCAGTAAGCCAAGGAGTAGACTCAACGATAGCGTCCTTAACGTGGCAGTTCTCAATCTTAGCGCAGAGACCATCACCTGAGATAACACCAGCCTTGTAGTTACCATAAATCTCAGCGTCGATTACAGTAAGGTTCTTGATAGTACCACGGCAGTTTGCGAACAAACCTGCTGAAGCACCATTCTCTGCATATACGCGAAGACCCTCGATTGCAAAGCCAGCACCGTCAAATGTACCCTTGAACGTGCCAGTAGCACCGATAGGAGTCCAATTCTCGTAGTTGAGGTGGAGGTTATCACCAAGCTTAATGGTGTAGCCCTCGAATGAGTTAGCAGTAGCACGTGTGTTCTCAACACCGTTTACCTGGTCAGCAAACCAAGCAAGCTCTGACTCCTCATAGATGGTGTATGTCTTGGTAGCATCATCGTATGCAGGAGCTTTAGCGCTCTTACCATCCCAAAGGGTCTCAACGAGCTCACCAGCGAAGTTATCGTCGATGCGAACCTCGATCTCGGTAGCAGTAGTAAGCACGTTACCGATAACAGTAGTTAGCTTGTTACGCTCAACAGGGATATCAGTAGTGAAAGCAGTCTCCTTGATAACTACGCCAGCCTCATCCTTA
>JAFQTX010000024.1 GCA_017408825.1 Alistipes sp.
CGTGTCGCCCTTCTGTACCTTCTGATACTCGTCAAAACGCACCTCCTTGATATACCCCTGCACTCGTGAGTTTACGGGTACGATGAGTTGCTTTACCTGTGCATTTTCGGTAAACTCTACATTGCCCAAGTGGATAAACTTCTCGCATACCCACGAGATTGCACCAAGTAAAAGTATGCAAGCAAAAATATTGTAAATCAGTTTTTTAGTCTTTTGTGTCATAGTATATATATGTTTATAGATTTCCAGATGTGTTTCTCAGTTTATAGTAGTTGAATATTACATTTATTCGGGCATTTGCCAGCTGTAACTCAGCATCGAGTAGCTGATTCGATGCATCGAGCATATCGGTCACCAGCGCAATATCGTTGCGGTAGCGATTCTCTATCACGCCATAGTTCTCCGTAGCGAGCTGCACACTCTTCTCGAGTGTCGCCACCTCGTCGTAGGCCTCCATATACTTTGTATAGTCCGCTTGCACAGCCATTGAGGCCTGCTCCAGCACATCGTCGTATCGGCGGCGAGAGAGTGCCGTTGAATATTGCGCCTGCTTGATACTCTTATTCGCCTTGTAGAGCGATGATAGTTTGAATGACACACCCACGCCCACATACCAATAGTTGAAGTTCTTATTTATCACGGGCACCTCAATGGTGATTGGACCATCAAAGTGATTAGCCGCAATAAGGGCAACCGAGGGAAGTTACTCCGAGCGAGCCAGCTTTTCGCCTCGCTCACCCATCTCCACAGCCAACGCCGACAGCTTCACGGCGTGAGCATCTCTCACAGCCAAATCCTGCCAATATGCGACACCCTCAACGGGCAACGAGCGGTCGAGAAGCGTGGTGTCGGGTTGAATCTGTGTGTCAGCAGGCAGACCGAGCATAGTCACAAGGTCGTAGTTGAGAATCTCTATGGAGTTTTCCACTCGGCGGCGGGCAAGTTCCAGATTTTTGAGCTGCAACTCATAGCGAGTAACATCGTTTTGCAGTGCCACGCCAGCCTCGTTGCGGGCTTTGGTATCCTTGATGACAACCTTTGCCAACTCGATATTGCGGTCATAGACCTTCAATACATTTTGGAGTTTGTATAGGTCGAGATAAAATCCCGTAAGCATAAAACGGATGCGCGAGCGTGCAGCTTCACGGTTTACGCCCGCCATCTCCTCTTTAAGTTTAGCCATAGCAACACCATTTGTTACAGCACCTCCGCCATAGATAAGTTGCGTAGCCTCGACAGCGAGATTATTTCCGAAATGGGGCATCTTGATGCTCTGACCATTTGAGAAATCTCTATCCGAGAGATGACCATTGCCAAGATAACTCGCCGACAGAGAGATGCCAATATCAGGCAGATAACCATTCTTGGCGACCTTGACACCCTGCTGTGCCTCAATGACCGCAGCATCCTCCGCCTTTATTGTTTTGCTATTTTCGTCTGCCAGAGCAAACATCTGCTCTAAGGTCAGTACATAAGTATTTTGGGCATAGCTACCCTCAGCCCATAATGATGCACACAACACCATTATGAGCAAACGTACTTTGCTCATACAATATTTATATTTTAATAGTGATCTAAAAGAGAATTACATTACCTTCAGTCCTCCCAATTCGTACTGATATTGTGATGATACGGGATGTAGATATACGAAGCCGAAATGTAGTAATGTAAGTATAAATTATTTCTCATATAAAGGAAGAACTTTATGCTCTTCGGGCTGCAAAGGTACAAAAAATTACGCAAAGTTGTAAGGCTGCGATTTCGATATTTTTTTAGAAGAGTGTATGATATATCTGAATATAAGCGCTTTAATAATCTTAATGAATAAGGTTTAGTTTACCCCATTGGCTATATACCCAAAACGGACTAAACTTATTTTCGCTAAGGCAAGCACTCAAAAAAGATGCTGACAACAACAAAAGACTCTATTCTTCTTTTTATGCCAGCGTTTATTTGAAAGTCTGTACACCGAAGTGTGTAGATTCTACTAAAGAAAAAAAGAGAGTGACCCGAAATGCCACTCTCATTTGCGTTTATGTAGGTCTTGCCTATCGCTTAATCCTCTTTGGTGTAGCTGCCTTTGCAGGTTTTGCTGCAGGGTTAGCCGCAATAAACTCTTCGGCAGGCGATACTCCATCGGCAGAAAGTGTTACTACTGTGATGAAGCCTGGACCATAGCTCTCCTCGCTATCCTTAGCGATGCCGAGGAATGTGTATGGAGTATCATACGACAGAACGGCAATACCACTCTCTCTGTTCTCAGAAACATACTCAGAACCCCACTCCCAGCCATAGGTGATAAGCTCGGCATAGATGTCATCATCGGTACATCCCCACTCTGTGAAGTCGCCATCATAGAAGCCTGTGTACCAAGCTGCAGCCGAGTCACTTGCCTTAACCGCATAAGGCATAACTGCGTAGCCCTTGCAGCTAAGGAAGCGTGCTGGGTCTAACTCTGCAAGTGCAGAGCCATCGTAATAGTTGCCAAACTCAATGGTGACTGCAGCATCACTAACGACCTTATCCAAGGTGCGAAAAGGCTCGCTTACAAAGCCCTTCTCGGATGCCAGCTCGCCTGTCTCCATATCCACAGCAATAGCATATGCAACATATTCGGTTGAGGGTTCAAGCTGGTTATAGAAGTTCTTCTCTTTACCCAACGATGCACCAAGATCATAGAGATACTCGGCACGTGAACACTCAAACCACTCAGCACCATAGTCTATCTCCGAATTAGCAAGATATGCCACGCAGGCATCTACTGAGCCGTACTCTTCAACAAGGAAGTCGAACTCCTCGGCCTCGGTATAGAATGTAAAGTAGTAGGCACCAACAGATGGGGTAGTGATTACATTTGCAGAGTTATGCGTAATGTCGCTAACTTCAAATGTTACAACCAAATCATCGGGATCGCCCGTTGCATCAGTAGTTGTGAAGTGGGTGATATGTGGTGCTGTTGTAGGTGCGCCATCGTATCCGAAACATACAACGATGTAGTCGGTATTGGGCTGCAAACCACTTATGCTATTGAGTGACATAGGACCTCGCTTTAATGCATTCTCAATATCCTCCCAGGCTGTAATATCATCAACGATAGACTCTACAAAAGCCTCTTCCGACTCACTCCACTCAAGCGAAGATGCGTATTGTACAGAGCAGATGTATGTGTCGTCATTATTTGATGGTGTTACACTACCCTCGATATGGTCGTAATCGATCTTGGTGATATCCACCTCAAATGTTAGATCTGCAACCTCGGCAGCAATAGTCTCAAACTCAACTACCGTAGCTAAGCTATTAGCAACAAATCGCTCATCGATGCCAATGGCGTATGCCATATACTTTGTGCCAGCCTTGAGATCCTCTACTGATAACGACTTAGCGCCGACATAACCGAGGTTAGCTACCATCTGGTCAGCAGTAGCACCTAAACCATAGTAGTAGTTACGCAGCTTATTGATGTGTGCGGCAAATGCAGACTCATCGCCACCATAATTCTGATAGTCTTCGAGGCTGAAGACATTTACAAAATAGAAGGCTTTATCGTTGTCTGGTGTTACTGTAATTGTGGCGGTGTCGTAACCAACATCTGTTACTTGGATCTCAAAGTTTAGCTCTGTAAGCTCTGTGCTTAGGGTTGTAAATGTCTGCTTATAGAGCGAGGTTGTAACAATACCATTATTTGACAGGCCGAATGCGTAGACGATATACTCTGTCTCGGGGTCGAGCTTATCTTGAGTATCGCTAATTACGCCCTTTTTAAGGACTCCTTTGAGGTATTCGCTAAGGTCTACACCTGCCTCAATAGCAGCATTGTCAAACCATGTAAGGTCATCCATGATGTAGGCCTCATCATCCTCGAACTCATCGAAATACTCTTTTGTTGTCATCATGGCAATGTAGGTCATCTCCTCATCTTCGGGGGTGATGGTAAACCCCACTGAGGTGTCCGTTACATTCTTAACCTCAATAACGAAGTCGGGTTGGTCCACCGGGTCAATAGGTGTAGGTGGAACATCGGGTGTCTCTTTACAGCCAACGAACGCTATGGCAAGCGTTAGCAAAATACCATAAATAAAGTTAGCTTTCATTTTCATGGGGAATAAAAATTAATAGTTAATAAATATTTGTAAAGATGTTGCTTTCAATTGTAGATTGAAGGGTATAATCAACTACTTTGTCAAGTAGTAGCCTTAGTGCATGTTACGTCTGTGTCATCATATCTATTGTAGTTTTAGGGGGATTAATGTATAATGTAGCAAAATAAACAAATTATTCCTAATTAACAATAGTTTGTCTGACTATGATTTATATAAATTAAACTTATCATCAGAGAGTAGCCAGAACTTCATTAGTGGCTAACTCTAATGTGTAATTTCAGTATCAAAGTTATAGGTTTTTTCTTAGCTTTCCAAATAATTAATTGGTAAAAGTTGAATTAAATCGCAAGGGGGGGGGTAGTCGCTGATACACAGATACTTACACGAATATACATATTTACTCGATCCCAATTGCGAAAGTCCATTCCGCACCCAGATGGCTATATCGTATATGTCCCTATATTTTTTATATATGTAACATTTCGTAAAACGCCACTATATCCGTAGTCACGAATGGCTGACTAATTTTGGGGATTCCTAAAGGCGCAGGAGCAAAACCATAATAATAATATTGTTATGCATACATGTGGCTGCCATAGGCTATGCGATAATCGCATTTATCAAATATGGCGTACAAAGTTTAGTTTATCCCATTGGCTATATACCCAAAACGGACTAAACTTATTTTCGCATTGGCAGCACTCAAAAAAGATGCTGACGAAAAGCCCTTATGCACTTTTTAGTCAGCCTCTTTTTGTTTTACCCCTATGGCAGAGTCTTTAGGACGATAAGATGGTGGGGTTCAGTCTGAAAACCCGGTGGGCAGCTCAATTCTTTTAGGAGTATTAGGACCATTAAGACAATATGACCATTACGAGGTCGGGTACCACGCTGCTGTTTCGGCCGTTGGGGCTGTTGGCCGTTGGTGCTTTGGCCGCAACTGTCTTTATTTTTTTTAGGACCATTAAGACCATTAGGACCATAAGACCATTATGAGGTCGGGTATCGGCTGTTGTTTCGGCCGCAACCATCTTAGTTGTCTTAATGTCCCAATGGTCCTAATAATCCCAAAAACAAAAACAGATGACTGAAAAGTCATCTGCTCTGCATCAAAATCAGCGGAGAGGGAGGGATTGGCTACGATGCATACTGCATCGCTTAACGCCCATCCCCTCTGCTCGCCGCAGAGGCCCAAGTAAAGCCTTCGAAGCAATAAGCTACTGCGTAGCCCCTTTTTGTTTTCCATACCTCTGTCTGCAAGCAAGCTTGAGCCATAGGTGTAAAAAACAAAAAGATGTCTTTCGACATCTTCTTGCTTCGTAGGCTTTGCGGAGAGAGAGGGATTCGAACCCCCGGAACAGTTGCCCGTTCACCGCATTTCGAGTGCGGCCCGATCGACCACTCCGGCACCTCTCCAGTTTCGAAGTGCAAATATATGTATTTTTTTGTCTCGTTGTAATCTTTATGCCTAAAATTTTTTCAAAAATAGAGGGTGTTGTCACTCTTGATAGACTGCAATATCTACCTACTATTAGCGTCGGAATATAGTTAAATGCTGGCTTGTATAAAACAACAAGGGCCATCGGTGTTTATTCGATGACCCTTGTTATTTAGTTATTGGTTATCAATATTATAGGCGAGCCTTGATAGCCTTTGACTCCTCCTCATAGCCTGGCTTGTCGAGAAGAGCAAACATATTCTTTTTATAAGCCTCAACACCTGGCTGGTTGAATGGGTTTACACCGAGCATATAGCCACTTATGCCACAGCCCTTCTCGAAGAAGTAGAGCAGCTGGCCAATGGTGCGCTCGTCGATACGCTCAATCTCGATTGTGAGGTTAGGAACGCCACCGTCGATATGTGCAAGACGCACGCCAAGCTCGGCCATCTTATTGATCTGAGAGAGGCGCTTGCCAGTGAGGAAGTTAAGACCGTCGAGGTTAGCCTCGTCGCTCTCTACCTTAACCTCATACTTCGAGTTCTTCACCGAGATGATGGTTTCGAAGAGTGTGCGCTCGCCCTCCTGGATATACTGGCCCATAGAGTGAAGGTCGGCGGTGAGAGTCACGCTTGCGGGGAAGATGCCCTTGAGGTCCTTACCCTCCGACTCGCCGTAGAGCTGCTTCCACCACTCGGCAATATACTGGAGCTTAGGCTCATACGAACCGAGAATTTCGATCTTCTTGCCTGCCTTATACAACTCGTTGCGAACGATGGCATACTGTGCTGCTGGGTTCTGCTCGATAGGTGTATCCTCGCCTGTGAGACGCTCCATATCGAGTGCACCCTCGACGAATGCCTCGACATCTACGCCTGCAACAGCCAATGGAAGAAGGCCTACGGGTGAGAGCACCGAGTAGCGGCCACCAACATTATCCTCGATGACGAAAGTGGGGTAGCCCTCCTGTGTTGCGAGGGTCTTGAGTGCGCCACGTGCCTTGTCCGTAATGGCAACAATGCGCTCGGCAGCCTCAGCCTTGCCATAGCGACGCTCGATCTCGGCCTTGAGAAGGCGGAAAGCGATAGCAGGCTCAGTGGTAGTACCCGACTTAGAGATTACGATAGCTGCGATAGAGTACTCTTTGAGTGCATCCATTAGCTCGAATGTGTAGTCCTCAGAGATATTCTCGCCAGCGAAGACAATTGTAGGGTTGTTGTGTCTCTTCTTTAGCGACTCGAACGAGTTGCTCATAGCCTCAAGCACGGCCTTAGCGCCGAGGTATGAGCCGCCGATGCCGATGCATACTACAACCTCAGCCTTTGCACGCAGGTTGTCGGCCACGCGCTTAATCTCGCTGAGCTCCGTGTTGGTGATTGACGATGGGAGGTTCACCCAGCCGAGGAAGTCGTTGCCTGCGCCCTTGCCATTGTGAAGTAGGGCATTAGCCTCGGCAGCAGCACGCTGCATATCATCAGTAATAGTCACACCTGAGTGTGTAGCGTCGAAATTAATTAGCTTCATATCAGTAGATTATATTGTTGAACTTATTTCAAAATCTTTGTTAGCGCAAGCATTGCATCGCGTGCCGAGGCGTTGTTATAGAGCACCTCCCACACCATATCGGCGATAGGCATCTCAACGCTACGGCGCATCGAGCTGCGACGGATGCACTCAGCGGCGTAGTAACCCTCGGCCACCATTGTCATCTCGTTGAGTGCGCTCTTTACCGAGCAACCCTTGCCGAGGAGTGTTCCAAGTCGGCGGTTGCGGCTCAGTGGTGAGTAGCATGTCACCAGCAAGTCGCCCATATATGCTGCGGCGTTGATGTTGCGACCCTCGATAGGTACAGCCTCGTTCAAGAAGCGGTTCATCTCGTTGGCACAGCCCGAGATGAGCACGGCGAGGAAGTTGTCTCCATAGCGCAAACCTACGGCGATACCTACGGCCAAGGCGTATACGTTCTTCATGATTGCTGCGGCCTCGACACCGAGCACGTCGTGCGATAGACTGCAACGGAAGAAGTCGTTGGCGAGTACCCCCTCGACAATCTTCGCTGTGTTGCTATCCTCCGATGCTACAGTGAGATACGATAATCGGCACTGGCCTACCTCCTCAGCGTGCGAGGGGCCTGTTACTACCGAGATATTACTCATCGGAACGTCGTAGTAGCGGTTCATATGTTCAACGATTGTAAGGTAGTCGCCAGGGATGATACCCTTCACGGCAGATACCACAATCTTGTCGCTGAGCGACTCGGTGAGCGGAGCGAGGAACTTGGTCAAGAATGCCGAAGGCATAGCCAAGAATACTACGTTGGCGTTGCGTACCACCTCGTTGATGTCGGCCGAGGGGGTGATATACTCACGGTCGATGTCACACCATGGGAGATATTTGGGGTTGCGACCACGTGCGATGAGCGAGGCTCGAATATCGTCGTTAAGCACCAACCAGTCTACGTGGTGGTGGTTTGTTGTCAATGTTTTTACTATTGCTGTTGCCCAGCTGCCGTAGCCGAGGACGGCACATTTGGCCTGTGTGTCTGGTATCATAAGCGAAAAATTATTCACAAATTTAGTAAAAAAGTTACAAAAGTTGCAAATTCTCAACTTCTTTTTTCTATCTTTGTCGGTGAATATGCGCACGTGTGCGATATGTATGCGTTATCGTGTTGTGTATCAGCTTGTTATGCCTTGAGGATAAAATTTATCCATTTTGCATGGTCCAAAGCGTGCCAAAAATGGGGTTTTCGAGGCTCGACAGCGCCAAACTTTAGAAAATAAAACTAATAGATATGGGACTTTTTTCACTGACACAGGAGTTGGCTATTGACTTGGGTACGGCCAACACTCTTATTATGCACAACGGCAAGGTCGTTGTCGATGAGCCCTCGATTGTTGCAGTAAATATCAAGACGGGTAGCCTTATGGCCATTGGTCACAAGGCACGTTTGATGGATGGTAAGACCAACCCTAACATTCGCACCATTCGTCCTTTGAAGGATGGCGTTATCGCCGACTTCGAGGCTACGGAGCTTATGTTGCGTGGCTTCATTAAGAAGGTGAATGCTGCACGTGGTATGTTCGCGCCATCGCTCAAGATGATGATTTGTATCCCTTCGGGCTCTACCAACGTTGAGATCCGTGCCGTGCGTGACTCAGCGCAGCACGCTGGTGGCCGAGAGATTTACCTTGTGTTTGAGCCTATGGCAGCAGCGCTCGGTGCTGGCCTCGATGTAGAGGCTCCCGAGGGTAACCTTATCATCGACATCGGTGGTGGTACTTCGGAGATCGCTTGTATCTCGCTGGGAGGTATCGTGTGCTCGGAGTCGATCAACGTGGCGGGTGATGTCTTTACGGCAGATATTCAGAACTACATCCGTCAGCAGCACGGCGTGAAGATTGGTGAGCGTACTGCCGAGGAGATCAAGTGTGCTATTGGTGCGGCAGTCCCTGAGCTTGACAACGAGCCCGATGACTATATCTTCACCGGTTCTAATATGCTCACCTCGCAGCCTCAGACCGTAACGCTGACATATAGCGAGATTGCATATGCCCTCGATAAGTCGCTCGTGAAGCTCGATAATGCCCTTATGAAGGTGCTCGAGGAGATGCCACCAGAGTTGTACTCTGATGTAGTGAAGAATGGTGTATACCTCGCTGGTGGTGGTGCTCTGATCAAGGGTCTCGACAAGCGTCTTACCAAGAAGTCTGGTCTTCCTGTACATATCGCCGAGGATCCACTACGTGCCATTGCTCGTGGTACCGGCATCGCACTCAAGAATATTGGAAACTTCTCGTTCTTAATGGGTGGCGACAAGTAATTTGATGCAATAAGGCATCATCTACTGCCGCTAACGAATTATCAGTAGCAATGGGCAGTACGCCCAAGTACAGCCCATCGCTATGAAATTCGCCGAGCGTTGTATCTAATGCCTTCTTGCAACAAATTGTTCTTTGAGTTGTAGGCATCATCTACTGCCGCTTTCCGAATTATCAGTAGCAATGGGCAGTACACCTAAGTACAGCCCATCGCTATGAAATTCGCCGAGCGTTGTATCTGAAGCCTAATTACCAGGCAAGCGGGGTGCAGATAGTAGATGATTGATTGCAACAGATCGAGAGTAAATAAATAATTGGGAGGCTGTCGGCTTTAGTGTCGTGCAGCCTCTTTCAAAGAGAGATTATGCATAGACTTTTAGAGTTTATAAAGCGTATATACGTGGTGCTGCTATTCCTGCTTTTGGAGTGTATCGCCATTTGGCAGTATGCCACCTCGTCACCATATACCGAGGCGAAGATCCTATCGCGCACAACGGCAGTGGGGGGTTATATCTCGAAGAAGATAACCAACGTAGACCACTTCTTCTCACTCTCGGGCGAGAACGAATTGCTCAATCGCCGCATCGCCGAGCTGGAGCAGACCTTGGAGCGTGAGCGTGAACTTCTGGCCGACTATGCCGAGGCCTCGTGGCAACGCAAGATGGCCGAAGAGGAGGATCTGCACTATCGCTACTATCCTGCACGAGTGGCATCGATGACCATCAGTCACCAGCGCAACTACATCGTTCTGGACAAGGGCGAGAGGGATGGTATCAAGAAGAATATGGGTGTTATCACCCCAGATAAAAACCTCGTAGGTTATATCATCTACAGCTCGGATCGCTACTCTGTGGCGATGCCTGTGCTCAACACCGAGTTTACGATGGGTGCCAGCCTCTCGATGACAAACTATACCTGCTCGCTACGCTGGTCAGGATCGTCGCCCTATCACGTCGATATTGTCGATGTATCGACCTATGCTCAGCCCGAGGTAGGTATGGCTGTTGAGGCGTGGTCGGAGCGTCTGCCCAAGGGTGTTATAGTGGGACATATCGAGTCGTTCGAGCACAATGCTGCGCAGACAGCCTACTCGGCACGCCTTAAGCTTGCAGCAGATATGTCGGCACTCGACAATGTGCTCATCGTGGAGAATACTCACTATGGCGAAATCGAGTCGCTGATGGATAATCTCGAGGGTCAATCAACGCCTAATGGCGCAACAAAATAGTCGTTCGTATGTATAAGTACACTCCTCATATATGGCTATGCCTCGTCGTTATGTTCGTGCAGATATTCCTGCTCGACAATATCGACCTCGGTGCCTCGATTTCAATATGGGTTCGTCCTATGATCTTCCCGCTCATTGTGCTACTGCTGCCCGTTGAGTGGAGGTCGATATGGGTACTGCTCGTCACCTACGTAGTGGCTCTGCTTATGGATCTGCTGCTTGGTGGCTCGGGCATCTACGTCATCACGTTGCTGCCCATAGCGCTATTCCGATCGGCGCTATTGTTCCTTACCACACGCCGCTCGATGGACTCTACGGACCAGTCACAGTTGCTTGCTCGTATGCCTCTTGGACAGTTGATGGTATATGTGGCCACATCGCTGCTGCTCTACCATACGCTCTTCTTTGTTATGGAGACGCTATCGTTGGCTAACTTCTTCAGCCTGCTTATGACCATTATCCTCAGTACGCTATGCTCGTTGCTCATATCGTGGCCTATTGTGCGTCTGTTCACCTCTAAAGTCTACTAACAATGGCTAATAATAGAGGTGCACAGCGTTATCGTACGTTGCAGTATGTGGTATTACTTGCTGCGGTGGTCATACTCGGACGTCTTTTCTATGTGCAGATTATTGACGACCAGTATAAGGCCAAGGCCGAGGCAAATATTATGCGTGTGGACACCGAGTATCCAATGCGTGGTGAGGTGCTTGATCGTCGTGGCGAGTATCTTATCCGCAGCCGTGTGTGCTACGATGTGATGGTCGTTACGCGTGACATCCCCAAGGAGGGCTTCGACTCGGTGCGCTTAGCAACAATTCTCAATATCCCTATGGAGAAGCTTCGTCGTGAGCTTCGTCGTGCAGGTCCGGCGTCACGCCGTCCACATCTCGTTGTGGGCTACCTATCACAGGAGGCTAAGTTGATATTTGATGAGAGCGACTTCAAGGGCTTCTATACCCGTTTCCGCACAGCTCGTGAGTACCCTCGTCAGGTGGGTGGTAACCTGCTGGGCTATGTGAGCGAGGTGAACGACAACCATATCAAGTGGGACTACTATGCGATAGGTGACTATATAGGTATCGGTGGTATCGAGTCGGCATACGAGACAATGTTGCGTGGCGAGAAGGGTGTGAGCTACTATGCTAAGGATACACGTGGCGCTATTGTGGGATCGTATAAGAATGGCGAGCTTGACGTGTTGCCTATCAAGGGTACACAGCTTACCTCTACGATCGATGCACGTTTGCAGGAGTTTGCCGAGAGGCTTATGGTGGGCAAGGTGGGTGCTGTGGTGGCTATAGAGCCCGCCACGGGTGAGATCCTTGTGATGGTATCATCGCCAACGTATAACCCGGACCTTATGGTTGGTCGTCAGCGTAACCAGAACTTCTTGGAGATGACACGCAACCAGCAGCAGCCACAGTTCACACGTGCGCTTAAGGAGCACTACGCTCCAGGCTCTACCTTTAAGCTGGTGCAGGGCCTTGTGGCACTCGAGGAGGGCATCCTTCACCCATCGGATAAGCATCCCTGCTCGCAGGGCTTTACATATGGTGTAGGTAAGAATAGCCGTACGCTGAAGTGTCACAACCACGACTCTCCGCTCAACCTACGTCGTGCCGTGGCCGAGTCGTGCAACTCCTACTTCTGTTACGTATTCAAGGATATCATCACTAATCCTAAGTACGGCAACATCAAAGAGGGTATGCGCTGCTGGACAGAGTATGTCAAGAGTTTCGGCTTCGGTGAGCGACTTGGTTGCGACCTTTATGGCGAGAGCAAGGGTTTTGTGCCTACCACAGAGTTCTACGATAAGGGCTACAATGGGCGCTGGAACTGGGGTACTGTGATCTCGTGCGCCATTGGTCAGGGAGAGATGGCTTGTACGCCTCTGCAGATGGCCAACCTTGCAGCAATCATCGCCAACCGTGGTTACTACATCACTCCGCATATCATCAAGGCCATAGATGGTCGTGACTCGATAGATAGCCGTTTCTACGAGCGTCACCATACGATGGTAAGCTCACGCAACTATCAGCCAATCATTGATGGTATGTGGCTCAGTGTTAATGATGATGGTACCTCACGCCTTGCTAAGCTCGATGGCTGGGATGTGTGTGGTAAGACGGGTACGGCTGAGCATAACCGTCGTGATGCCTCGGGTAAACGCTATCCCGACCACTCGACCTTTATCTCGTTTGCCCCTAAGGATAATCCGAAGATTGCCATCTCGGTATATGTCGAGCACGGTGGCTTCGGCTCGGATGTGGCGGTGCCTATCGCCAGCCTTATCGAGGAGCTATATCTGACCGACACCATACAGCGACAGGAGATGTTGCAGAAGGTGCTCGACTATAAGATTAACTACGGCTATTACGATGCCAAGCAGCGTAAGTACGACCAACAACACCCTAAAAAGTAGAGCTAATGTTATCGCAGTTTAATACATCAACCGGCTATCAGGTGAGCCAGAAGCAGGGCTCACTCTTTGGCCGTATCGATATGGTGGCGGTGGGTCTCTACCTCGCACTGGTGGTTATAGGCATTGTGTCGATTATCTCAGCATCGTACGACCCTGAGATGGAGAATATCTTCTCGCTGAGTCACAACTATATGAAGCAGATAATATGGGCCGGCATAGCATTGGTATTTGCCGTGGTGATACTGTTGATCGACCGCCGCTACATACATATGTTCTCCTATCCGCTCTACGTCATTGGTATATTGTCGCTTATCGCCGTGCTGATATTCGGTGTTAAGGTCAATGGTGCTAAGGCCTGGTTTGAGTTCGGTAGTGTGAGGATGCAGCCCGTGGAGTTTGTTAAGATAGCTACGGCACTGATGGTTGCACGCGTTATGAGCGACTTCTCGTTTAACATCAACCGTGTGCGAGACCTCTTTAAGGTGGCTATGGTGATCCTAATACCGCTGATTATCATTGTCTTGCAGAATGATACAGGCTCGGGACTGGTGCTCTGCTCGTTTCTCTTCGTGTTCATTCGTGAGGGCTTGACCAAGTATATCTACTTCCCGTTGATATTCAGTGTATTGCTATTTATTGCGTCGTTTATCTTTACCCCCGAGGCTATCTTTATCACGCTGCTTATATTGTTCACGATATATAGTCTGCTCAAATCGGGAGATGTTGTCGGTCACGTGCGCTTCCTTGCCGTTGTCAGCCTTGTGACGCTGTTGCTGGTGATTTTTACGCCGTTGAGTGGCTATGCGGCGCTGATGATTGTATGTGGCATCGCAGCCGTTGTGCTTGGTGCTGTCGCCATTAAGCTACGTGCTATGGTGTTACTCTGGCCAATCATAATGTTTGTCTATGCTATGCTGTTTGTGCCTACGTGCGACGTGCTATTCTCGAAGCTCCAGCCACACCAGCAGGACCGAATACTCACGTTCGTAGGCGTAAAGAGTGACCCTCAGGGCATCGACTATAATGTCAATCAGTCGCTTATCGCTATCGGCTCGGGAGGTGCTTTTGGTAAGGGTTATCTGAAGGGTACGCAGACCACGTATGGCTACCTACCTGAGAAGCATACCGATTTTATCTTCTGTACCCCTGGTGAGGAGGGAGGTTTCTTGGGAGCATCTGTGGTGGTGATCCTATATATCGCACTAATACTGCGACTTATGCGTATGGGAGAGCGAATTAAGGAGCCTTTCGGTAGGGTATATTGCTACTCTGTGGCAGCCATCCTGCTCTTCCACGTGTGGGTAAATATAGGTATGACCATTGGACTGATGCCTGTGATGGGTATCCCACTGCCGCTGATGAGCTATGGTGGCTCGTCGTTGCTGGCTTCGACAATACTTATAATGATCGCTATACGCCTCGACGCAAGTACCGAGGACGAGAGCGTATATATGGGATAATAAAGCTGTGATATTATGCAAAATAGACCCCTTATATTTGTTACTAACGACGATAGCTATCTCTCGAAGGGCTTTCGTGCGGCAGTGAACCTTGCCCGTGAGTTTGGCCGTGTTGTAGCCATCGCACCCGATCGTGTTCAGAGTGGTATGAGCCAGGCGATAACCATCAACCAGCCGCTGTTTATGCGTCAGGTTGAGGCTTGTGACGATGTTGAGATCTATGCCTTCTCGGGTACTCCTGTCGATTGCGCTAAGATTGCCTTCGACCACTTCTTTGCTGATAGGCGTGTAGACCTCGTGTTGTCGGGTATTAACCACGGTTCGAATGCAGCGGTTAATGTTATGTATTCGGGAACTATGGGCGCTGCTATCGAGGGTAGCTTCTATGGTGTTCCATCGATAGGTCTCTCGCTCGATGACCACGATGCCGATGCCGACTTTGAGGGTGCTGTGGAGTATGGCCGCAGGATTATAGGCTCAGTACTCGAGGCTGCCGATAGCCTGCCACGCCCGTTGTGCCTAAATGTTAATGTGCCACGATGTGCCGCAAGCGAGATTCAGGGTATACGCCTCTCACGCCAGACACGAGGCTTCTGGCGCGAGGACTTCTATGCTCGTCAAGACCCCCACGGCCGTGACTACTTCTGGCTCACGGGAGCCTTCCAGAATGCCGAGCCCGAGGCCGAGGATACCGACGAGTGGGCATTGGCTCACCGCTATGTTGCCGTTGTGCCTGTTCAGGTCGATATGACCGACTATCGTATGCTTCGAAGCCTTGATGCAGTAATTAAGTAGTGAGAGAATGACTGGTGTCGAGATATTGATGATCGTAGCCATCGTGATGCAGCTCGTTGCGATGGTTATAGCAATACTGCTTGTGCGTGAGACGAAGTATAGCGCACTATGGATCGCCTGTATCATCGGTCTTGCAGCGTTGAGTGCCGAGCGTGTTTTGCAGTTGTTGCAATTCGACGGTCACGCCGTATCGGATCTTACGTTTGCCTGGGTGGGTATTCTGGTGTCGGTATGTTTCTCGGTGGGCGTTGTGTGTGCCCGTTTGCTCGTAAACCACGTAGACCGTATGGCCTACTATCGTCGTCTGCTCGAAAACCGCCTTATGACCGCAGTGCTACGTACTGAGGAGCGTTCACGAGCCTCTATCTCACGTGAGCTTCACGATGGTCTTGGCCCGCTCCTGTCGTCGGCAAAGATGTCACTATCGTCGCTCTCACGTGCCGAGCTTAACGATAAGGACAGAGCTACGTTGCAGAGTACAGCGGCTGTTATCGACGAGGCAATACGCTCGTTGCGTGAGATATCTAACAACCTATCGCCACACGTGCTCAACAACTTCGGCCTTATGCGAGGTGTTAGAAACTTCGTAGATCGTACCGTGTCGCTGCACGATGTGAATATAGATTTTCGTACCACGTTGCGCTCGGAGCGCTATGACTCTAATATCGAGGTTATCATCTATCGAGTGATATGCGAGCTTATCAACAACTCGCTCAAACACTCGGGATGTAAGCATATTGTTGTGGAGCTTAAGGGCGTGGGTGATCGCCTTGTTGTTGATTATAGTGACGATGGCTGTGGCTTTGCTACCGATGCCGTGGCCGACCACTGTATGGGTATTCAGAATATAAAGTCACGTATATCGTCGCTCGGAGGTAGGTTTTATCTCAAGAGCAGGCAGGGCGAGGGTATGTCGGCACACTTTGAGGTGACGATAACATCGCCGATGCTTCATATGTCGAACCGAGACCTTAGACGTATAAAGATAAAGGAGAGAAATGGAAAGAAGAGTTAGAATTGCACTTGTTGATGATCATACCCTGTTTCGCACGGGTCTTGTAGGGTTGCTCTCGCAGCATCCCAACTACGAGGTTGTTGCCGATGTGGGTAGTGGTGAGGAGTTCTTGGCAATATTGCCTACGTTGGATGTCGATGTTGTCTTTATGGATATCTCTATGCCAGGCATAGATGGCTCGGAGACTACACGTCGTGCTCTTGCCGAGCGCCCCGAGTTGCGCATCATCACACTGTCGATGTATGGCGACGAGCACTTTTATTCACTTATGGTTGAGTGTGGTGCCTCGGGCTTCCTGCTTAAGGATTCGGATATCGAGGAGGTCTATGCTGCTATCGACTCAGCCGTGAATGGTGATAGCTACTTTAGTAGTGCACTTCTCGATTCGCTCACTCGAAATATGAGCCGACTGGCTACTACGGTGTCCAACGAAGAGGATGCTCTCTCGGAGCGAGAGATCGAGATCCTTGTGGAGGTGTGTCGTGGCCTATCCAACCAGGAGATTGCCGACAAACTCTTTATCTCGAAGCGTACGGTGGATAAGCACCGTGCCAATATTTTGGAGAAGACCGGATGTAAGAACACTGCCAATCTTGTGGTCTATGCCATAAAGAACCACTTGGTAGAGATTTAGGCTGGCTGGTAGGTGGAATTATACAAAGGATGGTGTTGTGCTAAATGCAGAACACCATCCTGTTATTTATATATAATATAGGTATCGCTATTTCAGCATATTGTAGTGGCAGTACATTAGTCGGAAGTTCACGTCACGCAGGTGCATACCTCCACCCTCGCAGAACTCCCACACCTTACAATCTTTGCACTCGTCACACTTTGTCCACTCACGATTGCGGAACTTCTCGAAGCGGTTTTGCCATACATCCCAGAACTTATCCCGATAGATATTGCCCTGCGTGAAGTTGGCCCTTACGCTCGTGCATCCCGAGATGTCACCGTTTACACGTATCGACGCCACGTTTACTCCCGCAGCACACATATAGAAGTGGTCACGCACCTCACTCTCGTAGCCGCCGAGGAAGCCCTCGCAGGCATAGTTTAGCTTGATGCCCCCTTCACGACGTGTGCGGCGTATAAACTCCATGACGGTGCGAAACTGCTCTTCGTTGAGATGTAACGTGTCGTCACGGCCAGCACGTCCTGCCGGAAATATCGAGAATATACGCCACGAGCGTATGCCCTCGGCGATAAGTAGCTGCTTCCACTCCTCGAGTCTTGGCACAAGCTCGGGCGTCACGCACGTAATGGCGTCATAGGCTATGCCACTCTTGGCAATGAGCTTGAGTGCTGCGAGTGCTCGGTCGTAGCTTAGAGGGTTTTGGCGTATGTGGTTGTGTATTTCGGGGAAGCCGTCGAAGCTCACCGATACAGAGCTTAGGCCCGCCTCAATTAGTGCGTTTAGGCGACTTTCCGTTAGCGCCATGCCATTTGTCACCATTCCCCACTTGTAGCCTCGGCGCATCACCTCACGTCCCGCCTCCTCGAGGTCACGGCGCACGAGCACCTCGCCTCCCGAGAAGATGATCAGCACACGTGCGGGGTCTACGTTTGGTGTTATCTCGTTGTCGAGCACGTTGAGGAAATCTTCGAGTGGCATATCGCCAACCTCAGAGTCGGTACGACAGTCGCTACCGCAGTGGCGGCAGTTTAGATTACAACGAAGCGTACACTCAAAGAAGAGTGTACGCAACGAATGACGCTCGACAACCTGTCTGCGTAGGCTCTTAAACAGTTTAAGGCCTATATATTTGCGCAATCCTAATCGTTTGCCTTTCACAGTTTGTCTTAAGTATAGTATTTGTGGATGAGGAGCGAAGGGTTATTTCTGCTTATTTTCAGCCTCTTTGGCTGCCTCCTTCTCCTTTCTAATCTCCTCCTTGATCTGCTCGGCTGCCTCGTCTGTTAGCGGCTTCACTACGCTACCATCGGGGAACTGAGCTGCCTCGGTATCCTTCGTTGCTGGGTCCTCGATAGGACGTGCTACCTCGCCATCGGGGAATGGCACGCCATACATAAGCATAATCTTGGGATCGTCCACGGCATCCTCTATCTTCTGTTGTGCCTTATCATCGCTCTTCGATGCCTTCTTGGTGCCACAGCACGCAGCTGTTGAGAATCCGAGCAATGTTAGTAGCGCTACTTTCCACTTGTTATCCATAATACACAATTTTTATTTTCACAAATGTAACTCATTTTTCGGTATTCTACAAATAAAACGCTAAAAAATGGCGTAATAGTATTGCTCTGCCAGATAAAATGTGTAACTTTACACTACCAAATATTGTTGTACTTAATTGCGAATAGCTATGGAGGGACGTGTCAAGTGGTTCGACGATAAGCGTGGCTACGGCTTTATTACTGGCTCCGATGGTGTTGATGTCTATGTACACTTTACGGCCGTTGTTAGCGATGGCTATCGCACGCTGAAGCATAATTGGCGTGTGGAGTTTGATGTCGAGCAGCTCGATGGAGGTCGCTCTGAGGCTCGCAATGTGCGAGTATTACCTCGCAAATAGCGCATCACGATTAATAGTATGTATGGCTACTCTGTGTGGGGTAGCCGTTTTTTGTTTGGGTTGTTCGCAAGCTGACGCTTGCTAAAGGGTAGGTCGCAAACAAGTTTGCTAAAGGGTAGAGCGCAGCGAGGCTGCTAAAGGGTAGTTTAAGGGTAGGACGAAACAAGTTTGCTAAAGGGTTTTTAGAGCGTTCTTCCCTTTAGCCCGCCAACGGCGGGTGCACTACTCTTAAGCAAGCGATAGCTTGCGCTCTACCCTTTAGCTCGCCAACGGCGAGCGTACTACTCTTTAGTGCCGATAGGCACGAACTACACTTCGAACAACCCTTAAATAACAAAAAAGCAGCACCCCGAGTGGAGTGCTGCTTTAGGACTAATCGTTATCAACGGCTACAAAGTTGCAGAACCGTTTGCATAAGTAGCATTAGCGAATGTGTAACTGCTGCCACGTGAGAATAGAACATCAACAGTATTGCCCTGAACGTCAAAGTACATATCCTTATATGCCTTGCCGTTAGTACTCAAGAACTGCATACCATATGTCTTTGCTCCATTAGTACTCTTATTCTCAACAATGTTATTCTTGAAGATTACTGTGCGACCCTCATTGCTATAGTTCAAGCTAAGAACAGCGTTGTTGCCATACATCTTAACAGTACATCCAGTCATCTCGATGTTTGTCTTTGCGTATATAGGGTTGCCCTCGCAGTCGATAGTGCACTCATTCAATGTTAGCTTAATGCCACCATAGTGAGTGATTGCACCTGGAGCGTATGCTGTGCTGTAACCAGACTTACAGATGAACTCACAACGCTCAAATGTTACTGCATCGGCTGTACCACCATATACTCCAACAATTGCTGGGTGACCCTTAGGATTACCTACGATATTACTTGAGAACTCCTTTACTGATGAATCGTTAAAGTCAAATTTAATGCCCTCAAACTTGGCAGTGGCATTGATAGCCTCAACACGACCCTTGATGGTAGCTTCGTCACCCTTAATAGTTACGTTATCGTAGTTGATGGTAAACTCGCCCTCATATACACCTGGCTGGAGGATGATATTTGTCTTTTTAGCCTCGATAGCCTTCTTAAACTCATCAACGTTGTAAACGAAGTTGTTGGCCTCGGCATCACGTGGGAATACCTTGAAGCTATCTGCACCTGTGATTGTGTACTCTGCAGGAGCTACAAATGTAGCCTCATCGTCACCAGTAGTGAATACTACCTGATAGCCGCCAGTAACCAAGTTGTTCTCGCCAGCGAAGTTAATAGTATAGTTCTTAGAGGTCTTACGAGCAACTACAGGAAGCTTAGCTGTGATATTTACATTCTCGATAGCGAGAGTAGCCTCTGACTTAGCGTCTACACGCAAACCGTAAGACTCAGCTACGAATGTAGAGTTCTTAACAACGATGTTTGATGATTGGCCAAATGATGCACCACGACCACCTGTAATATTTACGCCCTCGATAGTTACGCCTGTAACATTTGGAAGCTGTGTCAATGAGTGGATGCCTGTACCAGTACAATTCTTGATAGAGAGGTTATGGTCGCCACCAGTGTAAGACTTAACAGCAACAGCACCTGGAACATTGAATGTACATCCCTCAACGGCTACGTTGCAAGCATAACGTGTGGCATTTGTACCATTGCCCAAACGAACGCATGCATCAGCAGAGATGGTCTCAGCCTCGAAGTTAAGGTTCTTGATGGTTACACCAGCACTCTTGTAAGTTGCGCTCTTACCGTCTACGGTGATAACACCAGCATACTTGTGGTCGTTACCCTCGATAGCGATCTTAACATCAGCCTTCTGAGTAACCGTTACATCGCCCTCGATGTCAGCGCCAATCTTAACGGTCTCGCCATCGACAGCGTTGTCAAGAAGATACTGAAGACCAGCAGCGTTGTAAGCGAACAACTCGCCATTCTCCTCCATAACACCGTTTCTAACCCACTTAACACCATCGAGGTATACCTCAACATTCTCAGCACCCTCAACGTTGAACATCGTCATATCGGTGAACTCGCCCTTAGCGAAGCCTGTCTCAGTGCAGTTGTTGATGTTTACGATGTATGAGCTACCCTTAGAGCCATCGATCTCGATAGCAGCCTTCTTAAGTTCTGTAGCCTTGAACTCACACTCAGTGAAATTAACCTTACGCTCAACACCTGTGTGACCTACGGTACAAACCTTAACAGCACGCTCAACAGCGTTGAACTTACACTTGTTGAATGTAATCTCATCAGCCGAGCCACTCCAGAAGTATGAGTTGTACTTACCAGTGAATACGCTGTTATCAACCATAACAACATCACCAGCAAACATATAGTAGCCATCAACAAACTTACAGTTAGTATAAGTCTCCTTAGCCGACTTAACATAACCGTTAGCCTTACCTGTGTAAGATGTACCCTTAATCTTCAAATCTGTGAAGTTAAGCTCTGCACCCTGCCAGAATGCGTCGATGTGGCTTGATACAGGCTCAGCGATAGCAGCGTTAGCGTGCTCACCAACAAAGTTAAGAGCCTTAGACTCGAAGTGTGGAAGAGCAACCTCGCCATTACCAACGTAGATAGTGTCACCATTCTGAGCATCAGCAACGGCGTACTCCATCTCCTTAGTAGTATCAACCTTACGGATGACAACAACCTCTGCGCCAACGTTGTTATCCTTAACAACGGCCTTATCGCTCAAGCGACCAGCAACAGCAGCAGCGTTACCATCCTTCTCGTTGCTTACATACTTAACAGTCTGATCAGCAGTAACAGTTACATTCTCAACAGTGTTACCTGAAACCTCAGCAGCGCTATTGGCGCAACCTGCGATACCAGCAACATCACGGAATGCGAAGATCTCAGCATTCTTCACTGAGCTACCCTTAACGTAAGCTACAGGCTCGCCAGAGAGATAACCTACAATACCACCAGCGTGGTTAGCGTCGTCCTCGTTCAGTGGAACGATCTTAACGATAGCATTCTCAACGTGGCAGTTATCAATCTTAGCGCAAAGACCATCACCTACGATAACACCAGCCTTATAGTGGCCGTAGATCTCAGCACCGATAACCTTAACGTTCTTGATGTTACGTGCGTTAGAGAACAAACCTACAGGGGTTTTGTCTGTCTCAGATACGAAGAGGTTGGTAATCTTGTGATTCTGACCATCGAAAGTACCGAGGAACTTACCAGTAGCGCCGATAGGAGTCCAACGATCGTTGTTAAGGTCGATATCCTTAGTAAGTTTGAAAGTCTCGCCCTCGAATGTGCGGCCAGCAGCACGAGTTGTGCCGTTTACCTGGTCAGCCAACCAAGCGAGCTCCGAAGCCTCAGTGATAATCCAGTTGCCCTCAGCATCCTTCTTAGGCTCCTTCGCCTTGCCATCCCAAGATGACTGAACATACTCACCGGCGAAGTTATCGTCGATGCGAACCTCGATCTCGGTAGCAGTAGTAAGCACGTTACCGATAACAGTAGTTAGCTTGTTACGCTCAACAGGGATATCAGTAGTGAAAGCAGTCTCCTTGATAACTACGCCAGCCTCATCCTTA
>JAFQTX010000025.1 GCA_017408825.1 Alistipes sp.
ATTTTGCCGTCAGAAGGCATTAGATACAACGCTCGGCGAATTTCATAGCGATGGGCTGTACTAAAACGTACTGCTCATTGCTATTGATAATTCGTTAGCGGACGTAGATAATGACTTATCACGGCAAAGAACGACAAAATAGACTTTTTATTCAGCCTCAATTCCTGTCTTAGGTTATGGTGCAAATCTCCCCCCCACGCCTTGAGGTTAGAAAATCTCCTTGCGGATGATTGTCTGCTCACGGTCAGGGCCTACCGATACTACTGCTACCTCTACGCCTGTAAGCTCCTCGAGCTTAGCGATATAGGCCTTAGCATTTGCGGGCAGCTCATCGTACGACTTAATCTTGGTGATATCCTCCTGCCAGCCGTCGAGCTCGATGTACTCAGGCTCTACACGCTCAAGTTTAGCAATGGTCGAAGGTACATAGTCGATATGCTCGCCATCGAGCTTATAGCCTGTGCAGATGCGAATCTTATCGAGACCCGAGAGCACGTCGAAGAGCATCAACGATAGGTAGTTAAGTCCGCTTATGCGACGTACGTGGTTGAGCACCACAGTATCCAGCCAACCCACACGACGTGGACGACCTGTCACAGTGCCATACTCATGGCCACGCTCACGTATGTAGTTGGCACGCTCGTCGAAGAGCTCCGAGGGGAATGGGCCCTCGCCAACACGTGTGGTATAGGCCTTAGCCACGCCCATAACATTGTTTACGTAGCGTGGTGCAATACCTGTGTTTACTGGCACGCTTGCTGCCGTAGGGCTTGACGAAGTTACGAATGGATATGTGCCGTGGTCGATGCATAGCATAACACCCTGAGCACCCTCGAACAGTACCTTCTTACCCTCCTCGATAAGGCGGTTGAGAAGCACCGACGTGTCGCAGATCATCGGACGAAGACGCTCGCCAAGAGCTATATACTGGTTATATATGGTGTCGAAGTCGCAGGGCTCCATGCCGAGTGCCTGAAGCTCCAGGTTCTTCTGTGCCAACGCATCGTGCAGACGCTCTGCGAAGTACTCCTTGTCGAGAAGATCGCCGATGCGGATGCCTACACGGCTATACTTGTCGGTATATGCAGGGCCGATACCCTTCTTTGTTGTGCCAATCTGGCGGCCACCCTTGAGTGCTTCGTAAGCGCCGTCGAGCATTGCGTGGTAGGGCATAACGCAGGCGGCACGGTCCGAGATAAATAGTTTATAGTCGGTGATGCCTGCCGAGTGTAGTCTCTCCAGCTCCTCGAACAACGATACTGGGTTGATGACCATACCGTTGGCCATAATGTTTACGATGTGTGGGTTGAACACTCCTGATGGTATCGACTGAAGTGCGA
The DNA here is from genome assembly GCA_017408825.1 of Alistipes sp. Classification (GTDB taxonomy): domain Bacteria; phylum Bacteroidota; class Bacteroidia; order Bacteroidales; family Rikenellaceae; genus Alistipes. The sequence continues at coordinate 1,341 of JAFQTX010000025.1, forward strand.
ACTTCTTGCCGTCAAAGACGATAGTATGGCCTGCATTGTTGCCACCCTGATGGCGAACTACGACATCGGCACCACCAGCATAGAAGTCGGTGATCTTACCCTTACCCTCGTCGCCCCACTGAGCGCCAACAACAACCAAAGTATTACTCATAGTTTCTAATGTTTAAGTCCCTCCGAGAAACGTTTCCTTGCAACACCCTCGGATGATGACACAATTTTACAGCTACAAATGTAGTAAATATTGTATAAATATAGGTGTATTGTACCGTGAAATTATCAACAGATTATGAAATTTTGCCGTCACTCTTAGGCTTTGGTGCTCGATTTATTACGTGCTCGAGCAGTATAACCACTATGACTCCCATAGCGAAGCCGTTAGATACCAGCGGCTTAACCACCTGTGGGGCAATGTCGCCAGGCATCAGCTGGAAGAGCATAGCCACCATCAGTGGAAGACCGACTGTAATACCGTCGGAGAACGACTGCACCGAGCGAGTGGAGTGTAGCATCTCGAACGAGGCGGCAAGCTGCGTGCCCATAAGGAAGAGCAGGATGACGCCAATAACGGGGTTGGGTATTGCTGTGAGAATCCATATTAGACGGTCCGAGAGCGAACATCCTACAAGTAGTAGCGTTGCGGGGATTAGCGCATAGCGTGATGCGCAGCCTGTTGAGGCGATGACACCTGGACTCATCGAGAAGTTCACAGGACCAAGCACGCCGAGCGAGCCAGCGAAGATGTTGGCAACACCCGTAAGGCGTATGCCACGCTTAAGGCGGCGATCCATATTCTGCACCTGAAGCATCTTGCCCAGCGACTCTATCGAGCCTACGTCGTTGATTAGAAGTGCGATATAGCATATCACAAAGGCCACTACAAGACTCCAGTCGAAGGTAAACTCACCGATGAACAGACCATCGACCGATGCGGCACTTGGAGTAAAATCGGCTACTGGGAATAGGGCATAATATATGGCGCTGCCCGCAACCAGTGCTATGGGTATCACGAGGCTCTTGGCCACACCCTTGAGCTTACGGTTGAGCACTACCATTATAAGAGATCCCACGATGGCAAACACAAGGCCAAAGTGGTGCTCCGAGGTGGATGCTCCAGCAGGGAATATAAGGTTCTTGATTACGGGCGATAGGGTGAATGCTATAAGCATAAGTATCACAACGACGATACGTGGGGTGAAGAGTCGTTGTAGGAGGGTTATCGCCTTGCCGAGGCTGAGCAGCGTGATCAGCACTCCGCCAATGGCTATTGATGAGTATATTGCATCGCTCTGGGCGTTAGAGCCTAAGGCCGAGAGTACGCCTACAAGAAGGACCGCTGCAGGACCTACGACGATGGGTAGTCGGTGGCCCCAGACAACCTGTACAAATCCCGTGATACCCATCACGGCAAAGAGCTTCTGGGCATAGAATAGCTTGTCGGCGGGTGTTCCCTGGGCTACAAATACGCTTGTGGCAACGACGGCTACGGCGAGGATAAACCACTGTACGGCGTAGAGCAGTAGGTCGGAGAGTGGTAGTCGGTCGTCGATGTTATACTTTAGTTTCATAGGCTTCAGTTACTTATTGTTGGTTTTTGAGTTAGCTATGCACTCGGCAACGAGTGCCGGATTGTCAGTTGTTATGTAGTCTACGCCGTGGCGTATTGCCCACTCGACGCCACTCGGCTGGTTCACAGTCCAGATACTCACCTTGAGGCCTAAGCGCTGTGCACGCTTTATCCAGGCGGGGTGTAGGCGGAGTATGGCTGCGGGGTAGCTGATGCCCTTGTAGCCACGTTTAGCAACCTTGCGTGGCGATAGATCGCCCATAAGATACATAGAGCCTCGTTCGCGAGCAAGGTCGCAGATGCGCTTGCTGAACGATATGTAGGTCACTCTATCTGTTAGGCCATATCTCTCTACTGTCGAGTCGATAGTTGCAAACACCTCCTCCTCGGACTCCTTGCCCAGAAGTTTTATCTCGAGCAGAAGCTCTATCTCGGGATACTCTTTAGCCACGGCGAGATACTCCTCGAGTGTGGGCAAACACTCTCCATTCTCCAGAGGTGTGGAGCGTAGTGCCTCGAAGCGGGTCTTGTTTATTGGCTCGCCGCCACTCTTAGGGTGGTTAGGGCCGTGGGCAACTACCGCACGACCATCGGCCGTAAACACTACGTCGAACTCCACAACGTTGATGCCTGCTGAGTGTGCTGCGTGTAGCGATGCTAACGAGTTCTCGGCCGACCCCTCCACAGAGTGGTGACCACGGTGTGCTACGATCTGCTGTGCCGAGAGTGTGGCGATGCTAAGTAGCGTAGCGACTATCACGATGGCGGTTCTTCTAATCATTGCGGCTGGGTTGTTAGTATTCAATCTTGTCGAGTTTGTCGTCCCACTTGCGGAATGCTGCCATAGCCTCGTCGCGCATAAAATGCTCGCAGTGAATCGACCTGCGGTCGTAGTCGAGTCGTAGTTGGTCGTAGATGAACGAGTCATCGAAGTCGATGGCCGCTGCATCACGCTTGGTGTTGGCATAGCATATGCGCTCAATGCCCGCCCAGTATAGGGCGCTAAGACACATCGGACAGGGCTCACACGAGGTGTACACGGTGCACCCCTTGAGGTCGAAGGTCTGAAGCTCACGACAGGCATTGCGTATGGCCACCACCTCAGCGTGTGCCGTAGGGTCGTTGTTGGGCACCACACGGTTAGCCCCCTTGGAGATGAGCTTGCCGTCACGAACAATGACTGCACCAAAGGGCCCTCCACCCTCGTCGATATTCTCGATCGAGAGCTCTATGGCCATCTGCATAAATCTACGGTCCTCGGCGCTGAAGTCCTGACGCTCGGGGAGTCCGTTCTGTGTGTCAAACTGCTTCATAGTATGTTGTTTTATCTGCGCAAAGATATAAGTTTTTGTCGATTTTCGCCCATATCGAGCCACAATTTTTAGGCCAATACTACGATTGTAGTGGCACTATGTGGTCTGTGCGATAAATAGCGAGGAGGTCAAGGACATAGCCTCGACCTCCCCGATGAAGTAAGTATTGTCCGCTCAGGACTATTTTTTCTGCTTCTGAAGACGTACAACAAGTACGATGATCACACCAACGAGCAGTGCTATGGCACATACTAAGCCACATATAACCAGTATGTTGGAGCTAATGCCACGTGAGCCGAATACCGAGTCCTCGTCGATGTTAGTATTGGCGCTCTTGAGAGTAAGCTCCTCGGCACCATACTGGTTGAGGAAGAATACCTTCTTGCTAACGTTGTCGAAATATACGACTGGCAGGTTGTCGCCTGGAATCAGGGCCAGGTAGTATCGCTTGGTTGATGGGTGGCGGTTGTAGCCTATGGTGTACTCTATCTTGCGAATATCCTCCAGTGAGCTGGGTATCACACCTCCCACCGTACCGTTGTATACACGCACGTATCGCTGACCTATCTCCACGACGTAGTTTGGGTTGGCAGCCGAGCGCCACTCGCCAATCATCCATTTATACTCTGCTGGGAGCTGGCCTATGGTTGAGTTATAGAGGGGCAATGATAGCTCGTAGTCGCTCTTGACGCCAGTGTTCACTGCTGCTGCACGGTGCAGAGGGAGTTTTACACCCTCACGTGCATAGTCGCCTATACTCTGAAGTTCGAGGTCTACAACATATGTCTCGCTCCAGCTGCCATACGTAGCCTTCAGCGTGATGTCGTTGCCGCCCGAAAGACGCCACTTACCCACAGCCTTGAACGCTCCATCGAGTACGAAGTTACCCTTCTTATCGAGCGTGAGGCAGTTGCCTGCATTGTCGAACCATTTGCCCGCAAGCCACTTGGTCGTAATATTGAGGTTTACGGCGTTAGCGGGGTAGTCGCCCACCTGCGACTTAGCCACATATCCGTAGATGTTTTTGTAGCGTATATAGTACCAGTTGCTATTCTCGTAGGCTATATCCAAAAACTCTGCTGCGTAGTCACCATTTGGAAGCCTACCGATAATCTGACCACGTGTCGAGGGGTGGTTGCGAATGTTTGTATATCCGTCGTAGGCTTTGCTATATACGTAGTCGTAGTAATCGCCACCACTGGCCATAACTTGTGTGGGGATGCTGATAAATGCCGTTACGATAAGTGTAAGTGCAAATCTAAGTATCTGTTTCATAGTCATCTGTTAATATTGAGGGTATAAGGTTACGCTATACTCTTTGCCATTTTTATAGACGTACATTGTGCCTACAAAAACACCATAGTCGTTGAATACTCCCTCGAAGCAACCGGTGTTTTGGTGCTGGGCGGTGTACTCCTCGATGATGATGCGACCATTTCGGGTGTAGCCATTGAGTGTGAGTTTGTTGTTTGGGCCATACTTGTTGTAGTAGTACCAGCCAGTGTAGACACCCTCATAGTGGTGCTCAAGATATACTGTCACGCCCAGCGACTTACCTATTGTTCCGGTGTAGATTGCGCTGTAATATACCTCGGATGTTGGCTCGTCGGCAGTTGGCTCACTGCTAATCACCCTCTCCACGCTCTCAGCATATGCTTGTTGAGGGGTGCCTATGGCGGCGATGGACATTACCGCAAGGAGGATGGTTAAAATCTGTTTCATTTGCTGTAAAGTTTAAGGGTTGTTCTATAAATTAGTAAATATGTCGTTCGTTGTGTTAAATATATCGTACTCAGGGTTGTACACTGGGCTATCGATGCTTAGTCGGTGAAGTATCGAATGGAATATGTGATACTGGTCTACGTCTCGAGCGACAACTGCCGCACGGTCCGAGGTCCAGACAATAAAGGGTATCTCGTACTGCTCACGTGGTGCAAGGTTCTTAGGCATACCATGCATATATAGGTTGCCTTCGCCCAGCGACTCGCCGTGGTCCGATACGAAGATTAGCGTAGACTGCCACCCCTCGAGCCCTCGAAGCTCCTCAATAGCCGAGTGTATGATGTAGTCGGTGTAGAGTATCGAGTTGTCGTAGGCGTTGATAAGCTCCTCGCTATCGGCCTTCGACATCTCCACAGTGGTGCACACTGGGGTGTAGATCTCGAACTGCTTAGGATACTTCTTATAATATAGTGGTCCGTGGCTGGTTGAGGTGTGGAGCACCACGAACACCTTATCCTTCTGGCTCTCGGCGATTGTCTCCTTGAGGCCGCTAAGGAGTATTCCGTCGTATGAGGCATCCTCCTCGGGGTAGAGCTTTTTGAGCTCCTCGACACTCTCGATACGGTCGATATGTAGTGGTGACTCACCCCAGTTGTTTGTTCGCCAGATGACATCCACGCCTGTGCGGAAGAGGTAGTTGGGCAGTATCTCGTAGAGGTCGCCCGTGGGTTTATGGTCGATTATAGCCTTGACACCCGCTGTTGTGTAGGTAGCTGCCGACTCGGCCATCAGCGCTACGACGCTGTCTTGCTCGATGAGCGGTGTGGTTGAGCGTGAGTAGCCATATATCGAGAAGTTAGCCCTGCGTGACGACTCGCCGATGATGAGTACGCAGACCTGCTTGTCGCTATTTCGTATGGTGGCATCAGGTAGTAGTATCTCCTTTTGGTTTAGGCGCTTCCAGCTATTGTAGTAGCGTATGCTATTCACGCTATACGACCAGGGGAGGATGATACTGCCAAGGTGTGGTACGTTGCGGTCGATCCACAGAGTGTTCGAGAGGTTGGCAACACCGGCGAGGATGATAACAACGATCGAGACGACACTGCTTATTGCCCAGTGCTTTAGCTTGCCATAGTCGAGACGCTGAGCGAAGAGATAGACGCAGGGGATGATGCCTAATAGGAGTAGGTAGGCAAATCCCGAGAATGATACGTAGGCCGTAGCCTCGCCCGTGCGGGTGTTGAACACGTTGCCCATCATCTCGGAGGTGAGCAACACCTCGTAGCCATTGATGAAGTATAGCGCAAGAGCGTTGCCCACGAGTGTTATGGCAATGATAACCTTGCCCACCACTCGAGCTGCGTAGAGTAGCAGGTAGTAGAGTAGGAAGTGTGCCGCAAGCATTATTGCGACCAAGCCTACGACTATAAGCACGCCATTAGCTCCTCCCTCGATACGCTCGAGTACGCCATCGAAGAATGGAATGTTGTAGCCTACGAGTGTGAAGATACTTAACAGCGCTGCTATGTATGCTACGTGTCGGGGGCGGCGTACATACTGCCACATACGCCCCAATATATTACTTTTCTCTGTCATAATCTCTCTTTTTAGGTCGCCACACACCCACTATAAGGGTGATTACAAGCAAGGCGATGAACAATACGACGATGTTGTATACGATTGTTAGTGCCCAGTTTATGGTGTGTGTTGAGTTGTTCGTGGGTCGGTCGCTTGTCGAGCTGTCGTAGCGAGCAAAGGGGTTGGTGTAGATATATGCGCCATCCTCGAACTCGGCCACGATGCGTGCATATGGCTCATCCGTAGGGAGTGTGTAACTTAGTGAGTTGCTGTTGCCTATTTCGGCAAGCGTGGTGTGGTGCTGACCATAGATGACTATGCGTCGTGCTCTGTCCGAGAGGCTGATATATATGCTGTCGCCCTTGGACCCTATGTCGGTGATGCGGGGTAGTGTGCGGTTTTTAGCCTGTTTCACACTCCAGTCTCCCGAGCCGTAGTCGGGAACACGCATCGAGTAGTAGCAGCCATCACGTAGCGTGTGTAGCACATCGAGGTAGTTGGCCGTGGGTGTGCAAAGGAAGTTACAGCGCACGGCGATCTTCGAACTGCTGTCGGGGTAGTGCAGGTCGTCGTTGGCCAGTCCAAAGGAGTAGTGCCCTGCGCTGAGGGCTGTATCCCAGTACTCGTTCTCGGTGGTCTTGCCGCTGTCGAGCTCCATAATCTCATATCCCGAGAGCCTCTCGAGCATCGCTTGTGTGGTTAGCGGCGTGCGTCGAGGGTGGTTTAGCTGCAAGATGTCGCACTTGGCGGTGAGCAGGTCTATCTGCCACTGGCGCTGCGAGGCGAAGATGGGTAGCAGGTGGTCGAATAGCATAACGCCATCCTTAGCGCCGAAGACGAGCTTGTGGTATTTGAGTAGGTTGTAGCCGTGCTCGTAAGCCTTGGCATCAAGCAGTGGGTCGCTGGGGTGTGCTGTGAGCGTGTTGTGGTTCGAGAGCGTTACGATGTCGTAGCCATAAGGCTCGTAGCTCGCAATGACCTCCTCGGGCCATAACTCGCACTCGTTTGTAGGTCCTTCGATGCGTGTATGTGTGTGGAAGTTAGCACGTTTCCAGCAGTGCGCCGTGTCGATATTGCGATAGGGGTTGAATAGGTCGGGGCCGCTGAATGGCTCGGGCTTGGCGAAGTCATATATGGGGCTGATACTCGTTACGACAATGGCGCACAAGGCCACCAGCACAGCTGTTACCAAGCCCTTAAATAGATATTTTACGATGTGCTTTGTCATTGTCGTCTCCCTAAACTATACAAAGATAGGGTTTATTTGTCAAATAACAAGTTATTTGAAACTCTTTTTTACTCTACAAGCCAGCGCATAGTGTCGCAGCCATCGGCATAGTCGTTGAGTGTAGGGTATTGCGCCCTGCCGTAGGGGATGATGCTACCGAAGGGTATCGAGTGGGCCAAAGAGTCGATATGTGTCACCACACACTGCACTCGCTGGGCGTTATTCTCGAGCCATTGTGTCACCTCGTCGAGGCTACGATACTCGCAGATGCTGACGCAGCTGAGTGCTGTGGGAAAGTCGTCGGATGGTGAGAGGAGAAATCCTCCGCAATCCTCCACAGGGCGTTGTTGCATTATGCTCAGGGCACGCTCCGAGCGTAGGTTGTGTTCGAGCTTTTGACAGCGTGGCGTGGCGCTATGTAGCTGAGGACGGTGACCTTCGGGTGTAAATATCAGCGACACCGAGCGGCATCCAAGACCCGAGTAGGCGGTGATGTCGGTGACGAGGCCTTGTAGCTCCTCATCGCTCTCCTTGCCATCGAGTATTGCCACCGAGTGACGGCTGCCACGTAGCAGACGGCGTGTTGTGGGGTAACGTTCATCATAGTAGCGTATTGCCTCGTCGCCACCCGTAGCTATTAGGGCGTCGTACTCATCGTCGGGCGAGTAGTCATAAATGGCAATATCGTGATCGATACTGCGCAGTAGTTCAACGATATATCTTATGAGAACTCTATCTTTGCTCGAGGGTTTAATGTAGCAGCGGTGGCCGCTAATGACTACGCACAGCAGGTCGAAAAAACCTACCAGCGGGATGTTGCCAGCCATAATGACTGCCACGCTCTGTGGCTTGGTGGCTGTGGGGTATTGTGCACTCCACCGTTTGAGAAGTTCTGCTTGGAGCATCGTGCTACGTATGGCCTCTACCGAGCGCAGGATATCCTCCTCGGTGAACCATTCGTTCTCGGCTATGGCCTTGGCGATGATATGGCGTGATGACTCCTCCTTGCCAAACGACTCAAGGCGGTGACCCAGCTCAGCGAAGATATCTATCACGTTCATCACTTTGTAGTTAGGTTAATCAACGCAGCCTCAAAGAGCGATACATCTACGCCATCACGAATAAGCACTCGCTTGTCGCTATCGAGGAGATACAACGATGGTATCGCCTTAAGGTCGTATGATCGCTCTGTGGTGATGCGCTGCTCGGCATCGTGGCCACATATCCACCATTTAGGCATCGTGCTTAGATACTCTCTCCACGCCTCGATATCCTCGTCTGGGTAGATGGCTATAATCTTGATGTCGTGACTCTTGCGTAGGTTGTTTATAACCTCGGACTGCTCTATATGGTCGATAATCATACGACACATCTCGCAGCCTGGGTTGTTGAACATAAGTATCGTGTAATCGGCCTTGATAGAGTGAAGTCTACGTTGTGAGCCATCGGGGAGCGAAAATGTGAAGTCGTTAGCAGGCTCGCCACGGCGGTTTTGGCGCACGTAGTGTAGGTCGCTCTCGGGGGCTATGCGGTCGTACTCATCGAGTAGCTCCGACTCCAAGGCAGCCTCAAGTACCATCCCATAGTACTCATCGTTACGTGTTGGGGCATTTGGGTCGTAGAGGATGTCACGAGCCATCTCCATAAAGAAGTCGAGGACCTCACGGCTACTCGAGGCACGGTGCATAAGGCTGCGCAGTAGCGAGTCGGCACTCTTGGGAGGTATCACCATCACGTAGTTAGCAAAAGCTGCATAGAGGTCGCTTTCGTCGTATAGGTCTACATCCTCGCCTATCGAGAAGTCGAAATCGTCCCAGTAGCGCTTGATATAGTCGTCATACTGCTCCTGTGTGGTTATCTGGCTGAGATCCTCCACAGGGCGCTTCATACGGCGCAACGCCTCCTCCTCAGAGGCATGGTCCTCCGAGGGGGTGGTCGTCGTAGGTTGTCCGCCACACGCCACTATGAGTAGCAAGAGTAGTGAGAGTAGACAGCGCATAGCTATTACATACGCTCAGGCACGTTGATGCCCAGAAGCGACATTGCCGAGCGGATGACACGTGCCACCTGCTCTGCAAGCTTTAGGCGCAAGGCACGTACTGCCACATTCTCCTCCTTGAGTATCGAGTGGTCGTGGTAGTAGCCGTTGAACTGCTTGGCAAGGTCGTAGGCATATGCTGCGATGATCGATGGTGCAAACTGCTCGCCAGCGCTGCGCACCGTTGCGGGGTACTCGGTAAGGCTCTTGATGAGCTCCACCTCCTCTGCAAGAAGCGATGCTGAGCCATACATCGAGCTGTCGATGCCTGCCTCCTCAGCCTTACGCAATATCGACGAGATACGTGCGTGAGTATACTGGATGAATGGTCCTGTATTACCGTTGAAGTCGATACTCTCACGTGGGTCGAATAGCATAGTCTTCTTAGGGTCTACCTTGAGTATGAAGTACTTAAGAGCACCAAGGCCTACCATCTTCGAGATTGCTGCTGCCTCCTCGTCCGACACGCCATCGAGCTTGCCGAGCTCTGCCGACATCTCACGTGCTGTACCCACCATATCGGCGATAAGGTCGTCGGCATCAACAACAGTACCCTCACGAGACTTCATCTTACCCTCGGGCAACTCAACCATACCATACGATAGGTGGAAGATGTTGTCGCTCCACTCGTAGCCCAGCTTCTTAAGCACGAGCTTGAGTACCTGGAAGTGGTAGTTCTGCTCGTTGCCCACAACATATATCATATCATCGAGTTTGTTCTCCTCGAAGCGGCTCAGTGCTGTACCGAGATCCTGAGTCATATAAACAGAGGTACCATCGCCACGTAGGAGTAGCTTCTGGTCGAGGCCATCTGCCTCGAGGTCGATCCATACGGAGTTATCCTCCTTGCGGAAGAATACCCCCTTCTTAAGGCCCTCCTCCACAAGGCTCTTGCCCAGGAGGTAGGTCTGTGACTCGTAGTAAACCTTGTCGAAATCCACGCCAAGTGCCTTATACGTAACGTCGAAGCCCTCGTAAACCCAGCCGTTCATCTTCTCCCAAAGGGCGTAAATCTCGGGGTCTTTAGCCTCCCACTTACGCAGCATCTCCTGTGCCTGGAGCATTATAGGTGCCTGCTTCTTAGCCTCCTCCTCCGAGAGTCCCTTCTCAGCAACGAGCTCCTTAACCTGTTGTTTGTAGTGCTTGTCGAACTCGACATAGTACTTGCCAACGAGGTGGTCGCCCTTCATTCCTGATGACTCAGGGGTCTCACCACCACCATATAGCTGCCATGCAAGCATCGACTTGCAGATGTGAATACCTCGGTCGTTCACCAAGTTTACCTTGATGACGTTGTGCCCGTTAGCCTTGAGGATTGTGGCTACCGAGTATCCGAGTAGGTTGTTGCGTATATGTCCGAGGTGTAGTGGTTTGTTGGTGTTTGGCGACGAGTACTCGATCATAATGGTGCGTCCCGATGCTGGTGCGAAGCCGTAGTTTGCGCTATCGACAATCTCCGCAAAGCGTGCCGACCAGAACGATGCATCTACCGAGAGGTTCAAGAAACCCTTGATGACGTTGAAGGAGCTAATCTCGGGTGTCGAGCTAACGATCTTCTCGCCGAGCTCTGTTGCTGTGGCCTCGGGTGATTTGCGTGAAGCACGTAGCAGGGGGAATACCACCACGGTGTAGTCGCCCTCGAACTCCTTGCGTGTTTTCTGTATCTGAATGTTGTCAGCAGTGCCATACAGCTCCTCGGCTGCACGACAAACGACACTTGCAATAAACTCTTCGATGTTAATCATAGTTACCTATATTTATATATCCAACGTGCAAAGATACAACTTTTTTTCTAATTTCTAATTTATTTTGTACCTTTGTGCAAAATGTGATTAAGTATGAAGATTGCCGATATTGAGTTAGGCGCTCAGCCATTGTTTCTCGCCCCCATGGAGGATGTCACCGATCCATCGTTTCGCTATATGTGTAAGAGGTTTGGTGCCGACGTGGTATACACCGAGTTTATATCGTCCGATGGCCTGATACGTGATGCTTGGAAGTCACGTGCTAAGCTCAATATTGCTGATTATGAGCGTCCTGTGGGCATACAGATTTATGGCCACCTCATAGAGCCTATGGTCGAGGCAGCACGTATTGCCGAGAGCGCAAACCCCGATATTATAGACATCAACTTCGGATGCCCCGTGAAGAAGATTGCCTCACGTGGTGCCGGCTCGGGAATGATGCGTGATCCCGACCTTATGGTGGAGATGACACGCCAGATTGTGCGTGCTGTGAATAAGCCCGTTACGGTGAAGACACGCCTCGGCTGGAGCGATGAGATGCGCAATATCGAGGAGATTGCCCTACGACTTCAGGATGTGGGCATCGCAGCGCTCACCATTCACGGCCGCACACGCTCGCAGATGTATCGTGGCGAGGCAGATTGGACACTTATTGGTAAAATTAAGAACGACCCCCGCATAACAATTCCCATTATCGGCAATGGCGATGTGGACTCGGCCGTAAAGTGCAAAGAGATGTTCGATAGGTATGGCGTTGATGGCGTGATGATTGGCCGTGCAACATATGGCCGCCCCTGGATTTTTAGGGAGTGTAAGCACTATCTCGAAACGGGTGAGCTACTTGCCCAACCCTCTGTCATAGAGCGTGTTGCTATTGCTAAGGAGCATCTTGCTAAGTCGCTCGAGGTCAAGGGCGATAGGGTAGGCATCCTCGAGATGCGCCGCCACCTTACCAACTACTTCAAGGGTCTTCCCGACTTTAAGTCTACACGTCTTAAGCTTGTCACCTCGTTCGATGTGGATGAGATACTCACAACGCTCGACTATGTTGCCGAGCGTTGGGGTGATTTCGATATGCGTGAGATTGTGCCAGAGGGTATCGTAGCAAAGTAGAGTGTGAGTCTTAGAGTAGCTTGCGTAGTTGTTCTACACTAATGTCTCTGAAGTCATTGATTATCAGGTCGGCATCTGTATTCTTTAGGAACTCTCTGCTAAATGTTGTGGCAAGGGCTACAACGCACATTCCGGCACGCTTGCCAGCCTCAATACCAGTCTCTGCATCCTCAAATACGATGCACTCCTCAGCTTTAAGACCGAGCTTAGCAGCTGCCGTAATGTATATCTCTGGGTCGGGCTTACAACGTGTAACTTGGTCACCAGCAACCGTAGCTGAGAAGAAGCGACGTATGTTGCATTTGTCGAGTACAAAGTCGACATTAGCCATAAATCCTGATGAGCCTACTGCCGAGCGAAGTCCTTCACGCTCAGCCTCTTCAAGAAATTTTACGAGTCCCTCTTGTGGGGTGATTGTGGGAGCGTATATCTCACGATATATGGCCTCCTTCTGGTTGCCCAGCTCACGTATTCCCACACGCTCAACAATCTCACGTGGCATAAGTTCACCCATGATGTCGTCGTTGCCACGACCAAAGTGGCGATTAAGTTCATCGAACGAGCGCACCACGCCATAGCGACGGAAGAACTCGGCGAAGGCCTGGCGGTGGATGTCAAGGTTGTTGACCAATACACCATCCATGTCGAATAGTAGCCCCTTAAGCATAATTTCAGTGGCTGATAAGTTACAAATTCTACTTGCACTCGTGGTGGTGGCAAGCCTCGCCAGAGTCCATCACAAAGCCGTGAAGGTAGCCACGAACGACTGCCTCTATATCGCCCTTGCAGCCACGTATAACCTTGATATTGTGGCTCTCGAGCTTATTTTTAGCACCTTCGCCCATATTGCCTGCGAGCATAACCTCGATGCCCATGCGCTCCATGTCGGCAGCGATGCCACTCTTGCAGCCACAGCCCTCAGGAGAGTCGAGGCGTGAGGTGGCGATAATCTCTCTGTTTTCAACCTCAAATATTGTGTAGTAAGCACAGTGACCAAAGTGGTCGTCGATGTGTCCATCACGTGTAGGTACTGCGATTTTCATAGTTGTAAGTTTTTTGTGGGGGATAATCAGACAAAGAGACAAAGCGATGTCGGGTATCAATGGTTGCCCGAGACCATCTCTCTGTCTCTTAGAAGCTGTTTTGAATTTTATTGAAAGAGTTTGTTCGTTGCCGCAAAAGATAGTTTCGGCTTCTTTGAGGCTCTTTTCGGTAACTTTTCATTTGTGATAATTGGAAATAGTCCACTATTACCTGCATACCCCAAATGAAAATTTACACGAAATTAGCTCTCAAATAATCTCGAAATAAAATTCAAACAGCTTCTTAAGTCTATATAAATGTCGCCTCTGCGACACCATCGCATCAAATTAGAGGTTAGGGTTAATTTTTGACCACTCCTCAATAGCAGGAACGATACCCAAAGTTACCAACTCATCACGCATCTTGCAGAGGTGTGCGTATGAAGCGTCAAGCTTAGCAAGCTCCTCCTCGGTGCCTACAGGCATCTTGTATGAGCAGCCGTTCTGGTCGAGAACAGTGTCCATAGCCATCATGATGTGGTTGTACTTCTCGTTCGATACGTATGTACCAGCAGGGAAGCGGAAAGGCTCGCCACCCATCACTGAGCGGATCATCTCAACAGAGAGGTACGATGGGCTCTGGAATGATGAACGACCACGAAGCTTGATGATAGCAGCACCACCCTGTGTTACATCCTTCTTCATCTGCTCCCACTCCTCAGCAGGGAACTCCTCAGTGCCGATGATGTCGGTGAGCTTGCGGCCAGCGATCTTCACTGCGCTGCCGAATACTGCCATCTGCTCGCCATGACCGCCATAAGTTGCGCAGCCCTCGATGTCGCTCTGCATAACGCCGAACTTCTTAGCCAATGCACTCTTAAGACGAGTAGTGTCGAGACCCGCAAGAGTAGTCACCTGACCTGGCTTAAGACCAGAGTACAACAGAGTTACAAGACCAGTAAGGTCGGCAGGGTTGAAGATGATTACTACGTGCTTAACATCTGGGCAGTATGTCTTGATATTCTTACCGAGCTGCTCAGCAATCTCGCAGTTGCCCTTCAATAGATCCTCACGAGTCATACCCTCCTTACGTGGAGCGCCACCCGATGAGATGATATACTTAGCATCCTTGAAAGCCTCAGCTACGTCGGTAGTAGCTGTGATGTTCACGTTGTCGAAGCCGCTCTGACGCATCTCCTCAGCAACGCCCTCTGGAGAGAATACGTCGTAGAGGCAGATGTTGTTAGTAAGGTTCATCATAAGTGCTGACTGCACCATATTTGAACCGATCATACCGGCAGCGCCGACGATAACGAGCTTGTCGTTAGTAAGAAAAGCCATAGTTGTAAATGTTTTAAGTTTATATTGTTGTTAGCTTATTGCCTTGTGTATGCAATTATCCTCGCAAAGTTATGAAACATTTCAACGTTTTGCAAGCAAAAGCCAAAAAATATCACCTCTCAACCCATATCATCCAAAATTATATTGTTATAAGAAATAAAGATAGCGAAAGTTTTGACTTTATGAATAGTTTTTGCTAATTTTGCAAGCTATTATAAATATTGTATGGAGAACGAAACAAAAAATATCATAAACGAACTCGAACAATCGGACTACAAGTATGGCTTTGTTACCGACATCGAGACCGAAATTATCCCCAAGGGCCTTTCGGAAGATATCATTCGTATGATCTCGGCCAAGAAGGGCGAGCCCGAATGGATGCTCGAGCGCCGCTTGAAGGCCTATCGCCACTGGCTGACAATGAAGCACCCCACGTGGGGACATCTCACTATCCCTGAGATAGACTTTCAGGATGTAATCTACTACGCTGCGCCAAAGAGTAAGCCTAAGCTGAACTCTATGGATGAGGTGGACCCTGAGCTTAAGCGTACGTTCGATAAGCTGGGTATTCCGCTCGAGGAGCAGATGGCCTTGGCGGGTGTCGCCGTGGATGCCGTCATGGACTCAGTGTCGGTAAAGACCACCTTCCGTGATGTGTTGGCCGAGAAGGGCATCATCTTCTGCTCTATGTCGGAGGCTATACGTGAGTACCCCGAGCTTATACAGAAGTACTTGGGCTCGGTAGTGCCCTATACCGATAACTTCTACGCAGCGCTCAATGCCGCAGTATTCTCGGATGGCTCATTCTGCTATATCCCTAAGGGTGTACGCTGTCCCATGGAGCTCTCGACCTACTTCCGTATCAATGCCGAGGGCACGGGACAGTTTGAGCGCACGTTGATTGTTGCCGACGAGGGTGCTTACGTGAGCTACCTCGAGGGGTGCACTGCGCCACGCCGTGACGAGAACCAGCTGCATGCTGCCGTTGTGGAGATTGTCGTAGAGAGGGATGCCGACGTGAAGTACTCTACGGTGCAGAACTGGTATCCTGGCGATAAGCAGGGACGTGGTGGTGTATATAACTTTGTGACCAAGCGAGGTCTTTGCCGTGAGGGTGCACATCTGTCGTGGACACAGGTTGAGACAGGTTCGGCTATTACGTGGAAGTATCCCAGCTGCGTGCTTCTTGGCGATAATTCGTCGGGAGAGTTCTACTCGGTGGCCTTGACTAATAACTTCCAGCAGGCCGATACAGGTACTAAGATGATACATATCGGCCGTAACACTCGCTCACGAATTATCTCTAAGGGTATCTCGGCAGGTCAGTCGCAGAATGCCTACCGTGGCTTGGTGCGTGTGGCTTCGGGTGCTGATAATGCACGTAACTACTCGCAGTGCGACTCGTTGCTTATTGGCGATAGGTGTGGTGCGCATACCTTCCCCGTTGTCGAATGTTCGAACGAGAGCGCTCAGCTCGAGCACGAGGCTACAACGTCGAAGATCTCGGAGGATCAGCTCTTCTACTGCAACCAGCGAGGTCTCTCGACCGAGGATGCTGTGGGCCTTATCGTAAATGGCTATGCTCGTGAGGTTATCCAGCAGCTGCCTATGGAGTTTGCCGTCGAGGCTCAGAAGCTACTGTCGCTATCGCTGGAGGGCAGCGTGGGATAGTGTTGAAATTAGAAATTAATAATTAGAAATTAGAAATACGAGATATATGTTAAAGGTTGAAAATCTACACGCCTCGGTTGGCGATAAAGAGATCTTGCGAGGCATCAACCTCGAGGTTAAGGCTGGCGAGGTACACGCCATTATGGGCCCTAATGGCTCGGGAAAATCGACACTTGCGTCGGTGTTGGCCGGTAACGAGAAGTTCACCGTCACGGAGGGTAAGGTTGAGTATATGGGAGAGGATCTTCTGACGTTGCCCATCGAGGAGCGTTCACGTAAGGGACTCTTTCTCGGTTTCCAGTATCCTGTTGAGATACCTGGTGTCACGATGGCTAACTTTATGAAGCTCGCCGTGAACGAGCACCGTAAGGCTAAGGGCCTTGCGCCACTCACAGCTGCCGAGTATCTACGTCTTATGCGTGAGAAGTCGGCTATCGTGGAGCTCGACTCTAAGCTCACGGCACGTTCGGTGAACGAGGGCTTCTCGGGTGGCGAGAAGAAGAAGAACGAGATATTCCAGATGGCAATGCTCGAGCCTAAACTCGCCATATTGGACGAGACCGACTCGGGTCTTGATATCGACGCACTGCGTATCGTGGCTACGGGTGTTACACGCCTCAAGCGTGAGGATAATGCTACGGTGGTCATCACTCATTATCAGCGTCTGTTGGATTACATCGTACCCGACTATGTTCACGTATTGTACAAGGGACGTATCATCTACTCGGGCGACAAGAGCCTTGCGCTCAAGCTCGAGAAGGAGGGTTACGACTGGCTTATTAACGACTATAAGGAGGAGTAGCGATGCAGCAACTGTTTAATACTTTGGGCTGCGCCACGCTCTCTTCGAGCAGATTGCTCACAGGCCGATATATCGCCACGGCAGAGTGCTCTGAGCATCTTGTTGTGGAGGCAGATGCCTCGGTCGAGCTTATACTGCATAATATCGAGGGAGAGCTACGTATCGACCTCGAGCGTGGTGCAAAGCTGCGCCTTGTGCGCCTTACTATCCAGAGCGACTGCAACTCGATGCTGCGTGTTACGCTCAACGACTCTGCGGAGTGCTATGCTACCGACGTGCTGCTCTCGGCATCTGCCGTTGGGCTCGACATAAAGCTCGAGGGCCAACACTCGCACGTAGATGTAGGTGGTGTGTTCCTCGTTTCGGGCGAGGAGCGTGCTTCAGTCACTGCCGATGTGGCGCATCGCACGGAGGATACCACCTCACGCATCAAGTATAAGGGCGTAGCCTCGGGTCTCTCACGTGGTGAGTTCTCGGGCCTTGTATATGTCGCCCCAGGTGCTCAGCATACCGACTCGGAGCAGCTAAGCCGCAATGTGGCTATTGGCAAGGCACGTATCAATACCAAACCGCAGCTCGAGATCTATGCCGACGATGTGCGTTGTAGCCACGGTGCTACCGTAGGTCAGCTCGACGAGCAGGCAGTATTGTATATGCGTCAGCGAGGTCTCTCGCTTGAGATGGCGCAGCGCCTACAAATCGAGGGCTTCGTGTCGGATGTCGTACTACACTCGGCAATCGAGGAGTGCCGTGACGAACTTGTTGAGGTGCTTAACGAGAAACTACAAACACTCTAATACGATGGCTTTCGATATAGAGCAAATACGTCGTGACTTCCCTATCCTTGAGCGTGAGGTGAACCGTCGTAAGTTGGTGTACTTCGACTCGGGAGCTACGGCGCAGAAACCCTTACGAGTGATTAACCGCACCGACGAGCTTATGCGTGAGTATAACGCCAACATTCATCGTGGCGTGCATCACCTCTCTGGCGTGATGACAGATATGTACGAGCAGGCTCGTGAGCGTGTGCGACAGTTTATCGGCGCAGAGCATCGTGAGGAGGTTATCTTCACGGCGGGAGCTACCGCCTCGCTCAACCTTGTTGCCACGTCGTGGAGTGCTCGTTTCTTGCGTGAGGGAGATAATATCCTCGTCAGCGAGCTTGAGCATCACTCCAATATTGTGCCTTGGCAGCTTGCTTGTATGCGCCACGGTGCAGAGCTCCGTGTATTGCCCTTCGATGATAGTGGCCGCCTACGTACCGAACTTCTTGACGAGCTCATAGATGAGCGTACCCGCCTTGTGGCTGTTACGGAGGCTTCGAATACTCTGGGTACGTGTCCCGACCTCAGCGTCATCGTGCGTAAGGCTAAGGCAGTAGGTGCTCACTTATGTGTCGATGGCTGTCAGGGTATTGTACACGGTGGTGGTCGTGTTGCGGAGCGTGGCTACGACTTCTACGCCTTCTCGGGCCATAAGCTCTATGGTCCTACGGGTATCGGTGTGCTCTATGGTCGCAGGGAGCTTCTCGACCAGATGCCCCCATATATGGGTGGTGGCGATATGGTCGATAAGGTTACGTTCGAGCGTACGACATATGCTCCATTGCCACTGAAATACGAGGCGGGAACATCTAATTTTATCGGTGCTGTGGGCCTTGCTGAGGCTATCGACTATGTTGAGAGCATCGGCGTTGAGGCTATTCACCACCACGAGCATATGGTGCTCGATGCCATGACCCGCCGTCTGGAACAGATCGAGGGTTTGCGTATCTATGGTAATACCGAGTCTAAGTGTCCTATCGTCTCGTTCACGGTTGAGGGCACTCACCCCTACGACGTAGGTATGATTCTCGATAAGCTGGGTATTGCCATACGTACGGGCCACCATTGTGCCGAGCCTGTGATGACACACTTTGGTGTACAGGGTATGTGCCGTGCGTCGATAGGTATGTATAATACGCTCGAGGAGGTCGAATTGCTGGGCGCTGGTGTCGAGCGTGCTGTGATGATGCTTAAATAGTTTACGATATGTTTATAGTATTAGAGGGTCTTGATGGCGCTGGCAAGTCTACGCAGATTGCCCGCCTTAAGGATATGTTTCTACGTAGAGGTGTCGAGGTGGAGTATCTTCACTTTCCACGCTTCGATGCCCCAGTCTATGGTGAGCTTATCGCCCGTTTCTTACGTGGCGAGCTCGGCTCTGTGGAGCAGGTAAACCCCTATCTCGTTGCGTTGCTATATGCTGGCGATAGGGCGGAGTGTTCGGCGAAGATCCGTGGATGGATCGAGGAGGGTAAGGTGGTTATCGCCGACCGCTATGTCTACTCTAATGTGGGCTACCAGTGCGCCAAGATTGCCGATGACGAGGAGCGTAAGGCCTTACAAGAGTGGATATTCCGCACCGAGTACGAGGAGTTCTGTATCCCACGTCCCGATGTGTCGTTGTTCCTCGATGTGCCATTCTCGTTTACCGAGCGTAAGCTCACCGAGCAGCGTTCGGGTGATGATCGTGACTATCTGCAGGGTGGCCGTGATATCCACGAGGCCTCGCTCGATTTGCAGCGTAGCGTGCGTGAGGTATATCTCTCGAGTGCACGTGAGCGTGACGACCTTATCGTCGTAGATTGTTCTAATGCAGAGGGTGCGATGGCCTCGGCAGATGCTATTTTTGAGCGTATCACGCAACATCTAAGCCCTTTTCTTAAGTAGTTGAGTGATGCATAAGGGGAGAATAGAGACTTTTATACGATGGACGCTTGGCAGCGTGTTCATCTTCTCGGGTATTGTTAAGTGTATCGACCCTGTTGGTACGTCGGTATTTGTGGAGAAGTACCTGGCTACCTACTCTTTGGAGTCGCTGCTCCCCGCTGCGCTACCAATAGCTATTGCACTTGCCGTTATCGAATTTACCCTCGGGCAGATGCTTATTAGTGGTCGTGTTCACCGCCTTACGGCCATTGCTACGACACTCTTTATGGCGGTATTTACCCTTATCACGCTGCTCAGCGCTACTGTACTCCCTATTGGTGACTGCGGTTGCTTTGGCGATGCTGTGAAGCTCACGCCATGGCAGACCTTTGCCAAGAATGTGGTGCTGTTACCTATGGCTATATATCTGCTGTGTGGCGCTAAGGCTGAGAGATTTAATATTCTGTCGCTCGTTGTGGGTGTTATTCTCTCGCTGGGCATCAACCTATATGCTCTACGTTATGGCCCTATTGTCGATTTTATGCCCTACGATGAGGGTGTAAATCTGCGTGAGGCTGTGGAGAGGGATAGAGGTGCACTCGACGAGCAACGTGCAGTGCAACTCCTGTTTCGCCGTACGGCTACAGGCGAGGAGCTGATGTTTGAGAGCGATGATGCTACACCCTGGACCGATGATGGCTTGGAGTATGTAGGCACGCACAACGGCAACGATCTATCTGCCGATGAGCTCCCATTTGCCGAGTTTGCTATAAGCGATGCCATGGGCGAGGATGTAACGCTTGATCTACTTGGGCGTGAGAGCTTAACGCTACTTACGGTCTACGATATCGAGGCCTTAGAGCGCCATCTGGATGATGCGCAGCGTATCCTTGAAGGCGATGTTGTCGTTGTCGCCTCAGTATCTATGGAGCGAGTAAAAGAACTTCTTGGCACTGATTGCTACACCATTGATGCTATGACTCTTCGCTCGGTTATTCGCTCACGTGTCGGCGTTGTAGAGCTCTCGGAGGGCACAATCAAGCGCAAGTGCGATGTGAGGGACTACTTCTAAGATCACTACGGCATTAGGGGGCAAGTAGAGATTACGTGAAGAGTAGAGCGAGTCTTTTAGCACTAAGTGATAGAGAGCAAATGGGGCTTGCTAAAGGGGTGTATAAAGGGAGAGGTGTAACTTGCCTATGGCGAGCGAGCTGCTCCTGAGTCCACCAAAGTCCAATGAACTACTACCAATCAACCTCCAACCAACCATCTATATTCGGCCACAGCTATCGAGTAGTCGTAGTGAGCAGCGAGCATATTGCGGTAGATCTGCAACCAGCTTATCTGTGCCTGCATCACATCGAGAATCGTGGTCTGTCCCTCGTTGTAGGCGTAGGTGCTTATGTCGAGGTTTTCACGTGCAATGTATAGGCTACGTGCGATGCTCTCGAGACGTTCGCGTCGTCGCACCACGTTAGTCCACGAGTTCTCCTCACGTAGTGTTAGCTGGTCGGCAACATCCTCAATAATAAGTTCATAGCTTATCTGCTCGCTCTTGGCGGCACGCACCGCACGACGACGCTCACCAAAGTGAAATATCGGCGTGTGGAAGTCAAGTATTGCGCCCCCTTGTAGCTTAAGACTACTCGATGCAGTATGTGGTAGCGTGGGTGATAGGTCGCCCGAGATGCGTAGCTCGATCGAGGGCATATATCCAGCACTTGTGCTTCGCACAGTCCAGCGGGCCTTTGCTGCCTCGAACTCGGCTATAAGGTGCTCGGGATGTGTGGCAAGCAACTCTTCTAAGTTGCATCGTTGAGGTAGTGGTTGCAGCCCGAGTATCGACTCGAGGAGTGTTGCAGGCGCATCTACCTCATTACCACATAGCGAGTTGTAGCTGTGTAGTGTGGTGGTATATGCCTCTTCGGCCTGAGATAGCTGATACTCGGCATCGAGCAGGCGTGACTCGATTTGTAGCAGGTCGCCCTTCGACGAGTATCCCTCTACGTAGCGTCGCTCGATGACACGTCGCAGTGACTCGATAATCTCGACATATTGCCGTATAGACTCCTTATACTCTGCTGCGTGCGATAAGGCCCAGAACCTGCGCTCAGCCTCGAGCCTCACGCTGCGCAGCGTAAGCTCCTCGTTGGCAAGGCTTATGCTCAGCGCCAGCTCTGCCTCACGCCTCTGTGCTGTGATGCCTCCACCGCCATATATCACCTGTCGCAGTGCAAGCGACGATGCCCACGACCACCTGCGCCCCTCGATGTTACGCCCAAAGTCGAACGTGGCGCTACGATCGAACGTAATCTCGGGCAGATGCTCGGTGCGTGCACGTTGTAGCTCCTCGCCTCGAGCCTCGCTGCTAAGCTCGGAACGCTCGAGGGCAATGCTATATTCAACGACCTTATCGCTATACTCCCGAAGTGTAGATTGTGCACGTAGCCCAGTGATAGTGGTCAGAAGGAGGATGGTTAATGCTGCTCTATACATTGCTCTTATACCTATAAAATATACTATATACTACGGGGAGTAGCGCCACAACGAGTATTGTAGCCACGATGAGTCCTCCCATAATCGTTGTCGCCATACTGCCAAACATCGGGTCGAAGAGTAGTGGAATGAGTCCGAGTACGGTTGTTGCCGCAGCCGTAACTACGGGCGTAAGCCTATCTGCCGCTGCTCTGGCTGCCGCCTCATCTACGGAGTAACCCTCGGCACGCAGCTCACGAATACGCTCCACGAGTATCACGGCGCTCTTTATCTGCATACCCACCAAGCCGAGTAGCCCGAGTAGCGAGAAGAAGTCGAAGGGTCGTTCGGCAATGAGTAGTGCCAAGACCACGCCAATGAGTATTAGCGGTAGTGTTAGGAGTATCACCAGCGGCTCACGATAGTTGCCCAGCAGAAGCACGAGCAGTAGCACGATAAGCATCAGCGTGAGTGGTAGTTGCGAGGCGAGTGCTGCGTTCGACTCCTCACGGCTTTGCTCCTCGCCATATAGCTCTATGCGATAGCCCTCGGGGAGTGTTATGTTCTCGGCAACGAGCCTTTGTAGCTTGCCTACAAGCTCAATGGTGTTTACCTCGGGGCGAGGGTCGCACTGTGCCATCATCACCCTAAAACCATCTATGCGTTTGATTACAGGGCGCTCAAACCCAAATTCGAAGCCTGCCGAAGCCTGCTCTATTGAGTAGGCATCACCCCGAGCTGAGAATACAGGCATCGTGGCAAGAGCCTCGACATCGCCCGATGCGATAAGGTCGGTATGTAGGCGTATGGATAGCTCCTGGTCGCCACGACGTATCGAGCCTATGGTCATACCCCGTGTTGCCATCTCCACAGATTGCATCATCGACTGTCTGTCTACGCCTATGCGCTGACCCTTCAGCTGCGAGTAGCGTGGTTGGTATACTGGTTGGCGGTTGGTCCAGCTACATCGTATGTTAGTAGCCTCGCCACAACTGCGCATAAGTGCCATACAACGCTCCGTAAGGCTACTTAACGTGTCGATGTTGTCGCCCACGAAGCCAAACTCTATTGTGGCATCGGGCACTGGCGAGAGCTTAAATAGCGAGCTTCGTAGCCATACGTCGGGCATTGCTGTCGTGACCCACTCGTTCAACCTACGCTCCACATCTTCACACTCGGTGTGTGTGCCAACCTCGATAAGTAGGTTGCCGTAGTTTGGCTGCTGGGCGTAGCTGCCGCTTGCAAGGTAGTAGCGTGGTGGTGTGCCCCCTGCTGTTGTGGATACCTGTCGCACCTCAGGCTGTGAGTGTAGCCACTCGGTGATACGAAGCAGGTGGTCGTCGGTGGTAGCAATGTCGTAGCCCGCGGGGAGTATTACGTCGGCACGAAACATCGGTTTTGCAAGTCGTGGGAAGAAGTTTTGTGGCATCTGGCCCATACTCATCACCGAGAGTGCAAAGAGCGCTACCACAACAACGATAACCACCCAGCGGAAGCGTATCAACATTGCTACAATAGGTCGAAACCACGCTGCACGCTCGTAGTCGTTATCACGTTGTGTGGCGGGACGAAGCAGTGCAAGGTTCATCAGCGGCACTTGTGTTAGCGAGAGTAGCCAGCTGATGAGTAGCGATAGCGCCACGACGATGAATAGTGGCTTTATAATCTCGGCTACCGACGAGGGTGCAAGCTGTAGCGGTAGAAACGATATTATGGCTATGAGTGTTGCAATGAGCAGCCCTGTGCGTGGTGCCGTAGCCCCCTTGACCACAGCTATGTGGCGAGGTATACCACGTAGTAGTAACATCGAAGTGTTGTCTGTGACCACTATGGCATTATCTACGAGCATACCCATAGCGATGATAAATCCCGCCAGCGAGGTGCGATTTAGTGTCTGGTCGAAGGGTAGCATCAGAAGCATCGTTGCACCTACACAAAGTAGTAGCGAGCTACCCACGACAATGCCCGAACGCCATCCCATGGCGATGATTACCAGTAGGATGACTATGGCTAACGACTCGGCAAGGTTTACAAGAAAGTCGTTAGTTGCCTGCTCGGCAATGCAGTTTTCAGGATATAGCGTGCGTAGCTCGAGTCCCGAGGGTAGTGTGCGCTCGATGTCTCTTAGTGTTTGCTCCACCTCTCGGCCCACGGCCACAACATCTTCGTCTGGCGATGTGGCTACGGCAATGCCTATGGCTCTCTGACCATCTACACGCATAATAAATAAGGGTGGGGTCACCTGTCGCAGTTCCACCTGCATAATGTCACCAAGACGATACTGCTTGCCATCCGTAGCTGTGAGTAGTTGGTTCTCGATGTCTCCGATAGCGGTGTAGGGACTACCTTCTAAGATGATGATGCTCAGTGTGTTGCTCGTTACTTCACCAAGGGCTATATTGGCGCTCTGCTGCTCAATGCTACGGCCAATCTCTTCGGGGCGAAGGTCGAACATTGCCAGTGTCGCAGGCTTTATCGTTATGCGCACTTCGTAGGGTTGTTCGCCACTTATCAGCACCTTGTCTACGCCCTCGACATGGTATATCTCACGCTCAATGCTCTCAGCATATTCACGCATCTGCATCCACGTGTATCCCTCGTCGGCAGCCAGTGCGTAGTATAATCCGTAGACATCGCCAAAGTCGTCGGCAACCTCTATCACGCCTACGTTGTGGGGTAACGCTGGACGAACATCCGAGAGCTTGCGTCGTAGCTCGTCCCATAGCTGCGGCGTGAGCGATGATGGAGTGTCGGGCCGTAGCTTAACTACCAGGCGAGCATATCCAAAGTGTGCCTCGGAGTCTATCTCGTCGAGGTATCTAAGAGTGCGTATCTCACGCTCCAGAGGCTCTACCACAAGGCGTTCTACCTCCTCGGGTGTTGCTCCCTCGTAGCTGCACGTTACCACAGCACTTTTTATCGTGAATGTAGAGTCTTCACGCTTACCCAGAGAGATGAAGGCGTAGATACCCCCAACGACACATATCGCCATAAGGAGTTTAACCACAGCACTATTTCGAGTGGCATATTTTGTAATGTTGAACATCGTTTCGGCATTTAGTCGATTACACGTACGCTCTCTCCGTCGTAGAGTTTGTATACTCCCGCCACCACTACACGTTCACCTGCCTCGAGGCCCTCGGTGACGATTACACGTCCCTCGGCCGTGGCCATACCCAGGCGCACGCTGCGTAGCTCGACACGTGAGTCGGGGCCTACCACCCAGCAGTAGTTACCTCCCGATATGGGGGCGTATATCGCTGTGAGCGGCACTACGAGGTTACGGTTATTCGATGGTGTTATCACCCGTGCCATACAGGTCATTCCTGGCGATATGCGGTAGCGCTTATCAACATCGACAAGACGCAGTGACACAGGAAAACCTAAGGCATCAGATGATGTGCGAGCGAAACTCTTCATCACGGCACTAAACGTTATGTCGGGCCAGGCGTCGAACACCACCTCGAAATGCGTTGTTGGTAGGTCGAGGAGCGTGACTATATTTTCGGGTGCTGTGAACCCCACGGTGGTGCTCACGGGATTTACTATGCGCACTACCGTTTCGCCCGAGGCAACACGCTGGTAGGTATCAACGTAGGTGCGCTCTACAACACCGTCAAACGGAGCTACTATGCGAGTATCGCCGAGTAGGTCAAGGCTATTTTCGTAGGCCGAGCGTGCCTGTGTCACGGCGCTACGTAACGACTCCACCTCCTGCTGCGATATGGCGTTATGCTCATATAGGCGTTCGGCACGACGATAGCGTGACTCTGCTTCGACGTAGGTAGCCTTAAGGGCCTCTACTTGAAGCTCTATGTCACGCTTATCGAGCTCGGCGAGCACCTCGCCACGTCGCACACTCTGACCCTTAGCCACGGGGAAACTTACTATGCGCCCCGAAATCTTGAACGCAAGGTTTACGGCATCGTCGGCTGTGGTGAGTGCCGCAAAGTCACGCTCGGCGGAGAGTTGTGGCGCAACCACAGCGCACTTAACACTCTGAACGGTTGGCTCGGAGGTGTCGGTGGTAGGATGGCTGCACCCTGCGATAATGAGTAGTAATGGGACTAACCTACGCATATTCTGAAAATAGTTATGTTGTTCACTCTTCGGTGGTTACGATTGATATTTCGTGCATCACTGGAGCTATCTGTCGATACATCTGCACCAGCCCGCAGTACTTGTCGTGGGCAAGTGTTATGGCTCGGCTCACAACGGCCTGATCCTTGAGCTTTGGGCATCGAGCGTTGTAGATGATGTTGAAGTGTAGAAAGCGGCTCTCTGCCACGATTGTAGGTGTTGATAGTCGCCCCTCGACGCTGAGTTCAAATTCGGTGAGTAGCTCGACATTCTCGCGCAGGATTCCAAGTATTGTGAGCATATCGCACTTGGCTGCTGCGTAGAGCATCAGCTCCTTAGGATTTAGGGTGTTGATGTCGGCGTTGTTGCTGAGCACAGGTTGGCGCTCGTCGTTGAGTGTGATGCTAATTTTTAGTGTCATAGGTCGAAATATTAGATTATTTATACCTACGCAGACAATAATCATTCCTTAATGGGCTTTGATATAGCAGAAATTTTCGTATCTTTGCGATATATTATATATGTGTGACTATGCAAAAAAAGATACTATCCCTTTTGCTTCTGGCTGTTGTGACGTTCACGTCGGCCTCGGGAGCCACTATCGAGAGTAGTTCGAAGCCTCAGCGTAGCTCCATCGAAGAGCTCGTCGAGCGTCGTCGTTGGGCCGATGCTAAACTGCTGCTTACGGAGTATCGCTCGGAACTTGATGCGGTGAAGGATCGCTACGACCTTGAGTGGGTGGACTACCACCTTGTATGCTGCGATGTGGAGCTTGGCGCTGTCGAAGCTGAGAAACTTATGCTCGACTTTATGAAGCGTTACCCCTCGAGCCAACACTCTAATCGTATGTGCTTTATGTTGGCCTGCTACCACTGCGACAATAACGACTTTGAGCGTGCCGAGAAGCTCTTTGGCGAGGTGGACTACGAGGCGCTAAATGCCCGTGAGAAGGAGCGCTACGATATACGTCTTGGATATATCCGCTTCATCCAGAACGACTATCTTACGGCGTCACACCGCTTTATGTATATCTCGGAGAAGAGCGAGTACTACGTGCACGCCCTCTACTATAACTCATATATCGACTATGTGTCGGGACGTTATGAGCGTGCTAAGCAGGGCTTCGAGCAGCTTAAGAATACCGACTCGTATCGTGTGGTTATCCCATACTATCTGCTCCAGATTGAGTATCGTGAGGGCAACTACGACTATGTAGTTGAGGAGGGCGAACGACTACTGGCAAACTCTACCCGCTCGGTGCACGACGACTTGGTGCGCATCATTGCCGAGTCGCACTTCGTGAAGGGTAACTATGCCGATGCACTCAACTATATTTCGCAATACCCTGCTGAGAAGTGCGGCCGTCAGGAGAACTATATCAGAGGTTACTCGCTATATCGTGAGGCGTGTTATGGTGATGCTATCGAGCCGTTGCGTAGTGTCTGCGGTGCGGAGGATGCCCTCACGCAGAATGCCTCGTATCATCTGGCCGACTGCTACCTGCGTATGGGTGATAAGCGAAATGCTGCCAAGGCCTTCTCTATGGCTGCGTCATCGGGCTATGACATCAATATCGAGGAGAATGCCCTGCTTAACTATGGCCGCCTGAGCTATGAGCTGGGAGGTACGTTCAACGAGACGCTCAATGTGCTGAATAGCTATTTGGAGCGCTATCCCGAGTCGATACACCGCAACGAGGTGCAGACGTTGCTCATAGCTGCATATTACAATTCGAAGGATTATGAGGCTGCCTATGACGCCATAAAGGCTATGGCTAACCCCGATCGTGAACTGCGTGTTGCTCTACAGAAGGTCGCTGTGTTCCGTGCTGTGGATGCCATTAGTGAGGGTAACTATGACGAGGCTGGCGAGTTGCTGGCCGAGGCAGAGAGCATAGGCCTAAGTCCTAAGTATAAGGCTTTGGCAATCTACTGGCAGGGTGAGCTTGCGATGCTTCGTGGCGATTATGAGGAGGCTAAGCTCAAGTACGACACCTATATACGCACAGCCCCAAAGAGTAGCGCCGAGTATCTTATGGCCCACTATGGATTGGGCTATGTCCACTTCTCGTTGAAGGATATGGAGTCGGCATCGGTGTCGTTCGACACCTTTGTGCGTGACTACTCGGAGCGTGATAAGTATATGTTCGATGCTCATAATCGTCTTGGTGATAGCCGCTTTGCGCAGCGCCAGTTCAATGCTGCCCGCAAGGCCTATAAGGTGGCACTTGGCTCACCAAGCTCGGAGCGCAACTATGCCAACTATCAGCTGGCACTCATCGACGGTGTAGAGTCGAAGTACGACGCAAAGATTGACAAACTCAAGCACATCATTATGGATGCTGAGGGTGAGTATGTCGATGATGCTTGGTATGAGCTTGGTCGTACCTATATCTCGTTGGAGAAGTATGAGGATGGCGCAGCCACACTTGTAGATTTCGTTGAGAGCGACAATACATCGCCATTCTACGTAAAGGCACTTGCCGATATTGGCTTGGCATATTTCAATCTCGATAAGAGGGAGGAGGCTCGTAAATACTACGAGCGTGTTGTGGCGTACGACCCACAGTCGTCGTCGGCACTCGAGGCTATGCGAGGTATCCGTGAGATCTATGTCGCCGAGGGTGATATTGATGGCTATTTCAAGTATGCCGAGCGCAGTGGCGTGCAGAGCGATACTGGTGAGGTGTCGCGCGACTCTCTGACCTTTGCTGCTGCCCGCACCGTATATCTCGAGGGCGATGTACCTAAGGCCACCGCTAAGCTACGTGCCTACCTCGATGATTTCGACGCAGGATATAATCGCAGTGAGGCGTTGTTCTACCTTAGCGACTGCTATATTCGTTCTAACGACGACAAGCGAGCACTCGAGAGTATGGAGGAGCTACTATCACGTGGCAACAACCAGTTCACCGAGCGTGTGCTCGTTGTGGTAGCACCTATGTATACTCAGATGCAAAACTACGAGAAGGCCGTAGAGGCATATCGTCGCCTCTATGATGTTGCTCACGACGGCGACAAGCGTTCGATGGCTGTTGATGGTTATGTAGAGTCGGCACTAAAATACTACGACGACGATGCTAAGCTCAAACTTGCTGAGGAGATTGAGACTATGGACTATGTTGCGGAGGCTACGAAGCGTAAGGTGCTTGTGGTTAAGGCTCGTATCATCCAGCTACGTGGCGACGAGTCGGCATTTGAGATATATCGTAAGTTGGCAGCCAATCGCCGTACGGCCGAGGGCGCTGAGAGCTACTACTATCTTGTCGAGCAGCAGTATCAGCAGGGCAACGACACCCAGGCCGAGCAGATGGTCTACGACCTCGGCGAGTGTGGCTCGGTATATTGGCAGGCTAAGTGTTTTATACTTCTTGGCGACATTATGCGTGACCGTGGTAATACCTTCCAGGCACGTGCCACATATCAGAGTATTGTCGATGGCTACTCGGTTGCCGATGATGGCATCATCGACGAGGTGAAATCACGTATTAACTCATTGTAAACTCAGAGGCTATGAAGATAGAGAGATTTGCTAAACTTATATGCGCACTCCTCGCTGCGGGCTTTGCCGTTGAGGGTGTTCAGGCGCAGGAGGGTAGTGTTGAGGTTGTTACCACCTACACCCCTGAGATTGCTCCGGCTACGAAGCATCTTGCACCTACGGTTATTGCCGATGACCCAAAGATCGAACCTACGATTGCCTACGAGGTGAGTCCTTCGCTGTGGCAGATTACGCTCGATGCTCATAATTTTAAGCCTGCCCGTGCATCGTATTGGGACTTTACCAACTATCGACCTCTCTTTGCTAAGGTTGCCGTGGGCTATCCTCTCGGCTCGGAGGCTCGTGTGCGCTATACTCGTCAAACGCCCCGTGTTGGTTACTGGGGTGTTGGCCTTGACCACTACGGCGATTTCGCCCCACGTGAGAATGGAAATGGCCTGAAGCGCAGTATTGGCGAGAGCTACGCTATGTCAAACAGAGTGAGTGCCGGTGGTGGAGTCTTTGCTGGAAAGTACCTCTTCGAGGGTGCTGTGGTCTACGATAATGATATTTTCAACGGCTATGCTATGTCTACTCCTGAGCGTCGTGTGTTCCACGATGCGGGTATTGGTCTACGTTTTGGCGATGAGTTTGTCGATATGGAGCGTCTTAACTTCTCGGTCGAGGCTCACGGCGGTATCTGGACTCACGGCCTTCAGAGTGTTGCTGACGATGCCGACTCACGCCTTGCGGAGTATCGTGCTGGGGGCTCGGCACGTCTTGCTCGCAACTTTAGTTCAAATCTCATCACGCTTGATCTAAGCTATGATATGTGGCAAGGTATTAAGAGCCTGAAGTCGGGAAATGTTCAGATTGGTGGTAGCGTGGGCTATGCTCGTAAGTTTGGTATCGTTGATGTTGAGGTTGGCTTAGGCTATCTCTACGATAAGATACGACTTGAGGATAAGGCCTCGCACTATATCATGCCACGTGCTAAGGTGCTTTTCGATATCAACCGAGCATCGTTTGCTCCATATGTTGAGGTAAGTACCAGTGTGTCGCAGAATGGTCCGTCGTCGCTCTATAAGCGCAACCCATATATCGACTATGTGGCTATGGGCGACAAACTTTTGACGATGCCTAATACACTAAGATATAACCTTATGCTTGGCTTTACGGGCACAGCCTTTGAGTCACGCTTGGTGTATCATGCCTATGCGGGTCTCAACTCTATGAGTGACCAGCTCTTCTGGTACGTTACCCGCAATGGTATGTTTGGTGCTACTACCGACTCTAATAACCGTGTTACGGTGGGTGCTGGTGCTGAGTATACACCTGTTGCAGGCCTTAAACTTGCGCTCGACATAAACTACCACTACGACTTCCACTCGTCGCTGGTTGCCGATTCGGAGGCCGACCTTATGGGAGCGTTCAAGGCTGAGTATATGTTGCGTAGGTGGAAATTCTATGTGGGGGCCGATATGCTTGGTAGTCGTACGTGGTCGATAATGCCTGTTGAGGGGGAGGTTAGTGGTGAGTTCACTATGCCACTATGCTTCGACATTAGCGCTGGCGTGGCCTATCGTGTGAATAACTTCATCGAGGTGTTTGCCGATGGCGAGAACCTGCTCAATAGCCGTATCTACGACTTTGCGAACTACTATCGCCAGGGTGTGGGCTTTATGCTTGGTGTGAAGATGAACTTTTAGAGTGTTGTGCTAAATAACAGTATTGTAGGAGAGTATGAGTAATAGTGAGATTGAGACAAGCGCAAAAATTTCGTGGTTTGGTCGCTTCGTGCGCCGTCCTGAGAGCATCAGCCGTAATAATGCCCTACTGTGGGGTGTTGCCTGGCTTATTATCGCCTCGATGGCGGGGTGGTATTTTAGGGTGTTGCCCACCTCAGCCTTTGGCCTTCAGCTCAGTGATTATATCCCTTTGGTGTGGCACGTGGTGCTCAACGCCACGATGTGGATTACGTTCACTCTGCCGATGTATATACTCTTAGTATTGACCTTTGGTAGAGTAAATATTGTTGAGGTGTTTGGCAGGGTGTTGTTTGCCCACTGGCCCGTTACGCTCCTATTTCTGTTGCCAATCTTTGGTGATAGGGTAGCCTTTGCCACCTTCTCGGAGGATATGATGCTCGGCTTTAAGCTCTATACCTCGGAGAGCGTCATCTATTTTGTGGTTATGGTTATTGTGGCTGTGTGGTGGATTGTGTGGAGCTATCGTGCTTTGCGTGAGGCCTCACGTAGTGTTACCGACCACGTAGGATGGATCTTCACTACTGGTATGATATTAGGCTTGGTGCTCTGTCGCACCACGATGAGCTATATGATCGACGCAATATGTTAGTGGTGGATTTAGGGGGGAGTTATAGGCAAAAAAAAGAGGGTAAGCTACTTATATCGCACCGCTACAACCACATACCCTTGCTTGATTCCTCACCTGGGGGGTTCTGTAGGAGCTGGTCGTATAAGACTTACCCGGCACAAAAGTACAAAAAATTTGTATCTTTGCAAAAAAAAATAGAATAATGCGTAAATTTTTTATTTCACTCTTACTCGTTTTGCTCCTTGTAGGAGGTGTTGTGGCCTACTATTGTTATGGTATGTTCTACAACTCTGCCGTTGATGAGGTCTTTACCGTGCGCATCACGCCTAAGACTACGTATGAGGCTGTAGTAGACAAGATTAAGAAGAATAGCGAGTACAACTGGGCCTTCGAGTTTTATGCCGAGTATCTCGAGCTGGAGAGTAATCTGCGAGTTGGCACTTTCCGCATTGAGCCAGGTATGTCGGTGATGACCATTGTGCGTACGCTGAAGTATGGCGATAGTATCACCACACGCCTTACGATTAACAACGCACGTACGCCCGAGGCCTTGGCTAAGAAGATTGCCGCAAAGTTTGAGTTCAGCGAGCAGGATATGCTCTCAACCTTGCGCGACTCAACGCTTATAGCCGAGCTTGGTTATAACTCTGCCGAGGAGATGTTCTCGATATTTATTCCAAACACCTACGAGCTATTCTCCGATATTTCGCCACGCTCGTTGGTGCTTAAGTTCAAGGAGGAGTTCGATAAGTTCTGGGCCTCGAAGGAGCGCCAGCGCAAGCTCGATCGTGTAGGTCTTTCGCCACTCGAGGTGATGACCCTTGCATCTATCGTTCACGAGGAGACTCGTGCCAAGAGCGAGATGCCACGTATCGCTGGTGTATATATGAACCGTCTGGAGAAGGATATGCTACTTCAGGCCGACCCTACGGTCAAGTATGCCATTAACGACCCTTCGGTGAAGCGAATACTCAAGAAACACCTTAAGATCGAGTCGCCCTACAATACCTACATACACAAGGGTCTACCTCCTGCACCTATCGCTATGCCCGATGTGGCAGCTATTGAGGCTGTACTCGACTACGAGGAGCACGACTATCTCTATTTCTGCGCACGTGCCGAGTTTGATGGTAAGCACAACTTCGCTGAGACCTTAGAGGAGCATAACAAGAATGCTCGGGCCTATCAGGATGCGCTCAACAAACGTAATATTAAGAAGTAACATACGTCTATGAATAAAACAGGATTTTGGGGCGATGCCCTGCGTGATGGTGCTATACTCGGTGTGGTGATGGCACTCTCACGTGTGTTGGAGAGCTACCTGCTCGTTGATCTCGAGTTTTCGCTCGATAGGATGTCGGTCATCGTCTTTGTTGAGATGATAGCTGCCACAGTTGCATTCGTCTGGTTGCTTCATCGCTTTACTAAGCGTCGTGCTATGGCAGCACCTATGGAGGAGGGTTTTCCCTATGGTTCGGGCCTTATTTATGCCTTCACGATATCTGTGCTCACTGGTGTTATCGTGGGCTTTGCCTCGTATCTCTTTATCGAGGTTGTGGGCTACCAGAACTATGTTGATGGCTATGTAGGTCGTATCGACCAGATGGGCGCTATGATGCCTGGTAGCGAGGCGCTTATCGACGATCTTGTCGAGGCCGTTGAGTCGTCGCCCAAGCCCTCGATTTTCGATAATATCCTTGCGTCGGTAAACAACTATATCATCACAGGTACCATTCTCGGACTTATCATTGCCCGTATGGTGCGTCGTGAGCCTCAGATATTTAATAAGGAGTAGGGTATGGAGAGTAAGATTGATGTGTCGGTTGTTGTACCGCTATATAACGAGGAGGAGTCGCTCGTAGAGCTTGTGGCGTGGATCGATATGGTGATGACCACAAATAGCCTTAGCTATGAGGTTATTATGATTGACGATGGCTCTACAGATCGTTCGTGGAGTGTCGTAGAGCAGCTACGTGCGGAGTATGGCTCGGTGCGAGGTATCAGCTTTATGCGTAACTATGGTAAGTCGGCGGCGCTCTATTGTGGCTTTGAGATGGCTCGTGGCGAGGTTGTTGTGACTATGGATGCCGACTTGCAGGACTCGCCCGACGAGATCCCCGAGCTACGCCGTATGATTTTGGAGGAGGGTTACGACCTTGTGTCGGGATGGAAGCGCAAGAGGTATGACCCCATAGGCAAGCGCTGGCCCAGCAAGTTCTTTAACTTCACAGCACGCCTAATGTCGGGAATCAAGCTCCACGACTTCAACTGTGGCCTTAAGGCCTATCGTCGTAAGGTGGTTAAGTCTATCGAGGTATATGGTGAGATGCACCGCTACATCCCTATCCTTGCAAAACACGCCGGCTTTAAGCGTATCGGCGAGAAGGTTGTCGAGCACCACGAGCGTAAGTATGGCAAGTCGAAGTTTGGCATTGAGCGTATGGCCAAGGGCTATCTCGACCTTATCTCTGTTACGTTTATGTCCTACTTTGGTCGTTCGCCGATGTACTTCTTTGGTGGCTTAGGTACGGTGATGTTCCTTCTCGGATTTATCGCCATCGTCTGGATTATCGTAGATAAGTTTGTGTCGAACCACCCGCTTACCAACCAGCCACTCTTCTATCTTAGCCTTGTGGCCATCGTCCTCGGTGTTATGTTGTTCCTCGCAGGCTTCCTTGGCGAGATGATAAATCGACGTTCGCCCGACCGAAATACCTATCTTATTGATAAGAATCTTGATAATACTAACAACTAAAATACTCTATGATTCAACGTATTCAAACACTCTATCTGCTTGTGGTGACAGCGCTTATGTCGCTTACGCTGTTTATGCCTATCGCCTCGTTTGTTGTCGGTGGCCAGACCTACGAGCTTACAGCCTTTGCGCTTAGCTGCGAGGATGCCTTGCACACCACACTCTGGATGGGCATTATGCTTTCGCTGGCCACGCTACTTCCATTCATTACGATATTTCTATTTAAGAAGCGCACGTTGCAGGTGCGCCTATGTGCCGTAGAGCTCGTGTTGCTCTTGGGCTCACTGGTGTTGATAGGCCTCTACTACTGGCTCACCTCACGTATTTTCGAGGGCCTTGAGATCGACCACCGTCAGTTTGGGTGGGCTGCG
This sequence comes from Alistipes sp., assembly GCA_017408825.1. Classification (GTDB taxonomy): domain Bacteria; phylum Bacteroidota; class Bacteroidia; order Bacteroidales; family Rikenellaceae; genus Alistipes. The sequence goes on from JAFQTX010000025.1 coordinate 36,669, forward strand.
CCTATGCCTATTGTGTCGATGGTGCTCACCTATCTCGCCAGTCGAGCAATATTCAAGGATGAGGTCTTGGTACGCTCGCTCGACCGCATACGCTAATAGCAGTTTGGTTATATATAACTTGGCCCCGACTTAAAATGTTGGGGCCAATTTGTTTATACCATATTATGCCACAATGTTACAAAGAGGTTAAATTGATGTTATTCTCCTTCGATTTGGATGTTGATTGCTGGACGTAATTGAAAATTGTTGTATCTTTGCTCAACTAAATATTGTTGAACTTATGTCACATAAAAAGGATAACTACTTATCAAAGGCGCTCGTTGCTGGAGAGGCCGTGGTGAGGAGTGGTAAGGGTAAAAATATAATCCCACCTCCTGAGCGTGAGCCGCTGTGGAGGGCATATCTCGCAAAGTTTAAGGACCCGATTATTATAGTCCTACTTGTGGTCTTTTTCCTCTCTGTCATAGTTGCTCTCTACGAGATTTTTGTCGTTGGCAAGGGCTTAGATCTGCTACTCGAGCCCTCGGGAGTGCTACTTGCGCTGCTGCTTGCCACGGGCGTGGGCTTTGTGTTCGAGGTCAAGGCGGGTCGAGAGTTCGACATTCTCAATAAGGTTAAGGACTCTCGTCCGGTTAAGGCCTTTCGTCGTGCTGATGAGGATAGTCGTGCTACGCTTATGAATATCTCGAAGCAGGATGTTGTCGTTGGCGATATGGTGCGTCTTGAGGCGGGCGATGAGATCCCTGCAGATGGCTATCTGGTCGATGCTGTGGAGCTACGTGTCGATGAGTCAAACTTCACGGGCGAGACCTATGCAAATAAGTATCTTGATGAGGCCGACTTTGACGAGGATGCAACATACCCCTCGAACTTTATGCTTCGTGGAGCTACTGTAATCGAGGGTAGTGCCGTGATGTGTGTCTCGGCCGTGGGTGTCGATACCGAGGAGGGCCGAGGTGTGGCACGTGCCAGCGAGGGTAGCGATGTGGACACACCTCTTAATAAGCAACTTGCACAGCTTGGCCGCTGGATATCTATTGCGAGCTTTGTTGTGGCGATGCTTATCATCGTGGGCCGACTCGTGTCGTTCTTGTTTTTCAGTGAAATGCCTCTCTCGGAGCTCGGCTTTATCGAGATTGCCGAGTTTGCGCTCGCCTCTATAATGATTGCCGTGACGCTTATCGTTGTTGCTGTGCCCGAGGGCCTGCCTATGAGTATTACGGTAAGTTTGGCGCTGAGTATGCGTCGTATGCTCAAGCAGAAGAGCCTTGTGCGTAAGCTCCACGCCTGTGAGACTATGGGTGCTACCACGGTGATATGCACCGATAAGACGGGTACGCTTACAAAGAACCGTATGACTGTTGTCGAGACTTTAGCTCTGGACAAGGCCTACGACGAGCTTTTGCGCCATACTATGGCCGTAAACTCTACTGCCGAACTTGGCGAGGATGATGGCCGTGAGGTGGTTATAGGCAACCCTACGGAGGGTGCTCTGCTCGAGTGGTTGCGTGCGCAGGGTGTGGACTATCGCTTGGTGCGTGACGAGTATCGCATTATAGCGCAGAAGCCATTCTCTACCGAGACTAAGTATATGTCCACCGATGTTGAGCATATAGCCACAGGGTCTCGCTATCGCCTGCTGAAGGGTGCCCCTGAGATTGTGCTTTCGATGTCTGAGCAAATTGCGGGCGATGTAACCAAGGAGTATATCAACGAGCATTTGACCTCATATCAGAGTCGTGCTATGCGTACTCTGGGCTTTGCTGTAAAGAGCCTCGACAAGGAGTCCAAACTGATATTTATTGGCGTGGTGGGTATTGCTGACCCTATACGTGACGATGTGCGTGAGGCTATTGCCACGTGTCGTGGTGGCGCTGGTGTACGTGTGATTATTGTCACGGGTGATACGTCTGGTACTGCCTCGGAGATTGGTCGTCAGCTGGGCCTTATTGATGGTGTTGATGGTGAGGTTATCACCGGACCAGAGTTTGCAGCTCTCAGCGATGAGGAGGCCCGTCAGCTGCTTAGTAAGCCAACGCTTAAGATTGTGTCACGTGCTCGTCCCGACGATAAGGCTCGTCTTGTGACTCTGTTGCAGGATAATGGCGAGGTGGTAGCTGTTACGGGTGATGGCACGAACGATGCTCCAGCACTTAGCAAGGCACAGGTAGGACTCTCAATGGGCGATGGTACATCACGTGCCAAGGAGGCCAGCGATATCACTATCATTGATAACTCGTTTGCCAGCATCAACCGTGCTATAATGTGGGGTAGGTCGCTATATCTCAATATCCGCCGATTTATCATTTTCCAGATGACCATCAACCTCTCGGCCTGCCTTATCGTGCTGCTTGGTGCCTTTGTGGGGCTCGAGTCGCCACTTACTGTGACGCAGATGCTCTGGGTAAACCTCATTATGGATACGTTTGCCGCTATGGCACTATCATCGTTGCCTCCTGATAAGGGTGTGCTTAACGAGCCGCCACGTGACCCTAATAGTCATATCATCAACCGCAAGATGTTGCGTAGCATCGTGGGCGCTGGCCTCTGCTTCTTCCTGCTCCTTGTGGGCCTCTGGCAGCTACTGCACCACGTCGAGATTAATAGCGTGCGAGATATTATCGATGGTGCGAACCTGCGTACGTTCGTCTCTGGAATGTTCTCTGTGGAGGGCAATGCTAAGCCTCTGACACGCTATGAGTTGGGCGTTTTCTTCTCGGTGTTCGTGATGCTTCAGTTCTGGAATATGTTCAATGCCAAGTACTTCGCTACACGCCGTAGCCTATTGCTCGATCTTATGGACTTGGTGCGTAAACCACAAGTGGTCAAGGAGTCGTATAGTGGCTATTTCCTTGCTATCTCGCTGGTTATTGTTCTTGGACAGGTGCTTATCGTTAATTTTGCGAGCGACCTGTTTGGTGTCGCACCGCTTACTCCGAGTGACTGGTGTTGGATACTCCTTCTCACCTCGCCTGTGCTGCTGCTCCCCGATGTTGTACGTACAATACGCCGATAATATATGTCAGAACTAAAACCATATCCTATAAGTGTCGGTGAGTCGCTCGAACTTGATATGCTTGGTGAGGTACGTGCAGGCTTTCCCTCGCCCGCCGATGAGGAGCCTGCCGAGAAGCTCGATCTTGTGCGACTGCTTGTGCGCCATCCTGCCTCTACGTTTTTCTTCCGTATTGGAGGCACGTCGATGGTCGATGCCGAGATGGATGAGGGCGATATAATCATCGTGGATCGTAGCGTAGAGCCCTATAATGGCTGCTCGGCTGTATGCTTTATCGATGGTGAGTTTACCGTTAAGCGCATACAGCGTCACGCCGACCATATCGACCTTATCGCTGCCAACCCTAAGTTTGCCCCTATACGTATCACCTCGGATAACGACTTTACAATTTGGGGTGTTGTCACCTACGTTATCAAGCGTGTGTAGAGCTCCGAAACACTATGTTTGCTCTTGCCGACTGCAATAACTTCTTTGTCTCGTGTGAGCGAGTCTTTCGTCCCGATCTCGAGGGGCGTCCTGTCATTGTGCTATCACGCAATGACGGCTGCGCTATTGCTCGTAGCAACGAGGCTAAGGCTCTTGGTATAAAGATGGGTGAGCCACTATTTCGTATCCGAGACCTTGTGAGTAGGGAGAATGTGGCACTCTTCTCGAGCAATATGACGCTCTATGCCGACTTCTCACGTCGTGTGCGTAGTGTGTTGCGTGATAGCGCTCCTCAGATAGAGGTCTACTCCATCGACGAGGCCTTCTTGGATCTGCGGGGTGTCGAGTGTGAAGATTTCGATGCCTTTGCTAAGGAGCTCTCGCAGCGTTGCCGCCGCCTCACGGGCATACCTCTATCTGTGGGTGTCGCCCCCACCAAGACGCTCGCCAAGATCGCTGCCGAGCTCTGTAAACACTATCCTAAGTTGCGTGGCGGCTGCTTTATGCACCGCGAGGAGGATATCGAGAAGGTGTTGCGTAAGACCCCCGTCGAGGATGTGTGGGGTATAGGTCGTCGTAGTGCCCCGAAACTTAAGCTCTTGGGCGTGCATACCGCCTGGGATTTCCGATTGCTCAATGAGGAGTGGGTACGTCGCCATATGGGTGTCACAGGTCTGCGCACGTGGCGTGAACTCCACGGCATACCCTCGATAGGCTTTGAGCATCAGCCACGAAACAAGCAGTCGATATGTAATTCACGAAGCTTCTCCACCGAGATATACGACCGTAAGGAGCTTATGGAGCAGACCGCCAAGTTTGCTGCTATGACCGCTGAGAAACTTCGCTCGGAGGGTACGCTGTGCTCCGAGCTCACGGTATTTGCTGCCACCAATCGCTTTCATGGTGATGAGCCTCAGCAGTATGGCAATATCGTCGTACACTTTGCCGAGCCTACGGATAGCACGCTGCGTATAGTTCGCTCGGTGCGTGAGGCCATTGCCGAGCTCTTTGTTGCGGGCTGTGGATATAAACGTGCCGGCGTTATCGCCTCGGGTATTGTTGAGCGCCAAGCCTCGCCACACTCTATGTTTGATGCCCAGACTCAAGCGCAACATCACCGCCTTATGTCGGCTGTCGATGCCATCAATCGCAAGACTGGCTGCAATAGTGTTGTTGTGGCCTCGCAGGGCCTTGGCCAGGTGCTTTCGTCCAGCGACCACCGCTCACCACGCTATACCACCCACTGGGGCGAACTCCCCACCGCAGTTATAAAGTAGCGAACAAAAGGGTCTCTTTAGCCTAAAAATTAAAAATTAGTGCTAAAAATTTTGGATAATAAGAAAAAGTGCGTATATTTGCACACCGATTTGGAAACAAATCAGATGGTGGATGTAGCTCAGCTGGTTAGAGTAGAGGATTGTGGTTCCTAAGGTCGTGGGTTCGAATCCCATCTTCCACCCCAAAAAACGCAAAGGCAGGTGACTTTCAAGTCACCTGTTTTTGTTTTATGAGAGTGTGAAAGCGAACTTCCACCACTCATAAAGCGGATCAGTCTGAAAACCCGGTGGGCAGCTCAATTCTTTTAGGACCATTAAGACCATTAGGACCATAAGACCATTACGAGGTCGGGTACCACGCTGCTGTTTCGGCCGTTGGTGCTGTTGGCCGTAACCATCTTAATTGTCTTACGGTCTTTATTTTTTAGGACCATTAGGACCATTAAGACCATAAGACCATTACGAGGTCGGGTATCACACGTTGGCCGCAACCATCTTAATTGTCTTAGTGTCTTACGGTCTCATTGTCTCTATTTTTTAGGACCATTAGGACCATTAGGACATTACGAGGTCGGGTACCACGCTGCTGTTTCGACTGTTGGCTGTTTGCGCTGCCTGCCGCAACCATCTTAATTGTCTTAAAGGTCTTAATTGTCTTTTGTTTAAGACCATTAGGACCATTAAGATATTATGAAGTCGGGTGTCACGCTGCGGCTACGGCCGTTAGAACTCTTATCTGCGGCCATCTATTTGTAGTAAACGAGTGCACAATCGAGAAATTTTTGTTAGCTTTGTGCCACAATTTTTTGTTGCGGAGTCTCATCCGCAGCGCCTAAACCCATAAAACAATGAGAGAGGTAGACCCAAAGACGACAAATCGTGCCAAGGCCTTCGAGCTGTGGATGCGCTCGCCAATGCCAATGGTGACTATGACGAAGAGTTATGATATCACGCACCTAAGGCGTGTGGCGCGTCGTAGTGGCGTTAAGATAAATATGCTGATGTGCTACGCCATAGGGCGTGCGGCAAGCGACTTTGCCGAGTTCTACCTGCTGCCCGTAGGTGACAAGCTTATGCAGTTTGACCATCTGGCCGTAAACACCATCGTGAGGACTACAGATGGAGGCATCAACACCTGCGACATCCCATTTTCCGAGGATATTCATAAGTTTGCGGAGGACTACTTGCGCCTTACGCACGAGGCGGCGCATAGCATCGAGGAGCTAAACCTTGGTGATGACTATATGGTAATCGGCACTTCAGCACTAACCAAGTGCGAGCTCGACTCGGTGGTAAACCTCTATGCCGGCTTCTACAACAACCCCTTTGTTGTGTGGGGGAAGTATCGCAAGGGGCTGTTTCGCACCACCTTGCCCATATCGTTTCAGTTTCACCACACGCAGATGGATGGCCCAATATCTACCGCCTTTCTTAATCGTCTTCAGGAGGTCTTCAACGAGCTTGAGTAATAACGGTAGGGTAGCTCTAAGGACTCCCCGTTATTATGGCGCAAGCTATTTCGATACCCTCGAGATTGATGTCACGCCATATTTGTGCGGATTAGACGCTCCTCCGAGAATCGACACCAATGCGTCGTAGTGGACGTGTCCATGGATATTGTGCTCTACAACCCAAGCCTCAGCCTCGGTGTCGTAGTACAACACGCCAACGTGTGTTCCGTAGGTGCCTGTACCCTGTTTTCTGGCCGAATAGAAGAACTGCAACATATACGGGCTGGTCGTGTAATACATATTAACCACATAGTACTTTCCAGGGATTAGCTTAGATATATCAAGGTGCTCCTTAACGTAATCCGCAGCCTCTCGGTGCATCTTCAAAACGGCTGGCGCTCGCTTCTCTGAACTCAGTTTAGAAAGATTTGGAATTTCCACACTCTTATAGCCATTTATAACCGAAGGGAAGCGGCTTAGGATTTGGTATGCGTGTCCATTGGAGTAGTGTCCCGCCTTAGTCAGACGTCCATTAACGTGCGCTGCGCACTGACTCGTATATTTTCCGTATCTATTTCTTCCGGCCCACTTAACGACCACGCTCTCGAATGGCTTATTGGGGACAGTAGAACCAATCTCCTCATTCTGCTTTTCAGCTAATATGCTATGAGAGTCTGCGCCAACTCTATTTAGATTGTTTTTAGTACGAAATATCGAATCAATCTTAGGCTTATTTGCTATGTAGAGGTGGGCAAGTTCATATGGATGGTTTGTAATATTTAGAGCCTCGCTACTACGACTTTGAAGCGTCGAGTCTGCTGCTATTAACCCCCTATTTCTATCGGTAGTATCTTGCTGATTGCACTCTGTCAATACCTCTTGTGCAGAGGCAATAGGGACTACGTCCAGAATACTATTACCATTCACTAAAAGCATCGTAGCCAAAGCAGAAATAAGCCCTAATATCTTCCTCATCTCTTTTGTCTCAATTTAAGTTGTTTAGCAGTTGTTGTGGTCGTCATCGCTGTGTTTAATCCCTCGACGATGGACCAGATGTTTGAGTGGTCTACCTGCGGTAGGTGATATGGAATGTCGTGTGTGATGACTCTTTATACATCCCTGGGGTGCGGCGCATCTCAACGACATTGCCTCGAGCGTCATACTCATAGCAGTTTACCTCTTCACGGCCATCCGAGTAGATCCTTGTTATCTTCGACTTGTTACCTCGAGCGTCATACTCATAGGTCGTGGTGCAGTAATCGCTCTTCTCCTCAATGACTCTTCCCTTCGAGTCGTATTTGTACTCGGTCTTATCCTCCTTGCCGAATGTTCCGAACAACACCTCATCGCTTATTGCCGCTGATTCGAATGTGCTGTGATTGTCAAATGTTAGCTTGCCGAGGTGGTAGTGGGCCTCATATATTGTACCCTTCACGTAGTCGTAGGTGTACTTGCTATTGTCTATGAGCTTGCCTGCTGAGTTGTACTCCATTGTTGTAATCACATCACCACGCTTGTTAAACGTGTAAACTGCTTTTAGCGCTATGTCGCCCTCAGCGTGGACTACAACCAACTGGCTGATGTCGCCAGTGAGCTTTGGTTGAGGATAATATCTTGCTCGGTCACCCCAGCCATAGTAGCGTCCCTCGTGACTCTGTGCCGATACGCCATTCACAGACATCGAGATTGTCAGTAGTATGATGATTGAAAATAGTCGCTTCATAATGTTTGCATTTAGAGGGTTGTTTGTGTGTAAGTATCCTATGAGATAGTCGTTGTAGTCGGTATCATTCTTGTTTGTGGTGCTCTTAACGCAGACGGAACGAAGAGATCATTTCGATAAGAAGTTGGGTGTTGCCGCTCATATCTGCGAGGCAGAAGTAGGTTCCTCGACCCACGTTGTAGTGGGGAAATACTCCGATGATAACCGAGATAGAGTCAATATTGCCAATGGTAAATAGCAACTGGTCTGACGTGCTTGTCGTAACGCCGTAGCAACCTGTTTGATCTATATCAATACCAAGCTGCATAGCCTCGCCATATAGACGGTCATAAGTGTTGAACTCTTCGTCGAGAGGGAATGTGCAATAGGTACATGCGAATGTGTTGTTGGCATTTGTGTAGTTTCGAGCAATTATACCGTCCGCGCTTTGCTGGTCGATAAGTCGGATGTCGCTTGGAAGGTTGATCGAGCAGTAGTCGAGGGTTACACGCTTAAGACTCTGTGCACTTAGTGTTCCCGAAAGTAGTGTGAGGCTGAGTAGCATCACGGCTGATAGTAGACGTTTCATAGGTGTATTGTTTGGTTAGTAATTAATTATACTCTTTGGCTTTCGCCTGTTGGTTATATGCTTGTTGCCTACTAACAGCGATTGACTGTTGTAGGCAACATATGATTGTCTGCCAAGGGCTACTCCTCGACGAATATCTGGAATAACAACGGACTATATGCAGGGATCTCTGTTGAGGTGGTCGTCACCGTTGTAGTCTCGCCCGACGATGTGTCACCATAGTAGCTATAACCGTAGTAGTAGGGGTTGTAGCCGTAGTATCCCTGATTGTACATACCACCATAGCCGTAGCCATAGTAGTTGTTCATATAGTTCATATAATTCATATAGTTGAGGTAGTCGTAGTATGCAGCATCGTTGTTACCCGTTGTTGTTGAGGTGTGCGATCCCACCTGGCCCGAGATGCCATAGCCGTAGGTCGATACGGTGAGGATTGCTGCCCATTGTCCCTTGCGTAGCGTAGGTATCGAGTAGTTCCACGCCAGTATATAGCTATTCTGCGTTGGATCGCTCATAGTGAAGTCGAGGGCCTCTCCCTTGCTCTTTATCTCGCCATAGATGATCTGCTTCACCTCGTCGATGTTTGTGTCGAAGATAAATCCGTCGAGGAAACGACCAATGTACCACACCTTAGCCGTAGTCTTGGTCTTCAGCGAGTCGGTTGTAAGCACCTCATCGTAGGTTATACCCTCGCCAAAGCGCTCGATGAGTGCTGCGTTGATGCGAGTGTCGAGATCCGATGAGTTGTATACATCGCCAATATTATACTGGTTCTGAGTGGGGTACATCAGTGTGTCGGTGCCAAGAACGTCATACTTGAGGCTCTTGTTGGGAGCATATGCGTAGTTTACGTATAGCTGCTCGAGGGTGTCAATAGGCTGATGCCAGCGACCATCGAAGAACTCCAGTGGGCGTGTGTCTACCTCCTCTTGCTCCTCGTCGGCACGTGTTGTGTGGCGGCGTGACGACTTCTCGCTATCCTCCTCTTTAACCACTTTGTGGTCGGTGCATACACCGCCATTGCCCTCGGCGAAGCTATCTACATACTCACCCTCGTATGCTACGGGGTTAGCCACGTGGCCATAGATCTTCATTGTTACGATCATAGGCTTCGAACTATCCATCGAGAACTCTCCCTCGTAACCGCCATTGCTCGACTCTGTGGCCGATACTACCGACGAGGGGAGATATAGACGTAGCTCAGTGCCATAGCGCACCTCCAGTTCACCATCGCCAATCTTTAGCTTGTTGAACGTGGCCAGATAGGTTCCCTCCATCATCGTTGTAGACTCTGCGCCACTAAAGCGGTATGCGGGTACATAGCGAGTGTACTTGGTATATGTGCCGAGCTGTGTGGCAATCTCGTTGTTGCGTGTCTCATAGATCACGCCGTCAAGATCACGACCCGTAAAGTCGTACCATAGCCATACATCCTTGTCGGTGATGGGTAGTGAGTCCTGCACGCCTTCATCGAGAACCTCTACATAGTAGCCTCCCTCCTCCTGGTAGTTATCGACCAAATCGGGGCGATACTTCTCTATCCACGCCTTTAGCGAGCGCTGCTCGATCTCCTTATACTCCATTGTTGGCTCCTTGATACATCCTACGGTAAGGAGTGTTAGTAGTATAAGTAGTGATGTAAGCCTAATGCTTCGTTTCATATATGGTTACTGCTTTTTCGTTACACTAATAATATTTATCTTCCACATCTGTGCCGACTTAGGTGGTACCTTGCCGATATACTTATTCCCGTAGGCCGCCTCGAACGTGAGATACACCTCGACGCTATCACCTTCGTGGCAACCCTCAAGCGCTGTCGCCAAGCTATCGAGAATATCACCACTTCCGAGTGTAATCTCCATAGGCTCGGTGGTCCACTCATAGGTGGTGTTCAATCCCTGTGCCGTGAGAGCATCGATAGACTCCTGCTCGTTTGTGGCAAACATATCTGCTGTCGTGGGCGTGCCGCTCTTAAAGATATATGCTGTGTAGGATATTGCGGCCTTGTCGCCCGCCTCTAATGATGGCTTGTCGCTACGCCCCTCAGCGTAGTATGTTGAGATGTAACGGAAGATGTCAAGCCCCCAATGTGTGTAGAACTGAGGCTCGTTCTCCAGCGAGTTTGCAATCTCCTCCTCGGCTATCAGGCGTGGTTGGTGCGAGTTTTCGAGATATTTCTGTATGGTAGATTGCTGTGTGTTGAGCTGAGTATCGGTCTCGTTCTTGCACGACACAAAGAGTGCCGTGGCAGCAACCACCGCAATCATAATGGCTATGTTCCAGACTCTATTCATATACATATAATCGCACAAAGTTAATAAATATTTTGGAACATCTACCTATTTTTGAATATTTAATACATTAAAGACTCTTTAGTGCGGTGCGAATGGCATCCTCGACACTGATCGTGGGTGAGTCTTTGAATATGGCGTTGAGCACCTTCTCGGATGCGCTCTTCTGAAATCCGAGCATACTGAGTGCGGCGAGTGCCTCGTCGTAGCTCTCGGAGCGTGAGGTCGCAGATTTGGGTGTGAACATAATGTCGCTTGCGCCTAACTCGAGCATCTTTCCCGAGAGCTCCACGATTATCTTCTGTGCGGTTTTGAGTCCCAGTCCCTTGACATTTTTGAGCAGTACGGCATTCTCGGTGGCGATGATGTTTTGCAGCTCACGTGGTGAGTATGTCGATAGTATCATTCGTGCGGTGTTACCACCTACGCCTGAGACACTTATAAGCTGGCGGAAGAGCTCACGCTCGAGCTTTGTCGAGAAGCCAAAGAGGGCTTGCTGGTCCTCTCTCACGATAAAGTGAACGTAGAGCCGAGCGCTCTCCGAGTGCTCAATCTCGGAGTAAGTGTGCAGCGATATATTGATGAAATATCCTACGCCCCCCGCCTCGATAATGGCGTATGTTCGTGTGGCCTCCGCAAGTTTTCCTGTTATATACTCGTACATAGTAATCGGTGAGTCGCTAAAAATAATTATAAAAATTTCTACAAAAGTAAATAAATTTTTTTATCTTTGTGAGTTGAATTTGATATTTACACTAAAATTAAAATATTATTATGAAAAAAACACTTTTGTTTGTATGCGCTGCAGCTGCTATGCTTGTTTCGTGCGGTGGTGGCGAGAGCAACAACAATGATGCTACAACTGAGGCTCAGGAGACTGTTGATTTGTCGGACTCTACGGCTTGTGTTAAGAGCGCCGAGGTTGTATACGTAAACCTTGACGCTATGTTCCAGTCGAGCAAGTTGTTCGAGGCTGAGGGTAAGCCCCTTGACGAGAAGGTTAAGGCATATCAGGATAAGGCTATGAAGGCCCAGGAGGATTTGGCTAAGCGTGAGCAGGGTCTTATTTATGAGCAGCAGAAGATTCAGCAGGATGGTGCTAAGCTAAACTCTGACTACCAGAAGGGCCTTATCACAACACTTAATGCTCAGACCAAGGGTCAGGAGATTGAGCGTCGTGCTAAGAACCTTGAGGCTAATATGGCAGCACTCCAGAAGTCAGTACAGCAGGAGGGCGAGAAGCTCCAGAAGGAGGAGCAGCAGCTTGCCGAGGAGAGCGCTGTGCTTCAGAACCGTTTCGCCGATCTTATGCAGCGTGCTATCAAGAACATCAACGCTGATGGCCGTTACAAGATGATTATCAACTCGATGATGGTTGTAGACTCTGCTGATGGTCTCGACATCTCATCGTTGGTATTGGCTGAGATTGATAAGCTCTACGAGGCTGATAAATAGACTATCACACAACTATTTGAGGCTGCCTGACATGTTAGTTGGGCAGCATCAATTTTTAGACAAACATAACTTACGTACACTCTCTAACCTAAAGCTATGGGCTTTATACCATTCAACTTTGTCGATCTTATTGACATCTTCCTCGTAGCGTCGTTGCTTTATGGCCTATATCGTGCTATGAAGGGAACGAGTGCACCATATATTATGTTGGGTATATTCTTCATATACCTGCTGTGGATATTGGTAAAGACGTTCAATCTGGTGCTCTTCTCGACAATCCTCGGACAGATTATCTCTGTCGGTGTAATAGCCATCATCATCATCTTCCAGCCTGAGATCCGCCACTTCTTGCAGGCCATAGGCCGCCAGCGTGAGCGCTTTGAGTGGCTGTCGCGCATCTTCAACTTCCGTAACCGCAAGGTTGAGCACGACATAGAACTTAAGCCTATTGTGGATGCTTGTCGTAGTATGGGTGAGCAGAAGGTGGGTGCATTGATTATCATCAAGCAGTCTAACGATCTCGGTATTGTGGAGGAGAGTGGTATCGCTATCGATGCTAAGGTGTCGCAGTCGCTCATCGAGAATATCTTCTTTAAGAATGCTCCGTTGCACGATGGTGGTATGATTATTAGTGGTGATAGGGTGGTTGCTGCCAAGTGTGTGCTTCCTGTGACCCGCCAAGATGTGCCTAAGTCATATGGTATGCGTCACCGTGCTGCTCTGGGTATGAGCGAGGTGTCGGATGCTATTATCATCGTGGTATCGGAGGAGACTGGCCGTATATCGTTGGCCCACGACTCGGAGATTAATCGTAATGTCGATCCTGACCGACTCTCGCAGTCGATACGTAAACTTATGCGTCAGAACGATATACGCCGTAAGGAGGCGGCTGATAACGATGGTAAGTAATCGTCAGTTGTTAAATATAGTTATGGGGCGTAGTGATACGCCCCATAACTTTTTATAACTCCATACCCTGACGTGTACGTGAAAGCGTCTCACTGTCCACTATACGTGCCGCCACCGCAATGGCAAACTCTATTGCGTGGCCTGCCCCCGATGAGGTGATGAGGTTGCCATCTTCAACCACGTTGCTACCTACATATTTGTAGTCGCCCATCTGGCCAATCACGCTGCTGTGACACGTTATCGCTCGATCCTTGGCTATGTCGGCTGCGGCAAGCACCGTAGGTGCACCGCATATCGCTGCGACCAATCGCCCCGAGTTGTAATACTCTCTAACCGTACGGCACACTGCCTCGGACTCACGTAGGTTGATATATCCGGGGTTGCCTCCAGGGAGGATTATGGCACAGCCGTCGCTGAGATTAGCCTCCTCTATTGTCGTGTGGCACTTCAGGCTTACAAGATTGTGTGATGATGCCACGTCGAGTTTGCCGCCTATGGCTATGCGGCGAAGGTCTACGCCAGCACGAAACATCACGTCGATGGGTGCTAATGCCTCGACACATTCGAAGCCATCAGCAAGGAGTATATATGCACGTTTCATATCTTAACAATTAAAGTACTCTTCAACCCTCTCAAGAGGGACCTCCATTATGCGGCACGAACCAATGCGCTCAGGGATAACCAGACGTATTAGACTGTCACTCTTCTTCTTATCGTAGCGCACCTCACGTAGAATATCTGTCATTGCCACGGGCTTTTCGAGCTTAAATCCCACCTTGGTGAGCAGTGCGTCGATGCGTGCCGTATCCTCACGAGTCATCCACTCTTGTCGCTGTGCGAGGTGCGAGATCTCGGATATGCCTATGGCCACGGCCTCGCCGTGGTTGAGTTTGCGGCTACACTTCTCTATTGCGTGGCCTATGGTGTGTCCGAGGTTGAGTACACGGCGCACCCCCTTCTCGCACTCGTCTCTCTCCACGATGTTGCTCTTAAGTCGCACGGAGTCGAGAACGATACGATTAAGCACCTCTGCGTTGAGTGTCAGATCGTCCGAGATGTTGTTGTCGATAAAGTCGAAGAGCTCAGCATCGTCAATTATCGCCATCTTGATAACCTCGGCAAGGCCTGCACGCAGCTCTCGCTTGGGTAGTGTGCGTAGCATCTCCACGTCCGATATTACGAAGCGTGGCTGGTTGAACGTACCCACCATATTCTTGTAGTGGGCCACGTTCACGCCATTCTTACCCCCTATCGAGGCATCTACTTGGCCGAGTAGTGTTGTGGCAACGAAGCCAAAGTCTATGCCACGCATAAACGTAGAGGCCACGTATCCTGTGATGTCGGTGACGATACCTCCGCCAATGCCAAGAAGTGTGGTTGAACGGTCTGCCCCCATCTCGATAAGGCGTGAGTAGATGTTCTGCACGGTGACGAGGTTTTTATTTCCCTCACCGTGGCCTATGATTATATGGTCGTAGCATGCCACAAGGTCGTGGTATAGGCGGTCGATGTTGGCATCGGTGATTACCACCACACGCTCGCCACGTAGATACTTCTCAAGGCCCTTGTTTACGTTGCCGACATATATTTCGGATTGTCCCTTTATCGAAATTGTTGTACTCATACTCTATGTTTTATGGGCGTTTATTCCATTCTGACGACAAAAATTGCTCCACCCGCAACGCAGGTAGAGCAAAGTTACAAATTTTTCATGAAACACGCAAACACAGCTCTCTAATCGAATAACACTCGCTCATATCCGTTGATAGATTGGTCCACATCGCCCTTGTAGTTTAGGTATGTGTATGATACTTTGCCGCTTTTGAGCGTTACATCCACAATGTCGGTAGTGTCGTAGAGTGTGTCGTGGCACTCAAGGTGCATAGCTCCCGCTGTGAATAGGCCATTATGCTTGTTAGCATTGTAGACAGCAGGCTCGGTGATGGTAATCTCTAAGTTGAGAGGGTAGCACTTTCCGTCGGTGTATGTGGTATCCTCATTGCCTACCGATAGTAGTCCGTCGGGGGCGGTGTAGACCATCTCTCCCTCCTCCTGGCCGGGTGTTGCCACGATCTTACCCTTGAGATTTTGTGAATAGATTATAGGGGAGCAGAGCATCGTAAACTCCATCGTATATACCCCCTCTTTGGCCTCTATGGTAAACTCATAGTTATTCTTTAGTTTCAGCTCCCAGCGTCCGCCATCTCGGAGTAGCTTACCGTCCGTTATGATACGAGTAGGGGTTGATAAGTAGCCATGATACACCTCATGGAGGTTGCCGTAAATGCTATAACTTTTGATGCGCTCGAAATGCTCCTCTTTGAAGGCGTTGCGCTCTGTGTCATCCTCGATTGTGAGCATCTCCTCATACAGGAGTATATCTTCGAGTACCATGTGTACCGAGTGAAGGTGTCCTACGGCGGTGCGAGCTATTGAGTAGCCGATATTCTCGGGACGAGGTGTCTCGTCACGATCTCCAAGTGTGCAGGCTGTGGTGCCGAGTAGCACTATTGCCAATGATAATATCTTTGTTGCTTTCATAATAGTTGCCGGTATTAATGGTTAGAAACGAACGCCAAAGCCACCACGCAGTGAGCCGCTTATGCCCTCACCAAGCTCAACAAAGCCGTAGAACGAGCGACCTACGCTAAGGCCTACGAATGTGGCATCGAACATCGGAAGGTATCGACCCTCGGCACGCTCAAAGTGGGCGGCAAGGCCTACGCCTATGGTAGAGTACATCTGCACCGATTCACGACGCAACCACTCGAAGCGCATATTGAGGAGTGCGCCGATGTCGTAGGCGTTATGGCGAGCAAATAGCTCGTGGGTGTGTGAATCGTACTCCGAGAGCCACTTGGCCGCAAACGTACACTTGGCACCTATCGAGAACCAAGGGTTAATAGAGGTCGTATACTCGGCATAGAGGCTGTGTAGGTAGCGCTCTGCCGACTCGTGGTAGCGGCTATTGTGTATCCCCTCACGTAGTGTTTGATGCATAGGGCCGAGATCACAGCAGACAACACCAGGGAACCCACCATGGGTAAACATCCACGAGGTGATACTTGGTGCGCCATAGCCGATGCGAATGTTATGCTTCCAGCGTATATGCTGAATATTCTTGCTTGGCATAGCCTCCTTGTCAATGTTGCTCTCAGAGGTCATATAACCTGTTATGCGGTCGTAGACAAGCTCGTCGCTTATGCTCTGGGCCGTGAGGGTAGCGCTTGAGAGCAGCGCCACGCACAATAATATATATATGTATACTCTCTTCATAGCCTAACGTTGTTTGGGGTTAATCCTATGGCCGAAGCCTACGTTGATGATGCCTCGTGAGCCGTAGCCCAGCTCTACGAAGCCAAACCACTTGCGACCTATGCTTATGCCTATGGGCTTAAAGTCGAAGGCGGGGTAGAAGTCCGTAAGGTAGCGTGTGTGCCATCCTGGGCGCATTTCGATGCCAAGGCCCAACGCTGCGCTTGAGTATAGCTGTACCATACCGTGACGCAGCCAGGCAAAGCGCACCTCGGGCATTATGGCGATAAGCTGATAGCGTGTCGAGCCGAGATAATCGTGCGTAAGCGATGAATAGTGGCGAGCAAAGCCTGTTGTCCACGACAGTGAGCCCCCTATGCTAAACCACTCGTTGGTCCAGTAGCCATAGTCGGCAGCAAATGTTACCCAATGACTTTCGCCGCTGTAGTGTAGCTCTTCGCTACGATTGGCGATGTAGTTCGTAAAGGCAGGTGTTCCATAATAGTCGGTTGCTCCCCACGCAAGGCCGAAGCGTAGCTCGTGGGTGCGTGGTGCAAGAGGCTTTGTGGGTGAGGCCTTAAACTCGGCGTTGGGATCTGCTGGTGTGAATACCACCTTGTATGTTCCCAGCGAGTCACGGAATTTGTAGGTGTGCTGTGCCGATAGCGTGGTCGTTGTTAGCACTAACACCGCCACCGCCATAAGGCCGAACACTACACGTAGTTTGGTTCTCATAGTACAACTTTTTTGCATTTTGCTTAGTACAAAGTTACTACTATCTGCTGACGTAACCAAATTTTTTGTCCTTTAGTTTTTCCAGATTGTGTTTTGTATATAATTGATTATCAATGATATATGTAGCTGTAAAAATGCTAATTTTTCATACTGCTGATAATCAGCGAGTTAGGTTTAATGTCTTGATTGTTAGCGAGTTGGCGGTAAATTGTCTGCTATCGATTTCAAATTACTCATTTTTCTTTGTATCTTTGCTCACAAATAAAATTGCTATGAGTAGAATTGAACGAGAGAAGCGCACGGTGTCGATGATGATTGCACTATACTGCCGCCATAAGTTGGGCTTGAGTGAATTGCCCGAGGAGTATCGTGCCTTGGAGGAGTATGCCCATCGTAGACTCGATGGTTGTAAGTTTGGTGACGACAAACCACAGTGCAAGCGCTGTACGATACACTGCTATAAGCCCGATATGCGTGAACGGATACGTGAGGTTATGCGCTGGGCCGGCCCACGAATGATGATTTATAACCCTATCGCAGCTATTCGCCACCTGCTCGGCAAGTAATACGATGGCAGAATAGGCGTATAGCTCTTCGTCCCTAAAAACTGATAGCTAATTTCTTATTTAAGAAAAAAGTATTATCTTTGCCCCTACATAAGGGGTGCTAACTCCCGCAGGTAGAGGTGTGGTACGCAAGGTTTTGTGACGTATGCTTTGATGGTGGGGCGTTGGCTGAGATTAAACCCATCGTACCGGATACGGGTAATGCCGAGACCGGGAAAGGCATATCTTAAAAGCCCCTTTTCAAACTTAACTAAATTAAAGTATGAAAAGGATTTTTTGTTTTTTGGTCGTAACACTTCTATCTGCGACATCGCTCTACGCTCAGAGCACCGACTCACTACACTACAATATCAGGGTCGTGGAGGTGGTTGATACAGGCTATTGGACCTATAAGGATCATCCTATCGCCTACGAGGATATCACCGAAGAGAGCCTTGTGCGCTCGAGCTATGGCACCGACATCCCTACGGTTCTTGCGCTAACCCCCTCGATGATAGCTACTAATGAGACGGGTATCGGCATTGGTGCTACCTCTATTCGCCTGCGTGGTACGGATGCCACACGCATCAACGTGACTATCAATGGCGTGGCGATGAATAATCCCGACTCGCACTCGATGTATTGGTACGATACGCCCGACCTTATCTCGTCGGTAGGCTCTATTCAGGTGCAGCGTGGTGCGGGTATCTCTACCAATGGCACGGGAGCCTTTGGTGGCTCGGTGGCAATGACTACCGATGCTCTATCGCCCGAGTTTCGAGGTTCGGCATCGCTATCCTATGGCTCGTATAACACCAATAAGCAGGCCCTGCATATATCATCGGGACTTATGGGAGGACATTGGGTGGTAGATGCTCGCCTTACGCATATCGGCTCGGATGGCTACATCGAGCGTGGTGCTACCAACCTAAAGAGCTATATGGCTCAGTTGGGCTACTATGGTGGCGACACCAAGGTTAAGTTGCTGTCGTTTGGTGGCTCGGCACGAACCTATCTCACCTATAACGGTGTATCTCGTGAGGATATGCGTCGCTATGGTCGTAGATACCACGACTCGGGACAGTATGTTACCTCCGACGGCCCATTTGTGTTGGAGGATGGTACACACGTGGATTACTACGACGATCAGACCGATAACTACCTCCAAATCAACAATCAGCTCGTTGTAACGCACGACATAGGACGCTGGATGCTCAACGCTACGCTCTTCTACAACTATGGCTATGGCTACTACAATCAGTATAAGGATGATGCCTGGTTGGCAGATTATACCAACCTTAAGACCGCCAAGGAGCAGGGCGACCTTATCCGTCATAAGCTTATGCGCAACCACCTCGGCGGTGCTAACCTAACGGCTACGGCGCAGTTCTACAATTGGAATCTTACGTTTGGAGGCTCGTGGAGCTACTATACTTGCCCACATTGGGGTACACTCTCGTGGGTTGATGGCCTTGATAAGAGCGACGTTGGTGGCCGCTGGTACGATAACGACGTGACAAAGCAGGATGCCAACGCCTTTGTGCGTGTTGAATACGATGTGCTTAATCCCCCATACATGCATCACGGTAGAAACCTATGGCTGTTTGCCGATGTGCAGTATCGCTACGTGCACTATAAGGCGTGGGGCGTGAACGACAACGCTATTTGGGGCGATGATGGAGTCTATATGCAGCCCATTGATGTAAACGAGCGCTACAACTTTCTAAATCCTCGCTTCGGTATCACGTACATCGATAAGCATCACCGTGCTATCGCCTCGGTGGCCGTAGCACATCGTGAGCCTACACGCTCTGACTTTACCGACCGCTATATGTTCTCGGCAGATGATAGCTATCCAAAGACTGAGCGAATGGTCGATATCGAACTTGGATATACGTATAGATCACCTCGTGTAAGTGCGGGTATTAACCTCTACTATATGCTCTACCACAACCAGCTCGTTGCCACAGGTATGGTCAACGATGGCGATGATGCGCTAAATACCAATGTTGATAAGAGCTTCCGTCGTGGTGTGGAGCTTACTGTGGCGTGGAATACAACAAAGTGGCTGACGCTATCGGCAAATGCTACACTGTCGCAGAATAAGATTAAGAACTATGTCGATGAGCTTAAGGATAGCCCAACTTTTGGTGAGAACCTCGGTACGATGACCATATCCTACTCGCCATCTGTCATAGGCTCGCTCATTGCCGACTTCCACGTCGGTGGCTTCAGTGCCCAGTGGCATACACAGTATGTTGGTAAGCAGTATTTTACCAACAACGAGATTGAGGCCTTGTCGCTCGATGCCTACTGCGTGACAAACCTTAACCTCGGCTACTCGCTAAAGACTAAGGCCGAGCGTGAGGTGCGCTTTGGCTTAGCCGTAAACAACCTATTCTCGACACTCTACGAATCGAACGGCTATGGCTACTCATATATGTGGGAGGGTGAGCGCTACGATGAGGCCTTCTACTTCCCTCAAGCACCGATTAACTTCTTGGCTAACGTAACTGTAAACTTCTAACAATGGAACTAAAGCTCGTACTGCAAATCGTAGGCACGCTTCTCGGCCTTTTCTACCTATGGCTCGAGTATAAGGCGAATATATGGGTATGGATCATAGGAGCTATTATGCCCTTGGTGCACGGTATACTCTATCTCGAGAGTGGTATCTATGCCGATGCAGCTATGCAGCTATATTACGTGGCAGCAGGAGTCTACGGCTTGATAGTATGGAAGCGCAAGCCACGTAAGAGTGGCGATGGCGTAATTCGCCATACCCATCGAGGCTGGATCGTGCCCCTTGTGGCAGTCTATGCTCTGTTGCACGTTGCGCTCTACTACATCCTCACGGAGTTTACCGATAGCCGAGTACCGCTGTTCGACTCTATGTCTACGGCACTGAGCATCGTTGCTATGTGGATGCTATCACGCAAACTCGTCGAGCAGTGGCTCGTATGGCTCGTGGTCGATATGATAAGCGTAGGCCTATATATTTATAAGGGTATTCCCATCACAGCGCTGCTCTATACGCTCTACTGCGTGCTTGCTGTTCTGGGCTACCTGCGTTGGCGCAAGATGGCTAATCATCAGAGCCAAGCACACGGCTACGTCGCAGAGTAAAGAGTGCTATCGCTGCGATGCAGAGCGATATGATGCCATTTAGCAGATAGGCAAACCTCGGATCAGAGGTGTGCGCAAGCCTATCAGCAAAGTCGATGATAAATGGTGCAACGAGTATCGCAAGGTAATTTACGACCATAACAAGCGAGAGTGCCAATGTCGCAAGATGAGGCGGTGAGTTAGTCGCCGCCTTATCGTATATTATGGGCTGCATAACACCATATCCAAAGCCAGCAAGGGTGGCTCCTATGGCCAGTAGCGTGAAACTTGAGTGGGGTAGCGCCATAATGATAAGTCCAAGGCCCATAACCACCAACGACCAGAAGTTTACCCACCGCCCACATAGACCTATTATCGAGTTGAGGATAAACCCCGGGGCCATTATCGCAAGGAAGAATAGCGAGATGATAACTCCCGAGTCGGAGCTGTGTAGCTTGGCATCGGAGACTACGTATGAGGTGTTGAACGTGACGATCAACGATAGGAACGTGATAGCAAAGTAGAAGCCCATAAGTGCGAGTATCATCCCGAGGTTGATGCTCTCTTGGCGGTGTTGAGCTCCATCTTTAGGCTCAGGCTCAGGACGTGTGTGGCTGAGCGCCGGAACAAGCAGTAGGGTTATTGCTGGGAGCAGATATACGCCAAAGGCGAAGTGCCACTCGATGTCGGCGAGATAGCCTACGGCTGAGGTGGCTAATACCAACGTAAGGTTGTTCACTGCCGAGCTAATGCCCAGCTGTCGTACACGCTCATCCCCCGTGAAATAGTCTACGATAAGGCCTGTTGATAGAGGTATTATCATACCTGCCCCCACGCCAAGTATTGTGCTGGTGATTATTAGCTCGGTGAGTGTTCGTGATAGCATGCAACCGATACCACTGATTAGAAATATCGAGGTGCCAATGACCAACAATCTGATCTTGTTGCCTCGTACCGACCACCGTCCTGCCAGTAGCATAAACGGAATGATCATAAGCGACGGTAGCGACTCGAGCATCGAGATCTCAAGATTACTTGCCTTTGGAAAAATAGTGTTTATCTCGTCGAGTATTGGCGAGATGGCCAATCCCGGTAGCGATACAATCGCCGAAATCGACCATATAGCCACAAGTGCTATGAGAGGTATTGTCCCTTTTCCTGTCTTTATTGCCATATTTTTTATAAGTTTTTCTGTCACCTCACAACTCCCGTGCCGAATGAGAGGGATGATTTAATGTGTAAAAAAACACATAAAATACTATAATTATGGATCAGGTAACATATATTAAGGATATGATTCGTGGCTCACTGATGGCTGCGGCGGCAGGAGATGCATTGGGTTATGCTGTTGAGTTTATCGACAAATCCACAATAGATAAGCTTTATGGTAGCGATGGTATTATGGCGTTTGAACTGAATGGAGGCAAGGCGCTCATAAGCGATGATACGCAGATGTCGATACAATAGGCCTACTTGGCCAGGGCTGGACAGCAGATGAGGCGTGGGCCATAGCGCTCTACTGTGCAGTGCGCCATATTGATAGTGTTGAAAGGGCGATTATTGCAGCTGTAAATCACGATGGCGATAGCGACTCCACGGGCTCGATATGTGGCAATGTTATGGGTGCCATTTATGGCTATAACCATATTGCCGAGCGACGTATCTTCTGTCCCACTGGCCGTACACTCGAACAGACCCTCGAGCTCTCGGATGTCATTCTCGCTATTGCTGATGACCTCTCTACAAGTTGCCTTATCAGCGAGTATGACGCTTTAGATACTCCCGAGAAGCAGCAGTGGTTCGAACACTATTGTGAGATGAAACCCTCGGGTATTCGTCAAATGTAGACACTCTTACGATAGACGCTAATCAGCTCTAAAACGGGTAATTTAACACTAATTCACAACGAGGAAAAAGTCTGTTTTCTTCGTTGTGTTTGTTTATTTTTAGATTGACACAACTTGTCAAAATGCTTTGATACCTTTGCACTATGAAACTTTAATTATATATGTTATGAATACTTCAAAGATTGAGCGACACATTGGCAATTTTAATATTGCTGGATTTACCTATTGGGATGGGTGTATTGCACTTGACAAACTGAGGATTGGTGCACGCCTACGTCTTGAGCGTGAGAGTGAAAATCGTTTCGACCCGTATGCCGTGGCCATCTACTTCGGAGAGTATAAGCTCGGCTACATCCCTGAGGGGAGCAATAGGGTAGTTAGTCAGCTTATGGATTTGGGCTATGGCGAGATTTTCGATATGCGAGTTCAGCGACTGCAGCTCGATGCTCATCCCGAGAAGCAGGTGAGCGTTGTGCTCTTCGTGACCCCTGCGCATAAGGTCTTTAATAGGTGTAAATAATTTAGTATTATGGAGTTAGATATCAAACTTTCAATCAACAAGCGTCAAGGGTTTATGCGCAACACCTTTCTTCTGAGGTGGAACCCTGCTCTATCGTCCTACACAATGGAGCGTCTCGATGAGGATATGACTGACTGGGCTAATGGCGAGTGGTGCGACGACTTCGACTGGAGTGTTCACGACTGGCAGAAGGCTCGCAAGGGCGACCGCTTCTTTATGCTTCGTGTGGGTGAGGGGAATACCGGAGTCTTTGCTGCGGGCCGCTTCACCTCCGATCCATTCCTGGGCGATGATTGGTCTGGCAAGGGGCGTGAGGTGCACTATATGACTATGGAGTTCGAGACCGTATTCCACCCTGAGCGTGCTGAGATTATCACCACTGAGGAGCTGCGCGCTGAGCTGCCTGAGATAGATTGGAGTGGTGGCCATTCAGGTGTTATGCTCGATGAGGAGAGTGCTGAGCGTCTGGAACTTATGTGGCGTGACTATGTGGGACGTAATAAGTCGTTGTACCTGCCACGTGCCGTGAAGAACGACTACTTCGATGCGCGTTCCGATATTGATAAGGCCATTGAGCTCGCTTCTAAGGCTCACGCTGCCGATTATGATCTGGATGGCAATCCCACGATCCTGCACCCATTGGCCGTGGGTATGATGGGACGTAATGATTTGGAGCGTGTTGTAGGCTTTCTGCACGATGTTGTAGAGGATACACGCTACGACTTTAGCGACCTTGAGGAGCTCGGCTTTTCAGAACTTGTTATCGACACTCTGCGCCTACTTACGCACGATAAGCAGACTCCCTATATGGAGTATATCAAGCGTATCTGCGAGTCGGGCAACGAGGTGGCCGTGAATGTGAAGATCAACGACCTTAAGCACAATATGGCCCGTGGACGTGCTGGTGGCCATATGCGCTGTGTGGAGAGGCACACCATTGCCCTTGCCTATATCGAGTCATTCTTGGCCGAGCGGGTTAGGTAGGGTAGTTACCTATGTATATATAAACACTAAAGGCGGCCCGAAGGTCGCCTTTAGTATTAGTCCCGCTGAGGGTTCTAATCCAAATTATTTCTGAGCGAAGAATGCCTTAATCTCATCCTCCTCAAGGATATTCTGAGTCTGGAATACGTAAGCACCAGTCTTCTCAGACTTAACCATCTTGATACACTTAGTGTACTTCTTTGCTGTACCCGTCTTAAGGGTTGCAACTACTTTCTTTGCCATACTTTACCTCGTGTTAAAATTACTTAATCTCACGGTGAAGTGTTACTCGCTTCAAGTAAGGATTGTACTTCTTACGCTCCAAACGGTCTGGAGTATTCTTCTTGTTCTTAGTGGTGATGTAGCGTGACATACCTGCAACGCCGCTCTCCTTCTGCTCGGTGCACTCGAGGATCACCTGCACTCTGTTACCTTTCTTTGCCATTTTCTGCTAGTTGTTTTTAGTAAACCTTCTTAGCGGCCTTAGCCTCACGAAGTGCAGCTGCAAGACCCTTCTTGTTGATTGTTTTGATGCCGGCAGCCGAAACCTTCAAAGTGATCCAGCGGCCCTCCTCCTCCGACCAGAAACGCTTAGTTCTCAAGTTAGGTGAGAATGTGCGCTTTGTGCGGATGTGCGAGTGAGAAACATTGTTACCCACCATCGCTACCTTACCAGTGATTTCACAAACTTTCATTGTACTTTAATTTTAACTCTCCTGCCACCGTGACAGAAAAGCGCACAAAGATAGTCATTATTTGACAATTTGCAAACTTTATTGAAAATAAATCTTTTATCCGACGCTATAATGTCGCTTTTTGGCTGCGACGTTAGTAGTTTCCGATGGGTTAATATGAAAAAAAACATCGAATCTCGTTGAAACTCATACAACCTCTTCTATTCTCGCCGCCTCTAAAGCCACATTGTGGCACACACTATTTTGCTCCGCATTATCTAGTTCAGAATGGACGGAAATAGACTCAAACATAAAGAGACAAAGCAATGCCACAGTAGAATATCCTGATACCCGACATCGCCTTGTCCCCTCTTTCTATGATTCCGTTGTCGCTAAAATCTAATATCCAAACTTAGTTCTTGCTCTGATTGCGCAGAAGGTAGCGGTATACCTTTACCTCCTCGGGGTCACCCATCTCCTTGCCCATAACATCGGAGAGCTTTACGCAGAGCTCCTTAGGCTTGCGGGCGTTGATCTGGCACGATGAGAGCTTCATCACGATGTTGCACGAGGCGTGGCCAGTGTCGCACGTGAGGTTTGTGCCGATACCGAACATACACTTGATACGTCCCTCGCAGGCCTTCTTGATCTCGACACACTTCTCAAAGTTGAGCGAGTCGCTGAAGACGATAGATTTGGTCATAGGGTCGATACCCAGCTCCTTATATCGGTTGATGGCCATGTCGATAAAGGCGATAGGATCACCCGAGTCGTGACGCACACCGTCGAACAGGCAGGCGTGCTTCTTCGAGAAGTTGTTGAAGAATACCTCCGAGCCGAAGCTGTCGGTGAGTGCTGTGCCGAGGTAGCCATCATATACTTTCACCCAATCCTCCATCGTGAGGTAGTTGGCGTTACGTGGGCCGCCATTCACCGCTGCGATGAACATTGGTAGCTCGTGGGGATATGTGCCTATCATCCTCATATCCAGCTCCATAGCCAGGTGACAGTTTGACGTGCCGGTACATCCGCAAGGGTTGTTCTTCAGGTGCTTAACCACCATGCGCTGCACGTCGTACGAGAAGCGGCGGCGTGTGCCGAAGTCCGAGAATATTATGTTGTTCTCACGTGCCATCTGCTCCTTGCGCTCTAAGCGGGCGATCATCTCCTCGGCGTCGTAGCTGTTGCGCAGGTGGAAGAGTTCCGATACGGTGGCGAGGATAGGTATCTCGTAGAGCGTAACCTTATACATATAGTCGGTGACGTTGATCTGCAGGTGACGCTCCTCATCGAGCCATACGTTGATCTTCGATGCGTCGAACCTAAATCCTGTTAGCCACTCGAAGTAGTTCTGAGGTATATACTTGCAGTTCTCTATCATATACTTGAACTCGTCGTCCGAGAGAGCTATTCGCTCTAGGGCCTTAAGCTCGGCCTTGAGATCTTCGAGAAAGTCATCGTCATACTCGGTCTTGGCTCTATCGTTAAACGTAAATGTGCCAATAGCTTGCGGGTAGAGCTTGAAGTAGGCGTACGAAGTGGTAAACTTGTACAAATCGGTGTCTAAGATTGAACGGATCATATCTATTTAGTTTTGCGGTTTATATGCGTTTTAGTTGGTCGTATAGTAGCTCTATGACGTAGGCCGATGCTCGGCTTATTATCTGCGAGCGATCTGAGCCACAGTTGCGCACGAGGGCTATTGTTGTAGTTGGCGTCGCTACGGCCATCCATACCGTGCCTACGGGCTTCTCTATGGAGCCTCCGCTGGGCCCTGCGATGCCCGTTGTGGCGATTGCGTAGTCGGTCTTGCCAACACGACGTGCACCCTCTGCCATCTGGCGAGCTACCTGCTCGCTCACCGCACCATAGCGTTTGATGTCGTCGGGATTTACACCGAGGATGTCGCTTTTGGCATCATTAGAGTAGCTAACAACGCCCGTCATAAAGTATGCTGATGCTCCCGCCATAGCTGTAAACTTTGATGCTATGCAGCCTCCCGTGCAGCTCTCTGCCACGGCGAGCTTAAGACCCTTACGAGTAAGTATGTCGTGGATAAGTTGTTCGACCGAGGCACCCTCAAAGCCGACGATGTTGTCGGGGATAATGGCTCTAAGCATCTCAAACTGACGCTCTATCTCTTCTGATGCACTCCTGCCATCAACATCGTAGGCCGATAGTCTTAGGCGCACGATGTTGGGCGCTGGTAGATAGGCTAAGTGTAGGTAGTCGGGTAGCGACTCCTCCCACTCGGCAATGCGCTCGGCGAGTATCGACTCGGCTATGCCACGTGTTATCATCGTGCGATGGATGATGTCGGGAAGTGTGAAGCGCTCTTTGAGGCGAGGTACAACCTCATCCTCCATTAGGTGCTCCATCTCGAAGGGTACGCCAGGTAGCGAGATGACTACTCCTCCATCCTTCGTATCGAACCACATTCCTGGTGCTGTGCCATAGCTGTTGTGTAGCACCGTGCAACACTCGGGAAGCATTGCCTGACCACGGTTTAACTCTATGAAGGCTACACCACGACGCTCAAGGAGTTGTCTTACGTGCTCTCCCTCTGTGGCGTTATACTTAAGCTCTGAGCCGAAATATTGAGCCAGCGTATGTTTTGTAATATCGTCTTTGGTTGGGCCCAGGCCACCTGTTAGTATCACAACCTCGGATGTTTGCAGCGTACGATGTAGTGTTGCCACAATATCCTCCCGAGAGTCACCGATGGATAGCTTCTCGGCTATCGTAATTCCGATGCCATTGAGCCAGCGGGCGATAGATGCAGTGTTGGTATCAACGATTTGCCCGATGAGTATCTCGTCGCCGATGGTTATTACGGTTGCTTTCATTGTGTCTCTATTTTTTAGTTGCCACCTTGGCGGCCCTGCGCAGTAGTTTTAGACCATTTTCACGAATGCCGCTATTTAGGGCTATGAGCGATGCTCCTGCCTCGAACATGCGGCGTACGTCCTCTTCGGTCATCATGCCGCCACAGCCGATGATGGGGTAGTTGTGCTCGCTGCGTTCGGCTACATAGCGTACCACCTCGATAGCTCGCTCTGTTAGCATCGCACCACATACGGCACCTCGCTCTCCGTTATTTAGAGCCGTAGAGCCAGCAACAGCCTCGATGCCGTCGAGAGGTGTCTCGATGAGTATATCTACGACCATATCAAGCTCCTCTTTGCTCATATCTGGCGACACCTTGACAAGTATAGGACGGTAGTCGAGCTGGCCTCGGCGGAACTCAAACATCGGCTCTACGAGCGATAGTATCTCCTCTCGTGTGCGTGGCACATACTGCTTTGCCGAGGTGTTGCACGCAAGGTTGATGACGAAGAAATCGACATACTGATACATGTTGCGGAATACACGCAGATACTCCTTTACGATGCGACTACGTGGGCTTGTTGTCAGCTTGCCTATGTTGCAACCTATCACCAGATCATAGGTGTGGCGGTTGCGCCTACGTATGTTGCGCATGGCCTGCTCGAGGCCTCTATTGGGTGCTCCCGAGTTGTTTATGAGCGATTGTTGTTTGCGTAGGCGGCGTAGTCGGGGGCGTGGTGTTCCAGGCTGAGGACGTGGTGTTACGGAGCCTATCTCCACAAAGCCAAATCCCGCTGCGCCAAGCTCAGTGAGGTAGTCGCCATTGGAGTCGAAGCCTGCGGCTATGCCAATGGGGTTGCGAAAGTGTATGCCCATCACCTCTCGCTCGAGCGAGGTGTCGCTTGGTGCCAGTGACTTGCGTAGCGCCCATTTGCCCAGAGGCAGGTATCCCACAAATCGAAGTAGCGCCATGCGAATGGCGTGTGTGGTCTCGGCAGGAAATAGTCTAATAATATGTTGAAATAGCGATCGTTTCATCACCGTAATGTCTGAATATTATGGCAAATATACAAAGAAAAGGTTATGGTTGTAACCCTTTATGCTGAATTATTTTGTTTTTAACAAAATTTCTAAAAATATTCGTTGCGATAAGCGTACGTGTTACGTATTGCCTCAAACTCTTCGGGATGATGCTTTAGATAGTTGCTCTCTTCTGAAATAGGATAATAGTCGTCTATGGTTGCGCACATCTCTGCCCAGCTGATTAGTCGTGGTGTAGATGGTGCGATGTGGGGAGGATACCAGCTATCGAGTGGTAGACCGAAATATTTGGCTATTGCATTGATTGATAGTGCTGTGGCATTAGCTTTTCCTTGTATGGAGTAGCCCGCAACGTGGGGTGTGGCTATGTCGCTACGACGAAGTATGTCGGCGGGAATATAGGGCTCGTTCTCCCATACGTCAAACAGATAGCGATGCGAAGAATTGGCCACTGCGCTATTATCCACAACACCTCCTCGTGAGGCATTTATTATTGTTGCCCCAGGGCGCATACCTTCAAGAAGCTCTTTGTCGAGCAGATGGTGTGTCGAGGAGTCTAATGGGGTGTGAAAGGTGAGTATGTCGCAATGCTCGGCAAGCTCCTCTATCGAGCGGAAATCACCCCCTTCACGCTCCTTGCGTGGAGGGTCGCACTCTAGAGTGTTAAATCCCCAGTGGCGGCCATACTCAGCTACGAGTGAGCCTACTGCACCTACGCCAACAACACCTAAGGTGTAGTCCTCGGGTTGTTTGCCGTCGCTATGTGTGATATGTCGTAGTGCGGCAGCCACCCATTGTAATACACCACGTGCGTTGCATCCTCTGGCGTTGTGCACCTCGATGCCTCGACTGCGGCAATAGTCGAGATCTATGTGGTCGGTGCCTATGGTAGCTGTGGCTATTATTTTCACTCGTGAGTTGCGTAGTAGCTCTTCGTTGCAACGAGTGCGTGTTCGGACAATCAGTGCATCGGCATTTGCTACTCTCTGTGCGTCGATTTGACTCCCCTTTACATACTGCACTTGGGCGTATGGCTCTAATACTCCGTGTAGGAATGGTATGTCGCAATCAATGATTATCAGCATAATGACCTTGTGATGCAAGTTTTACTATGTAAAATTTTAACAAAGATACTAAAATTTCTAAAATTAATAGTATATTTGCACGATATTTTGAGTATGCAACAAAAGATGTTTTACTCGTAAATTAAAGTGTAGAATCTATGTCAGTGCGTGATGTGAAGTTTGACCCCAATGCCATTGTTCCAGATAATGGTAACTATTTTGGTATTCCGCTCGACCCAGAGGAGGCAGCATTAGTGCTAATATCTGCCCCATGGGATACGACAGTATCAACACGTGCGGGTAGCTCATATGCCCCCGATGCTATCATCGAGGCCTCGCGCTTTATCGACTTCTACGAGCCATCGGCTCCAAATAGCTGGCGCAAGGGTATCGCCACTGTGCCTATCGACTACTCGATTCAGGATCTTTCACATCGTCTGCGCTCAGATGCCGACAAGGTGATATCGCTATGCAACTCTGATGCCGAATATATCTTCGACAATATGATGCACGAGCGTCGTCTACGCCGAGTTAATGAGGCGTCGATGAGCGTCAATGATAAGATCTATACTCAGTCTAAACACTGGCTCGAGCGTGGTAAGATTGTTGGCTTGGTTGGTGGCGATCAGTCTACGGCCTATGGTAATATACGTGCAGTTGCAGAGCACCATAAGGAGGTGGGTATTCTCCATATAGATGCTCGTTGCAACCTCAAGGAGTATCACTATGGCTTCACGCACTCCCACGCATCTATTATGCACAACGTGCTTCGTGATGTCGAGGAGGTAAGACGACTTGTTTCGGTCGGCGTTCGTGAGTTTAGCCCCCAGGAGTGGGAGCGTGCCGAGAGCGACGAGCGTGTGCGCCTATTCACGGGCCAATATATCTGGTCGTCACACTTCGAGGGGGTGAATTGGTCCACTATCGCCGACGAGATTGTCGAGTCGTTGCCCCAGAAGGTATATATCTCGTTAGATATTGATGGCCTCACCATCGAGTGCTCGCCACATACGGGCACAACAATTTCGGGTGGCCTGCGTTTCCCCGAGGTGGTCTATCTCTTCGGAAAGATAGTGGCTTCGGGTCGCCAGATTGTGGGCTTCGACCTCACGGAGGTAGTCCCCGATGTAGATGATAAGACCGACGCTATGATTGCTGCCCGTCTGCTGTTTAAGATGTGTAGCATAGCGCTTAAGTTTGTTGATGCAGAGAGTGTATTGTGATGTAGGACCTTGTTTGAAAATATTTTAGCGTTACAAAACGAAAAGTAAAACTAAACTAAACTTATTATGTCAATTTTTACGAAATTTGGTAGAGTAAAGCGTTTCCATGTTATGTCACAGCGTGGTCATAACTTTCTGCATGCGCCTTGGGCAGGTGGTATCGTTTTAGTTATCTGCGTAATTATTGCCATGTTGCTCGCAAATCTTCCTGCAACGGCAGAATTTTATCACAAGATGCTTCATATGGAGCTTGGCTTGTGGATTGATGGAGAGCTTTTCCCTGAGTCGATGACTGTAGAGAAGTTTGTCAATGATGCGCTGATGGTGATATTCTTCTTTACCGTAGGTCTTGAGATTCGTCGTGAGATGTCGCACGGACAGCTTTCAACCCCTAAGAAGGCTATTCTCCCTATTATTGCAGCGTTGGGTGGTATGCTCTGTCCAGCGCTTATCTACGCTTGCTTTAATCTTGGCACTGAGTCTATTAGTGGCTGGGGTATTCCAACGGCTACCGATATCGCATTTGCCATAGGTATAATGTCTCTCTTGGGCGACAGAGTGCCAATCTCACTTAAGGTGTTCCTTACGGCATTGGCCGTTGCTGATGACCTTGGTGCTATTTTGGTCATAGCCCTATTCTATGGCCAAACACCTAACCTCTTGCTCTTGGGTATCGCAATACTCATCATGGTGGGTATCTACTTTATGCGTCGCTTGGGCGAGTATCGTGTTGCTGCCTATCTTATCCCTGCCTGCGTGGTGTGGATATTGTTCTACTACTCGGGTGTTCATGCAACAATCTCAGGTGTTGCGATGGCGATGCTTATCCCTACAACACCACGTTATAGCCGCTCGTACTACCTTCATAAGGCTGATATCATCGAGCGAGGTATCAAGAATGCCGATTATATTGAGGATGAGAATAGGGCACAGGAGGAGCGTACCTACTATTTCAACCGTATGAAGCAGATATCTAATGGTGCTGAGAGTATGAGCCACCGTGTGGAGCATCTGCTAATGCCTTATGTCAATTTCCTTATCATGCCTATCTTTGCGCTTGCAAATGCAGGTGTGCATATTGAGTCGGTAGAGTACTTTAATATATTTGAGTATAGCGCCGAGCTTGGCTCTATTGGTATGGGTATCTTCTTCGGTTTGGTACTTGGTAAGCCATTGGGTATCTCACTATTTAGCTTCTTGGCCATCAAGCTTGGTGTCGCTGAGTGTCCCGCAGGTGCAACGTGGAAGATGCTCTTTGCAGTAGCTTGCTTGGGTGGTATCGGCTTCACCATGTCGATATTTGTCGATAACCTCGCCTTTGATGCAGCTACACACCTTGACCTTATAAACAAGGGTAAGATATCAATCCTTTTGGCATCTACTGCCGCTGCAATACTTGGCTCGTTGCTAATCATTATCTTCAGCAAGAAACAGACAAAATAGGGGGTTCACAATATGAAAAAAGCACTATCAGCACTCATCGTTGCCGCTATCATTGGTATGGTAGCTTGTAGTCGTGGTAGCTCAACGTCTCAGACCTACGAGATGCAGAGTGGTATCGACTCGGTGTCGTACGCCTTTGGTATGAATGTAGGCCTAAACCTCTTGGATAAGGATTCGTTGCTCAATGTAGATGTTGTCTGCCAGGCTATCCGTGATGTCTACACTGGAGAGCTTAAGCTCAACGATGATGAGGCTCGATATTCTATTTTGAAGTATATGAACTTCGATGTGTATGAGCGTACCAAGGCCCTTGAGAAGCAGTTCTTGGAGGATTTGCGTAAGTCAGATCGTAAGTATGTGGCTACAAATTCAGGCCTTACGTATAAACTTATCTCGTTGGGTGATGTCAAGAGCTCGCCACGTAACAGCCGTGATACGCTGGTGATGAACTTTAGCGTGCGCAATATTGCCGGCCAGATGCTCGACTCGACATACAACTCGAAGCGTGAGTTGCGTTATGCTCTTGGTAAGCTCCCTAAGGGATTTCAGGAGGCTATGCGTCTTATTGGTCCTGGTGGACATATTATGGTATGGATACCATCGGCCCTTGCGTATAGCTCGGCAGGTCTCGACTCTATTGGGGTTAAGCCTAACCAGATGTTGTTCTACGAGGTGCGACTTAATAAAGTAATTCCGAGATAATTTTTTATAACTGTTAAACTATGAAGAAAATCCTAATTGCTGTGGCTATGTGCGCCACACTCGTTTCGTGTGGTGGCGGCAATAGTCACTACTTTGCTGGGGTGGAGAATCGTACGTATAACGATTCGTCTGCTGAGTTCGATACCTTGGCTTATGCTATGGGTATGAACTATTCACTCAATCTTAAGCTCAGACTTAGCGAGCTTAATATGGACTTTGATCTCTATGCTCAGACAATGGCTGAGACTATGGAGAAGGGCTTCACCTCTTTCGAGGATATGGAGGCTCAGCAGAAGGCCTTTATGGAGCTGCAGAGCGAGAGATTTGCCGATTTCAATATGGCAATGCGTAAGCGTCAGATGGGTATGGACACCGTGGCACTCCCTAATGTCTACGACGAGACCTTTACAAATAAGGACTTCACTCGTATGATGGCTAAGCTCAACGCTCTTGATCTTCTTACTCATAGCGTGCCTATGAATATCCACTACACTGCAGAGGCTATTCGTGATGTTAAGGGTGTTGAGGCAGATTCATTGATCGACAAGACATTGCGCATCTCACAGAAGACAGCTATGCAGACACTGCGTGGTTATGAGCTTCAGATAAAGAAGAATCTCGAGGCGCAGTCAATAGATTGGTTGAAAGAGATTGCCACAAAGCCAAATGTTGATACACTTAAGGTGGGTAATTCTCTTGTCTATTATCGCATCAATTCGGTTGGTGGTGTAAAGCCAGAGCCTAAGGATAGCGTTCAGATCTATTACGATCTCTACAGCTTCCGTGGTCGCTTGCTGGGCTCATCAGATGCTCAGATCAAGGGTATGAAGGAGAATATCGAGCGCATTAGCAAGGATGAGAAGCTCTCTGACTCTATGCGTCAGGCACGCATCGATATGATGAATTCTCACATCGAGCGTATCCAGAAGCAGAAGACTACTTTGGACCGCATCTTCCTTCCTGTTTTCAAGGAGTGCTTGCCTTTGATTGGTGAGTATGGTAGCATTACCATTTGGGCTCCTGCACATTTGGCTCCTCAGTCACGTACGATTCTTCCTGGTGAGGCTGTTGTTATCGACCTCCAGCTTACAAGCGTAACCAAGGGTGTTGATCTTCCTCAGGTGAACAATCCTGCTGCCCCTCAGGGCAAGGGTCATCCTATCATGATCACGCCACAGAATGGTCCTAAGAAGGATAATGCTGCAAAGGTGAACCCAGGCAAGCCTGTGAACCCAAAGGTTGCTTCTCCCAAGAGCGTTCCTGCGGTAAAGAGCGTTAAGGTTGATCCTGCAAAGCCTGCGGCAAAGAAATAGTCGTGAAAGTGAGGCTGAATAAAAACGGAGGTGACCAAATTTACTTTTTGGTCACCTCCTTGCTTTACATCATTACCTATTTTGTTATATTACAATACGGTAGTTATGGTACTCTATTGAGCTATCACTCCGCTGCCTACGAGTATGTCGTTGTGGTACCATGCCGCAAACTGACCTGCGGTGATGCCTCGCTGTGGGGTGTCGAAGAGGACGAAGAGTGCATCGCTCTCACGTATGAGCGTAGCGCCTTGCAGTGGCTGACGGTAGCGTATGCGCACCATATATCTTCGGCGCTCGCCATCCGCCATAGCATCAACATCGTCTACCCAATGGATCTCGTGCGCAGCTATCTTTAGTGCCTTGCGGTATAGTCCTGGATGGTTATCGCCCTCGCCAACATATATTACATTCTCTGCAACGTCAGTGCCTATGATAAATAGCGACTCCTTACGGCCTCCAATACCTAAACCCTTGCGCTGACCTATGGTGTAGAAGTGTGCTCCCTGATGTGTGCCTATCTTCTTGCCATCACGCACCGTAAGACGATAGGGCTCGGCGTGCGTACGGTAGTCATCGTCGGCCACATTGCGCACGAAGCGTGGCGAGTGGGGTAGTATCTCGTGTATATTGCCGGGCTTGGCGGCGAGTTTTTGTTGTAGAAATATAGGAAGATCAACCTTGCCTACGAAGCATATTCCCTGCGAGTCTTTACGCTTTGCTGTTGCCAGCTTCTGCTCCTCGGCGATACGTCGCACCTCGGGTTTGAGTAGTTCGCCAATGGGAAACATAGCATAGGATAGCTGCTGCTGTGTCAGCTGGCAGAGAAAGTAGCTCTGATCCTTATTGGGGTCTGCGCCTGCGAGTAGGCGGTAGTGTGTTGTGCCGTTGTCGTCGGTATACTCCTCACGTCGGCAGTAGTGTCCCGTAGCCACACGCTCAGCGCCAAGCTTAAGTGCCTCCTTAAGAAAGGCATCGAACTTTATCTCTCTGTTACACAGCACGTCGGGGTTTGGCGTACGTCCCGCCTCATACTCCGAGAACATATAATCGACCACTCGTCGGCGATACTCCTCCGAGAGGTCTACGTAGTGAAACTCTATGTCGAGACGTTTGGCTACGAGCTCGGCAAACACTTGGTCGTCGTACCATGGGCAATCACCCTCGAGTGTTCCCGTGGTGTCGTGCCAGTTGCGCATAAAAAGGCCGATGACCTCGTGCCCCTGCTGCTTTAGCAGGTACGCTGCCACCGACGAATCGACGCCTCCCGAAAGACCTACGACAACCCTCATATAGCGTGCTACCTGATAAGCTGCATAAACTCGTCACGAGTACGAGGGTCTGAGAGGAAGCAACCCGTAAATGCCGAAGTGGTGGTTACTGAGCGCTGCTTCTCCACGCCACGCATCTGCATACAGGTGTGGCTTGCCTCGATAACTACTGCCACGCCCAGAGGGTTTAGTGCTTGCTGGATGCTGTCGCGAATTTGTACCGTGAGGCGCTCCTGCACCTGAAGACGTCGTGCGAAACACTCTACAACACGTGCAATCTTCGACAGACCTGTGATATAACCATTAGGAATGTAGGCCACGTGAGCCTTGCCAATAAATGGTAACATATGGTGCTCGCATACCGAGAATAGCTCGATATCCTTTACGAGTACCATCTGCTGATACTCCTCCTTGAATATCGCCGAGCGGAGAATTTCGATGGGGTCTTGTGCGTATCCCTTTGTGATGAACGACATGGCCTTTGCCACACGCTCGGGTGTTTTGATAAGTCCCTCACGCTCGGGGTCTTCGCCGAGCAGACGAAGGATCTCACGGTAGTGTCCCATAAGCTCCTCGATGCGCTTAGGGTCGTATATATCTTGGCGCTGATAATTTACTGTTAGCTCTTCCATAATTGATTAAAATGATAAAAGAAAAATTAGAAATGAGTAATTCGCAATACTAAATTTTCGACACTCTTTAATCTCTCTAAGTAGGGTTGTCCTACAACTCCAGGAGTCCCTCGGGTAGAACAAACTTTATTGTTTGACGCTCAAAGTCGATGTGAGCAATAAACTCTTCGGCGGCGGGTATTAGGTGCTCCTCGCCATCGAGTGTGATCTCGAATAGAGGGTTAGCCTCACTGTCGTAGTAGTCGCTAATCTCTCCACGTCTCTTGCCTACAACAGCTGTGAAACCGATGAGATCCTCCATGTAGAACTCATCGTCGTTGTCATCCTCCTCCTCCTCCTCAATAAAAATCTCATTGCCTACAAGGAAATCTTCGGCACGACGTGCTGTGTCTATATCGTCGAACGTAGCCACAGCTCCACTCTGTCCACGTCGCTCAAACGAAGAGCAAAAAATAGGAACCGCTAATCCGTCAATAGTGACAAATAGCGGTTCCTCGATTTTGAAATCGTCGGGGAACGTTGTGTAGAGCGAGATCATCACTCCGCCATCGGTGCCGAAAAGTCGGCCTATGCGTCCCACGGCGATCATTGCACCTAATGCAAAGATTAAGCCTCAGCAGCCTCCTCAGCTGGAGCCTCCTCGGTTGCCTCAGCAGCAGCGGCAGCAGCCTCAGCGGCAGCAGCAGCCTTCTTCTCAGCGATAGCTGCAGCACGCTCCTCCTTAACCTTAACCTCGGCAGCAAGCTGAGCCTTCTTAGCAGCAGTAGCGTCAGATGCGAGCTTGTTGCTCTTAGCATCGATCTTGTTCTGCTTCTCAGTAGCCCACTTGTTGAACTTTGCCTCAGCCTCAGCCTCGGTGAATGCGCCCTTAGCTACACCACCCATAAGGTGCTTCTTATACAATACGCCCTTGTACGAGAGGATTGCTCGACAAGTATCCGTAGGTTGTGCGCCCTTAAGTAACCAATCCAAAGCTCGGTCGAACTTCAAATCGATTGTAGCAGGATTCGTGTTAGGGTTGTAAGTACCCAACTTCTCGATGAACTTACCATCACGTGGCGCTCTGCTATCTGCGGCAACGATGTGGTAGAAAGCATAACCCTTCTTACCGTGACGTGCCAAACGAATTTTAACAGCCATTTGCTATAAAAATTTATTGGTTAAAAATTAATTACGCATAACCCATTCGGGTTTTTTAGCGTGCAAATATACGTACAATTTTCCGAACAGCAAAAGTTTTTTGTAAAATTTACGCTTAATGATACCAATTTAATAAATAGGGGATTACCTCAGCTGAAGTAATCCCCGAAAAGATATATTGAAGTTTGGGTTAATCCTCCTCAATTACGCCTGTCCAGTTGCAGGTAATCTTGTTGCCGAGACAGTCTGATGCATTAAGCACGATTGTCGAGTTGCCATTGCCAGCGTCTGAGATTGTTAGCTCGCCATCGACAATCATTGCATAGCCGTTGTAGGCTGCACCGCCATTAAGATAGCCGAAGAGCCATGTGCCTACAGCCTGTGCGTAATTGTTTGTAAAGCCTGCTACAAGTACATTCTTGGCAGGGGTGTACGAACACTTATATGTGCCGTAGAAGTCGCCATCCTTCGATGTGTTGTCTGTAACGATATCGAGCTGTAGGGTATCTCCAAATACGTAGCCGTTAGCCTTGTTCATCATCATGATTGTGTAGTTGGAGTAGCCTGTCTGCCAATAGTCGCCCTCGTATATCCACTTTACACGGTGCTCGCCGTCGAATGTTACGTTGTAGTCGCCAGTAAGTGTACTCTGCGCCTCCTTGTCCTGACCACCCGTAGGGTCATTGTTGCCGCCACCGCCATTCTCCTCAGTAGCATCATCAAGCTCAAGACCGCCGTTGTATGTCACCTTGTGAGTAGTGCCGTCGATAACTACCTCAAGTACAATCTTGTTCTCCGATACCATCATCGTAGCATTATCGAAATACTTTATCTGAGTATCCTCCACGTTCTCTCCAGTGAGGAAAAGCTGACTGTTCTCGCTGTTGATGGTGTTTGGCGCACCAGTGTTCTTGCTGTCGAAGTGGTAGATGCCATTAGGTAGAATATTGCTGCCAGTTACAGGAGCAAAGGCATCGATGTAGTAGTATGTGCCGTTGGTATATGCCTGGCCTGCGTTGTTAAGACCCTGGTCTGAGAGGAAGAATGCATAGCGATCAGCGCCCTCACCATACTTCTGGCCGTAGTAGTAGCCATCAAGACACGATGCCTTGAATGTTACCTGCTCGCCATCGTTATTGCCTCCACCATTGCCTCCGTTGTATGCGGCCTGCTCGATGATTACCGATGTTGTCTCGTTGATGTAGCTAATCTCGACAATCGCCTCGCGCTTGTCGCCCTCGTTGGCCTTTACCTCGATGCGGATGATGCCTACGGCTGGCTGTGTAATATTGCCAATCATCTGCTCGCCGCTTACAACCTTTGTCTTTACGGTCTCGCCCTCAACTGCTGAGGCGATGTTGTACGATACCGTAACAGTCTCGCCCTCGGCGTCTGCCTCAAGAACAGTCTCTGTGACAAATAGATGCTGTGCTACCTGCTGCTCATTCTCGCACGATGCAAATAGGGCTACAAGGCCAATGGCCAGAATAGAAAATAGTCTTCTCATTGTAGTATTTAAGTTGTATGATTTATCCTAACTCGCTGCAAAGATAAGTCAAAATTTCTATTGATACAATACCCCTTGAGCAATATAACAGAAATACCGAGATTACCTGTTTCGATAACCTCGGTATTTTGCACTAAAGGCGTATGTTACTTTGCGATAGGCATCTTGTCGAGACGACGCTGGTGACGGCCACCCTCGTACTCTGTCTTGAGCCATATGTTGAGCATCTCCAAAGCCTCATCGTTAGAGATAAAGCGTGCTGGCATACACAATACGTTTGAGTTGTTGTGCTGACGCGATAGCTTAGCAATCTCAGGAATCCAGCATAGTGCTGCACGAATAGCCTGGTGCTTGTTGAGAGTCATTGAGATACCCTCACCCGAGCCACAAAGACCGATGCCACGCTCAAGTTCGCCACTCTCGATAGCCTCAGCTAAGGGGTGGGCAAAGTCGGGGTAGTCTACCGACTCCTCAGAGTAGCAGCCGAAGTCCTTAACTTCGAAGCCCTTAGATGCGAGATAGCCCACGAGAAACTCCTTAAGCTCATATGCTGCATGGTCGCACGCAATACCGATTTTCTTGTCCATAGTGTGAAGTGTTTTAGGTTATGATTATTTTAGGTTTTTACTCTTTTGATGCTCGCTTACGGTCTATCTCCGAGAGCAAAATCTTGCGCAGACGTATCGACTTTGGCGTCACCTCAACATACTCGTCCTCACGGATATACTCCAATGCCTCCTCCAGTGAGAAGATTACTGGCGGCGCTATCGAGGTCTTCTCGTCCGAGCCCGAGGCACGCATATTGGTAAGCTGCTTAGCCTTTGTTACATTCACGGTGATGTCGTTCGAGCGTGTATGCTCACCAATCACCTGGCCACAGTATACCTGCTCCATGGGCGAGATAAAGAACTTGCCACGATCCTGAAGCTTGTCGATAGAGTAGGCATATGCCGTGCCTGTCTCCGAGGCGATGATAGCACCTACCGAGCGGTTATCAATATCACCCATCCAAGGCTCGAAGTCCTTAAGGCGGTGTGTCATGATTGCCTCGCCGGCTGTGGCGGTAATCATCGTTGAGCGTAGACCTATGATGCCTCGTGATGGGATGATAAACTCAAGACGTGTACGCTCGTTGGCCGACTCCATATTTACAAGCTGACCCTTGCGACGTGTCGTAAGCTCGATGACAGTTCCCGAACACTCATCGGGGCAGTCTACGGTCATCTCCTCCACAGGCTCGCACTTAACGCCATCAATTGTCTTGGTG
Source organism: Alistipes sp. (assembly GCA_017408825.1). GTDB lineage: Bacteria > Bacteroidota > Bacteroidia > Bacteroidales > Rikenellaceae > Alistipes. The sequence goes on from JAFQTX010000025.1 coordinate 76,876, forward strand.
ATAACCTTTGGCTGGCCTACCTGAAGCTCGTAGCCCTCACGACGCATAGTCTCGATAAGCACCGAGAGGTGTAGTACGCCACGACCATACACCACGAACGAGTCGGCATTCTGGCCTGGCTCTACACGTAGTGCGAGGTTCTTCTCAAGCTCTCGGTCGATACGCTCTTTGATATGTCGTGATGTCACATACTTGCCATCCTTGCCGAAGAATGGGGAGTTGTTGATGGTGAAGAGCATCGACATTGTAGGCTCGTCGATGGCAATAGGTGGTAGAGGCTCAGGATCAGTGAAGTCGCAGATCGTATCGCCAATCTCGAAACCCTCGATGCCTACAAGAGCACAGATCTCGCCGCACTCAACCCTCTCGGCCTTAGCCTTGCCAAGACCCTCAAATACCATTAGATCCTTAATCTTTGTTTTGATGAGTGTGCCATCACGTTTTGCCAGTGTCACGTTCTGTCCTGCGGTGAGTGAGCCACGTGTAACCTTGCCTACGGCGATACGACCGACATATGGCGAGTACTCGAGCGATGTTACGAGCATCTGCACGCTGCCCTCTACAATCTCAGGCTCGGGTATCTCGTCAATGATTGTGTCGAGTAGTGGTGTGATCGAGTCGGTACGCTCCGAGAGCACGTGCGACATCCAACCCTGCTTTGCCGAGCCGTAGATTGTCTTGTAGTCGAGCTGCTCCTCGGTAGCTCCGAGTGTGAACATAAGGTCGAATACCTGCTCATTAACCACATCGGGACGGCAGTTCTCCTTGTCCACCTTGTTGATTACCACGATAGGCTTCTTGCCCAGAGCCAACGCCTTCTGAAGCACGAAGCGTGTCTGGGGCATAGTGCCCTCAAAGGCATCGACGAGCAAGATCACGCCATCGCACATATTGAGCACACGCTCCACCTCACCACCAAAGTCGGCGTGACCTGGGGTGTCGATGATGTTGATTTTGTAGTCTTTGTATATTACCGATACGTTTTTCGAGAGGATGGTGATACCTCGCTCACGCTCAATATCGTTGTTGTCCATAATGAGGTCGCCCGATGTGTGTTCGTTGTCACGCAGGAGGTTACCCTGCATAATCATCTTGTCTACGAGAGTTGTCTTACCGTGGTCTACGTGGGCGATAATTGCAATATTGCGTAGTTTTCGCATACTTATATTTAATTAAGATGCGACAAAGATACTCAAAAAATCGTGATTCGTACTACGTACGCCCTAAAAGTTTGCGTTTATTTCTCCTCGATTCGAGGTATTGAGTAGCTGCGAAGCTCCTTGTTGAGCCTCTGTTCGTTGCCGTTGGTGAGTTTGTTGAGCAGCAAGTGAAATGCCGAGGAGTGGTTGTGATGGCGGGTGTGGCAGAGCTCGTGTAGGATGATGAACTCTCTAAGGTGCTCGGGAAGAAGCATCACGAATAGCGAGATGCTTATGCCGTTATGAGCGCTGCACGATCCCCAGCGAGTATGTGCCGAGGAGATGCGTAACGAGCTGTAGACGAGCCCTGTGTCGAGCGATAGTCGCTCGATGGTTGCGGGGATGTATGCTCGAGCCTGGCGGCGTAGTGACTCAACCTCGGAGCGCTCTATTGTGGGGTGGTTTGCTCGACGCTCGGCCAGACGTCTACGTGTGCGCTCGATCCACCCTCGGCGGCTTTCGGCAAAGGCTATGGCCTTAAGGCGGTTGCATAACAATGGGTATGTTAGGCGCAGCGAGCCGTCGCTACGCACAACAAGACGCATAGAGCGTGCACGCAACGAACGTACACACTCTATGTCCCCAAGTGTTGGATGATGCACTGTGACCATTAGTCGCCGATACGCTGACGTACGACCTCGAAGAGCATAATGGCTGCGGCTGCCGATACGTTTAGTGACTCGGTATGGCCGATAAGAGGTATGGCCAACTGCTCGTCGCAGAGCTTAAGCACCTCCTTAGATATGCCCTTATCCTCAGCGCCCATAACTATTACCGTTGGCTTGCGTAGGTCGGCATCATAGAGTAGCTTACGGCTCTTCTCGGTGGCTGCCACGACCTGAAAACCCTCTGCCTGTAAAGCCTTTAGCGTATTGCGTATAGAGCCTACACGACATACCGGAATATTTTGTAGCGCACCTGCTGATGAGCGTATAGCATCGCCATTTACGGGTGCAGAGTTCTTCAGTGGGGTGATAAGGCCGTGTGCTCCAGCGCACTCTGCCGAGCGGGCAATGCCTCCGAAGTTGCGAACGTCCGTCACGCCATCAAAGACTACGATAAGTGGTGTCTCGTCCTCGGGGACACGCTCCAAAATGTCGTTTAGCTCTACGTACTCGATAGCGGCTATTTGTGCTACGACACCCTGATGGTTGCCACGTGTCAGACGGTTGAGTTTCTCGATAGGCACCTCCTGCCAGCGAATATGGTGGCGTGCCATAAGGTCCTTAAGGTCGTTCATTAGCTGACCCTCAGCACCCTTCTTTACGTATATGCGCTCAATCTGCTTGTGGGCCTCGATAGCCTCTGCAACGGGGCGTATGCCAAAGATGATATTCTCCATATTATTATTCTCTTGTGTTTTGCTCAGTAATCTCAAGTTCGTACGACGACTTCTCCCACTCGTGCATCAGATGGTCGTACTGCTGTTTCAGTGCGTCGTACTTGGCGTAGTCCTCGGCGTTATACTCCGTCGCCACGGCAAAGCGTTTGTCGAAGTCGGCGATCTTGCTCTCCACCTCTGCCAGCTCTTGCTCGATGCTCTCTACTGCCTTACGTAGTTTGCGCAGTAGCTTCTCCTGCTCCTTACGTTGCTCGTAGGTGAGCTTGCCTACGTTAGGGGTATCTATGCTCTTTTCGGAAGTTGTGCGATCCTTGCGCTCGATCTCTTGTAGCGACTCTATCTTACGCTTCTCGAGGAAGTACCATATGTCGCCAAGATACTCTCTTACGCCACCATCTCTAAACTCATAGATGCGATCTACAAGGCCGTCGAGAAACTCTCTGTCGTGAGATACTACTACTACGGTGCCGTCGTACTTTTGAAGTGCGTTTTTGAGGATATCCTTCGAGCGCATATCCATATGGTTTGTTGGCTCATCAAGGATGAGTAGGTTGTAGGGCTCAAGCATCAGGCGTGCCATCGCCAGACGCGAACGTTCACCTCCCGAAAGCACCTTGACCTTTTTGTCGATATCCTCGCCTCGGAATAGAAATGCTCCGAGTATATCTCTGAGGCGTGTGCGTATATCACCCACAGCAACCTTGTCGAGGGTGTCGAACACGGTGAACTCGCCATCCATTAAGTCGTCTTGGTTCTGTGCGTAGTAGCCAATATTAACATTAGCTCCGAGCTTTATCTCTCCCTCCGTTGCCTCGAGCTCGCCGTTGAGCAGTCGTGCAAAGGTGGTCTTGCCCTCACCATTGCGCCCCACAAGAGCAATCTTCTGTCCTCGCTCTATGGTAAACTCAGCGCCCGAGAATATGCGCTTGGCGTCGAAGGCCTTGCCCACGCCCTTAATGTCGGCAACGATCTGTCCCGAGCGGGGTGCTGGTGGGAACTTGATGTTGAGGCGTGATAGATCCTCCTCATCTACCTCGATGCGCTCGATCTTCTCGAGCTGCTTGATACGTGATTGTACTTGGTTGCTCTTCGTGGGCTTGTAGCGGAACTTCTCGATAAACTCCTCAGTCTTTTCGATTAGTCGTTGCTGATTTTCGTAGGCAGCCATCTGCTGCTGGCGACGCTCGGTGCGTAGCTCCACAAACTTTGAGTAGGGTACTTTGTAGTCGTAAACCTTGCCTAAGGATAGCTCTATGGTGCGTGTTGTCACGTTGTCGAGAAATGCCCTATCGTGCGATATTAGTAGTACTGCACCGTTGTAGTTGCGCAGGTACTCCTCGAGCCACTGAATACTCTCGATGTCGAGGTGGTTGGTAGGCTCATCAAGGAGAAATATCGAGGGGCGACGCAAGAGCAACTTTGCCAGCTCGATACGCATACGCCAGCCTCCCGAAAACTCACGTGTGGGGCGCTCAAAATCGCTACGCTTAAATCCAAGTCCGAGCAGTGTACGCTCGATGTCGGCCTCGCGAGTATCGCCGCCGAGTATATGGTAGCGGTCGTTAGCCTCGTTGAGACGGTGTATAAGTTCGGCGTAGGATTCGCTCTCGTAGTCGGTACGTGAGGCTATCTCTACGGTAAGTCGCTCGATGTCGGCTTCGATGCATAGTACCTCGTCAAAGGCCTTGGCGGTCTCGGCAACAAGCGATGTGGTGTCGGCCACACGCATCTGCTGTGGAAGGTAGCCTATCGTGCACTCGCCATTTATGGTCACAGCACCCTCGGTGGGCTGCTGCTCGCCTGTGATTACACGTAGTAGGGTGGTCTTGCCTGCACCATTGCGCCCCACAAGGCCTATACGATCCTTGGGGTTGATCATAAACGAGATGCCGTCAAATAGTGTCCAGCCGCCGTAGCTTATAGTGAGGTTATCGAGCGAAATCATATCTTGTTACGAGTTAATCATATCAATGATGGCCTGCTCGGGGTTCTCAGCGCCAAATACCGAACTGCCAGCAACCAACGCCTCAGCGCCAGCATCGAAGAGTAGACGTGAGTTGGCTGCCGAGATGCCTCCATCCACCTCGATGATGAGCTCAGAGAGGCCAAGCTCCTGCTTCTTGGTGTTGAGATACTCGCACTTGGCAATCGACGATGGCATAAACTTCTGGCCACCGAAGCCAGGCTCTACGCTCATCACAAGGATAAGGTCGAGCTGGTCGAGCCACCTATCCAAAACCTCGGGCTCGGTACCAGGCTTAATCGAGATACCCACCTTAGCACCCGCCTTGCGGATAAGGTCGATGCACTCCTGGATACTCTCTGTTGCCTCGTAGTGGAACGTAACATAGTCCGCCCCAGCCTCCACGAAGCGAGTTACGTACTTCTCGGGAGCGGTAATCATAAGATGCACGTCGAGAACCTTGGTAGTGCCCTTGCGTAGTGGCTTCATAAGTGGAAAACCGAATGAGATGTTGGGGACAAATACGCCATCCATAACATCTACGTGTACCCACTCAGCCTCTGAACGCTGAAGCATCTCCATATCGTGATTAAGGTTACCGAAGTCGGCAGAGAGCACCGACGGAGCAATGATTCGTCTCATTTTAAGTATAGTGTTTTTAAGGTTATTTGCTTATTGCCGTTAGGTCAGTTCATATCAAAGCACAAATTTAAGCAAAATGTTTTGATTTTGCGCACTATTCTTCGAATAGTTTTGTATCTTTGTGCATATAACAACCCATATTTCGACTATGACTACCATTTCGATTATACTCCTTGTGCTGATTGTGTTGCTCGTTGCTATACTTGTGGTACTTGCTATCGGGCAGCGTAACAATGGCTTAATGCATCGACGTGAACTTGAAGAGCGTGATGGCGAACTTGCCGCACTACGCACTCGACTCTCTGACTCGGAGCGGGAGCTCACCGAGGAGCGTATTCGCCACGTGCGCACAACGAGTGAGCGTGATGCCCTCAGTCAGAGCATCGAGGATATGCGTCGTGACCGTGAGCAGAGCGACAAGCAACTTAAGAGCGAGTTTCGAAATCTCGCTCAGGAGATCCTCACCGAGCACCAAAACAACCTGCGTCAGACAAATCGTGACTCGATAGACCTGCTGTTAAAGCCGTTTAAGGATAATATTACAGAGTTCAGAGAGCGTGTGGAGCGCATCTATGCTCACGAGAACGAGCAGCGTGGAGCGCTTAAGAACGAGCTCGATAACCTCATTAAGCTCAATCAGCAGATGACCTCGTCGGCGGCAAATCTTACAGATGCGCTTAAGGGTAACTCTAAGGTGCAGGGCGACTGGGGCGAAGCCTATCTCGAAACTATCCTTGAGAGCACCGGTCTGGTGCGTGGTGTGCACTACCACGTGCAGCAGAACCTCAAGGACGAGAGTGGTGCTAACCTCCGTCCCGATGTGGTGTTGTCGCTGCCCGAGGAGCGTCGCATAATCATCGACTCTAAGGTGTCGCTTACGGCCTATGTGCGCTTTACTGAGGCTGAGAGTGAGGCCGAGCGCCGTCAGGCTATGGCCGAGCACGTGCAATCTGTGCGCAAGCACGTGCAGGAACTCGCCTCGAAGGGATATGAACGCCTCGTTGCCTCACCCGATTTTGTGGTGATGTTCATCCCCACGGAGCCCGCATTCCTTGAGGCTTTGAAGGCCGATAGCGATATTTGGGCTGATGCCTATGCACGTAAGGTTATAATCTCGTCACCAACAAACCTCTTTGCTCTGCTTAAGATGGTTGCCGATATGTGGCGTCGTGACGCTCAGAATAAGAATCAGGCTGAGATTATCGAGAAGGCGACAAAACTCTACGAGCAACTCGTTGTGTTTAGCGAACAACTTGAGGGTGTCGGCTCGGCACTTGATACGGCAAAGAGTCGCTATGATGAGGCCTACAAGCGTTTGCACACGGGTAATAATAATATTGTGCGTCTGGGTGAGCGTCTTAAGAAATTGGGCCTTCCTACCAAGAAACAGCAGTCGGCACGCAGCCTTGCCGCCGCAGATGTGGCTTCGGAGGATGAGGAGTAACAAACAACCATAACAAAATGGGGATGACTAATTTGGGTTTAGTCATCCCCATTGCTTTTCTTAGATTTTTTCCGTTGCATTGTAGAGTATCTTCACTTAGCGTTCGTCACGTGTCGAACGCTTTATAGGGCGCAGAGCGTGGCCTACGGGTAGTGGAACTTCGTTGCGATACCTATCGACAATGCTATTTATAAACTCCACAAATGGCATACATCGCTGAAACTCAGCCGCAGTGGCCGCTATCCAGTTATCCTGCCTAAACCAGCTTGTGTCGAGGCGTTTTATCAGGATTAGATCACGCTGACGCATATATGTGTGAAACCTATAATCGCTATCGACAAACTCCGAGGGTAGTCGCTTCATCACGTTTCGAGTGTAGAGCTCAAACTTGCTTTTGCGTATTAGGCTTACTATGTGTTCGCCACGTGTCGTAAACTCTCGACGTAAGTAATCCATAAGCTCCTTGTTGGGGTTGTAGATGCCCACAGCAAGAAACGACCCGCCGCTTGATGATGGCTCGGGCGATATTTGGTAGTAGTAGCTGGCATAACCGCTATACTTACCCTCACGTGTGAAGCTGCCACTGAAGAAGTCGTTGTACCTACGCTCGCTGATCTTTAGCTTACGATCGTTAATAAGGCTAAAGCTGCAATCGTCGATCTGAAGCTCCTTGATCGAGGGGTCGAACTTACCTATCTGCTCGATAAGTAGCTCGATATACTTAGCGTTGCGATTAAAGGCCTTTGAATACTCCTTGGTGTGAGCCAAATACCACTCGAGAGTGTCGTTGAGGTGTATGTCACGCAAAAATGGTAGGATTACATCCATCGGTGTAAAATTAAAGGGCTGCCTAAAAGCTACTTAGACAGCCCAATGTTGTAATAGATATAGGCTACCAAGCGAACAATGGATACTCGTTCATCATGGCATTTACATCCTTGCGTACTGCTGCGATATTCTCCTCATTCTCAGGGTCAGAGAGTACTCTGTCGATGAGCTCAGCGATGTAATCCATCTTATCCTCCTTGACACCACGTGTGGTGATTGCTGGAGTACCAAAGCGTAAGCCCGAGGTGGTAAATGGAGTACGTGAGTCGAATGGTACCATATTCTTATTTGTGGTGATGTCGGCAGCCACCAAGCACTTCTCTGCGAGCTTACCAGTAAGCTCTGGGAACTTAGTGCGGAGGTCTACGAGCATAAGGTGGTTATCAGTACCGCCCGACACAATCTTGTAGCCACGCTTGGTGAGTGCCTCGGCCAATGCCTGTGAGTTCTTAACCACCTGCTTCTGATACTCCTTATACTCTGGTGTGAGTGCCTCGCCGAAGGCCACAGCCTTAGCAGCAATAACGTGCTCGAGTGGACCACCCTGGATGCCTGGGAACACTGCAGAGTTGAGTATCTGCGACATCTTCTTCACTACGCCCTTAGGAGTTGTGTAGCCCCAAGGATTGTCGAAGTCCTTGCCCATAAGGATGATACCACCACGAGGACCACGCAAGGTCTTGTGTGTTGTCGATGTCACGATGTGAGCATACTCCACTGGGTTGTTCAATAAACCTGCGGCGATAAGACCTGCTGTGTGAGCCATATCTACGAGCAACAAAGCGCCCACCTTATCGGCGATCTCACGCATACGCTTGTAGTCCCACTCACGTGAGAATGCCGAAGCACCACCCACGATAAGCTTTGGCTTGTGCTCCAAAGCAAGACGCTCCATCTCATCGTAGTCAATATTGCCTGTCTGCTCCGAGAGTTTGTAGCCTACGGCGTTGAAATACATACCCGACATATTCACTGGCGAACCGTGTGAGAGGTGGCCACCGTGTGACAGGTCAAGTCCCATAAAGGTGTCACCTGGCTTTAGGCAAGCGAAGAATACTGCCATATTAGCCTGTGCACCAGAGTGAGGCTGCACGTTGGCATACTCTGCGCCATAGAGCTTGCAGATACGCTCGATAGCAAGGTTCTCGATCTTATCAACAACCTCGCAACCACCGTAGTAGCGTGCTGCAGGGTAACCCTCAGCATACTTGTTGGTACATACCGAGCCCATAGCTGCCATTACCTGGTCGCTAACGAAGTTCTCCGATGCGATGAGCTCAATGCCCTTAGTCTGACGTGAACGCTCCTCGGCGATCAAATCAAAAATCTGTGTGTCTTTGTTCATTTTAGTTATAGTATAGTTGTCAAATTATCTTTTTGCGACTAGCAAAGTTATAAAAATTATTTTTATAAAACAACACTTAGGGACTTTTGCACTAAAAATCCTGAAGAGTAACGAAATCTCAATTCTTTTTCGTATCTTTGCCACCCTATAATGGATCTTCCGTAATAGCCTTATTACAATAAAGAACCTATTGCGTGATGTTATCCTAACCCTTTTTTGTACCTTTGTACAATATGATTGATAGAGAGACCATTGACCGAATATTTGCGGCAGTAAACATTGTCGATGTTGTTGGCGACTACGTCACGCTCAAGCGTCGTGGCGCAAACTACCAGGCGTGCTGTCCATTCCACCAGGAGAAGACCCCATCGTTTGTGGTCTCGCCTGCACGTGGTATATACAAGTGTTTCGGCTGTGGAAAGGCGGGAAATGCCGTAAACTTTATCATGGAGAGCGAGAGTGTATCATACCCCGAGGCACTGAAGATACTCGCCAAGCGCTATGGTATTGAGGTGCGTGAGGAGGCTATGACCGAGGAGGATATCGCTCGTAACAACAATCGTGAGAGTATGTTCGCACTCAACCAATGGGCTGCCGACTACTTTCAGCGATATATGTACTCCGAGGATGAGGGTCGCAGCGTGGCACTCACCTATTTCTCATCGCATAGAGGCTTCAGCGAGGCTACAATACGCAAGTTTGGTCTCGGCTTCTGCCCCTCGAGTGGTCATCGCTTCTCGGACGATGCTCGCTCGGCAGGCTACAAGGAGGAGTTTCTGCTCTCGACAGGCCTGAGCATTAAGCGTGAGTCGGATGGTACGCTGCGTGATAGGTTCTACGATCGTGTGATATTCCCAGTGCATAACGTGTCGGGACGTGTGGTGGCCTTTGGTGGTCGTACGCTGCGCACCGATAAGAAGGTTGCCAAATATCAAAACTCTCCCGAGAGCGAGATATACTCTAAGAGTCGTGAGCTCTATGGCCTCTTCTTTGCTAAGAAGGCTATTCAGCAGGAGGACCTTGTGATTATGGTTGAGGGCTATGCCGACGTTATCTCGATGCACCAGTCGGGTGTCGAGAATGTTGTAGCCTCGTCGGGTACGTCACTCACCGAGGAGCAGATACGCCTCGTAGGTCGCTTCACACGCAATATCACGTTGATGTACGATGGCGATAAGGCGGGTGTTAAGGCGGCGTTGCGTGGTGTGGATCTCATCCTCAAGGAGGATATGAATGTGCGCATCGTGCTTCTTCCCGAGGAGCACGACCCCGATACCTTTGCTCGAGAGCATACTTCAGAGGAGTTACGTCGCTATATCGCCGAGGAGTCGCAGGACTTCCTTGCCTTCAAGGCACGACTGCTACTCGACGATGTGAAGGACCCAACGCAACGCTCAGAGGCCATACGTGCTATGGTTGAGAGCATTGCGCTTATCCCAGATAATATCCGTCGTCAGGAGTATGTTAAGTATTGCGCCGAGATTATGCAGGTGTCGGCCGATATGCTTAACAATGAGGTGGTGCGTACTCGTACTGGACGTAACAATCGTGAGGCTCAAGAGTTTATACGTCGCCAGCAGGCGCAGCAGTATCAGCAACAACAGGTTGAAACTATACCAGGCACACCCACGCCACGTGGTGATAAGCCAGCCAGTGGTGCTTCGATGGGTACAACGATGGAGACTCTCGAGCGTGAGATAGTGAAGTATCTCTTGAAGTATGGTCACCTGAGCTTCACGCTTCTCGACGAAGAGACTAAGGAGTATTACGACTACAACGTGGCTGAGCATATCTTCTCGGAGCTCGATACCGACGACATACGCTTGGTATACCCTGTGTATAGCACCATATACAACCTCTATCACTCGGAGTATGACCGCCTTGGCGAGGGTGTCGAGGTCGATGTGCACCAGTTTGTAAACCACTTTGACCCTGCTGTGTCGCAACTTGCTGTCGATCTGCTTACCTCGGACGATAACTATGTTATCAGCCGTATATGGGAGCAGAAAGATGTGCACACCGAGAGTGTTCAGGAGCAGCTTGCTGATGGTGTGCCCTCGGTGGTGGCGCTATATAAGTGGCGCATTGTGGATGAGAAGGTTGCCGAGCTGCGTAAACGTCTTAAGTCGCCCGATCTTAGCGAGGAGGAGATGTCGAACATTATGGCTGCGCTGAGCAAGTATAACGCCGTGCGCACGGCCATTGCTAATGTGACAAACCGCCTGATTTAGCAAAAAGAGGGTGTCCGGCTATCTACGTATCACTACGCAGATGGTGTGCAAACAGAAAATAAACTAAAGATGTGTAAAACATATCAAAGATAAAAGAATTAGTTACCTTTGCCGAACACCCACCTCGAGAGTGGCAAATCACGTGCCGAGACCTGGGTGTAACCAATAAATATAGCTATGGCAGACTATAAAAATATAAATATACGTAACAAGCGTGCTACCTTCGACTACGAGATCTTGGAGGAGTATATTGCGGGTATCGTGCTCTATGGCACTGAGATTAAGTCTTTGCGTCTGGGCAAAGCCTCGCTCGTGGACTCGTACTGCTACTTCGAGCGTGGCGAGCTGTGGATACGTAACGTAAACATTGCCGAGTACACGTGGGGTACGTGCAACAACCACGTGCCTAAGCGTGATCGTAAGCTGCTGCTTAACCGTAAGGAGCTTGTAAAACTTCAGCGCTCGTTGCAGGATCGTGGACTCACTGTTGTGGGCCTGCGCCTGTTCATCAACGACCGTGGCTTGGCTAAGGTGGCAATAGGCCTTGCCCGTGGCCGTAAGGCTTACGACAAACGTGAGTACATCAAGGAGAACGATGCAAAGCGTGAGATGGATAAGGCGATGAAGAATAACCGTTGATAACCAATCTATTATGGCACTTATATTATCTATCGAGACAGGTACAGATGTATGCTCCGTGGCTCTTGCCAACGATGGTGAGCTTTTGGCGCTTCGTGAGAGCGACGAGGGGCGTGACCACGCTAAGAAGGTGGCGATGTTTGTCGATGAACTACTCCGTGAGACGGGTGTTCAACCCGCCGACCTTGATGCTATTGCTGTGGGTAAAGGCCCTGGCTCGTACACCGGTTTGCGCATAGGCGTATCGTTTGCTAAGGGTATGTGCTATGCCCTTGACATTCCGCTTATTGCCGTAGGATCGCTCGATGCTCTTACTGAGGTTGCTCGTGAGGATTTCGACGCAGGTATTCTCGATGTAGAGGACGATGAGTGGGGTAGTGCCCGTCTCTGTCCTATGGTCGATGCACGACGTATGGAGGTCTACACACAGATTTTTAACACTTCGGGTGAGGCGCTCTCAGATGTTGTTGCCGAGGTTGTCACCGAGGATAGCTTTGCCCAGTGGCGTTCGGAGGGTAAGTTTGTGATTTTTGGTAATGGATCTGCCAAGTGTGCCGAGACTCTTGGCGATGCTATTCAGGTTAGTGTTGCACCATCGGCACGTGGTCTTGTGCGTCTTGCCGAGGAGGCCTTCAATGCTGGTTGCTTTGAGGATATTGCCTACTTCGAACCATTTTATCTTAAGGAGTTTCTTGTTATTCCCTCAAAGAAAAAACTACTGTAATTTGTTGTGATAAGGGGCAATTTATGACCTCTCAATCTAAAGGACGAATGGGAAATACGCATAGTATGTCCCATCCGTCCTTTCTCTTTATCGAGGCCATATCTCACCCCTTCTGACAACAAATTCAGTCTTGGCATTGGAGTGAGTTTAGCGTCTGCTCCTTAATATCCTAAGACTCCCTATCCTCCCTAATTTCCCTAAATTCTCTGTCCACTCTCTGCCCTCTCTGTTTTCTACCCGAGTAGTATGCGGGCTTGCTTGCGGGCGGCCTCGGTGATCTCGCTACCCGACAACATCTTGGCAATCTCGTCGGTGCGTTCACGCTCACTCAGTCGTTGAATGTTGGTGCGCCCCTCGCTCTTATACACAACAAAGTGTGCTCCACGCTTCGAGGCGACCTGTGGAAGGTGTGTAATGTCGATAACCTGCATACCTTGGGCCATATTCGAGATAATATCACCCATGGCGTCGGCAATACGTCCTGACACGCCGGTGTCGATCTCGTCAAACACCACTGTGGGTAGCTTGATCTTCTCAACAAGCAATGATTTGAGTGCTAACATCATACGTGAAAGCTCGCCACCCGATGCTATGCGCTCGATGGGCGCTGGGCGTGTTGTGCGGTTTGCCGAGAATAGGTATGCTACGTTGTCACATCCCGAGGGCGTGAAACCTTCGGTTGGTGTAATATCGACCATAAACTGTGCATCCTCGATACCGAGTTGCTGGAGCGTAGATACGATATGTTGCTCGAATCCGCCGCATACTCTCTTGCGTGATGACGTAAGCTCGGCAGCGACCTTTTGGCACTCCGACTCGGCACTCTCGATGCGCTCACGCATCTGGCGTAGCTCGGTGTCGCTATTATCTATTGTTGCGAGGCGTGCCTCAAACTCCTGAGCTTTGGCCAGAAGGTCGTCGTACGACTCGGCACGATGTTTCATCTCGAGCGAGTAAATAGTGTTGAGCCTGTCGCTGAGTTTCTGCAGGCGTTCAGGGTCGGCATCTATGCGCTCAGCCTCGTCGGCAGCTGTTGATGATATATCCTTGAGTTCGGCAACAACGCTCTTTAGGCGCTCTGCAAGTGACACTCCCTCGGGGTAGCGCTCGCCAATAGACTCAAACTCACGCTCGGAGCGTGTGAGGGTCACAAGTGCGCCAAGCTCCTCATCATCAAGCGTATTGCGAAGCATCGTTAGAGCCTCGCCGATACGGTCGGCACTCTCGAGTGTTGCCAACTTCTGCTCGGTCTCGGCCTGCTCGCCCTCCTTAAGGTTTGCGGCACGTAGCTCCTCGACAATGTGTCGTAGCCACTCCTCATCACGGCGTGCTACGCTTAGAGCCTCCTCCATCTTACGGTACTCAGCACGCAGGGTGTTGAGCTCGGTAAGTAGGGTGGTGTAGCGCTCCTTAAGCTCTCCATTGGCGGCCAAGGTGTCGAGTGTCGTGGTGCGGAAATCCTCCGATGATAGGATAAGGTTTTGGTGCTGCGAGTGAATATCAATGAGGTGTGAGCCAAGCTCCTTGAGTGTGCTTAGCTGCACAGGCATATCTCCCACAAACGAACGACTCTTTCCCGCTGGGGTTATTATGCGTCGAATGGTTATCTCGCTCTCGTAGTCGAGGTCATTATCTTCGAAAATCTGCTCCAGACCGTATCCCTCTATTGCGAAGGTCGCCTCGATAACGCAGTTTTTCGTAATATCCTTAGTCGCCTGACCCTCGTTCTTAGCGCCGAGCAGCATACCGAGTGCGCCAAGTAGAATAGACTTGCCTGCGCCTGTCTCACCAGTTATGATGTTCAGATGCTCGTTCCACTCCACGTGTAGCGACTCGATGAGTGCATAGTTTTCGATGGTAAGGCTCTTTAGCATAGTGCGTTAGCGTGTTATCTTCTCGATGTTATCCACGATGATGCTTGCCACCTCGTGTTTCGACATTAGTGGGTACTCCTCACGTGCTGTGCGGCTGATTATGGTTATCTTGTTAGTGTCGCCACCAAAGCCTGCACCCTTGTCACGTAGTGAGTTGAGCACCACGAAGTCGAGGTTTTTGCGCTCGAGCTTACCCTCGGCATTGGCCTCCTCGTTGTCGGTCTCGAGGGCGAAGCCTACAAGTGTACGATCACCCTTGTTTGCGCCCAGCTCCTTGGCAATATCCTTTGTGCGACGCAGCTCTATGCGCATATCATCGTCCGACTTCTTGAGCTTGTGGTCGGCCACGCACACTGGTGTGTAGTCGGCCACTGCGGCACACATCACTGCGCCATCGGCCTCATCCCACTCTTTTACCGTAGCGTTGTACATATCTTCTGCCGAGAGTGTGTCGATACGCTCTACGCCATATGGTGTAGGCAGCGCTGTGCGACCTGTGATGAGCTTCACCTCAGCGCCACGACGTGCCAGCTCCTCGGCTATTGCATAGCCCATCTTTCCCGTAGAGTGGTTTGTGATGTATCGCACAGGGTCGATAGGCTCTATTGTGGCTCCTGCTGTTACTATGTAGCGCTTGCCGCATAGCGTTGTCTTGCTCTCGGCAGCAAATATCGCCTTTACCTGCTCGACAATCTCCTCGGGCTCGGCCATACGCCCCTTGCCTACAAGACCACTTGCCAGCTCACCAGCTTCTGGCTCGATGATTGCCACGCCACGCTCCGAGAGTGTGCGTAGGTTCTGCTGTGTGGTTATGTGGGCATACATATCGAGGTCCATTGCAGGAGCTACTGCCACCTTCGAGCGTGCCGAGAGGTATGTTGTCAGCAGTAGATTATCTGCAATGCCCGTTGTCATCTTGGCAATGGTGTTTGCCGTTGCGGGAGCTATGAGCAGCATATCGGCCCACTCGCCGAGCGATACGTGAGAGTTCCACTCGCCGTTCTCAGGGTTGAAGAACTCTACAAGTATAGGGTGCTTCGAGAGTGTTGCCATCGTCAGTGGCGTGATAAACTGCTTTGCCAGAGGAGTCATTATTACACGCACCTCTGCACCCTCCTTGACTAAAAGACGGCACAGCATAGCTGCCTTGTAAGCTGCTATGCTGCCTGTTATGCCGAGTATAATATGTTTTCCGTTGAGCATACTACTCTGGTTTTGCTATCCTCGGGATAGCGTGTGACTATTTCTCGTTGCCGTGGCGGAAGCCTACCTCACCATCGAGGAACTCCTCGGTAGCGATGATTGCTGGCTTAGGTAGACGCTCGTAGTAGCGTGAGATCTCAATCTGCTCACGGTTTTCGAAAGTCTCCTCTACAGAGTTGTCGTTAGGTGTTGAGAAGTCAGCAAGCTTTCGGTTGATCTCAGCCTTGAGCTCAGTAGCAATCTGGTTTGCACGACGAGCGATGATGTTGATGCTCTCGTAGATGTTGCCAGTAGGCTCATCAAGATCCACGAGCTTACGTGTGATTGTGTTGCTGGGAATGTTCTTCTTAATCTCCATAGCTTATATATATTATTTATTACTCTTCTACTTTGTTGTCTCACGGTTTTTGTCGAGGAAGTCACGACAGTTGTCGGCGATGTTTCCGAGCTCCTTGCAGCGCTTCGACTCGGGATATTCGGCGATGAACGAGTAGTAGCTGTCGAGTGCTGCGAGGTATCTGTCTGTCTGTTTCGACTCTACCGAGTTTGCTGCGAGGCGATACGCTGCCACTGCCGTGTAGTACATTATATCCTCCTTGCGTGGGGTGTCGGGATACTTCTTCAGTGCGTTTTTGAATGCCACTATTGCCGACTTGTAGCGGCCAATCTTGAAGTATGTGTAGGCATTCTGGTAGCTCTTCTCCATCAGTCTTTTTGTGAGCGTGTCGAGCATCTCCTCGAACTCATCTACCTTGTCGGAGTTTGGGTATCTCGATATAAACTCTGTGATGGCTATTATGGCCTGTGTTGTCACCGTCTGGTCACGCTGAGGCTCTGGCGACATATAGAAGTGACATAGGGCAAACATACCCTCGGCATCCTCGATAAATCCGCTACGGCCAAACTTGCGTCGGAAGTCGTCGAGCATTGTTGCGGCCTCATCCCAGCTACGCTCTTTGAACTTGCATCGAGCGTTGTAGAACGATAGCGAGTCTTCGCGTGGCGATCCCTGGTATATATGGCGACACGCAGTGAATAGGTCAGATGCCTGCTTCCACTTACCCTCGCCGTAGAACTTAAGAGCCTGCTCGTAGGCATATTGTGGGTCGTTGGTCTTTAGGGCCTGCTGCACGCCGTCGCATGCCGCCGCCAATGTTGCCACAGCCACAATAACCACAAAGTATGTTAAAAGACGCTTCATTTCGTTTATTGTTGTTGCGCTTATGCGCATAAGCGCACAAAGTTACATATAATTTTTGAATAAACGAACAATGTTGTGGAATTATTATGGATAAATTGTTTTAAGGGTATAGCGAGCCTACGGCTCTAAAGGGTTGTTCGTGCCTGTCGGCACTAAAGGGTAGTTGAAAGGGTAGTTCGCAAGCTTTCAGCTTGCTAAAGGGTAGTTAAAAGGGTTGTTCGCACCTAACGGTGCTAAAGGGTTATTTTTTCTAACTCTCCCTTTAGCTCGCCAGCGGCGAGCGCACTACTCTTTAGCTTGCTTCAGCAAGCGCTCTACCCTTTAGCCCGCTTCAGCGGGCGCCCAACCCTTCAGCTCGCTCCGCTTGCGCTCAACTCTTCAGCAGCTCCGCTGCGCTCTACTCTTTACCCCTCTTTTCAACCCTTGCGTGATACATTCGCTCCTTAAAACCACCCTCCGACGTGAACTTTTTTGTTAGCGCCTCAATAAGGTTGTATAATAGGTAGTCACACTGCTTTATTAGCACTATTACCATATTTGCCACAGTGATGTCGCTACGAGATTGTGCTATGCCGATGAAGTGTTGCGAGTCGGAGTGTTGTCTTCCCATGCGCTGCATCGCTTTGAACTCCTCGGATGATACGCTCCATACCTCTCCTCCCTTTACCCTGATATAGTCGTTGTAATCTTCGAGAAGCTCTCTAAGACTTCCTCTTGCTACGTTTAGTAGCATTAGTCCCGAGGCGGTTGATGTAGCCATGTCTATGCACCCCTCGACGATATTTTGCTTTCCTGAGCGTGCTGCCTGAACCATCTGGTCGTGCGTGCGATCTTTAGGGTCGATATACCTGCTACAAAATAGATATGTTAGGTCATATACGACCATAGATTTCTTGTAGCAGAGTAGGTCTTTGTAGTTTGTGTTTCTGGGGATTAGACGCTGATCCATAGAGATTGTTGTTTTTACAAAAGTAGTGAAATAATCTATATGTTGCAAGTGGGGAGGGTAAATTGAGAAAATAAGAGGGGTTGTTCGCAAGCTTTCGCTTGCTAAAGGGTGGTAGAAAGGGTAGTTCGTGCCTGTCGGCACTAAAGGGTAGTTGAAGAGTAGTTCGCACCTAATGGTGCTAAAGTGCTTTTTTTGATTCTCCCTTTAGCTCGCCGCTGGCGAGCGCACTACTCTTTAGCTTGCTTCAGCAAGCGCTCTACCCTTTAGCCCGCTTCAGCGGGCGCACAACCCTTCAGCAGCTCCGCTGCGCACAACCCTTTAGAGAGCAGCGCTCTCGCCCAACTCTTTAGCCCGCTTCAGCGGGCGCACAACCCTTAACCAACAACACAATAAAAAAAAGACACCCGGCCGAAGCCGAGTGCCTTTGAAAAGTGAAGATAATATATTACTGCAAATAAGTTACAGTTACGCCATCCATACGTACCTGACCGCCAGTCAAAGAGCTAATTACATACTCATTTGATGAGCCATCAAGTATAACGGTTACCTTCTTAGATGAAACGCTAACAGTACCTGTCAAGCCAGAGTTTTGCAATGCTGTTGCGTAGCTTGCGCTGTTGCAATCGAAGACAATGGTTGTGATGTTACCAGGAGCGGTAACAGTAACCTTAGAGTTCTTGTAGAAACGTGCAGGAGCTACATAGTCAGCTACATTGCTTGTAGAAGAACCCTTATCATTGGTTACCTTAATATTGTTAGCCTCGAACACCTGCTGTGATGTAGAGAATGCTGTGCGGTTTTCTTCTGAGAATACAAGCTCTGCCTCGACAGCAGTCTGATCACCTGATGAAGCAGCAGCCTGCGATACTGCGATTGTCTGGTTCAAAGAACCGCAAGTAACAGTGATAGTGCCCTCGATAGCCTCATCAGCAGTGTTCTCAAGAGCTGTGATGGTCAAAACGCCATCAGCATAAGCTGCAGAGAACTGAGCGTTGTCAGATGTTGTAACAACCTCAGCAGTAGCATTGTAGATAGCCAAGTCAATCTCCTTGTCGCCACCAGCAGCTGTGAACGATGTTGCAGTTGCTTCAAATGACCAGAAAGCAAGTGTACCAGGAGAAGTAAGACCCAAGAAGCGAGCCGAACCAGCCTGTGCTGAACCATTATAGTCTGCACGTACAGCGCTGATTACGATATCATCGCCAAGCTGAGCACCTGAAGCAGCCCAGTACTTGTTAGTAGCACCATCCTCGCTGTAAAGACCATAAACATAGATAGTACCAGTCTCGTCAGTAAGGTCGAAGTTACCATAATTAGTGTTAGCAACACGGGTGATTGTACCCTTCAAGGTGTAGAATGTGGTGTTATCAACATCAGCTGCCAAGAACTCAGCAACAGTAGTGTAAGTAGGCTCAACAGCAGGAGCAGCCTCGGTAGTAGCAGTTGCTACACCAGCCTCTGAAGCAGCGAACTTCTCCTCGTCAGCAGGAATAGCTACAACATTGAATGTGTACTCTGTCTCGTACTCACCGGTGAATACGTATGAAGTCTCCTCAGTAACTACAGGCATCTCAGTGCCAACAGTGATAGAGTATGCAGCAGCATTCTCTACGGCCTCCCAAGTAAGAGTTACGGTGTTCTCCTTAGCAACAGCAGTTACAACAGGAGTTGCAAGAGCTGTAGGCTCCTCTGGCTCAACAACAGTAGGTGCATAAACGCTCCATACGCCACCACCCTTATCCCAAGTATTCTCAGTTACGGTGTAGAGGTTAGTGCCATCGGTAGGAACCTCAAGGTCAGCAGTCTGATTCCACTTGTTATCCCAATTGTTGGCAGCAGCACCAGGATTCATACGGCAGAAGATTACGCTCTCAAAGCCATTAGGAACAGTAACAGCGTAGATGTTAGTCTCGCCCTCAACAAGAGTCATATCAACCCAAGTCTCGCCATTGCCGAAGAAGTAAGCAGCGAAACGAGCATTGGCTTGATTCCAATTAGCGTTAGGCTGCAAGTAGAGAACAACCTCTGATGGAGTAACTGGCTCAACGTAGTTGTCGAAGAAGAGGTTACCCTCAACTACACCTGCGAGATCCTTAGTCTGTGTGCCATTACCATCGTTGAATACAACGTTAAGAGTCTTACCAGTAGCTGTTGCTGGAAGCTGGAATACGTAGTAAGTATCGCCATCCAAAACCTCAGTCTCAGTGAGCTCGCGACCTGGCCAATCAACTGACTCAAGACCAAGATCCTCACCCTCGTTAGCCCAGATATGAGCATAAACCTTTGCCCAATCAGCAACATTGTCGAAGTAGAGCTTGTAGGCCTCTGTAACAACAGGAGCAGCATCAGTCTTAACAGTTACATTGAATGGCTGTGAAGCGAGATTGTCGTTAACAGCAACAACAGTGAATGTGTACTCAGTCTCGTACTCGCCAGTGAAAGTGTATGAAGTCTCCTCTGTAACTACTGGCATCTCAGTACCACCAATGATAGTATATGATGTAGCATCTGCAACAGCATTCCATGTAAGAGTAATTACGTTACCCTCAACGGCTGCCTCTACCTTAGGAGTATCGAGAACCTTACCGAATGAGATAGGACCCTCGTAAACGTAGATAGCGTGGCGAACGTCCTTATTCTCAGAGAACTCAAGAACGAGGTCAAGAGTGATCTTGTAGTTATTCTCGATTGACTCAACCTTCATTGTGCCGCCGATAACCTCAACAGCAGTCAAAGCACGTGTAGTCTCGTTAGCCTGAAGCTCCTCAACAGTGAATGTAAGCTCAGCACCCTCCTCAGCATCCTCTGCCAATACATAGTCACCAGCAGTAAGCTTCTGATTCTTAACAGCAGCACCGTTTACAGTCACCTTGAAGTCATTCTCGCCATTAACAACGAATGTGTAGTCGCCATCAGCGTTCAACTCACCAGCATTCCATACATTGATCGTAGTAGCGTTGTCATCGCCCCAGCCATATACGAACTCATCCTCAAAGTTATCGTCGATCTTGATATCGATGTTAGCCTGAGTAGTAAGCAAGTCACCAATGATAGTGGTGAGGTGGTTACGCTGGATAGGAATCTGAGTGTTGAAATCGTGTGAGTGGATCTTACGTGTCTTAGAATCATCCTCGTAAACATCCATTGTGAAGTTTACAGTAGTCTGCTCGCCCTCAACTGCCAAGAGGTAGTCAGCGAAGAGAGTCTGGTTTGTAGTCGCCTTGTCGTAACCATCAGTGTAAGGGGCATCCTTCTGTACGTTGAATTTGAAAGTGCGCTCATCTTCTGTAAGCTCCTCAGCGTTAAGCTTGCCATTAACGGCGTTGAACGACTTGTAGACCTTCTCAGTGTGGTACTTAACCTCTACATAACCAGGCTTAGCGTAGCCAGCGATGTAGTCAAGGTCAGTAGCGATAACACGCAACTTAGCGAATGGACGAGTCAATGTAAGAGGCTCATTAAGACCAGTTGTACTAACCTTAACATTCTTGGTGATGAAGTAAGCATCACGAGCCTCGTTCATAGCGTCAAAGCCATTAGCATCGCAATTGATAGTGATGTTGCGAAGATCTGTAGTGTCGTAGTACCAGTCGGCGATTGCGAGCTTGTCAGCAGCCTCAACCTTTGTGTGGTTACCGTCGGCTACGAAGTCTGCAAATATTACGAACTTGTAGGTACGCTCAGGCACAAGACGCAATGCGAAAGTGGTTGGAGCATACTTGTCCAAGCAGTTCACCAAACGCTCACGGTAGATAGGCTCGCCTGTACCGTCCTCGTTCTCAGCGTACACCTCGAGGATGTAACGAACGTCATACTTTGCCCAATCGGCATCGTTGAAGAAGTCGATTGCACCAAGAGCACTGCTGCGGCCCACCTGCTGATCGCCATCAAGACCACGGGTGATACCCATCTCGGGAGCATCAACAGTGAGAACAACGTCTACAAGATCGCTGTTGCTCACACTCTCCACAGCATCATTCTGGCAGGCTACAAAACATAGCGCCAAAGCCAAAATAGATAAAAGCTTTTTCATTTGTGTGTTGTTTAATTAGTTAATAAAATTGTTTGTTTGTATATGTTTTGTTTGTGTTGTCAGCACCAATTCGCATACAAGCACAACGAGGGCCAAGACACTGCGTCTCTCCCAAGTTTAAGTCATTCACACGTAATGGTTTGATAGTTAGATGCTTATTCGTAAAATATCAAGCCTCCTATTTTCATTGCAAAGATAGGAAATTATTCTTGATTTTCCAAATAATTTTACGATCATTATAACAAAGTTATAACGTTTGATCGTAATACCACAAAATGTTATAACGAATAGGCGGGGTGGGGAGTAGTTCGTGCCTGTCGGCACTAAAGGGTGGTTGAAGGGTTGTTCGCAAGCTTTCGCTTGCTAAAGGGTAGAGCGAGCCTACGGCTCTAAAGGGTAGTTCGTGCCTGTCGGCACTAAAGGGTAGTTTGTGCCTGTCGGCACTAAAGGGTGGTTGGAGGGTAGTTCGCACCTAACGGTGCTAAAGGGTTATTTTTTTTCTAAGTCTCCCTTTAGCTCGCTAACGGCGAGCGCACTACTCTTTAGCTTGCTTCAGCAAGCGCTCTACCCTTTAGCCCGCTTCGGCGGGCGCTCTCCCCTTTAGAGAGCAAAGCTCTCGCACAACCCTTCAGCAGCTCCGCTGCGCTCTACCCTTCAGAGAGCAGCGCTCTCGCTCAACCCTTTAGAGCCCCCCCCCTCAAAAAAACAAATGGAAGATACTGTGCGTACCTTCCATTTGTGATCTTAAGTCGCCTGAGCGACAGATATTTACTCAGCAACAACCGAGAACTTGATAGTAGCCTTAACCTCGCGGTGAAGCTTAGCTACAGCCTCGAACTCGCCAAGAGTCTTAACTGAATCAACAGTGATGTTCTTGCGATCAACCTCGATGCCCTTCTCTGTAAGAGCAGCAGCGATGTCGGCAGCAGTCACAGCACCGAAAATCTTCTCCTCCTCAGCCTTAGCTGTGATAGTGAGGTGAAGGTTAGCGATTGTCTCAGCCAATGCCTGAGCGTCAGCAAGGATCTTAGCGTCCTTGTGAGCACGCTGGCGAAGGTTCTCAGCAAGTACCTTCTTTGCAGAAGCGGTAGCTGCCTTAGCGAAACCCTGAGGAATCAAGTAGTTGTTGGCATAGCCAGGGCGAACGTTTACGATGTCGTTTGCGTAGCCCAAGTTCTCTACGTCTTTGATAAGAATTACTTCCATAGTCTTTCCTCCTCTTTATTATTTCATACAATCGGTTACGAATGGAAGGATTGCGAGGTGACGAGCACGCTTAACTGCCTGAGCAACCTTCTTCTGGAACTTCTGAGAAGTACCAGTGAGACGGCGTGGCAAAATCTTACCCTGCTCGTTAAGGAACTTCTTCAAGAACTCACCGTCCTTATAATCTACGTACTTGATACCGAGCTTCTTAAAGCGGCAGTACTTCTTCTTCTTTACGTCTACTGATACTGGGTTGAGATAGCGGATCTCTGATGCACCCTGCTGTGTATTCTCTGCCATGATTACTCCTCCTGTGATTTGTTAGCAAGCTTAGCACGACGCTTCTGAGAGTACTCAACAGCGAACTTGTCCTGCTTGAATGTTAGGAAACGAATTACACGCTCATCACGACGATACTGTGTCTCAAGCGTGTTGATGATTGAGCCCTCACCGGTGAACTCTACGAGGAAGTAGAAACCGGTAGTCTTCTTCTGAATAGGATAAGCGAGCTTCTTGAGGCCCCAGTTCTCCACATTCACAATCTGACCGCCGTTCTCGGTGATTACGCCCTGGAATTTGTCAGCAACCTCCTGCACCTGTGCATCAGAGAGCACGGGAGTGACAATGAAAACGGTTTCGTAATTGTTCATAATGTTTAATTAATTAAAGTTTTGTGCATAAAGCGTCGCAAAGGTAGTAATAATTTTTTATTTTGCAATACCCCGATGCTAATTTTTTGATACTTAATAGACAAAGAGGTGTTCGTTTTATCGCAAACACCCCTACGTAGGATTACTCCTCCTCGAATACCTCCTTGCCTAAGCCGCAAAGAGGACACGCCCAATCCTCGGGCAGAGCCTCGAACGGTGTCCCCGCTGCGATACCATTCTCGGGATCGCCCTTCTCAGGATCGTAGACATAGCTACATGCCGTACATACATACTTTTTCATAGATTATTATATTATATAGGTGTGCATATATGGTAGCAACTATTGTGCCTATGATAAACAAGAAGGGTGCCGACTATTTAGTCCGACACCCTCAGGTTGTTTGGTTGTTGATTGCCTACTTCGCTGGCTCGCTCTTAGCTGCATCCTCAGCAGGAGTCTCGCTCTTAGCCTCGCCCTCAGCAGGAACAGTTACAGTAGTCTCAACGGCAGCACCCTCAGCAGGAACCTCAAGGTTGATAGAGGTAGTAGGCTGATCCTTAGATGCCTCGATAGGGTTGTAGCCCTCGGCCTCCTGTGCAGCCTCGCGCTCTGGCATAGCGGTTACCGAAAGGAGTGTAAACAATACGATGGCTGCAACCATCGCCCATGTGAACTTCTCAAGAAAGTCTGAGGTCTGGCGAACACCCATAGTCTGGTTAGCAGCACCAAAGTTAGCAGCCATGCCGCTCTTAGGAGCCTGAACCAACACTGCAAGTATCAATAGGACACTTGCGATAGCAATCATGATAATGCAAAATGTATACATAGTTTATGAATTTAATTATTCTATGTTAAATATTCGTCTTTTTCTTTTCAATCTTTGCGATTAGTCCCGCAAAGTAAACACTTTTTTCTGAATTTAGCAAACTTAATTTGCGATAAGTGGCGATTGCCTCGTCATAAAGTCCCTGATTTAGGTATATTTCTGCCAATTCTTCACTCACCAACTCCTCATTCTCCTCCATTTCTACCTCCGATATATCCTCAGCATCACCCTCTTCAGCCACAATGCGGTAGTTGTCTCTGCTTAGGAATTTATCTATTCGGTCGTCGGGCGAGAGATAGGTGAGCCGTTCGATGTCGATACTCTTGCGGGCTATTGCGCCGAGAGGGTGTAGCGTTGCCATAAGGCGTGTTGCTGCATCGCTGCGCTCACCCTTGGTGCGGTAGAGGCGTAGACGTGCTGCGCTCCACCATGGATAGCGAGCTACGATCTGTTCGATATCGTTGCTGCTCGCCGTGGTCTCCTTGTATACTATGTCGAAAAGTGATGCCATACTACCAGTTGCCGGCTGCTGCCATATAAATGTCATTTACTAAGTCCTCTACAATATCCTCGATAAGCTGATCCTGCACGTCGATGAGCAGCTGTGATGAGTCGTAGTCGGCATATGCCGAGAATGTCTTGTTGTTGAACGAAAGAGTTTGATCAACGGCGTTCTGGAAGTTTACCTTGACCGTGATCGTTAGTCGGTTTTGCAGCGCATAGTCGCCACTCGATACTGAGGCTGTCGTCGAGGAGTAGTTTGTAATCTCGCCCTCAAAGGCAAAGTCGCCACCCTCATCAACCTGCTGGAGACGTGTCTGGCGTGAGAACTTGTCACGCAGTCCCTCGGTGAGCACGTTGCTCAGTGTTGGCGCAACCATAGGCGCATTATTGGGGAAGTAGGCCACCGAGAAGGTCTTAGCCTCAGGTGGGATTGAGCCTCCCGAGAGGTTGTATGTCACCTTATAGCCACAGCCCGCACAGAGGAGTGCCACGGTGAGTATCGTCAGTAGCTTTGCTACGTTGGTGTATGCTCGTTTCATACTCTCTTATTTAGTGTTGTCATCAATGCCAAGGGCCTTCATACGTCGATAGAGCGTGCGCTCCGAGATAAATAGCTCTCGGGCGGCATCTTTACGCCTGAAGCCATTGTTGTGTAGTGCCTTGAGTATCTGCTCACGCTGCACATCATCCTTGGTGAGCTGAGGTGTCGGCTCCTCTACCACCTCGATAACCTCGCCCTCGTCGTAGCGCTGGGTGTGGGTGTGCTGCGGCTTGGGCAGTAGGCCCATAACATCGTGGCGGATAGGTGCGCTCTCGTGGCGTTCTGCACCTCCACGCATCGCCTCGGTCATCATACGCTTGAGGTCGTTGATGTCGTTGCGCATATCGAACAGGATCTTATACAGTAGCTCACGCTCATCGAGGTCGTTGTAGCGGTTTGACGCTCCGCTGTTCATCGGGTGAACGCTATATCCCTCATCGGGGAGGTAGCGTCGAAGCACCTCGGTGGTAATATCTCTGCGCTGCTCTATTGCCGAGATCTGCTCGGCCACGTTTTTGAGCTGACGGATGTTTCCTCGCCAATGGTAGTTCTCGAGCGTAGCACGAGCGCCCTCGTCGAGGGTTATCGCTGGCATACGATATTGCACAGCTACGTCGCTGGCAAACTTGCGGAAGAGTAGGTAGATGTCGCCCTTGCGCTCACGTAGTGGGGGAACGCTGATAGGCACGGTGTTGAGACGATAGTATAGGTCCTCGCGGAAGTCTCCGTCGGCGATAGCCTGCAACAGATTGTTGTTTGTTGCGGCTACTACACGCACGTCGGTCTTCTGCACCTTTGCCGAGCCTACGCGCATAAACTCGCCAGTCTGCAACACACGCAACAAGCGCACCTGCGTAGATAGCGGAAGCTCGCCAACCTCGTCGAGGAATATGGTGCCTCCGTCGGCCTCCTCGAAGTATCCCTTACGGCTCTCGATAGCGCCGGTGAATGATCCCTTCTCATGGCCGAAGAGCTCCGAGTCGATAGTGCCCTCGGGGATAGCGCCGCAGTTTACGGCGATATATTTCTTATGCTTGCGTGCAGAGTAGGCGTGGATGACCTGAGGGAAAAACTCTTTACCCACACCGCTCTCGCCAGTAACCAATACCGATAGGTCGGTGGGGGCTACACGCATAGCTACCTCCAAGGCGTTGTTTAGTGCTTCGGAGTTGCCGATGATGCCAAATCGTTGCTTGGCACTGAGTAATTCGTTTGATGTCATATGCCGTTTTACTTAGCTTGCTTTTGGAGTATTTATTGCCGCAGTGTTGTTTGTTGTGGCTGCTGCTGGCGTAACAGTTGCCGAGGTGCTTGCCGCCTTTGTCACTGGTGTCGCCAGCGGTGTTGCGGGTAGCTGTGTGGGGGCTACTGCGGGGTTTGCCTTATGAGCATCGTCTGTCACCTCGATGGGTCGTGCGAGAGTGTCGGTAGGCTCTACAACTGCGCCATCCGCAGGCTCATAGATGTTCACATCGCTATTGTTGCCTCTATCCAACCATCTCCACGTAAACCATCCGCCTACGCTGAGCACTACTGCTGCTATTACCATAACGACAATGCGCATACCCCTATTGTGTCGCTTGCGGTCACTGCCGTAGTGATCCTCATCGTCATTGCGGTTCTTGCGATTGCTATATGTTAGTCCACGCAGATACTTGTCTGGTTTGCCGAGGATGAGCTCCTCTTCCTCCTCAGCACGATTTCTGTTGGGGGTTATCGTCTGCGATGACTTTATCTTTCGATGGGTGCTGTGCCCCGTGATATTCTCACTTTGCTGCTGACGTATGCGCTGAATACGCTGCTGCTTGACCTTCTCAAGGTCGAAGTACTCCAGTGGTGGCTTGATGGTGCCAGCATAGATCTTAGGCTCACGTCGTTGCTTGAAACATATGGTATTGTTCTCGCCGGCATAGAACTCGCCAAGCTCGGGTACGAAGTATCTCTCGCCCTGCGACACCTTATGACGTATCTGGAATGCAAATCTGTCGATCATACCATTTGCCGCAAGAGCATTGCATCCGTAGGCCACGAGTAATGAGATAAGCACGCCATCGTCGTTGCGCATAAGCTCCGAGAAGATCATCTTGCCTTCGGGCTGCTTAACGATAAATGCACCAAAGCGTGGCACAACAAGGCGTTTGTTGTGCTTCAGATAGCCGGTGATTATGTTCGTAAGTAGCTCCATTCGTTGTAGGTACGTTATATAGATATAACGTGCAAAGATACAAATATTATTTGCAATACAAAAGCTATTGCCTATAATTATTTATTTTCTTCGTACGTTGCTTGGTGTGATAGCGCTGAATGCTAAAAATAGACAAGACTCATATGGATTACTGATGTATCCCATATGAGCCTTGTGATAGATGCGGCGGGGGTAATGCCGCTATCTAATTCCGGAATTGTTATTTCTGCTCGTTAAGAATGCGCATTGCTGCGTCGAAAATCGTAGTGTCATCCAATGTTACAACGCCGCCATCAGGGCCCTGCTCAATATGGATACCTGCACAAGCCTTAGCCTCAAGGTGCTTGCCGCCGAAGTAGTTACGTACGGTCTCAACATCGATTCCCAACTCATCTGCAATGCGCTGCGAGCTGCCACTGGGCAACTTATCCTTAATGCGGCGCAACTCGTTAAATGTGATAATCATAATTTTTGTAGTATTAAGATTAAATAAATATAAATTTCGTTTTACGATACTAAATTAATGCTTTTTTTTGAAACGACCAAACTATTTTTAATATTATTTCAAAAATTGGCGAAATAATATACTTTTCAATAAGTTTTTCCTCCACTTGCAGGATTATCTCGGCAGGTGGTATTGTGGCTGTTTGTGCTCACGGCCGTGGCCATCTTAATTGTCTTAAAGGTCGCAAAGGTCTCAAAGGTCTTTATTTTTTAGGACCGTTAGGACAATCCAACAAAATGGGGATGACTAAAAAGAAATTAGTCATCCCCATCGTATCGTAGCTATGGGCGGTTGTCGGTTTGCGATATCAAGCCATACTCCTTGACATAAGATCTATCTCTTTCTTATCAGATCATGCTCTCCATCACACACTTACCCCCCCCCTCAAGCTAATTAGCGGATCTGGCGGATAATCTCACCACCGTGCTTGATAGCCTCCTCGTTCTGTGGAAGCATCTTCCAAGCACGCTCTGGGAGGGTCTTCTTAAGACCAGCCATAACGTTCTCCATCTTAACAACAGGACGAACCTTGAGGTAAGCACCGAGGATCATGGTGTTGAACAACTTAGCCTGACCAAGACGTGCGCACTCTGCAGTAGCGTCGATCTGGTAAACGCTGATGTCAGTACGTGTTGGGTGGTGAGTGATACCGTTTGTATCGTAGATCAGTACGCCACCTGGCTTCACCTGGCTCTCGAACTTATCCATAGACTGCTGGTTGAGCACAACTACGCAGTCGAACTCGTGAGCAATAGGTGATGAGATAGGCTTATCCGAGAGGATAACAGTTACGTTGGCAGTACCACCACGCATCTCAGGACCATAAGATGGCATCCAAGTCACCTCCATGTCCTGCATAATTCCAGAGTAAGCCAAGATCTTACCCATAGTGAGGACACCCTGTCCTCCGAAACCTGCAATGATTATTGTCTCTTTCATAATGCTTACTCTTTAGTTGTGTCCTTCAAATCACCGGGCTCGTAGAATGGCAACATATTCTGCTCGAGCCACTCGTTAGCTGCGACTGGTGAAAGTTTCCAACCGCTGTTACAAGTTGCAACGATCTCTACAAGGCTGAAGCCCTTGCCTGCCATAGCATTCTCGAATGCGTGGCGGATAGCTTTCTTTGCCTTACGAACGTTAGCTGGTGTGTGAACAGTCTGACGAGTAACGTAGCATACGCCATCGAGGTGTGCCAACATCTGAGCGATCTTATAAGGATAGCCGTTGAGCTTTGGATCACGACCATAAGGTGTGGTAGCGGTCTTCATACCCAAGAGGGTAGTAGGTGCCATCTGACCACCGGTCATACCGTAGATAGCGTTGTTGATATAGATTGCAACGATGTTCTCGCCACGTGCAGCAGCGTGAATAGTCTCACCTGTACCGATAGCTGACATATCACCATCACCCTGATAGGTGAATACCATCTTCTCAGGATTTACACGCTTGATAGCAGTAGCAACTGCGCAAGCACGACCGTGAGCAGCCTGTGCCCAGTCGATGTCGATATAGTTGTATGCGAATACTGAGCAACCCACTGGCGATACGCCGATAGTGTCGTGCTCCAAACCCATCTCCTCGATAACCTCGGCAACGAGCTTGTGCACAGTACCGTGGCTACAGCCGGGGCAGTAGTGCATTACGTTAGGCAAGATAAGCTTAGACTTGCCAAATACCAAATTCTCTTTTTTGATTTCAACCTCTGCCATAGTCTTATCGATTTATAAGTTTCTCTTTAACTGCTTTAAGTACCTCGTCTGGTGAGAACAACATACCACCCATACGACCGAAGTGCTCTACTGGAGCCTTGCCATTAACTGCGAGGCGTACGTCCTCGACCATCTGACCTGCGTTAAGCTCAGCTGAGAGGAAGCCCTTCACGCCACGCTCAGCAAGATCGGCGATAGCCTTAGTTGGGAATGGGTAGAGGGTGATAGGACGCAACAGACCGAGCTTGATGCCCTCAGCACGTGCCATCTCAACAGTAGCAGAGCAGATACGTGATGATGAGCCGAAGGCTACGATAACATACTCTGCATCGTCGCACTCGATAGCCTCGTAGCGTACCTCGTTCTCCTTGATGGCGTTGTACTTAGCCTGAAGGCGCTGGTTATTAACCTCCATAACCTCTGACTTAAGCTCGAGTGATGTGATCACGTTGCGCTCACGATCATCAGTCTTACCGATAAGAGCCCAGCTCTTGCACTCTGCAGCGATCTCCTCCTTGGTCTTGCGAGGACGCTGTGGAGCAAGAACAACCTTCTCCATCATCTGACCGATACAGCCGTCAGCGAGGATCATTGCTGGGTTACGATACTTGAATGAGAGCTCAAATGCATCAGCCACGAAGTCGTGCATCTCCTGTACTGAGTTAGGAGCCAATACGATAAGGTGGAAGTCGCCGTGAGCACCACCCTTACAAGCCTGGAAGTAGTCAGACTGTGAAGGCTGGATAGTACCCAAACCTGGACCACCACGCTGGCAGTTTACGATAACGCAAGGAAGCTCGGCACCTGCAAGGTAGCTCAAGCCCTCTGACATAAGGCTGATACCAGGTGACGATGATGAGGTCATCACGCGCTTACCTGTTGATGCACCACCATAAAGCATATTGATTGAAGATACCTCAGACTCTGCCTGAAGAACAACCATGCCGGTAGTCTCCCAAGGCTTGAGCTCCATGAGTGTCTCCATAACCTCCGACTGTGGAGTGATAGGGTAGCCAAAATAGCCGTCGCAACCGTAGCGAATTGCTGCATGAGCAATCACCTCGTTGCCCTTCATAAGTTTTACCTCTTTCTCTGCCATAGTTTACTCGAATTTTTGGCGATACACCGTTAGACAACTATCCGGACACATGATAGCGCAAGATGCGCAACCAATACAATTTTCCGGCTCAACCATCATAGCGAAGGGATAACCCTTGCCGTTTACCTCTGCCGATAAGCCGAGCACCTTGGTAGGACATGATGCTACGCAAACACCACAACCCTTGCAATGCTCTGTATCGACGACAACTGTTCCTTTGATTTTTGCCATACGACAGTAGTTTTATAGATTGTTAAAAGTTCGGTTTTCTCTTAATGCGGAATTAACCAAACAAATGTACAAATAATTTCGCAAACAACCTACGTTTTTGTGAAATATTTTTTGCTTGGTAATACTATTTGGCTGTAATATTGGTGATTTGCTCTCGATGGGCTTATGACGCTATTGTAGCTCGTCGTAAATTTTGTCGTACAACGAGCGCAGCTGCTCTGGGCGAGCTATGATTTGGCGAAGCTCCTCGAGGCGCTCACCATTTGCCGAATGTTCGATCCATAGACGCAGATACCCTCCGTAGTTATACTTCTCGTTGAGGTGCTCGACAAGTCGTTCGTAGCCCTGCTCACGGTCGAGATAGGGATGGTGTGTGAGGGTAAATTGTATGGTGCGTCGAATGATGCTCTCGGGCTCGATAACACGGTCGGCCTCGGCAACAATACGGCCATAGATGGTGCGAGGCTCACCAGCCGATGAAGCACGGTGATCCTCAACAGCATCGGCCATTGTGGCTATCTGCTCCTCGCTAAACCAGCGTCGCAGCATAGTGTCGGCGAGGATGATATTTTTTGACTCTACGTGGTGTCGATCTCGCCCCTTGGCAAGCCCCGTGTCGTGGTATGCCGCAATGACGTAGACCATACTCGGATCAACATCGTAGTGCTCGGCTAAGGCCATACTCTCAGAGATGACTGTCTCGGCGTGGTCACGGCGGTGTGCGGCATCAAACCACTCGTAGCGTGGTAGTATCTCGCTCTCGATATAGTATTTTAGCTCGTTGTCAATCATATGTTATCCTGCTACGACGGTTACCAGATCCTCACGACGCAGATAGTCGTGGGTAAGCTGCTTGACTCTCTCGGGCGTAATGGCAAATATCTCCTCGACGTTACGTTGTGTTGCGCTGTTGTCCATGCCGCACATAATATTCTCGATGGTCACATCAGCAATGCCGAATGGGCCATCCAGTATGCGTAGTATCTCGCCGATAAGCACATTCTTGACCATTTGCAGCTCATCCTCATCCACGAGCTCGTGGCGTAGACGCTCTATCTCGAGGTATATCTCGTTGAGGGCATCTTCTCGCTTTTCACGTGCTACCTGTGTGGCTATGGCGAGGTATCCCTCCTTGTCAAAGTTTATCATCGCCGCCATCACGCCATAGGTGTAGCCGTGCTCCTCACGCAGGTTCTGCATAAGGCGTGAGCCGAAGTATCCGCCAAGTATCGCTGCTACAACCTGCATACCCACAAAGTCGGGGTGGGTGCGTGCAAATAGTAGACGTCCGATGCGTATCGATGACTGTACGGCTGTGGGTATGTTACGCTCGAGATAGTGCGTGGTCTGGGGCTTGGGGAGGGTTACGGTATGGTTGTGGCCATAGGGTAGGTCACTGGCGATATGCTCGATCTCGGTTAGCACCTCGGGCGTTATATTTCCGCTGCACACCACAAAGCAGTTGTCGGCCGTATATAGTTTGTCGTAAAGCTCACGAAGGTCTGCGGTGGAGAGCTCGTCGTAGAGATCTTCGGATACGGATATGCCGTATGGATGCTCGTTGCCAAAGAGTGCCTCGGCAAGCATCTCTCGTGATTGCATATCGACCTTTTGGCGCTCAATGCGTAGGCTCTGCTTGCGCTTGGTGCGGTAGATCTCGAACTCACGCTTGGGGAATGCTGGGTGTAGAAGTATCTCACGTGCCACCTCGATTGTCGGTGTAAAGAATTTGCTTAACGAGCAGAACGATATGTAGGTGTAGTCACGGTCGATGTTCACATCGAAATACGAGCCGTAGAAGTCGAGCTGCTCGGCTATCTGCTGTGCTGTGAGGCGTATGCTTCCCTCGCCGAGCATATTTGCAGTTGCCGATGCTGAGAATGGCTTTGTTTGCATAGATGTGCCGGCGTGGAACACAAACGTGAAGCGCACCACCTCGAACTCCTCTGTTGCAAGCCTATAAACCTTCACGCCATTTGCCGTGGTGCTTAGCTCGGTGCGTGGCATATCTACACTCTGGGGAATTATTATGTCGGGCTGTTGTCTCATAGCTTACTCTGTTTTCTGTGTGGCACGATAGATTAGTGTTGAGGAGTTGTGCTCCGTGAAACGGCGTGCGGCAAAGGCCATCACCTGCTCACGTGTTAGCGAGCGGTAGATCTCGGCCTCACGATTTATCAGCGTTATGTCGCCCGAGAAGTCGTAGAAACCGAGGTTTAGGGCCTTGTTCATAATGTTTATCTCGCCCATAAGCATATTTGCCTCAAACTTATTCTTCACCTTCTCCATCTCATAGTCCGATATGTTGCCCTCTGCTATGTCACGTAGCTCGCCCAGCAGCGCTGCTTCGGCCTCGGCTTCCGATGTTGTGGGCATAAGTCTGCCCTTGATGACGAATAGTCCAGCATCTATGCTGCCGGTGATGTAGGCATTGACGCTCGAGAATAGTCCACGCTCCTTGATAAGTCGGTTTACGAGGCGTGATGACTCGCCACCTGCCAGTAGGTCGGACGTAAGGTCGCCGAGGAAGAACTCTTCGGATAGGCGGTCGCCCATATGAAAGGCTATTACGATGTCGGTAGCTGGCACGTCACGCTCCACAACGAGACGGCGTGGCTCGCTCTGCTCAGGCTCTGCGGGTATGGGTTGTAGCTCGCCACCAAGATCCTCAATGTCGCCAAAATACTCCTCGGCGAGAGCTATCATCTCATCCTCGTCAATGTCTGCCGACATCGAGAGTATCGCCTGCGAGGGGCGGTAGTGCAGGTTGTAGAAACAGCGCACGTCATCAAGCGTGGCACGCTCGATATGCTCGGGCGATATGCCTATTGTCGCCCAACGATAGGGGTGTACCTTGTAGGCCAACTCACGCAGCAACATCAGCTCATCGCCATACGGCTGGTTGAGGTATCGCTGCTTGAACTCCTCGATAACCACCTGCTTTTCGGTAGAGTATGCCTCCTCCGAGATGTTGAGGTTGCGCATACGGTCACTCTCGAGCCATAGCGCAGTGCGTATGTTCTCCTTTGGGAGGGTTATATAGAAGTCGGTGTAGTCGTTGTTTGTAAAGGCGTTGTTCTCGCCACAGGCCATCTGTACGGGTATGTCGAACTCGGGTACGGCATACGTACCACGAAACATCAGATGCTCGAAGAGGTGCGCAAAGCCTGTCTTCGATGGCTCCTCGTTGCGTGCTCCTACCTTATATAATATATTAACAGCTGCGAGCTTCGATGCTCGGTCACGATTGACCAGCACTCGTAGTCCGTTTCTTAGGGTCTTTTGCTTGTATCTTATCATAGTCGGTATACTTTCTACAAAGATAGCAAAAATATGTTTGTCTTTACTCCTTTATGCGCTTAATCTGTTTCTTGTAAACCTCCCAGCCTTCAGCTTTCTTGTATAGATTTATCGACTCCTTAGGCACGTAGATTACTATCTCTTCCCCTATGCCGAGCGTGCTTATCTGTGGCGGTGTTGTTGCTAAGCAGTTGATAACAAGCGACGATGGACACTCCTTGAAGGCATCTTTACCAATGGTGGTAACATCCTGCGGGATGGTGATACGGGTGATGTTACACTCTACAAATGCGCCCTCGCCAATTGTTGTTAGCTTATCGCTTAACTTAATGTCCCTTAGGTTTGTGCAGCCCTCAAATGTGGAGGCTTTGATTGTTGTTACGCCATTGGGAATAGCTACCTCAGTTAATGAGCTGCAATCCTCAAAGGCCTTTGTACCTATGGTCGTTGTGCTATCGGGTATCGTAATACCTTGCAGCGAGCAACATTCCATAAATGCACTACTATCAATCGTTGTTATCTTGTTACTTAGCTCAATGCTCTTGAGGTTTGTGCAGCCCTTGAATGTAGAGGCTTTGATTGTTGTTACGCCATTGGGGATAGCTATCTGAGTTAATGCGCTACAGCCCATAAATGCACGACTACCAATCGTTGTTAGGCTTTGTGGCAGTGTCAATGTGACAAGTTCGGTGCAACCTCTAAATGTGTCATCGGGAATTGTAGTTACCCCATCGGGAATATCGTATGATAACAGCCCCTTAGTGATAACATCTATGAGCACTCCATCTTTGACTATGCAGCTGCCATCTGCTGAAGCATATTGGCCATTGAATTTTCTCAGATTTGTGCATTTGTCAAATGCTCCTATCTCAATATTCTCAACATCATTGCCGATAGTTACCTCGCTGATATTAATTCCCTGGGTAATATCCTTTGTTATTCGCTTGCAATTTAGGGTTAGCCTGCCCGAGAAACCTGTCAATGCACCATAGGCCAACTTGCTCACTTTCTCGCCTATGGTTATCTCCTCTATGTTGCTTAGGTCAATCCAATTCGCCTGGAAATAGTTAGTATCTACTGTCAAGTGCTTGAGATTGAGTAGTTGAGACATCTCTTTTGAATTAACACTGGTGATATTATTTGCCAACATCAATTTCGTAACCATTTCTGGAGATAAACCCTCAGGTAACCCATTTGACTGATTCACATATTCTAATGTAATCTCCTTAATATCACAGCCAATGAACACCCCATCATCAATATTAGTTATGCTATTGGTAATAGTATACGATGTAAGTCCTGCGGGTGCAAATGCGAACAATGCGCCATCCTGAATTAGACATCTACTATTCTCCGAGGCATACTTTCCGCTGAAAGATTCAAGATTTGTACAACCATCGAATGCACTACCACTAATTTCAGTTACGCTATCGGGGATAGTGATATTTGTTAGGCTTGTGCAACCATAGAATGCATTACCTCCAATCTTAGTTACGCTATTGGGAATAGTATACGATGTAAGGCCGGCTGGCGCAAATGCTATTAATTCACCATCCACTATTAGACATCTACCATCTGAAGATGCATACTTCCCTTTGAATGATTTCAGGATTGTGCAACCATGGAATGCCTCACGTCCAATCACAGTTACGCTATCGGGAATAGTGATATTTGTTAGGCTTATGCACTTACTGAATGCTCTATACCCAATCTCAGTTACGCTATCGGGGATAGTGATATTTGTCAGGCTTGTGCAACCCTCGAATGCACCCCATCTAATCTTAGTTAATCTATTAGGCAAAGTAATTGTTTCGATATGATTGCCTATAATTTTAAAGCCAAATTCCACATACCACTCC
This sequence comes from Alistipes sp., assembly GCA_017408825.1. Classification (GTDB taxonomy): domain Bacteria; phylum Bacteroidota; class Bacteroidia; order Bacteroidales; family Rikenellaceae; genus Alistipes. Next base: position 113,112 of record JAFQTX010000025.1, read on the forward strand.
CAAATGCCATAATCCTCTATTGCTCTATTAGCACGTACTACTCCCTTGCCATTGGCATATGTATGTGATATAATTTTGAAATTTACGTTATCATTTCCTTCATAAAGTTCTGCTTTCTTCCCATCCGTCGTAGTATACCAAATCTCGTTATCGGGTGGGGTTTGAGCCAGGGATGATAGTGTGGTAAAAATGGTGCAGATAACAAGTGCGAATATCTTACGTGTCATAGTGCTATGCATAGTTACAATGTTTTAGCGAAATAGTAGACACAAATATACACAAAAGTTATGACTTTTCATCACGCACGGCCTTCTTTTGTGTAGGAGGATGCTGTAATAGGAGCGTCATTATGACGCTAAAGATACGCAAAAAATGGTGTTGCGAGGTATAGTATGCCGAAATTTTTTGTACATTTGTCTTATGTAACAATCCTAAACGTAAGAACTATGGCAAAAACAAAAGGTGCAAACTCTGCTGCGCCATCAGCTATTAAATCGTGGTTTAAGACCTATGTTGTCGATGCGCTGAGCTATATGGCTATGGGTCTCTTCTGCTCGCTGATACTTGGCCTTATCATCAAGCAGCTATCGCTGATACCCCATTTGGAGGTCCTCGCCGAGTTGGCTGCGGTGCTTCAGTCGCCTACGGTTGTCGGTGGCTCGATAGGCCTTGCCATAGGTCTTGGCCTTAAGCGTGACCCGCTGGTGACAATCTCAGCGGTGGCGGTAGGTGCGCTCGGCTACCAGTTTGGTGGTCCTGTGGGTGCTTACCTTTGCGCCATAATCGGCATCGAGCTTAGCTCGTTGGTGTCGAAGCGTACGCCGATTGATATTATCCTCACACCCCTTGTGGCTGTTGTCGCTGGTGGCCTGTTTGCCAAGTATTGCTGTGCGCCAATCAACGAGTGGATGATGTCGCTGGGCGAGGTTATAGAGCGTGCCACACAGCTCAACCCCTTTGTTATGGGCGTAGTTGTGTCGGTCATGGTGGGCTGTGTGCTGACACTCCCCATAAGCTCGGCAGCATTGTGTATCTCGATAGGTATCAGTGGCTTGGCGGCGGGTGCTGCTACGGCGGGCTGCTGTGCTCAGATGATTGGCTTTGCCGTAATCAGCTATAAGGATAATGGCTTCGGAGGACTCCTCTCGCAGGGTCTTGGCACCTCGATGCTTCAGGTGGGTAACATTGCCCGCAAGCCGATAATATGGCTCGCCCCAACGCTCACTGCCGCCATCCTCGGCCCTGTATCTACAGTGTGGCTTAAGATGACAAACAACGCCGCTGGCGCAGGTATGGGTACTTCGGGACTTGTTGGCCCTATCGGCTGCTGGGATACTATGCAGGCAACAACCGACCACCTAACGCTTATTGTCGAGATTGTCGGCCTATACTTTATTGCTCCCGCCCTGCTTAGCCTACTGTTCCACTATGCGATGAAGCGTCTTGGCTGGGTTAAGGATGGCGATATGGCACTTCAGAGATAACCATTAACCTTGCACATATATGAGACGACTACTTCTGCTTTTGACAATACTTAGCCTTGCGATCGTGGGCTGTGAGCCCGAAAAACCAGCACCTCTGCCTGATAATGGTGGCGAGGAGCCTCAGCCAACACCCGACCCAGAACGCCCACAAAACTATGTGGAGTATAATGGTGTTGTAACTGAGCTTAAGTCAATGTGTTATATCATTAACGATGCTGAAGATCTTGGTTATCAATATGCTATGGCAATGACACCACGTGAAGGTGTTGCTAAGTTCGATGATATCATCGAGGGCGAGGAGTATCTTTTCCTATCGTTTGAGGAGGGTATGCTTTTCCGTGCTATCGAGAGCAACGAAGGGCGTATCGATGTGATGACCATCGACAAGGAGGATGTGGTCTATATGTTTGTTGCCAAGCTCGGCGAACTCGATATTATAGATAGCAATACAAATCGCTTGATGGTAGTTGCTGGTGAGGTTGTCGTCGCCTATGACGAGGATAACTTCTCGATATCTGTCGATGCTCACTACGAAAGTGTCAATGGCGATAAGATTGATGTCGTCGCCACACTGCCGTTCGAAGAGCCTGAAGAGCCAGTATCGAGCGACTCTTACTATCGCTATACGTGGGGTGATGTTAATGTAGACGCCTCAGTAGGCTCGGCATATATCGAGGATACTCCCGAGGGTGTTACATATGTCATCTGCAAGGATGCCATCAAAACATATGTTTACTACGAGGATACACCATTCCTAAAGGTTGATGTTGCGGGCAAGAGCTCCGAGGACGACTTTGTGATTGACGTAGCTACCTACGATGGCGAGTTCTCTATCTGGGCGTGCGACCCTATCAAGGGTATGGATCTGCGTGTGTCGAACGATAACCGTGCGGGGCGCTCGGGTGTCGTTAGTGTTAAGGATGGCGTGCTAAAGTGCGAGGGCCTTTCATTCAACGACGTACGTGTCGATGTCTGCTTCACGGGTGAGTGTCGCACAGTCGATGAGTGCGTTAATATCTCCTACGATGAGCGTTCTGAGCTCTTTACTCCTCGCTCCGTAGTGTTGGATAATAGTGGTGACAGTGAGTATAAGATCTATGTGTCGAGCAGGGCTGGTATCACCAGCGTGGAGGATATGGTTGCTCCCGATATTGTTATAACTTATCCTAAGGAGGGATGGGAGAAGTGGCTGATGAAGGGTAACTTTATCTCGGGAAGCTCATACCCTGAAATGACCTTCAAGTACAGGAAATCGACCTATAAAAAGGGTGAGGGCGACTGCCTCGGTATGAACGCTCAAATCCCTGAGTACGACGCTGAGAATGGCCGTCTTCGCCTTAACCTAAACCTCTATACCGAGGAGGGTGGCATTGCCCTCTATTATAGTGGTGAGTTCACGCTTGTGGAGTAGCGGCTGAATAAAAAGTGTATTTTGTCGTTATGCTTGCCCTCAAAATGCTCATTTACGCTTAGTAAACTCCGCTTTTTCGGGCTTCGCAGGCCTAAAACTACATCTTTTTATTCAACCTCATAACAAAACGGAGGTGACTAATTAACTTTTTAGTCACCTCCTCGTTGTTACTACTGAAGTCGAAAGAGCTCGGATACAAGAGCGTATATACCGTACCCTCCTCAGTCCGAGCTACCACCTATCGGCACGATACCGTGGTGGAGAGCCGAGCGCACGATGCGGGTAGAGGCTGTTTGTGCAGCGGCGATCTCCTACTTGCTCGTGAGCACTAAGGTGGCATCCTTGAGACCATCGCCACGAACCTTAAGGCGGATGTCGCCCTGGATGTCGCGTAGCGTGCGGATGATAGCTAAGGCCTTGCCGTTGAAGAGCTTCATCGTTGAGCCCTTGAGCGACTCCGAGCCTGCGGCATTACCATTATCAACACCCATAAGCTCGCCAGCGCCCTCTACGTCGAAGTATAGCTGGTTCATAGCCGTAGGTACTGGGTTGCCCTCCTTGTCGTAGCAATCTACAGTTACGTATGCGAGGTCGTAGCCATTAGCCGTGAGCATGTCACGATCTACCGTAAGTCGAATTTCGTAGGGCTCACCCGCCGTCTTGCGTGTATGGCGCATAACCTCCTTGCCATCCTTATATGCCACGGCGGTGATCTCGCCCGCTTCGAACTCTACACCCTCCCAGAGTGCGTGTAGGCGCTCCTCGGTCTTGGCGCTACGGCCCAACGAACGGTCATTGACGAAGAGCTCCACCTCATCGGCATTATTGTAGTATGCCCAGAGGTCGATTTTCTCTCCCTCGCTCCAGTTCCAGTGTGGGAAGAGGTGTAGCGTAGGCTCATCTGTCCACTCCGCACGATACATATAGTAGCAATCCTTGGGGAAGCCACATAGGTCTACGATGCCGCAATATGATGAGCGAGATGGCCACGAGTAGGGCGTTGGCTCACCTATATAGTCGAAGCCTGTCCATACGAATGTGCCTGCACAGAAATCTCGGTCACGCACGGCTATCCACGCAGCCTCGTGGAGCGTAGCCCAGGGTGCACGTGAGTTGTCGTAGGCCGAACACTGGTGGTGCTTGGTGTTGTAGGATAGATCCTTGCGTGTGGGGATGATATGCTCCTTGCTCGAGGGGTGGAGGTAGAATCCACGGCTATTGAGTGCCGAGGCGGTCTCCGTGCTGATAAATGGCATATCTGGATACCACACACGCACCGAGTCGTAGTCCTGCTCGTGGTAGTTGAAGCCTACGATGTCGAGAGCTCCCGAACGTAAGAGGTTGTTATGTGGGCGTGTCTCGTTGCAGCCCGCCGTAACAGGACGTGTAGAGTCGTACTTCTTGAGCGTTGCTACAATGTGACGTGTAAGGAGAACGTTGGGGTTGCGCTCGATGTCTGCATTATTACCCGTAGCACCCTCCACGATATAGTTCTTGAGAAGGTTGCGCTGCTCGGCGGGTAGCTTGTCGAGGCTGCTATATCCCTGTGAGTCCCACTGCTCGAGAACTTCGTTGCCCACCGACCATATAACTATTGATGGGTGGTTGCGGTCACGCTTCACAAAGTCTACGAGGTCACGCTCGTGCCACTTGTCGAACAAGCGGGCGTAGTCATACTTGGTCTTGGCTCTGCGCCACATATCGAAGGCCTCGTTCATAACCAAAATGCCTCGCTCGTCGCATAGGTCGAGAAGCTCGGGGGCTGGTGGGTTATGTGCTGTGCGAATGGCATTTACGCCGTAGGATTGAAGTATGTCGAGCTGACGCTCCAACGCTCTGCGGTGTACTGCCGAGCCGAGTGCTCCGAGGTCGTGGTGCATACATACACCCTTGAGCTTAAGCTGTCGGCCATTGAGCCAGAAACCACTATCGGCCTTAAACTCGATGCTACGTAGGCCAAACCTTGTGTCATACTCGTCGATAACCACACCATCAAGCTCGATGACACTGCGCATAGTGTAGAGATAGGGGTTGTCCACATCCCACCTCCTGGGCGATGATAGCTCTATCTTTGTTGTGAGTTCGACACTCTCGCCAGACTCGATTGTATGCTCCTTGCTTGCCTCGGCCTGCTTAGCTCCACTGGCATCGAGGATGATATTGCGGAGGATGATGCTCTTTGCTGTGTCGCCGTCGTTGTTTATTGCCACAGCAACATCTACCGTTGCCTGCTTGTCGCTAAGCTCTGGGGTGGTAATGTATGTGCCTGAGTAATCGACATATACCTGCGATGTGGTCACCAGACGTACGTTGCGGTAGATGCCGCAACCTGAATACCAACGTGAGTTGGGTTGCTCACGGTTATCGCAGCGTACGGCAATGACATTCTCTTCGCCCTCAGGCTTAAGATACTGAGTGATGTCGTACGATAGCGATGAGTAGCCATAGGGGCGGAAGCCTACCTCTTCGCCATTTACGTAGAGGGTGCTATTCATAAATATGCCGTCGAACTCGATATGCAAAACCTTGCCTTCGAGTTTTGGCGATGTGAATGTCTTACGATACCAGCCGATGCCGCCAGGTAGTGCGCCGCCCGCAGGTGTCGAGGGGTTTGCTCGGTTGAACTCACCCTCAATACTCCAGTCGTGGGGGAGGTGGAGTTGTCGCCAGTTGCTGTCGTTATACTCCGCAGTGGCGTATTGAGGCTTGTCGCCAAGCATAAAACACCAGTCGAAGTTGAAATCCTCGACAAGGCGTGAATTAGATGTCTGCTCGTGGCAACCCATCACGATGATGATCGCAACAAGAAGTGTCAATAGTCGTTTCATAGTCACTGATGTGTATCTGAAAAGAGGCTGAATAAAAAGTGTATTTTGTCGTTATGCTCGCCCTCAAAATTCTCATTTACGCTAAGTAAACTCCGCTTTTTCGGGCTTCGCAGGCCTAAAACTACATCTTTTTATTCAACCTTATAACAAATGAAGGAGGTGGCTAATTAACTTTTTAGTCACCTCCTTTATTATTATCTGGGTCTACCGCCACCACCAGGGCCA
>JAFQTX010000004.1 GCA_017408825.1 Alistipes sp.
ACAAGGCTACTTTGTCGTTATGCTCGTTTTCGAAATGCTCATTTACAATAAGTAAACTCCGCTTTCTCCAACTTCGCAAGCCTAAAATTAGCTCTTGTTATGCAATTTTATTCTTGCGGCAACAAGGCTACTTTGTCGTTATGCTCGTTTTCGAAATGCTCATTTACAATAAGTAAACTCCGCTTTCTCCAACTTCGCAAGCCTAAAATTAGCTCTTGTTATTCAATTCTTTTTTGCAAATGAGAGAGCTACTCCAGTAAGAAATCTCCGTTTGCGGTTGCAAATATACAAAAAATATGTATAGTTGTATGCCTGTGGTGAAAAATTTTGTAATTGTGGCGAAAAATCGAGTAATCGGCATAATAAAAGATGATAAAATATCGCAAAATAACGATATAATATATTTATAAACATATTCTTTAATACGATGAATATGGTCTAAAGATGCTCGGGTTTATCCAGTTTTTAGGGGTGCAAAAACAGCTCTGTCAGCACCTCTTTTTTATCATAAAAATGCCAGTTCACATATATATTTACGCCTGCGTGTAGTCCCTCTGAGCGCAACTTAATTTTTTTCAAAATATTTAATAATACAAATTGTTGAAAAAAAAAGTTGTTGTTTTTTTGCTAATCAAAATTATTGGTTTATCTTTGTGCATTAACTCTGCGGAAAAACTACGCCTTTTTGTGTAGGGTGAACGAAAAACTTTATAACTTTATATAAACTTTATTTAATTAAAACTAATGCTTATGGTTAGAAAAGTTGTACTATCAATGGTTGCAACTCTGCTCTTGGGCTGCTTCGGCGTATATGCTCAAGGTCAGCGTGTTACCGGTACAGTGACCGATGAGACTGGTGCGCCAGTCATCGGAGCAGCGGTTGTTGTCGAGGGTACTACCCGAGGCACATCAACTGACGTTGCCGGTTCTTATGAAATCGCAGCTCCTGCGAATGCTAACTTGGTATTTACTTACCTTGGTTACAAGTCGCAGACCGTAGCTGTTTCGGGTCGCTCGACTATCGACATCGTTCTCGTTGCCGATTCAGAGCAGATCGAGGAGGTCGTAGTACAGGCGTTCGGTGTTGCTAAGAAGGAGGCGTTCACCGGTTCGGCTGCTACTATCAAGTCGGATGACCTTGTGAAGACTCAGTCTTCTAACGTTGCTAATGCCCTTCAGGGTAAGGTAGCAGGTCTTCAGACATCACAGGGTTCAGGTTCGCTTGGTTCAGAGCCAGTTATCCGTATCCGTGGTATCGGTTCTATCAACGCTGGTAACGATCCATTGTGGGTTGTTGATGGCGTGCCTTACGAGGGCGACAAGAACAACATCAACATGGCCGATATCGAGACTATGACAGTCTTGAAGGATGCTGCATCTAACGCACTTTATGGTGCTCGTGGTGCTAACGGTGTGATCATGATCACTACCAAGCGTGCTAAGGCTGGTGATGCTCGTGTAAACTTCGACGCTAAGTGGGGTGTTAATATGGCTGCTCGTCAGCTTTATGACTACACTCGCGATCCTGGTCAGTACTATGAGATGCACCACAAGTCGTTGAAGAACTACTTCATGTATGGTGAGGGCCAGGGCTACGATCCTACTACTGCTCACATGATGGCTAACGAAGCTCTTACTTCAAATGGTATCGGTGGTCTTGGTTATAATGTATTTACGCTTCCTGCTGGTCAGACTCTTATCGGTAACGATGGTAAGTTGAATCCTAACGCTAAGCTCGGCCGTAAGTTTACTCACAATGGTCAGGAGTATACCGTTACACCAGACGATTGGTACGATGAGTTGTACGATCCTTCATTCCGTCAGGAGTACAATATCTCTATCGCAGCTGCTTCAGAGAAGTCTAACTTCTTCGCATCGTTCGGTTACTTGAACAACGTAGGTATCACCGATGGTTCTAACATGTACCGTTGGACTGCTCGTTTGCGTGCTGACTACCAGGCTAAGAAGTGGTTGAAGGTTGGTGGTAACTTCAGCTATACTAACTTCAACTGGAATGGTGCATCTACATCTAACGAGGGTGATGGCTCTACTGGTGACGTATTTGCTGCTGTAGCAGATATGGCTCCTATCTATCCTGTATATATCCGCGATGGCGAGGGTAATATCATGTACGAGGATAACAGAGCTGGTCACGATTACTTCGGTAAGAAGTATGACAAGAAGTGGCCTATCTACGACTCTGGTGATGGTTCTGTTTGGGGTATTTCACGTTTCTCTGGTACTCAGTCTAACCCATTGCAGAACATCTGGTTGGATGAGTCTAACTCAGAGGGTAACGCATTCTCTGTTAGCGGTTTCGCTGATTTCACTATCATCCCTGGTTTGGTTCTCACATTGAACGGTTCGGTAACTATCGACGAGACTCGTTCTACTTCATTGCAGAACCCATACTACGGCCAGTTCGTAGCTAACAAGGGTATCCTCTCTAAGGGTCATGGTCGTTCATACCACCACAACTTGCAGCAGTTGTTGAACTACAACAAGTCGTTCGGTGCAAACGACGAGCACAACCTTCAGGTATTGCTCGGTCACGAGACTTATAACCTCCGTTCTTACTCATTGAGCGCTTACAAGACCAATATTTACTCAACAGACAACCTCGAGCTTAACGGTGCTATCGTTGATGGTAAGGGTTCTGGCTCATCATTTGGTGAGTATGTAAACGAGGGTTACTTCCTCCGTGCTATGTATGAGTACGATGGTCGTGTATTCGCATCTGCATCATATCGTCGTGATGCTTCATCTCGTTTCCACCCAGATCACCGTTGGGGTAACTTCTGGTCAGTAGGTGGTGCTTGGATCATCAACCGTGAGTCTTGGTTCAACGCTCCTGTATTCAATATGTTGAAGATCAAGGCATCTTACGGTTCACAGGGTAACGATGCTATCGGTATGTACCGCTACACAGATATCTACGCTGTGACTAATGACGGTAACGATGGTATCTCTATCGTGTTCCAATCTAAGGGTAATCCTAACATCACTTGGGAGACTAACTCTAACTTGAACGTAGGTGCTGAGTTTGGTTTGTGGAACGACCGCTTGTCAGGTAGCTTGGACTTCTTCTATCGTAAGACCACTGATATGTTGTTCTCAGTGCCAGTAGCTCCATCTATGGGTTACTCTTCATACTACGACAACATTGGTGATATGGCTAACACTGGTATCGAGCTTGTTTTGAACGGTGATATCATCCGCACTCAGAACGTTGTTTGGTCTATTGGTGCTAACCTTACTTGGGTTAAGAATAAGGTGTTGAGCTTGCCAGAGTCTCGTAAGGATCGTGTTGTTGATGGCCACGCTGGTTTCATCTCAGGTAGCACATTCCTTGCTGAGGGTCTTCCATTGAACACTCTTTACATCCACGAGTATGCAGGTGTTGATCCTGATACTGGTAAGTCAAGCTGGTATAAGAAGGATCCTGAGACTGGTGAGTGGGGCACAACTACCGACTACGGTAACCAGCTCGCTGCTGACCACGACTCTAAGAAGCTCTTCGACTCTACAATGGCTGATGTATTTGGTGGTTTCAATACTACTTTGTATGCTTACGGTTTCGACCTCTCTATCGCATTTGACTATCAGCTTGGTGGTACCACTATCGATGGTGCTTATGCAGGTTATATGAATAACTCTTCAGCATCTTCACTTGGTAAGAACTACCACCTCGACTTGCTCGATGCTTGGGACAAGGAGAAGAATCCTAACTCAGACATTCCACGTTTCCAGTATGCTGATGAGTATGTAAGCGCTACATCAACTCGTTTCTTGACAAGCACTAACTACTTGAATATCTCTAACATTAACCTTGGTTACTCATTCCCTGCTAAGTGGTGGAATGGTCATATCCAGAATTTGCGTGTATACATCGCTTGCGACAATGTATGGTATTGGTCTGCACGTAAGGGCTTCGATCCACGTGGTACAGGTACTGGTCAGTACTCACCAATCCGTACTATCTCTGGTGGTGTAACCTTGACATTCTAATAATAAATAATGTATAAGATTATGAAAATTTCGAAGATATTGACAGTTGCGGTTGTTGCGCTTGGCGCAACAGTAGCACTCAGTGGATGTATCCGCGAGACCTTCCCCAAGGAGGGTGCCATCACCAAGGATCAGCTTATGGGTGGTCAGATGGATATTGTTGCTGAGAACTTGCTTAAGGGTATCCCAAGTGGTATCCTCTCTCCAACCCCATACTTCTGGGAGCACACTGACTTCGGTTATCCATCAATCCCAGTATACACTGATCAGGCTGCAAAGCTCGTTGTAACCAGTGGCTGGATGCTGAATGGTAGCCCTGCATATAACCGTTTTATGCACGCTCCATGGGGCAAGGGTTACGGTTCAAATGGTTGGATGTCTACACACTTCTGGTATTCATACTATCCAAACATCAAGTCTTGTAACGACGTAATTGCTCTTACAGAGGGTAACGATAACTTGGCTTCATATTCGGCTATTGCTCGTGTTTATCGTGCTAATATGTATCTCGACCTTGCTCGTTTGTTCGAGGCTATGCCAGTATATGCTGAGGATCTTGGCAACAGCAGCGCATACGACGATTTGTGTTTCAAGGTTCAGGGTCTTACTGTGCCTATCGTAAGCGAGAACACAGCTGAGGCAGATGCTAAGGCAAATCCACGTGTTTCACGCGAGGAGATGTTCACCTTCATCTTTGATGACTTGAAGTTTGCTGAGGAGGCATTTGCAACTTATACTCCTGTAAATGCAACTGACCCATCATTGGCTGTTATTTATGGTCTTTACGCTCGTGCTTATATGTGGTTGGGCGGCTTTGAGGATGGTCTCAATGGTGAGCTTCCAGAGGGTGCTGCTGCATATGCTAAGGCTGCTGAGTACGCTCAGAAGGCTATCGCTGCTCACAATGGCTCTATCACTACTGAGGCTGAGTGGTGTGACATTATCAACGGTTTCAACACTAAGGTTTCGTCTTGGATGTGGACTTTGTATCAGTCAACCGATACTATCGCATCTAACCTCCACCAGTTCCCAGCACATATGTGTCCTGAGGCTGACTATGGCTACTGCCAGTTCACAAGCCCTGGTATCAGCTCTGCTGCTTACGACCGTCTTAGCGACACTGACTTCCGTAAGAACCTTATCAAGGGCCCAGAGAAGGAGTATGCTGATTTCAAGCCATATACACAGCTTGACGAGAAGACTTTTAATGGCTTTGCTCCATACACATTCTTCAAGTTCCGTCCTGGTCAGGGTAGCCGTACTGACTCGATGGTAGGTGGTTCTATTGCAATTCCTATGATGCGTATTGAGGAGATGTATTTCATCGAGATGGAGGCTCTATTGCTCTCTGGCGATGTAGCTGGTGCTGATGCGAAGCTCTACGCATTCATGGCACATCGTGATAGCGCCTATAAGATGGAAACTAACAATCACCTTGACGAGATTCTCTTCCAGAAGGGTATTGAGTTCTGGGGCGAGGGTCTTATCATGTACGATATGAAGCGTCTTAACATTGGCGTAGACTGCACCAAGAGTGTAAACTACGATCCACAGGCTCGTTTCAAGTCTACTGGTCGTCTTCCATGGTGGACTGCATGTGTGCCACTCTCAGAGACTCAGGTAAATCTTGCTATCCCTGTTGAGAAGAACAATCCTGACCCTACTGATATCTATATCGCTATCCAGTAGTAGCGTTTAGTTGGTACTAATTAATGATAAAAAAGAATTGTATGAAAAAGTTTAATTTTATATATCTTCTTCTTGCATTCGTGGGTGTCATGTCAATGACATCGTGCGAGCACAAGTATGAAGATTATGCACCCGGTAATCACGATGAGAATATGGGTGTATACTTGCCCAGCACAGCAGTCATTGAGGTAACAGCTGAGACCAAGTCAGTAGATATCGCTGTTGCTCGTTTCAATACTACTAATGCTGCTGAGGTAAGTGTTCGTGCAGAGTATGTTGCTGTTTCAGCTGATGATACTGCTGGAGAGTTGTTCACCATTCCTCAAAGCGTCTCATTCGCTGCTGGTAATGCTGAGACTAACTTCACTGTTACGTTTGATGGTAGCAAGCTTGAGGCTGGTAGAGAGTATGGCATTCGTGTTCAGCTCGACGCTGCTGAGGCTTCTAACTATGCCGTTTCGGAGCATGTTTTCACCATCATAATCCCTGAGCCATGGGAGACTATGGGTACGGGTACTTACGTGGATGACTTCTTCCGTGTATTTATGGCTGCAATTGATGATAGCACTACCTATCCAGCTGGTATGACTGCTCCTATCGAGTTCCAGAAGCACGCTGTTGAGCAGAATCGTATTCGCGTGGTAAATCCTGCTGGTATGCCTGTATGGGGTAACTTGTTTACTGGTGTTCCAAGTTTCCTTGATTTCGACGAGAATGATATCTACCTCGAGTTCGATATCACTGATCATAACAATGTTCTAATGGCTCAGAACCCATATCCACTTGGCTTTATCATCAATTTCTCTGATGCTTCTTGCCCTGCTTGTCTCTATGTTATTGACGACGAGAATGGTACATATGCAGCTCCTATCGTTTACCAGGATGGTGTAATCAAGTTCCCAAAGGGCAATGTTGTCTTTGGTTATGATTACGACGGTGAACTTTATGGCTGGTCTGCAAACGCTGAGGGTAAGATGATGTACTGCGAGCCAAATGTAACGCTTACAGACTACACTATCGCAGCTAACTATGCTGGTATGATCGTTTCTGCTGATAACAAGCAGAGCTCAGCTATCATCGAGTTTGCTCTTGGTGCTGATGTTGAGGCTTACAAGTTTGTCGTAGCTCCTGGTGCAATTGCTGATCTCGATGCTACTGTTGCTGCTATCAAGGATGGCTCTGCTGAGGGTATCGTTGAGGCTACTGCTGAGCAGACTCAGTATATTGCTGAGCTTACTACTGGTACATATACCGTAGTTGCTGTTGCTTATGCTGGTGGCGAGAGCGTTGGCGTTCCTGCAAAATCTGTCTTCTACTTCCCAGGTACAGGCGCTGGTGAGAAGCCAGAGGCTGAGGTTGAATTTGTGGTAAACTCAATGGCTAATATCTTTGCTGACAGGCCAGAGCTTGTAGCTCAGATGGAGGCTGATTACCCTGCTGAGTACTTCGTGGGTATCGCTCTTGGCATCAAGAACCCAGCTGAGATCACTGGTTTGAGATTCTACAACAACGATACTGCTGCTGTACACAAAGCTATCGAGGAGGGTAAGTTCCAGGATTATGCTGAGTTAGTAGAAGAGTACGGATCTAATGTTTATAACTGGGTTGAGAAGATCGCTGAGGGTAACGTCCGTATCTTGAACCTCCCAGCAAACTCTGATTGCTGCTATATCTTCGCTGTAGATACTATTTATGGTACTACTCAGTACTACCACTACGACTACGATATGCCTGATTATTCAGGTAACTTCGCAGTTAGCCAGTATGTATTGAGCGAGGGTGAGACTACTTCAAACGTAAACTTCACTCCTGGTACTAACGCTACAACACTCTTCGTGGAGTTTGATATTATGCCTGGTTTCCAGTTCTATGCAGGTTATGATGAGGAGGCTCAGACTCTAACGCTTACTGGTATGGCATATGGCTACGAGCAGTATGAGACACTCTTCGGCATGGGTCTTCCACTTGGTCCAGATGAGGCTAACCCATACTTGGTTCTTATGCCTTTCTCTGATGCGGAAATGAAGACTCGTGCTCAGGCAATCGAGATTAAGCTCACGGAGAATGTTCCTGCACAGTTGAACACATATCTTGGTGTATACACAGCAAATGCCGATGTAGAGATCTCAGGTATGGTTTGCAAGTTCACTCCTGCTGCGAAGTTCGCTCCAGCGGCTGCTGCATTGTCACTCTCTAACTCAGCAGAGTTCAAGAGCGTTGTGATCAATACTACAACTGAGATGATCGAGCTTCCTGCACAGCAGATTGTTATCAAGCCATACTACGGCAACTATGTTCGTGAGTATAGGGTTAGCAAGAATAGTGCAAAGCAGTTCTAATCTTAGACACTCCTATTGCTTGCGGCCTGCCCTTCGGGGCGGGCCGCTTTGCTTGTGATATAGGACTATCCTCGGCGGACGTTAAGAGAATAGGGCAATTAAGAGAACAGAACCAAAAGGACCATTAAGACATTAAGACATTAAGACCATTAAGACAATTAGGACCAATAGGACCATTAAGACAATAGGGATAATGAATGTTTCCTGCGGACACTTGTATGCTCGTATATAACTCTGCATATGCAACTTTTTGCAGAGAAATAACCAAAATGTTTCAACATCCGAAAATTTTATCTATATTTGCATCTTGAGAAACTGCGAATATTTTTAATTTTTTAATAACTATGAATAAGGGTAGAATTTTATTGTTTGCCTTGGTTGCGCTACTCGCCGCATCGTGCGTGAAGGATCCTACTGCTGAGCCTCAGTCTCAGGGCGTGCAGAGCGTGTCCAAGAAGATTATTAACACTGCTGAGAATGCTGACCCAAGTAAGCTGATCCTCTATGTTGATGAGGAGACTGCCGACCTCTGGGCTAATATGGAGTCGGTAACACGCTCGGGCAACGAATCTCTCGATGCTCTTGCTGTGGAGTTTGGTGCAAAATTCGTTAAACCAATCTTCAATATGGCGATCAATGGCGACCAGAAGCGAGAGATGAATATGCACCGTTGGTTCTTGGTTTGTTTCGACTCTGAGACTGATGTTGAGGTTGCTGCCGAGAAGTTCGCAGCAATGAAGGAGATCAACCGTGTAGAGTTCGCAACAATGTTGCAGCGTCCAAAGGTTACTGCTGTGCCCGTACACGAGATGCCTGCAACACGTGCAGATAATCAGATGCCTTATGACGACCCTATGCTTGAGCTTCAGTGGCACTACGATAATCAGGGCCTAACATCTATCTACGAGACAGCGAAAAAGGGTGAGGATATCAACGCCTTCGCCGCGTGGAAGTATGCCACAGGTAACCGTCAGGTGGTCGTAGCTGTGATGGACGAGGGTATTAAGTACACCCACGAGGATCTTAAGGATAATATGTGGGTAAACGAGAAGGAGTTAAACGGACAGGCGGGTGTCGATGATGATAAAAATGGCGTTATCGACGATATCCATGGCGTAAACTGCGTGGATGAGGCCGCTACTACTGGTAGACTCACTGGAAATATATCTTGGGATCAGGGCGTGTGGAAGACCGACCAATATGGTAATAAGTACTATGATGGCGACGTAGGTCACGGTACTCACGTAGCAGGTACGGTTGCTGCTGTAAACAATAATGGTATTGGTGTTGCTGGTGTTGCTGGTGGCTCGGGTAATGGCGACGGCGTACGTCTTATGTCTATCCAGATATTCGACGGTGAGGGCAATAGCTCATACGCTACAAATGCTGCCGGTGTGGAGTATGCTGCAGATAATGGCGCTTGTATCCTCCAGAGCTCTTGGGGTTATCCACTTAAGGAGGGCGTTAAGATGTCAGATTCAGACTACGAAAATATGGGCGGTGGTGTTGAGCTTGCAGCAATTCGCTACTTCGTAAAGCAGAGTGGTTGCTCGGCAATGAGTGGTAATGTGGCTATCTTTGCTGCTGGTAACGAGACAAAGGATACTGCTGACTATCCAGGTGCTTACAACGAGTTTATCGCCGTAACAGCTTACGCCCCAGATGGTCTGCCTACAACCTATACCAACTATAAGCAGGGCTGTAACGTATCTGCTCCTGGTGGCGACTGGTGGGAGTTCCGTGCAGACGTTAGCGTTAAGGGCTGTGTGCTCTCTACCATTCCAGCTGAAACGATTGACCCTTCTACGGGTAGCTTGTATAACGCTGACTATGGCTATATGCAGGGTACTTCAATGGCGTGTCCTCACGTTTCGGGTGTTGCGGCTCTCGTATTGTCGTATGCGGTAGAGAATGGTATCACCCTTACAAATACACAGCTCTACGATATTCTTACATCGTCAGTGCGTGAGATTGATAGCCAACTATCGGGTACTAAGAAGACTGGCTATATTAGCAGCCTCACATTGGACAAGTATAAGGGTAATATGGGTACTGGTAAACTCGATGCGTTGATGGCTATTCAGAGTGTGCGTGGTACTCGATGCGTACCTGCCATTGTTGGCAAGGAGTTGACGCTTGACCCCGCTAAGCTAATCGGTAATGGCGAAGGCTTTAACGTAAAGGGCTATGGCGAGTATAAGATCTCGGAGGATACCAAGAAGCGCCTTGGTATTGATAGGATTGATACATTCGGCGGTAAGATCTACTTCACACCAAAAAATGCCGGTATCGGTATGATCACCATCACCTATATCGCTGGCGGTAATGCCGTAGGCGGTGGCGGTACAACAGGCGGTAAGCTTATGGAGAAGGAGGTCGTAATTGTTGTGCGCGATACAGACGACAATGGCGGCTGGATGTAAACATGTTAGAAAACCTAAAAACATTCGAGATATGAAGAGTTTGAAGATATGGTCATTGGCAGTGTTGCTGCTTGTGACAATGGTGGGCTGCAAGAACAAATCTGGTGACGAACAAAAGATTGGCGGCTTCGATAAGATTGAGCAGGAGTGGAAACTCGTGTCGGTAAATGGCGTAGATGCAGAGTTCAACATCTATATCAGCTTCTCATCGGGTATGTTTGCCCTATATCAGCAGGCATTTACAGTCGATTACAAGTTCTACGATGGCGAGTATCATGTAAGTGGCGACACGCTGTCGGGTAGCTACTTCGAGGGTGGCGATTGGAAGTGCGACTATACTGGTGGTATTACTGAGGATGGTAAGACCATGACGCTTAAGAGCAAGGAGGAGCATCCTATAACATGTGTGTACGAGGCTTGCACCATCCCTGAAGAGGTTAAGGAGGAGGCGACAGGTACACGTGCAGTGGATGTGATCCCATTCTTGTAATTTTCGATTGTAAGGCAGATATCTACTGCCGCTCGACAAAAAATCCCGACAATGAGCAGTACGCCAAGTACAGCACATCGTCGGGATTTTTGTCGAGCGTTGTATCGGCAACCATCCCAATCTCCTATTGCTGTTCATTGCAATTTATCCGCTAAAAACTTTCAATTACGGATTTTTTTGTATATTTGCATCTTGAGAGATTGTGAATTAAGCGGAGCTTACGAAACAAATAACTTTTAACTATAACATCTATGAACAGAACAAAACTACTACTTCTTGCCCTTGTGGCCTTGTTCGTAGCATCGTGTGCTACTGACACTGTAGACCAGGGGGTTACCGCTGAGAGCATAGCAGCTAAGAAGTTTGTAAACACATCAGCTGATGCTGTTGCTGGCGAGCTGATTATCTATGTAGACGAGGCTACTGCCGAGCAGCTTCTCGCCTCGGAGTGCGCTACACGCTCAGGCGTTACCTCTCTCGACGGCTTTGCTGTTGAGGTGGGCGCTACGGAGCTTAAGCCTGTGTTCAACCTTAAGGTTAATGCTGAGCAGAAGCGCGAACTCGATATGCACCGCTGGTTTACAGTATGCTTCTCGGAGGATACTAACCTCGATGTGGCAGCTAAGCGCCTTGCTGAGTGCGAGGTTGTAGAGCGTGTTCAGTTTGCTACACGTGTCTCTCAGCCTAAAGTGACGGCAGAAGTGATTGATCCTGCTGAGTTGGCAACAACACGTGCTGTGAATGTGCCTTTCGATGATACGCTACTACCACGACAGTGGCACTACTACAACGATGGTAGTGTAGACTTCCCAAATGCTAAGGCTGGTGCCGACATCAACCTCTTTGCAGCGTGGGAGCATACCACTGGTCGCCCCGATGTTGTTGTAGCTGTCGTTGATGAGGGTGTTTGCTACACTCACAAGGACCTTCAGCCTAATATGCTCGTTAATGAGGCTGAGCAGAATGGTGCTGATGGCGTTGATGATGATGATAACGGCTATGTTGATGATATTTATGGCTACAATTTCGTAGATAAAGGTCGTGTGACATGGACTCGTCCTGGCGACTCTGGCCACGCTACTCACGTGGCAGGTACTGTGGCCGCTGTGACAAACAATGGCTTTGGCGTTGCAGGTATTGCTGGTGGCTCGGGCAATGGCGATGGCGTACGCATCTTATCATGTCAGATTATCTCTGATCGTAATGCTGCGGGCGTAAGTGCTACGGCAGCGGCGGTAGAGTATGCTGCTGATCGTGGTGCTTGCGTATTGCAGAACTCTTGGGGCTTTGAAGCTGGTCAGCTCGCTAACGATAGTGCGTTTGAGACTGGTACGACAGGCGTTGAGTGGAAGGCATTCCAATACTTTATGGAAAAGAAGAATCATCCTAACCTTGAGGGTGGTATCATCATCTTTGCTGCAGGCAACGACGGTAAGTCTGTAGCTGGCTATCCAGCAGCCTATAACAAGCTTATCGCCGTGTCGGCAATCGCACCAGATGGCTGTCCTACATACTACACATGCTACGATCGTGGCTGTAACGTGTCGGCACCTGGTGGTGAGTATTTCATTCGTAACGGCGCTCGCTTTGAGAGTGGTTGCGTGGCATCTACATTCCCCGGCGACCAGTATGCTTTCATGCAGGGTACATCAATGGCGTGTCCTCACGTATCGGGTATAGCTGCTTTGGCTATCTCGTATGCTGCTGATAATGGCATCGTGCTTACACTCCCTGAGCTTAAGGATATCATCGTATCATCTGTCTCAGGTCTTGAGTTCAGTGGTACAAAGTCGCACTACGAGACTCAGGGCACGATGAACCTTACCAACTACAAGAATAAGATGGGTACAGGCCTTATCGATGCTTATCGTGTGTTGATGGCTGTGCGTGGTACCACATGTATTCCTTTGCCTCTTGGCGAGCAGGTAATTCTCGATATCAACTATTACATTGGTGATGGTAACCTCCAGGTTAAGATGCTTGAGTCAGAAATCTCTGACGAGGTTAAGGAGAAGCTCGGTATTACAGACTGCCGCTTTATGGGTAGCAAGCTTCTTATCACTTGTACCAAGCCTGGTAGCGCACTTGTAAAGTTGAAGTATATTGCTGGTGGTACTGCCGTAGGTGGCGGAATGATTACAGGCGGTATGGAGGCTGAGCAGGAGTTCGCATTCGTGGTGCGTCCAGGTATTAAGGTTGATGACAGCACAGGTGCTCCAATCGTTCCTGGCGGCTGGTTGTAATATATTAATGCTTAAAAGTATAACGAGATATGAAGAAGTTATTTGCAATTTTTGCAATCGTAGCACTCGCCCTGGTTGGTTGCGACAAGGATTCAGATGGCACAGGCGGCGATGTAAGCGCTGTTAATGGCCAGTGGCACATCACAGAGTGGAATGGCGAGTCTCCAGAGTTTGACGTTTATATCAACTTTGATAGCGGCAAGTTCGAGATCTACCAGCAGGTGTGGTCGCTCGACTACAAGCTGTTCAAGGGAACTTATAAGGTTAGTGGTGAGATTATTACTGGTACCTATGAGGATGGCTCTTTGTGGGCTTCGGGTTATAAGTTTGCTGTAAATGATGGAAAGCTCACTATGTATAGCCAGGAGGATCAGTCAATAACATCTGTTTACGAGAAGTGTACTATTCCTGACGAGGTTATCGCTGAGGCAACTACTGCTACTCGTAGTTCGGAGGTTGTTCCTTTCTTGTAATCTTTGATTGAACATATTGCGGGGTAGTCCTTTGAAGAGGATTACCCCCATTTTTTACTATGAGACGTATACTATTAATGTTGCTACTGCTGCTTACGGTTAGTGGGGTAGTGGCTAAGGAGATTTCATCGACAAGGGCTCTGGAGGTTGCACGTAGCCTTTTTGGCGACACTACACGTAGCTCGGAGCTGTGTGTGGCGTGGAATAGCAACATACTCAACCCAACACGAGCATACTCTGCACCTACGTTCTATGTCGTTACGCCAAGGTCGGGGCAGGGCTTTGCAATCGTTGCTGGTGATGATTGCGTGGCGCCTATCTTAGCCTACTCGACGCAGGATGCTGTGTCGCAAGATGGTGTGTTGCCACCGAACTTTGAGGCGTGGCTAAGGTATGTCGATAGCGTGATAAGCTATGCACGAGTATATGGTGTCGTGCCATCGGACGATACTCTTAGGCTGTGGAGTGAGGGGTACACTCCTCTCGGAGCAATGTTGCTCAATACCGCTCGTTGGAGTCAGTATATGCCCTACAATAAGTATTGCCCGTTGGATGATGGCGTGTCATCCTTGTCAGGTTGTACGCAGACAGCAATGGCCATTATTATGCACTATAACCGCTGGCCAGAGAGGGCGCAAGGTGTATCCGAGCCATTTACCACGCTTACTAAGGGTATAAATGTCCCCTCACGTGACCTTAATCACGTTTACGACTGGGATAATATGCTTGAAGAGTATGTCGAGGGTGAGTATAGCGATGTTGAGGGTGATGCTGTGGCGGTGCTTATGGCCGACCTTGGCCATTCGTTCCAGGCCGACTACTCGTCAATCGGCACTGCGGCACTACCCAATAATGTGGCGCTGTATGAGAACTATGGTTATAGTCCATCGTGCTACTATGCTATGCGTGATTACTACTCGGTGGATAGCTGGAATGCTCTGCTACGTAGTGAGATAGATGCCAACCGTCCGGTATTCTATAGCGCATATACTGCCGAGGAGGCGGGGCACGCATTTGTTATCGATGGCTATGATGACGGCGACTACTTCCACGTCAATTGGGGCTGGGGAGGTATGAGTAATGGTTTCTTTAAGATTGAGGGGCTTATTCTCGAGGAGTATATCTTCGATACGAGGCATTGGGCACTGCTTGGCATTCACCCTATGCGTGATGGCGAGGTTGATAATTGGATCTACCTCTCAACTCCAGGTATGACGACTAAGGCTACGGAGTTTATGTCGGGACAGGCGTTTGTTATTGAGGGTATCTCAATTGCCAACCCAGCGGTTATCAACTTCGATGGTGAGGTGCGTGTTGGCGTTTGTGATATTACGGGAGAGTTTAAGTCGTGGGCCTCGGAGGCTATCCCCTTCTCGCTCGACTCGGGCTATGCTACCTCGGTGCTAAATATCGAGACAGAGATTAAGGACGATATTGAGTCGGGCGATAGGTTGCGTGCTTTCTATCGTGCAAAGGGGAGAGATAAATGGTTTTGGATGATGCCATATGCCGATAATACTCAGTGGGAGATTGTGCTCAAACACCCCTCGATAGGAGATACCACATCGCTAAAGTTTGATAAATCAACGGGTATGATGACCATTAAGCATGCTACGGATGTCACCGCATCACTCTATCTGCTCGGTAGCGCTGTGGAGAGTGGTGTTATGACCATGTCACGTTCGATGATTATTGATACTAAGAGCCTTAATCACAATGATATGTACACCATATACTTGGAGCATAAGGATAGTGGCGAGAGCAGGAGCTATACATTTACTATCAAGGATTTGTAGAGATGAGAAAGATACTATATATATTCGTTGTGCTGTCACTTCTTGCTGGATGTAAGAGGGATAAGCCTCTGTCAGAGCCAAATATCGACACCATCGAGATGGCTACGGATAAATACCAGCTCGATTATAGGGAGCAGATATTGACACTCGAGTTCAAGACCAATGCCGAGTATTGTTTCGAGATTGGTGCAGACTGGATCATACCTACAGAGGATAGCCGTTCGATGGAGAGCTATGAGCAGAGTTTTGTGGTTGCCGAGAATAGAACATCTGACCTACGTAGTACATACATTAGGATAGTTGCTGGTGAGGTAGAGTATATGGTGACTGTTGAGCAGAGTGCTAAGGCTGAGACGTTTAATCTAACACTCAGGCATAGCACCCAGCATCTCAATTCGCCCGAGTGGAGTGGTGAAAATGTCCGTGGCAAGGTGGATTGGGGTGATGATACTAAGGAGGAGTACACCGAGGGGCTTAGCCACGACTACCCCTCGAGTGGCAGATATAGTGCGATGTTCGAGATGGAAAATGTTGAGGGCTTCGAGATTAAGCGCTTGGGTGACATAGAGCATCTTGATATAGAATACTAAACAAAATAGTAGTGGACTATTAAGCATTAATCAAAGTGCTTTTTTGTTATAATTCACACCTTTAGGTGTGCAAGGCATAGCCTTGCCACAAGCCTCCCTTTGAGAAGGGAGGTTTGGAGGGATTGTATATATGTAGATGTATATAAACAAGATATAGGATACTTGCAGGTATCCTATATCTTGTTTATAATATGTTCTCGACATACTCTATCGAGTAGCTGTCGTCATCATCAACCGTAATGGCTATAAGGTCGAATTGCAGGTTGAGCCTTATGTGGTGTATGGCTCGGTAGGCCGTAGCTCCACGACGCAACGTGCGGCGTTTCTGCTCGTCGATGCTGTCGTAGGCCGACTGCCAGCCCCCACGCTTACGAGTCTTAACCTCGACAAAGTGTAGCGTGTCGTAGTGCTCGGCGATGATATCTATCTCGTAGTGTCCTATACGCCAGTTGCGCTCGACGATATAGTATCCCCGCTCACGTAGCCACTCAGTGGCTATATCCTCGCCACGACTACCCGTTATAGCCTGCTGGCTGCTCACTACTTAGTGCGGTTGATAAGGAACTCGATGTTGTCGCCTGGCTGCACCTCATAGGTCTCGATACCCTTCTTGAAGATGCGCATAGGGCGTGAGCCGATAAGCTCGATAGAGTCGCTTGTGACACGTAGCATACACCCCTCACGAAGTCCCACCACGTAGCGACTACGGTTGGCCTCGATATACTCGTTAATGCGCTGCTCACGAGTCTCGCCAGCGTGACCCTCGGGATTAGCATCGAGATAGTGAGGGTTGATCTGGAATGGTACAAGGCCGATAGCACGGAACGACTCGGGCTGCACGATAGGCATATCGTTAGTGGTGCAGATTGTTGGGCAAGTGACGTTGCTACCTGCCGACCAGCCTACGTATGGCACACCAGCCTTAACACGGCGATATATCATATCGAGGAGGTCCTCCTCCTGCATCTTCTTGAGTAGTGCAAAGGTGTTGCCGCCACCAATGACTATAGCCTGAGCGTGGCGTACGAAGTTGCGCTTGTTGAGTGCGTGGTGAACCGAACGCACCTTGATGCCGATCTCGTCGAATCGCTCCTGCACCTTGCGCTCATACTCGTCGTACGAGAATGTAACAGCAGCATAAGGGATGAATACTACCTCTGTGACGCCCTCGAGGGTTTTAGCGATCTCGGCGATTGGGTACTTAAGATATGCCTCGCCGGCATTGGTGGAATTGGAAATTAGTAAAAGGTTCATAATTCTCTGGTTATTAAGCGTTTAATAGCGTTTTGTTGAAAGTTGTTAATAATTTTTTTGCGAGATAATGTCAAAGATAATAAAAAAGTGTTATTTTTGCACCGTCTAAGGTGAAAATTTTTAGACAAATTACGGTAGAACAATATTTATAACAATAATGTTTAACTAAAACTTATTTATTATGTCAGAAATTCAGTCAAAGGTTGTCGAGATTATCGTTGACAAGTTGGGCGTTAAGGAGTCAGAGGTAGTGCCCGAAGCAAGCTTTACAGCACATCTTGGTGCAGACTCTTTGGATCAGGTAGAGCTCATCATGGAGTTCGAGAAGGCTTTCGACCTTCAGATTCCTGATGGCGATGCTGAGAAGATCCAGACCGTTGGTGACGCTATCAGCTACATCGAGTCTCACAAGTAGTAGACACACTACATATCTTTGCAAGTGAATTGTGCCATGGAGTTGAGGCGTGTTGTTGTTACGGGTATTGGTACGATAAACCCATTGGGTCACAACGTAGAGGAGTATTTCCAAAATCTTGAGGCTGGCGTTTCGAGTGCTGCGCCAATAACAAATTTCGATGCGTCGAAGTTTAAGGTGCGCTTTGCTTGCGAAGTAAAAAATTATGATTGGTCGCGATACTTCGATCGTCGCGAAGTACGTAAGTATGACCGCTTTGCACAGTTTGCTGTGATTGCAGCTACTGAGGCTGTGGACGACGCTAATCTTGGTGACGATGTAAATCGTCGTCGCTGTGGTGTGGTGTTTAGTTCGGGCGTGGGTGGTATCGAGACCTATTTCAATGAATGTATGGACTATGCCAAGGGAGGTGAACTCCCTCGGTTTAGTCCATTCTTTGTACCCCGTATGATCGCTGATCTCTCGGCAGGCCATATAGCTATGAAGTACGGCTTTATGGGACCTAACTACACCGTGACGTCGGCTTGTGCATCCTCGAACCACGCCATCATCGACGCCCTCAATCTTATCCGTCTGGGCAAGGCCGATGTGATGATAACGGGTGGCGCTGAAGCTCCAGTGATGCAGGCGGGTGTGGGAGGCTTTAGCTCTATGCAGGCCCTCTCGACACGCAATGATGACCCCGAGCATGCCTCACGTCCGTTTGACCGTGACCGTGATGGCTTTGTCATTGGCGAGGGTGCTGGTGCTCTGGTACTTGAGGAGTATGAGCACGCTGTGAAGCGTGGTGCAAAGATCTATTGCGAGGTTGTCGGCGGCGGTATGTCGGCCGATGCCTACCATATGACAGCCCCACATCCTGAGGGTGAGGGTGCTATATTGTCGATGGAGGAGGCACTGTCGGATGCCCAAATGCAACCTTCGGATATCGACTACATAAATGTTCACGGTACATCGACACCTCTTGGCGATATCGCCGAGCTCAAGGCTTTGGAGGCTGTGTTTGGTCGTGACCTTAAGAGGATCAGTATCTCCTCAACTAAGTCTATGACGGGACACCTGCTTGGTGCTACGGCAGCCATCGAGGCCCTTGCCTGCATCATGGCGATTACTCGTGGTGTCATCCCGCCAACTATCAATGTCCAAAATCTCGACCCCGAAATCGACCCTGAGCTTGACTTGACTCTTGGCGTGGCACGTAGACGTAAGGTGCGTGCGGCGTTGAGTAACACTTTTGGTTTTGGTGGTCACAACTCTACGGTAATCTTCCGTAGTCTTGCGGAGTAATCGTATAAATCTATCACTCTGCAATGTTTACATTCATAAAGCGTTATCTCCGTCGTAACTATGGCCCCGACAAGAACTTCTTCGTGGCCATCGACGATATGTTTGGAATTATCCCCCACAACATAGAACTCTACAAGCTTGCGCTAATCCATAAGTCGGCCTCTGTTGAGCTCGAAGATGGCAGTCATATAAACAATGAGCGCCTCGAGTTTTTGGGCGATGCCGTTATCGAGAGCATCACCTCGGACTACCTATTTATCGAGTTCCCCGATCGTGATGAGGGTTTTATGACCCAGCTACGCTCGAAGATTGTATCACGCCAGTCGCTTAATCGCATAGCCTCAGAGATTGGTCTTGACCGTCACGTCATATCGCACGCTGTGGGTAATATGTCGCAGAAACATATCTATGGCGATGCCTTCGAGGCGATGATGGGAGCTATCTACCTTGATCAGGGCTATGATGTGGCCAACAGACTACTCATCAACGATATATATGGCCGTTACCTCTCTATCGACGATGTGCTTTGCTCCGAGACAGACTTTAAGAGCCGCCTTATAGAATGGTGTCAGAAGAACCACTACTCTATAGAGTTCCGCACGGAGCAGGATCACTCTACGTCGTCGGCACATCCGGGCTTTGTCTCTACGGTCTATGTCGATGGTATCGCTGTGGGCTACGGTCTGGGTGATTCGAAGAAGGCCGCAGAGCAGAGTGCTGCACGCTCGGTATCGCAGTCGCAGACCAACACGCTGGACGATGAGAGCAGTGCTCGCATCCTCGATAAGCTCGATCGTATGGCTGTTCGCGAGAGCTAATCAATAATATCCATAATAGTTTGGCGTGGCAAATATTTGGGCAATCGACAGATATTTGCTCTATGAAAAGTCGTAACTTTTCCCTATCTCTGGCGTCATAGTGCCCCTCCTACTACAACATCTCTTTACATCGAATGGGTCGCACGTGATAATATGTCGTAACTTTTTCGTATCTTTGGCGTCATAATGATGCCGTCTATTGTGGCATCCCTCTATATTCACGATATGATGAAACCTAAAAGATGGGTATCGGCAGGCAAGCTTATAGCGCTCGTTGGAGTGGGTGCAGTGCTGCTCCTCGTGGCGGTACACTGCTGTGACACTTTGCGTGTAGATGATAGATATGATGTTGATGCATATATATTCTACGAAGATCCCACGCTTCGAGATAGTGTTGTCCTCGATGGAGATCCTTGGCTGGCAGACTATATCGTCATATCTAAGGAGTATCAGACACTTACACTCTACGACATTCATGGGCGTGCCATACGCCATATCCCTGTGGCCGTGGGTGCTAACTTTGGTGATAAGCAGAGGCCTGGCGACCTAAAGACCCCCGAGGGAGTGTTTACCATTGCGAGCATCGACGATGCCTCTTCGTGGGGGCAAGATTCGGGCGGTGTTAATGGCTACATACTGAAGAGCTATGGCAACTGGTTTCTGCGCCTTAATGCTCCGCCACATTATGGCATTGGTATTCACGCCACGATACGTCCCCATACCATTGGTACACGTGCTACCGAAGGGTGTACGACTATGCATACCGATAGCCTCGATAGGCTGCAACCACTGGTTAGGATGGGTATGCGTGTGATTGTCGAGACCTCGTTGCGTGATATGGCGGCAGATGGACGTTGTGCAATCATCTACCGTAACTCGATGGATGAGTATACTACCTATAAGACAGACCGTTATTATAGCGATCTGTCGGCCTTGGTGCTGCAAGATACCGTAGACCATAGGGTACAGCGGGGGGATACCCATCTGTCGTTGGCCGTAAAGTATCAGACCACACGTCGATGCATCGAGGTTCTTAACCCGGGTGTTGATATGAAAAACCTGCACCCTGGTCAAATAATTAGGGTTAGGGGTAGTTTTAATATTGTCGTTCGGCGTCAGAGGAGTAGTAGGTTTACTACCGATATTGTGCCTTCAGAGCCGGCATACTACGTAGCCACCGAGGTAGATACCTTTGGCCGTATTGCTGTTATGCACAATACCACAGCCCAGCGTATCCAGGAGCTTAACCCCGATATCACTCCCGAAGAGCTTGTGCCAGGTGTGAGGATACGTGTGAGGTAGTGGCTGTGTGGTAAGATATACTTTGGTGCTATAATATTTTTTTTGCTAACTTTACTGAATAAACAACACTACTAGCTATGAAATACGACATCTTCATAAGTTACTCGCGAAAGGACTTGGATTTTGCAACTAAAGTGTGCGATGTACTTAATCGTTATGCTCGCTACTATTCATTTAGGTACTTCTTCGATAAGGAGGAGATTAAGAGTCGTAATGAGTATCTTAAACGTATTAGCAGTGCTATAGATGGGAGTACGTTGATGCTATTTCTTGCAAGCAAAAATTCGTTTAGTTCAGAATTTTGTAGTAAAGAGCTGAATTTTGCATATAATCATAAAGTCCGCATTCATCAATATCGTATAGATAGCTCTACACCCCCTTATGATATAGAGTTACTGTTGGGTAATTATCAATATCTTGAGGCATCGACAACTCCAATTGAGGCGGTTGTTCAAGAGGTGTTGTCGGATGTTTTGGACTGTGATATAGCTCCTATTTTAGAGCTCGAGGAGCAGGATCGCAGAAGAAATGAGGTGGAGCGAGTACAATTAGATGCCAAGCAGCAGAAGTTGCGTGATATTATGGCAGCACTTGAGCAGCGTCGTCGTGCACTCGATGAAGAGATTGCAGCGGGCAAGAAGAGTTCTAATGTGCGTTTTGATAATACGTTAGACAAGGTAGAAAGCGACACTCACTCAAGTAAGGGCAGTAATGGCAGTTGGAACCTATTTTGGAGGTGTGTGAAGAAAGCCATTAAGTTTATGCTTATTTTTATACTCGTAGTGACTACTCTTGTGTTGGTCGTTTGGTTATTTAGCGACAAATATCGAGATAGAGTAACCTCTGCTCCGTACAAGGTTGGTGACTACTATAATGAAAATGGTAAGCAGGGGGTGGTATTTGATGTGTATAATAGTGGATATAATGGCAAAATAGTTAGTCTTGATGAGGAGATACTCAAGTGGTCTACCATTACTGATCGTATAGGGGTTGCATCTACCACAGATGGTAGGGCTAATACTGACCAAGTTATGGCCCGATCTAATGCTAACAAGTTCTCAGCATTTGTTTGGTGTCGGGATCATGGCGAAGATTGGTATTTGCCATCCGTGGAAGAGTTAGAAAATATATTTGAAGAATATTATACAATCAATATAACCCTTGATAAGATAGAATTTGCCAAGAAACTTCAAATTGATGATGACTTTAAGTATTGGTCATCCAATGAAAGTAGAAATGAGCAATTTAGTGCATTGTTTTTCGCATGCGATGGTAATAAAAGATATTATGAGAGTGGTGATAAGACCGACCGCCGCAATGTCCGTGCAGTATCAACATTCTAATACTGGTCGAAATAGATATGCTACTTTGATGAAACTAAGGAGGTTGAATAAAAAGTCTATTTTGTTGTTATTGTGATACTATCTATAATTTTTTTTCGTAGCTTCGTGTGTTAAATATCCAATAATGAAGAACGTAACAGATAAAATATTGTCGCGTGGTGCGGCGGCGCTCAGCGACGAGGAGCTTGTGGCTACGGTGGTGGCCGAGGATATGTCGGATGAGCGTGCTCAGAACTTAGCCCACGAGCTGATGCAGAGTGCCGAAGACTCGCTACAACGCCTTGCCGAGAGTGACCTGTCACGCCTACGTATGGTCGGAGGCTTAGGCCTGCGTCGTGCTATGCGCCTGAGTGCTGCCATTGAGCTTGGACGTAGGGTTGCAGTTGCCGAGGCCACAACACACGACACTATCGCATCGGATGCCGACGTGGTGCGCATTATGGAGCCTGTGCTGGGTGCTCTTCAACACGAGGAGTGCTGGGCGTTATACCTCGCATCATCGGGGCGT
The DNA here is from genome assembly GCA_017408825.1 of Alistipes sp. Taxonomy (GTDB): domain Bacteria; phylum Bacteroidota; class Bacteroidia; order Bacteroidales; family Rikenellaceae; genus Alistipes. Next base: position 22,979 of record JAFQTX010000004.1, read on the forward strand.
GTGCTTGAGCGTCAGCGTATTAGTCAAGGTGGTGTGCAGGCCACGGTGGTAGACAGCAAGCTAATACTTAAGCGTGCCATCGAGCTGCTTGCCTCGCAGATTGTTCTGGTGCATAATCACCCCTCAGGAAGTGCCGAGCCCAGTCGTCAGGATATGGAGCTCACGGAGCGTATTTCGGAGGCTGCCAAGCTCGTAGATATGCGTCTGCTGGACCACGTGATAATAGCTCGTGGTGCACATTATTCGTTTCGGGGACATAATCTCGTGAAATAAGATTGTGTTTGCTAATTTTTGATTATCTTTGCAGATTGAAATAAACCTGTGGTTTATGGCGTTGGAAAAATAACAAAAAACGATATACTTTTATGACACAGGAAGAATTGTTCAAGAAACTGATTGCTCACTGCAAGGAGTATGGCTTCATATTCCCTTCGAGCGAGATTTACGATGGCCTTGGCGCAGTATACGACTACGGTCAGAATGGTGTGGAGCTTAAGAACAACATCAAGCGATATTGGTGGGACTCTATGGTTAAGCTCAACGAGAACATCGTGGGTATCGATGCAGCGATATTCATGCACCCACGTGTTTGGGAGGCCTCGGGCCACGTAGGAGCATTCAACGACCCACTCATCGACAACAAGGATTCGAAGAAGCGCTATCGTGCTGATGTGCTTGTTGAGGATTGGCTCGCTAAGCAGGAGGAGAAGATCGCAAAGGAGGTGGAGAAGGCTCGCAAGCGTTTCAAGGAGAATTTTAATGAGGAGCAGTACCTCGCAACATCGCCACGTGTGCTTGAGATTAAGGCTAAGATGGAGGAGGTGCACTCTCGCTTTTCTGAGGCCCTTAATGCCAACAACCTTGAGGAGCTTAAGCAGATAATCCTCGACTGCGAGATCGTATGCCCAATATCGGGTACTCGCAACTGGACAGATGTGCGCCAGTTCAACCTTATGTTCTCGACACAGATGGGCTCTACGGCTGACGGTGCCAACACCGTATACCTCCGTCCAGAGACCGCTCAGGGCATCTTCGTGAACTACCTTAACGTGCAGAAGACTGGCCGTATGAAGCTGCCTTTCGGTATCGCTCAGATTGGTAAGGCCTTCCGTAACGAGATTGTTGCACGTCAGTTTATCTTCCGTATGCGAGAGTTCGAGCAGATGGAGATGCAGTTCTTCGTACAGCCAGGCACCGAGATGGAGTGGTGGAATAAGTGGAAGAATATACGTATGGCTTGGCATCGTGCGCTCGGCTTTGGCGATGATAACTATCGCTTCCACGACCACGACAAGCTCGCACACTACGCTAATGCAGCTACCGACGTAGAGTATAACTTCCCATTCGGCTTCAAGGAGGTTGAGGGTATCCACTCACGTACCGACTTTGATCTTGGCCGCCATCAGGAGTTCTCGGGCAAGAAGATCCAGTATTTCGATGCTGAGCGTGGCGAGAGCTATGTGCCATATGTTGTTGAGACCTCTATCGGCGTAGACCGTATGTTCCTTCAGATTATGTCGGCAGCATACTGCGAGGAGAAGCTCGAGAATGGCGAGGAGCGTGTTGTATTGCGCATCCCTGCAGCCCTCGCTCCTACAAAGGTTGCGGTTATGCCTTTGGTTAAGAAGGATGGTCTTCCAGAGGTTGCTCGCAAGATTATCGACGAGCTCAAGTACGACTACAATGTAGCGTACGATGAGAAGGACTCTATCGGCAAGCGCTACCGCCGTCAGGATGCCGTGGGTACTCCTCTCTGCGTTACCGTAGACCACCAGTCATTGGAGGATGGCACCGTGACAGTGCGTCATCGTGATAGTATGCAGCAGGAACGCATCAAGATCGAGGCTCTGCGTGCTATGGTCGATGAGGAGGTATCATTCCGCCGCCTCTTCCAGACAATTAAGGAGGCATAGCCATGACCCAGAAGCCTACAACAACACGTAAGTGGGGAGTTATAGTCGCTATATTGGCTGTATGTCTTGGCGTAGGTTATGCCGCCGGCTATCTTATAGGTAGACTATTGTAGTATGCCACGACTCATTGCCATAGACTACGGCACTAAGCGTACGGGGTTGGCCGTAAGCGACCCGCTGGGTATCATCGCCTCGCCACTCGAGACTGTCGATACCAAGCAACTGGAGCGCTACCTCGCCGACTACTTTAAGCGTGAGGATGTCTCTACCATCGTTGTGGGATACCCTCGACAGATGAGCGGTGCGCCCTCGGAGACTATGCGCTATATACAACCTCTTATGGGTCGTCTGCGCCATGCATACCCCGATAAGCAGGTCGTGGCCTACGATGAGCGCTTCACGTCGGTACTTGCCCAGCGTACTATTCGTGAGAGCGGCATAGGTAAGATGGCACGCCGTGATAAGGCGCTTGTGGATAAGGTCTCGGCAGCAATAATCCTCCAGGACTATATGGCTTCGATAAATGAGTTTAGGTAAGAAAAACAACGACGATAATTATTTATTACTAATTGTAGAAGATGATATACCCAATCGTAATATACGGCTCGCAGATTTTGCGTAACGAGTCTGTGGATATCACCCCCGACTACCCAGAGCTTAAGAAACTTATCGATGATATGTGGACTACGCTCGCTGAGGCTGAGGGAGTGGGTCTTGCAGCACCACAGATAGGCAAGAACATACGCCTATTCATCGTTGATTGCACACCTTGGGGCGAGGATGATCCTACGCTTGCAGATTACCGCAAGGTATTTATCAATGCCCAGATATATGAGCGCTCGGAGGAGACAGCGCTCTTTGAGGAGGGTTGCCTATCGCTCCCCGGCCTACATGAGAACGTACGTCGCTCTGTGACTATCCGTATGCGCTACCTCGATGAGAACTTCGTGGAGCACGACGAGGAGTTTACAGGCAAGCCAGCACGTGTAATCCAGCATGAGTATGACCATATCGAGGGCAAGGTCTTCACCGACCACCTTGCGCCCCTGCGCCGCAACCTTATTAAGAATAAGTTGCAGAAGATGGCACGTGGGTCGTATCGTGCGGCGTACAAAACAAAACGATAATTTTCGATTATAAGGCCGCATCTGCGGTACATCCCCAAAAGTAAGAGACCTCGGGCTGTACGCTAAAGTACTATCCCGAGGCCTCTTCTTTTGCGATGCACCACATCTACGACCTTCTAATCAAAAATAATTTTCGACTATAAGGCAGACATCTACTTCCGCTAACAAAAAATGCCGTCAATGGGACGTACGCTTTAGTACTACCCATCGACGGCATTTTTGCCGAGCGTTGTATCTGCAGCCTTCTAATCAAAAATTGGGGCAGAGTGGGTTTAGGAAGTTTCAGTGGTGATGGGGATTATGGGGATTATGGGGACGATGGGGACGATGGGGACGATGGGGACGATGGGGATTATTAACCTTAAATTCCCCAGTATCCCCAGTATCCCCAGTTTCCCCAGTTTCCCCACTATCCCTCGTTAACAACCGTCTTAATTATTTTTAGGACCATTAGGACCATTAAGACCATTACGAGGTCGAGTATCGGCTGTTGTCTCGGCCGTTGTTGCTCTTATCCGCAACCCTCAAGCTACTCTTAACTATACCTCACCACAAAAAAAGACACCCCGCAGGGTGTCTTTAACTCAAGATGAGCCTTCCGTTTAGAAGTTATATGTGCAAGTGATGCCGACGTTAGCAAAGCCCATATCGCGGAATGCAGCGTGTGAGTGACCACCACCGTAGCCAATACCTGGGCCAATTACAGGAGAGTAATCGAGAGATAGGCTTACTGGAGCGCCGTTGAATTTAATACCCAAACGAGCCATACCTGTTACACCTACGTATGCGTAGTGCTCACGACCACCTACGTTAAGACCAATACCTGCATCAAAGAACCACTCACCTGCGCTTGGTGTCCAGTTCATAGTTGCAACATTCCAATTGTGCATAATAGTGAAATCAGCAGTTACTGTGCCATGATCAATCCATGATGCGCCGAAGCGTGCCTCGAAATAATCACTGCCATTATAAGCATACTGGCCTACTGCCTGGAAACCTGAACCTATGCGAGCGCCGACTCTCCAATCCTGTGCAAAAGCACCTGTAGCCATAACTACTGCCACCAAAACGAGTAAAAGTTTTTTCATAACGACAAATTTTTTGGTTAATAATTATTTTTTTTACGATTACAAATATAAGATTAAAATATCAAATTTGCAATAAATTTATAATACAACTCCAAAATATTTACATAGAAAACTGCATAATATAGGCGCTGCGAAGAATAAATATTCGCAGCGCCTACGTCACTTAAGTATTAATACTTATGGATTATCGGTCGTAAATGGCTCAAGTTCGATGAACGACACTCCATTATCCATGTCAACAACCTTTATACACATTGTGTATGATGTGCTATACTTTAGGTAGTCCCACTTGTAGTCTACCTGCGACTCGAGGAACTGGCGCATAGAGTCGTGGCTGAGTCCAGGGATGAGCGAGAGCATACACTCCTCGTATGAGTCGTAGCCTGCCAAGGCATACTTGCCATCCTTGATCTCCTGAAGGTTTGCGGTCTCCATCATAGCCACATAGCAGCACCATACATCATCGCCCAAGGTGCAATCGAACACAATACCATTAACGTTTATCTCCTTGATATTAACCTCTACGGTACCCTGACCTGCTGCTTCGGCCTTGGTATGTACTTGTACAATCTCCACGCCGCCAAGCAGGTTATTCTCCTGACCCTCGCTATAATCCATCAGCGCAGCAAGAATAAGGTAGTCGGTAGACGAACTTACGTTCATCATATATCCCGGTACATACTCGCACATCTCGCCATTACGCCAGTCGAACGTGAGCGTACCCTCGAGCATAAAGCCATAGGTGACAACCCAAGCACCTGGGTTTGAGGCTGTCTGGTCGTAGACACGCTTGTCCACAACCGAGCAACGCCAATACTGACCCTCCTCGGCATTGATTCTAAAACGGAACGATGTAGATCCAACCTCAAGCACCTCGATAAGCTCCTTGCTTCCTGTGTTGTCGCCCTTAGGCACCGAGGCGCCAGACATTAGGCCATTGTATAGAGCCTGAATGCTCTTTTGTGTGCCATTCTCATCGTAGGTGAGCATAAGATAGATCGAGTAGTAGCCATTGGCCACATCTACCGACACATAACCGTCAGTAAAGAGGTAGCCATTCTCATCTGATACACCATATGGAATGTAACCAGAGGTCTCGCTGTGGATGATAAATGGATCGTAAGAGTTGCCCACCGAATACTGGCCATATGGTAGGTAGCTGCTCATAGTCTCGTCAAGGGTGTAGAAGTCCAAGACGATGCGGTCGCCATTGTCACGTACCATCGTTACGTAGTAGTTGTATGGCTGATACCAGCGACCATCCTGAGTCTTTGTAATTACGATGTTCTCGACACCATCAATATCGGGAAGCTCGGTATTACCACCATTACCACCATTGTCACTATTGCCACCATTGTCACCATTGCCACCGCCTGTCTCACCATCTTTAGAGGTGGTAAACTTTACACTCTCAGAGAGTACTGCACCCACGCTGTTACGTGCCGCAGCAATAACATAGTAGGTAGTCTCTGGTTCGAGGTCGTTAATTCTAAAGCCTACATCGCCACCTGTAACCTTACCTCCTTCGCTTAGAACCTGCTCAGCGGTAATCGTATCGCCATCGTAGAGCATATATGCATACTCGTCGGCGTTCTTGGTTACGATAGAGATTGTTGCCGAGGTGCTACCAACCTCGATAAGTGTGATGCTCACAGTGGGAGCAATGTTGTCGATGTTCTTCTGACAACTGTTGAGTGCCGTAATAGCACATATGGCTACGAAGAGCAGCCTAAAAAACGGTTCATTATATAATAAGTTTAAGATTTGACACACCTTCAACGCACAAAGGTAATAAAATTTTCTAAATTCTACTCTTTGTGAGAGAATATTCCTCGAGATATGTTGTAGCGTAGGGCTATGAGATAGCGTGATTGCACAGGGCGATGTACCAGACATAGTGCGAGCGTGGCGCACCACTTAACCACCTCACCACAGTAGAGCCTAAGTCGTCTACCGTGGAGTGTGGCACGTCGTCTCTGGCTAACTCCCGTATTGAAGGCGAGGCGGCGGAAGTAGTCGAGCGTAAGTTTCTCCTCGGGAATTATGTGATACATTACGGCACGTGGGGCGTAGTAGCATGCAAAGTTGTGTTGTGCCATACGCTCGAATAGATCGCTCTCCTCGCCACCTATAAGGCGCTTTCCAGTGCGGCCTAACGAGGTGTCGAACACGCCTATTATATCAAATACTCTGCGGCGTATGGCCATATTGCCGCCACCAGGTATGCGTCCAGCGGGGAATAGCTTTACCTCAGCACCAAAGTCCATAGGATTGGCAATGGGTAGCTCGGCGTAGTGTGACATCCATCGTGGACGACCTGTGGGGTACTCAGCGATGATCTTACCACCAGCCGACATTGCCTCGGGGTGGCTGTCGAAAAGTTCAATATAGGCTGAGATAAACTCCGGACAAATGCGCTCGTCGTCGTCAATAAAGGCTACTATATCGCCTGTGGATAGCGCTATGCCAGCATTGCGTGCGTACGAGAGTCCTTGCTGAGCCTCAAACTTATAGCGTATGTTTAACTTAGGGTGCGAAGCACAAAACTCCTCAACACGCTGACGTGTTGCATCTTTCGAGTTGTTGTCCACAACGATGCACTCCCACTCCTCGGTGGAGTGTTGTTGCTCGGCTACGGAGCGTAGCGTGACGAGCAGTTGCTCGCAGCGATTATATGTAGCTATGACAAGCGATAGACGTATCATAGCACAAAGATACGAATTTTTCGAAAAAAGTGATAACTTTGCACTATGAAATACGACCTTGTAATATTTGACCTTGATGGCACGTTGCTAAATACAATTGGTGACCTGGCTGCCTCCGTAGACTATGTTATGCGCTCACGTAACCTCCCTGAGCATACCGATGCCGAGTATCGACAGATGGTCGGTGGTGGCATCAAGCGCCTTGTGGAGCGTGCCTTACCCGAGGATTTGGCCCAAGATGAGGCATATGTCGAGGAGTGCGTAGCGCAGTTTAGACGCTACTATGTCGATAATATTGATCGCCATACCGAGCCTTACGATGGTATACACTCGCTACTTGCCGAGCTTAGGGCGTGTGGCGTGAAGGTCGCTGTGGCCTCGAATAAGTTTCAGTACGGCACAGATCGCCTTGTGGCTAAGTTTTTTGGTGACATCGACTTTGTAGCCATCGAGGGTAATCGTGAGGGTGCACCGTTAAAGCCCGATCCACAAATCGTGCATAATATCTTGCAGACGGCCAATGTTAATCCCGAGCGTGCCATAATGGTGGGTGACTCTGGGATAGATATTCGTACCGCACGAGCCGCTGGCATCGAGTCAGTGGGTGTGGCGTGGGGCTTCCGCTTTGCCGAAGAGCTTTACGATGCGGGGGCTACAAAGGTTGTATCTACCTCTTCACAGTTGCGTAACCTGCTCTTTGATTAGTGGTTAGATGTGGCAATAGCGATCTACGGTTTCGGCTGTGATCTGCTTGTCGCTAAGTATTATAAGGCGCTCTACGACATTGTGTAGCTCACGAATGTTCCCTGTCCAACGTCGATGTTCAAGCCTCTCCACAGCATCGTGGTCGATGCTCTTATACTCAATGTTGTAGCGTCCACATATCTCGCCGATAAAGTGGTTTACGAGTAGTCCTATATCCTCCTGACGCTCACGCAGAGGTGGCACGTCGATCTCAATGACGCTTAGACGGTGGTAGAGGTCCTCACGGAAGTTGCCGATCTCTATCTCGTGGCGAATATCCTTGTTGGTGGCCGCTACTACACGTACATCTACGGGAATATCACGATCGCCACCTACGCGCGTAATCTTATTCTCTTGCAAGGCACGTAGTACTTTGGCCTGTGCCGAGAGTGCCATATCGCCAATCTCATCCATAAAGAGTGTGCCTCCGTCAGCAAGCTCGAACTTCCCCTTGCGCTGCTTTATCGCCGAGGTGAACGACCCCTTTTCGTGGCCGAACAACTCACTCTCGATAAGCTCGGCAGGGATGGCTGCACAGTTTACCTCAACAAAGGGGGCGGCCGAGCGAGCACTCTTGAGGTGTAGCCAGCGTGCTACAAGCTCCTTGCCTGTGCCATTTTCGCCTAAGACCAGTACACGAGCATCCGACGGAGCCACACGACTGATCATTCGGCGCACGTGCTCGATAGCCTCAGACGTGCCGATGATAGGTTGCGTTGAGGTGTTTGTGCGTCGGGGGTGTGTGCGTTGGGTTGTTCGCTGCGCTATGCTTTGAGACGCTTCGAGCGTGAAACTACGCACTCTCTCAAGAAGTAGGTTCATATTTATAGGTAGAGTTAGATAGTCGATAGCGCCACGTCGCAGGGCCTCTACGGCCGAGTCGATCGAGGGGTTGGCTGCTACCACTATTCGGGGTAGCGACAACTCTTTAAGCTCGATGTCGTCGCCCGTGATAGCGAGGTCGATATCTTTGGTGCGACATAGCTCCTCGGCTTCACTCTCGTCGAGAAGTTCGTAGGTCATAAAATTCTCAAACCGCAGCCGCTCACCGAGTGAGTTTAGCATACTTTTCGACTTGAAGATAAGTAAAATTTTTGTCATAGTTTGTATTTGTAAATAATTTGCATTTACTTTGTAGTGTAATTCCGAGGTTAATCGGTTCGATAGTTGTTATCCCCAGATGCAATATCTACAGCGGGGTAAACCAGGGTAAAGGTGCTACTATTTATCCATAGGTGCAAGCCGCCACGGTGAGTTTGAGCCTAATTGAATTAGTTAATGACTCGAATAGAATGTTTCGTCGAGCATATGTCTATGTAAACAGCAAGATTATGAGAAAGAATTATAACTATACGCGTCGCAAGCTCTACCTGCCAGAGTATGGCCGTCATATCCACGAGATGGTAGACTCGTTGCATCAGATCGAGGATCGTGCAGAGCGCACCCGTCAGGCTAAGGCGGTGATTGCGGTGATGGGTAATCTTAACCCTATGTTGCGTGATACTGAGGAGTTTAAGCATAAGTTGTGGGATCACCTCTACATAATGTCCGATTTTCAGCTTGATGTCGATTCGCCATATACGCAACCTTCACGCCAAGATCTGACCATCCGCCCCGAAAAGTTGCCTTATCCCCAGACACGAATACTCTTTAAGCACTACGGCAAGTACACCCAGCAGCTGGTGCGCCATATTGCCGAGAAGTCGAAGAGCTGCGATACCGAGCAGGAGATACTCAACATCGCTCGTTATATGCGTACTAAGAGCTATGAGTTCAATAACGAGCACCCCAACAACGACTCTATCGTGCGTGACATACGTATAATGTCGGGTGGTGAGGTCGATGTCGATCTCTCGGAGATCACAAATATGCGTAGCGAGTATCGTCAGCACTCATCGTCGCAGCGTGGTGCTAAGGGCAAGAAACCACAGCACGCCAATCAGCGAAAGATGCAGAAGGGTGGTGCGAAGAATAGTGCTCGTCATCACCAGCATAGATAACCACTTTTTAGGTAGAAGAGTATATTTTTGTGGCCCTCGGGCCGAGCATTGAAAGAGAGATAATGAAGAGATTTTTGTTGGCCGCAATGGCCTCTGTTGCGCTCCTTGCCTCGTGCAGTAATAATGGAGCAAATACCACCGTTGAGGGTCGTTTTGTTAGCGACCGTGTCGATTCAGTATACCTCGAGCGTATATCGGATAGCTATGATGCCGTGGAGCGTATTGATGGTGTAGCGCTGGGTTCGGACGGAGGATTTAAGTTTGAGTTTGATGTCGATGATGAGACCTCTCCACGCCTTTATCGCCTAAGTTTCAATACTAACGTGCGCCCAATAACACTGGTCGTTGCTGCGGAAGATAACATCTATCTCGACTCGGCAGGCGATCTGTTCCTAAACTACGAGGTGAAGAACTCCGAGGAGTCGCAGCTCATCAAGCAGTTTAACCGAGAGTACTACTCGGCCGTAGATCGTCTTGCACGTCTCAGCCAGCGCATAGCCACGACCGAAGGTGATATGCTCGAGCTTAATAAGGAGGCATATAAGGCGGCTATGGAGGCTATTCAGTGTCAGGTGCGCTTTGTGGGTAGCAACCCCAATACTTTGGCAGCATTCTACGCGTCACGCCAGCACGTAGCCGAGGAGTATGTGCCTATGCTCGAGGGTAAGGGTATCTCCACTCCTCATATTCATATGCTCAAAGAGGGCCTTTCGGAGAGCTATCCCGATAGCCCATATATCGCTCTGTTGCAGAGTGAGATTGAGAGTGCCGAGGCCTTTGCCAATCTTGCCGATAAGATTGTTGAGAGTCCATACCCCGATATCGAGCTCGACGATATGTATAAGAATATGCACTCGTTGTCGGAACTCTCTGGCAAGGTTGTGTTGCTCTATTTCTGGACCGCCGAGCTGCCCCTGTGTAACAACATAAATGCCGAGCTTAAGACCCTCTATGAGAAGTATCACGACGAGGGCTTTGAGGTATATCACGTATCGGCAGATGCAAACCGTGCACTATGGATCGAGGCTACACGTGCTCAGCAGCTACCATGGATCTCGGTATTCGGCTCAACCGACCCACGAGTATTCTCGCTATATAGCGTCGTAGAGTTGCCTATGGCCTACATTATATCTAAGTCGGGCGATATTGAACTCTGCCCTCTGGCTATTGATGGGCTCGAGCGTGAAATCAAGAAGCGACTATAACCAATGATCTACTTTGCCTCAGACATACACCTTGGTGGAGGTACTTCGGAGCAGGCTAAGCGCACCGAGAGGGCCTTCTGTCGTTGGCTGGATAGCATCGTAGTAGATGCTACGGATATATATCTGCTTGGTGATGTTTTCGACTTCTGGTTTGAGTATCGTATGGTAGTGCCTCAGGGCTTTGTGCGTGTGCTGGCACGTCTTGCTACGCTTACGGACCGTGGCGTGCGAGTGACTCTATTTACCGGCAACCACGATATGTGGTGCTACGACTATCTAAGTCGTGAGTGTGGCATTCATATCGTGCGACGTCCCGAGGTTGTTGAGTTGTATGGTCGTAAGCTGCATCTTGCTCACGGAGATAATATGAATATCAAGGGGCAGCCACTGCTGCGACTGATGAATGCCACGTTCCGCTCCAAGGTGGCACGTTGGCTCTTTAGTTGGTTGGTGCATCCCGACCTGGCGCTTAAGTTTGGCCGTGGGTGGAGTGGCCGCTCTCGCAAGTCGCACGGCGGCGAGAAGATCACCCCCAGCCATCTGGAATACTTGGTGGAGTATGCTCGTAAGCACTATGCCGAGGCGAGCGATACGTATGCCTATATCTTTGGCCATATGCACTATCCACATAGCGTTGCCGAGGGTGACTTTAGGGTGTTGTTCCTAAGTGATTGGTCTGGTGACGAGGCCACATATGCGGTGATGGACACCGACCATAAACTCGAACTTAAAACCTTTAATATATAGATGAAACAGTATCTCGAGCTACTATCAACCATACGTGAGCATGGCGTGGTGCGTGGTGACCGTACAGGCACAGGCACAAAGGGAGTATTTGGCTATCAGATGCGCTTTAACCTCGCTGAGGGCTTCCCGTTGCTTACCACCAAACGTGTATTTATGAAGGGTATCATCCACGAGCTGTTATGGTTTCTTCGTGGCGACACCAATATAAAGTACTTGGTGGATAATGGCGTGCATATCTGGGATAGTGATGCTTTTCGTTACTACAACGAGCTCTGTGTCAAGCACGGCGTGTTGCCCGTAGACCTCAATACTTTCCTCGCTGCGGCAGGTGTAGAGTCACCCATTGAGGGCTACCGCTTTGGCGACCTTAACCATGTCTATGGCTATCAGTGGCGCTCGTGGCCCAAGGCTTCGGGCGAGAGTATCGACCAGATACAAAATGTAATAAACACGCTCAAGACAAACCCTACGTCACGCCGTATGATTGTCTCGGCGTGGAACGTGGCCGATGTTGAGGATATGGCCCTGCCCCCTTGTCACACGATGTTTCAGTTCTTTGTTGCCGAGGGTAAGCTGTCGTGCCAGCTCTATCAGCGTAGTGCTGACTGCTTCCTTGGCGTGCCATTCAATATTGCGTCGTACGCTCTGCTTACGATGATGATAGCCAAGGAGTGTGGCCTCGAGCTTGGCGACTTTGTACACACGCTCGGCGATGCACATCTCTACCTTAACCATCTCGAGCAGGCTGACGAGCAACTTAGCCGTGAGCCACGCAGGCTCCCCAAGATGAGGCTCAATCCCGATGTAAAGTCAATATTCGACTACCGCTACGAGGACTTTACACTTGAGGGCTACGACCCGCACCCAGCAATTAAAGCACCACTATCATTCTAATATAACCATGCTAAGTATTATCGTCGCCGTAGCTAAGAACGGCACTATCGGAGATAAGAATGCCCTGCTCTGGCATATTAAGGAGGATATGCGTTTCTTCCGCACTACAACCTCGGGCCACGCCGTGATTATGGGTCGCAAGACCTTTGAGTCGTTGGGCTCTAAGCCACTTCCTAAGCGCACAAACATCGTTATCACACGCTCTGATGCATCGTTCGAAGGTGCTCTCACGGCCCACTCACTGGAGGAGGCTGTGCGTCTTGCGGGCGACGACGAGGAGATATTTGTTATTGGCGGTGCGCAGATATATGCCGAGGCACTCAAGGTTGCTGATAGGCTATACCTCACACGTGTTGAGCGAGACTATGAGGGCGACACCTCGTTCCCCGAGTTTGACCTCGGCAGGTGGCAGCTTGTTCATGAGGAGCATCACGAGCGTGGGGAGGAGTTTGAGTATCCGTTTACCTTCCTCACCTATGATTTCTTGTGATAAGGGGTCATCTGCAGCCTCTCAATCTAAAGCCCGAATGGGAAATACACTAAGTATGTCCCATCCGGGCTTTCTCTTAATCGAGGCCACATATAACCCCTTCTGACAAGAAATTTGGTTGTGATAAGGGGTCATCTGCGGCCTCTCAATCATGAATTTTCGATTATAAAGCCGCATCTACTTCCGCTAACAAAAGAAAATGCGAATGAGCAGTACGCCCAAGTACAGCCCATCCGCATTTTTTTTGCCGAGCGTTGTATCTACAGCTTTCTACTCAAAAATTGGGTCGGCGTTGGTCGGGGAGTTTCGGGGAAGATGAGGACGATGAGGATCTCTATCCATAAATTCCCCACTATCCCCAGCATCCCTCGTTCACAGCCGTCTTATTTTTTTTGGGACCATTGGGACCATTAAGACAATAAGACCATTACGAGGTCGGGTATCGCCGTTGTCTCGGTCATAGCCATCTTATCGTCCTAAATCTGTTTTCCGAGCCACGCTTGGCAACCGCAAATAAAAGAAAGGAGGTGACTAAAAAGTTAATTAGCCACCTCCGTTTTTTTATTCAGCCTCTTTTGTAGCTGAAGTGACCCCAAAAGTTTGGACAAAAAACTTTTGGGGTTTCATTATGCGCAAAAAACACGATTATGTAGCATTACTCAAATATATGAGGATGCTCGAAGATGGTTACTCGGTCAAATCAATTGCTAAAAATTATGGTA
>JAFQTX010000026.1 GCA_017408825.1 Alistipes sp.
AACGACAAAGTAGCCTTGTTGCCGCAAGAATAAAATTGCATAACAAGAGCTAATTTTAGGCTTGCGAAGTTGGAGAAAGCGGAGTTTACTTATTGTAAATGAGCATTTCGAAAACGAGCATAACGACAAAGTAGCCTTGTTTGGCAATTTTAGAATATTTTCTAACCTGACACATAAATAGTGTCCCTAAATCTCAACCTATGAAGCGAATGCTTTTAACGTTCGCACTACTCGTTGCCGTGGTAGTGGCGAATGCTCAGGTTACAACCTCGTCATTGCGAGGTATGATAACCGCTAACGGCGAACCATTGGTGGGCGCAGCAGTAACAGCCACCCACATACCTTCGGGAAAATACTACGGAAGAGCCGTATTAGAGGATGGCCACTACTCTATAAGTGGAATGCGTGCTGGAGGCCCCTACAAAATCGAATTCTCATACATCGGATACAAGACGGTGGTCTACGACAAGGTGGAGCTACCCTTGGGTGAGGTGCTCACACTAAACGTTGAGCTCGAGGAGGACCCAACACTTATCGAAGATATTATCATCGCCCCCGAGTGGCAGCGTATGCACACGCAGAACTACTCGAACACTGCCATAGAGAAGATTCCGACAATAGACCGCTCGATATACGACCTCACCAAGCTGATGCCCTCGGCCGTGAGCCCCGCATCGGGAGGTATCATCCTCGGCGGCCAGAGCACACGCTACAACGCCTTCACCATCGACGGCACATCATCGGCCGACATCTATGGTCTTGGTACTACGGGCATGACGGGCTCGCTCACACAAGCAAACCCCATACCGCTCGATGCCATCTCGCTGGTGCAGATAACAACAGCTACCGTAGACCTGCGTGAGAGCGGCTTTACGGGGGGTAGCATCAATGCCATAACACGCTCGGGCGACAACGAGTTCCGAGGCTCGGCATATACATATTATAACAATGAGCACTTCTGGGGCACTACGCCGGGCAAGGATATCGCCAAGCGCACACACCTTTCAAACCAGACAACCAATATTTATGGCGTGACATTCAGCGGTCCGATCATCAAGGATAAGCTCCATTTCTTCGTTGCTGGCGAGTTCAACCGCAATACTACTCCATCGACGAACCACCCGGGCAGCGGTGTGTCAGCACTCACGCTCGACGAGGCCAAGCAGATCTCGGAGCGATACAAGGAGCTTACTGGCTACGATGGCGGCGGCTATGGTGCTCACGACATCGAGGCACTCACAGGCTCGGCCGTGGCACGTCTTGATTGGAACATAGATCGTGACAACACCCTATCGCTACGCTACAATATGCTACACGCCGACGCTGCGGCATCTTCGAACACAGCACAGGCATTCTACTTCACAGGGGCAGAGTATACCAACATCAACCGCACACACTCTGTCGTTGCCGAACTTAACACCACCAAGGAGTGGGGATCGAACGGTCTACGCATAGGCTACACTCGCCTTAAGGATGGACGCACAACACCCGAAAGCCTGCCTGCAGTGATCATCAACGGCCTTGGTGAGCGAGAGAATGGCTCAGCAACAATAGGCACAAATCCATACTCTGGACGTAACATCCTTAAGCAGGACGTGTTTATCATCAACGATGATGTGACACTCAACAAGGGCAAGCACACAATAACATTCGGCACATCGAATGAGATATATCGTGCCGACAACCTCTACTTAGCAAATGCACGTGGCACATACACCTACGCCTCGTTGGAGGATTTCATGGCCGACAACGCTACGCAGTATGCCTACGGCTATTTTGCCGACGGTAAGCAGAATCCACCGATGACCACGGCGCAGTTTGCCCTATATGCTCAGGATGAGGTGGCACTAAGACGCAATCTACGCCTTACGTATGGTCTACGTGCCGACATCCCCGTGATGTTCGACAAGCCAGTGGCTAACGATGGCTTTAACGAGAGTTATTTCGCCAAATTTGGCACGATGACTGGCGATATTCCACGTGCGCAGATACTCCTCTCACCACGTGTGGGCGTCGAGTGGAGCACCAGCTATGTAACACTGCGTGGTAGCGCTGGCATCTACACCGGTCGCATACCATTTGTGTGGTTGTCGAACTGCTATCAGAATACAGGTCTTCGCTCAGTTGGCGTGACAGTCACCAACCCTGCTGAGACCCCAGACTTCAGTCTAAATCCTGAGAGCGTGGGCATTAAGAGTAACCCATCTATCGACCTTGTGGACAAGAAGTTCCGCTTCCCTCAGGTATTCCGAGTAGCAGCAGGAGCTACATTCGACCTCTTCCCATGGAAGCTATCTATCGACGCTGACTACTCTAAGGGACTGAACAACATATTTGTGGAAAATCTTGCGGCCGAGGATAATGGTCAGCGCCTCTTCGTAGGTGGTGAAGGTAGTCGCTCATCGGCTACATACTACAACTCTACGACAAAGGATTACTCGGCCGTATATCGCCTATCAAACACCCAGAAGGGCTACTCATGGTCTGCTACTGCACGAGTGGAATATAACTTTATGTATGAGCTGTCGGGACTCAAGGTTATGGCGGCATACACCTTCTCGCAGTCGAAGAGCGTGAACGATGGTATCTCGGCGCAATCATCATCAAATTGGGGTCGCACATATGCTGTGAACAGCAATGCTCCGACGTTGAGCAACTCGGTATATGAGTTTCCACATAAGGTTGTAGCACAGATATCATACTCTAAGCGTTATGGCCTGTTTGGCACCGACGTTATGCTGCTCTACAATGGCTACTCAGGCGAGCACTATTCGCTAACCTACGTTCGTGGCAAGATAGATGAAAATGGCGATACATATCGTGGCAACTCACTGATATACATCCCTACTGAGGCTGAGATGGCGACAACGCTGTGGGCTGACGAGACCTCGCAGGCAGCCTTCAACGATTACATCAAAGCAGACAAGTACCTTAGCACACATCGCGGTAAGTTTGCCGAGCGCAACTCACACTCACTACCCTTCGTACACCGCCTTGACCTACACTTTGCACAGTCGTTCTACTTCTCAAAGAGTAGCAGCCGACGAGTGGAGCTTACGCTCGATGTTATCAACTTAGGCAACCTACTCTCACGCTCTTGGGGCCTTGTGCATCGCACCTCAAATTGGTCGCTGTCGCCCGTAACCATCACCGAGCTTCGTGAGGTGGAGGGAGGCTATCGCCCTGTGTATAAGTTCAATGGTGCAAGCTACACGCTCGACGACATCGCCTCACGCTGGCATATGCAGCTGGGTATTCGTGTGGTATTCTAAAGTTGTTAATAACTCTCACTATGGGCGCCGAGATATACTCTCAGGCGCTCATTTTTGTATGCATAAGAATATTTTATCTCGAAAGCCTACAATTTTAGGAAATTATTCCTATCTTTGCAACAAACTATACGCTAACAAACCGTTAGCACACTTCTGGGAGTAATAAAATTAGAGATATGAAACGCTTTTTATCTATTGTCACACTTATCACAGCACTCATTATGGCTGTCGGCTGTAATAAGGAGGAGGCTCCAGGCCTTGAATTTAGCTCATTCTGCAATATGAAGCCAGTGTTTGAGGCCGATGGTGGCGAGTTTGAGTATAAGTTCTCAGTACGCTACAACTGGAGCGTCGAGGTAGCTGATAGTGAGTGGCTTAGCGTTGAGCCAGCATCGGGCACACCCGCCGATGGCAAATTCACCCTTAAGGCTCTGGGTCACGACGGTGGCGAGGAGCGTGAAAATACCGTTAAGATAACTCTTAGCAATGGCGAGACCTATGCTATCCCCGTGAAGCAGAAGATGCGCGAGCGTTTCGACGTGAGCGATCCTAAGGAGTACTACACCGTTGCGGCTGAGGGTGGCGAGCTAAACATCGCATTTGCCACCAACCTCGAGTACACCATCAGTATAGCGAATAGCTCGAGCTGGGTGCACGCAGCAGAGACTCGCGCAATGCGCAACGAGAGCATCTGCCTTAGTATTGACCGTAACGACACACAGCTAACACGCATTGCCAATGTGGCTGTGCGCGATGTTCGTTACGACCAGCCTGCGCTCGCTATCTTTACCATCATCCAGTCGGCCAACGGAGAGCCACTCAACGAGATTATCTATGAGTCGGATGAGATTATCGAGTTAGCCACCACCGAGGGCTTTGGCAGCAACTTCTCACGCCACATTCACGACAGCCGCTATGGCCGCATCATCTTTGATTCAGCGGTAGAAAGTATCCCAGCAGAGGGCTTTGCTGGACATACCGACATCACCTCGATACAACTTCCCGAGTCACTCCAAAGCATTGAGAGTGAAGCATTCAGCGGATGTGCCGGCATCACTAAATTCACACTTCCTGCGGCAATTAGAGATATTGGTAGTGCAGTATTCAATGGTTGCAGTTTTGAGCAACTAACCATCACTTGCAACATTCCAGATCAGCTCGTAGAGAATCCCGAGAAGCCAGGCAGGATGATGGGCATCGGATGCGACGACGCACGCCATTGGCTCTATGGCTCAGATATCAAGCATATTGTGCTCTCGAGCCGACTTGGCGAATACGCCTTCTGCAATAGTGGCCTTGAGAGTGTCGAGGTAACTACGAGTGTAAGAAATATCGACGAGGGTGCGTTTATGGGTTGTAGCAATATTGCGAAGGTAACTGTTGGCAGCCTTGAGCAGTGGTGTAGTCTTGTTTTCGGCTCGGGCGAGGCAAATCCTCTCGCCAATGGCACAGCAGAGCTAATTATCAACGGCCAACACCTCACCACATTCACCGCACCTGAGAGCTTAGACACCATTGGAATGTACACCTTCTATGGCTACACCGACCTCACAGCCATTAATATTGGCGACCACATCAAGAGTGTCGGCCAGCAGTGCTTTGCTGGTTGCGGCGAGGTTGAGAGCATCTACCTCGGTAGCGGCATTAAGACCGTTGGTCAGAGGTTCATTGACGGTTGCATTACCGATGAGCTAACCATCAATGTGAATATCCCTGACATGCAAAAGGGCTGCAACAAACCGGAGCACTGGCTCTGCGGTGTTAGCGCAACAAAAGTCACTTATGGCGAGCGAGTTACCGAGATTAACAACATGGCACTATCTAATATAGAGACCGTCACCACTATCACTATTGGTGAGAGTGTTGAGCATATCGGTGAGGGAGCGTTTAATAGATGTACGGCTCTCACCTCTATAACCTTTGAGGGCAATGCTGTTGAGAGCATTGACAAGCACGCCTTCAACGAGTGTACAGCACTCACAAACATTGTGTTACCTGATGGTCTCAAGAGTATCGGCAGCTGTGCCTTCCAGGATGCCTCATCACTCGAGAGCGTAACCATTCCTGCAAGTGTAACCTCTATTGGCAGCTACACCTTCAATAATTGCACTACCATTGAGACCGTTGAGTGCAAGAGCACTACCCCACCAACACTTGGCGAATATGCATTGCAGTGGAGTGCCTCTCCGAAGTATACGATCTACGTGCCAACCGCTGCTGTTGATGCATACCTCAAAGCCCCAGAGTGGAGTAAATATGCAAATGCTATTGTAGGCAAGAATTTCTAATTTAGAACACAATTTGCATATATGGAGGTGGCTAATTAACTTTCTAGTCACCTCCATATTTTTTTGCAATTTATGTCATATATGGCATCTGTAATAATAGGAACTGCAAAATTATTCACAGCTTTTATTATAAAATATTTTGTTTTAACAGATAAATTTCCTACATTTGTCGTGAATAATAATGCAGTAATATAGCTCGAAAGAGGCTAAAATATAGCTCTCTGAAAGCGTAACTCCCTGAGGGGGGGGCAGTTAGCCTCCTCTCCTCGGTTGATTATTAGGACCAAATTAGACCTTTTACAAACTATTTTTATAACCTTATTTATTTACACACAAACAATGAAAGCGAGATTTTTTGCTTTGGCTGCATTGGTACTCGGTATGGTATCATGTCAGCAGGATGTCGATACCATCGCCCCTGTTGGTGGTGAGGTAGACTTCCAGATCTCTGTCGTTGCTCCTGAGCTTGCTGGCACTCGTGCTGGTAAGGACGGCGAGGCAGACACACAGAACGCTATGGATAGCGCATTTGGTGCTATCGACTATTTGCAGGGCGCTGCAACTGGCGACTACCGCCAGGATTGGGGCGACGTGGACCTTCGTTACACCCTTGAGGTGTACGACAAGGCAGACAGCTATGCTGGTGCTGTTCCTGTTAAGGACCGTCAGGTAGTGATCATTGATGAGTACGCTCCTGTTGTTTTCGACCTCCGTTTGGTGCCTGGTCGTGACTACCACTTCGTAGTTTTCGCCGACTTCGTGGCTCAGGATGAGTACAAGAAGGATGCTACTGCTCAGCTTAGCGTTGAGGGTATCCGTCACAAGATTGGTGATACTTTGGCCGACATCGAGGTTATCAACGAGGCTATCAACGATGAGGTAGCGGACTCTTACTTCGCTACTAAGGACATCAAGGTGACAAACTCTGCTGCGCAGGACATCGTCTTGAAGCGTCCTTATGGTAAGCTTCGTGTCGTTGCTACTGACCTTGCTGAGC
>JAFQTX010000043.1 GCA_017408825.1 Alistipes sp.
ACCGGGGAGATTATCCTCATAGTACTCTACCAACTCGTCGAACTCGATACGACCATCACCATTAATATCCTCCATCTCTTTCCAAGTACGAGAGTAACCATCCTCCGAGTACTCGCACTTATGGCCACAATCACGCTTACCGTTGTCGCAACCTGCCACAATGTAGGCAATAAGCTTCTCAGGAGTGTTAATATTGGTGTTGTAGTAGTCGCTAATAAGGTTCTCGGGGTGATCAACCATAGAGTAGGCAACATAACCCTTCTGAGGAGTAGTGTACCATGAGATGTTGAAGAACTCACCATCGTGGGTCTCGCCCATGGTAATCACAGGCTTACCCTCAGCCCAATTATCGTCAGAACGCTTAACCATATTACCGATGTTGGCAATAGGCTCGAAGTAGCAAGTTGCAGGCTTAGAAGTCAATCCCTCAGCATCAACAGCTACACATACGAGGACGTACTCAGTTTCGGTGTTAAGTCCCTTGATGAAGATGTTGCCATCAACAAGTGCATTCTCAGCCTCAGCTGTGTCGTAGACATCCGAAGCGTTAGGATTCTGGATAATATACTCGCCAGCCTTCTTTGCTGTGCCGCCATACTGCTCCTTCCACTTAGGGTCGCTCAACGAGCAGTAGATGTAGCGGTAGCTTACTGCGCCCTCGCACGAAGGAGCAATAAGGGTGTTATCCACCTTATAATCCACAAGTGTAAGAGATACCTCAAGCTCGTTATATACGAAGTTCTTAGTTGTGTACTCCTGCTTGAAAGTCCTACCAATCTTACCCTCGGCATCAATAGCCACGGCAAAGAATGTCACCTTCTCACCTGGCTCAGTACCCTTGTACTCTGCCATTACAGGCCCATTTGTGTAGATCTTATTACCCTCAGTAAGTAGCATCTCGATAATATAGCTATCATCGGGATATGCGGTAGCCATATACGAAGGCATTGCGTTGTAGAACATTGCGATGTGCTCACCGTTAGAGTTAAGCTCAACGTCGATAGACTTGTAGTCGATAACAGGATCACCGGCAACAACCTCGATATCACCACCCTGAGTAAAGTCCTGAGTAGTGAATGACCAGCTATATACGTTATCCTCAAGGATTACACGAGAGTCATTCTTAGCGATATACCACATAGTATACTCCGTGCCCTGAGTAAGCTTCTGTGATGTACGCTCCAAAAGCTCAAGGATAGAGCCAGAGTAATTAATATCCTCACGTGTAGCGCTGAGGTAGTCGGGGTTCTCGGTGTAGTACTGAGCAAGCTCAGCAGCATTGAACTCTGAAGACTCAACCAAGCCGAGCATATAGGGCTGCGAGCCCACAACTTCGAATGTTACGTTTGCGTCGAAGAACGAAGTCTCGGTAACAGCAAACTCAACTGAGCTATGAGTATACGAGAGTATTGTAAGCTCATTAGCATCAGCATACAAGTCGCCATTCTCATCGGTGCGTGGTGCAACATACCAGAATGTATACTCAGTGCCTGCCACCATAGCCTGTGAACGCATCTCGCTATATGGGATAAACTCAGTAAGTGACTCCATGAACGACACCTGGTATACATACTGAGAGGTGCCACCACCAAGCACGGTATTACAAAACTTAACCATCGTAGTAGCATCGAAGCTCTTCGTAGGGATGATGCCGCAGAGGATGTAGTTAGTGCCGTAGCCCACCTCGAGGTAAACACCCTCATTGGTAAAGTATGCATTAGCAGGATTAGTCGAGAGTTTGATGCTTGCGATAGCCGACGAGCCATTGTTAAAGACAACCATAAGCTTAGCTACGCCGCTCGACTTAGCCTCACCCGACACGATATCCGCATACTGAGGTGCTGTGAAGTTAAGGATCATACGGTCGTTCTTAGCATCGAAGACAACATCGCACTCCCAGCCCTTAGGAGTAGTAGTCATAAAGTCTGCTACGTCCTGAACGTCAAGTGTGAAAGGCATCTGAGAGCCATAAGGCACGAACATTGAGTCGAAAGGCATCACGAGCTTGCCATTCTGCATACCGAGGTTGAGCTGTGAGCCATCGGCAAAGGTGATTATGCAGTACAATGGGAGTGGGTTACCCTCTGAGTCGGTCTGCCAATCAGAGTATTTAACGTCGATATCACGGATGATGCTATCTGCCACAGACTGCTCATAGCCAGTCTTCACCCATGTGTTACCACCATCAAACGATACCTCGATAGCACCATCAACAACCTGAGTTCTTGGAGCCACATCTGATACAGGCACCATCTTACCGCCAACCCTGATTGGCTGAGCATTGCCGATACCGTCGTACATTGCCCAATATAGTACACCATCCTCGCTATAAACGGTTACAAGGTTAGCTGGAACCTTATCGGCCTTAGGATATACCGAAATCTTGGTGCCATCCGAAAGTGTAATCTGCTTGCTGCCGTCAGCCTGCTGCTGAACATCGGTAACAGTCACCTGACCATTAACAAGCTCCTTGATAGCGTTGAGCTCCTGCTCGATAGTTGCACGTAGGTCGGCAAGTTCCTGCTTAATGCCATTGATCTCGTTCCAGAGATCTGCGTCATCGTAACATGATACCGACAACGAGGCTACAACGGCGAGCATAACCACTGAACGCACGATAGCCTTAGTCTTAAGTAAAAAGTTGTTCATAATGTATAAATTAAAATTGTTGTTTGTTTATTCTACTATAATGTTCTAAAACTACTCATAGTTATCATCTAATAATAGTAGTAGTAGATAAGGTCTTCAACCTCCTCAATCATCTTTTCAGCCTTTTCATGGCCATTGTTCTTAGCCCTCTGAAACCAGAACTTTGCTTCGTATAAATCCTCGTCTACAATCTCCCCTTCGTAGTACCACATACCCATTTGGAACTGTGCATCGGCATCGTCATACTCAGCACTGACGATTATATCACTTTGCTCCTCGGTAAGACGATAGTTGAAGCACTCATCGTAGAGGTATTCGGCCTCATCGTTTCCATTCAAGAATGCTATTCTGAGCCAGCGATAAGCATCTATGAAGTTTTGGTCTACGCCATCGCCATAGAAGTAGCACTTGCCAACCTCATATTGAGCCTTTGCATCACCTGAATATGCCGAGTCAAGTAGCTTATTAAACTCATTTCTTGTCTTGACATCCTTACACCTCTCCACAGCACGTTTACCATCCTCAGAGCCATTCTCAGCAGCCTTACGATACCACTCTACGGCCGTTGTAAGATTGGCTTTTACACCATAGCCGTTGGCATAGCATATTCCGAGGTTGAACTGTGCATCGGCATTATCCTGCTTTGCTGACCTTAAGAACCATGTAGCAGCTGCTGTAAGGTCTTGGTCAATACCCTGACCATTTTTGTAGCATATCGCAATGTTGTTTTGCGCTATATCGTGACCCTGCTCAGCTGCCTTAAGATACCACTTTGCAGCCTCTGTATAGTCCTGATCTTCACCCGTAGCGTTGTAGTAGCAGGAGCCTAAATTGTTCTGCGCTGGAGCACTACCTTGCTCCGCTGCTATGCGATACCACTTTGCCGCCTCCATGTAGTCTTGCGCAACACCCCAACCCATATAGTAGAGATTGCCGAGATTGTATGCTGCGTCCGTATGCCCTGCCTCAGCGGCCTTTTGATACCAGCTTGCCGCCTCCATATAGCTTTGTGCTACGCCAAAACCATTCTCATAGCATAGTCCTAAGTTATATTCCGCCGTAGTCACACCACGCTCCGCAGCCTTACTACTCCAATACACCGCCTTTTCATAGTCAATTGCCACTCCTTTGCCCCAAAGATAGTAGTCGCCCAACTCAGCTTGCGCCTCTGCGTCACCCATCTCGGCCAATGCCTCCCACCACTTAGCAGCCTCTGCATAGTCTACATCGACATAATTGCCTTGAGAGTAGGCTATTGCCAAGGCATATATTGC
Organism: Alistipes sp.; assembly: GCA_017408825.1. Classification (GTDB taxonomy): domain Bacteria; phylum Bacteroidota; class Bacteroidia; order Bacteroidales; family Rikenellaceae; genus Alistipes. The sequence goes on from JAFQTX010000043.1 coordinate 3,924, forward strand.
CCAAGAGTTACCAGCCTCTGCAGAACGTATCCACCAACTTATACCTTCATCCAAATCCTTCTCAACACCCGTACCTTGAAGATAGCATTCGCCTAAATAGAACATACCGTTTACATCGCCGTTCTTAGCTGACATACGATACCACTCAACAGCCTTCTTATAGTCTATTTCAACACCATATGCACCATATTCATATGCCATTCCCAACCAAAATTGAGCATTAGCATCGCCATTTACCGCTTTTGTATACCACTCCTCATAGGTTGTCTGGTCCTCCTGCGCCCAGAGAGTTGCAGGCGTAAGGAGTGTAGCTACAACAAGTGCAACCACTGCAAGAAGTATCGTATAGAGTCGTTTCATCGCACGTTACCTATTGGTCGATACTCGCCTTTCGAGCAACCTATGCCATATGTTACAGAGCAGTTACTCGCAAGGGCAATAAGCCAATTAACCCACAAATATACAAACATTTATCTTTGCACACAAATCCCAAAAGCCAAATAGTTACATTTTTTAGCATACGCTTGCAATTATGCAATGTCGAGGTGAAGTGGAGGGGGTGATGGGTAAGGATGTGTTTCGATGAGTTGATAAAATTATAGTAACCCATAAACAACAAAAAAAATGGAGGTGACTAAAAAGTTAATTAGCCACCTCCATTTTGTTATCAGGTTGAATAAGAAACTGTTTTGAATTTTATTGAAAGAGTTTGTTCGTTGCTGCAAAAGATAGTTTCGACTTCTTTGAGGCTCTTTTCGGCAACTTTTCATTTGTGATAATTGGAAATAGTCCACTATTACCTGCATACCCCAAATGAAAATTTAC
>JAFQTX010000027.1 GCA_017408825.1 Alistipes sp.
CCCTCAGCCCATAGCAATGCCCATAGCACCACTATGAACAACTGCACTTTGCTCATACAATTATTTATATTTATTAGTGATTTTGAAAGAGAATTACATTACTTTCAGTCCTCCCAATTCGTGCTGATATGGGATGTAGATATACGCTGCTGAAATATAGTAATGTAAGTTCGAGTTATTTTTCATATAAAGGAAGAACTTTATGCTCTTCAGCCGACAAAGGCACGAAAAATAACGCAAAGTTGTAAGGGTGTCATTTCGACATTTTTTTGAGTGGAATGTATTGTTGTTTATTTCAGATAATTAAGATATAGGTCAAAATAGGTTTAGTTTAGTCCATTGGCTATATACCCAAAACGGACTAAACTTATTTTTGCTTAGACAGCATAAAATATGCTGGCGAAAAAAGAAATCATTGCAACTTCTCTTTTCGTCAGCAATATTTTTATACCTTTGTGATGTCGGAAGTGAAAGAAAATATAAATAATCACCTACCACGATAGAATTTTTTGTAGTGGTATTTTTGCATTACTATTTTCCTTAAATCTTCGATTTTGTATGCAAATTGTATGTTATAAATTTGTGAGTTAATTGCGAAATGCACAAGTAATAAATTGATAATTAAATAGATATTTAAGGTTGGCAAATCAAGAGTTTATTTACGCTTAGTAAACTGCGGTTTTTCGGGCTTCGCAAGCCTAAAACTACATCTTTTTATTCAACCTCCTAACATAATGGGGATACCCAATCTACTTATCCCCTTGGTTTGTGGTGCAATGAACTACACTGTCATCACCTCTTTCTCCTTCTTCTCGAGCTCTACGTCGAGGAGCTTGGTGAACTTCTCGAGGAGCTTCTGTACCTTATCCTCGCCATCCTTCTGCTCATCCTCAGACATACCCTCTTTCTGAGCCTTCTTGAAGGCCTCAACGGCATCACGACGAGCATTGCGGAGGCTGATGCGTGCAGTCTCGCCCTCAGCCTTAACCTTCTTTACGATCTCCTTACGGCGCTCCTCGGTGAGTGGAGGAATAGAGAGACGAATCTGCTCGCCGTTGTTCGATGGCGTAAGGCCGATGTTTGAGTCGATGATTGCCTTCTCGATAGCACGAATCATATTTTTGTCCCAAGGCTGGATAAGCACAGTCTTAGCGTCGGGCACAGTGACACTGGCAACACCCGATACAGGGGTCTGTGAGCCATAGTAATCAACAAATACACCATTGAGGACATTTACCGATGCCTTGCCAGCACGGATGTTAAGTAGCTCCTCAACAAGGTGATCGACAGCACGCTGCATACGATCAGTGGTTTCATTTAGAATAGTCTTGGTATCCATAGTATATTGTGTATTAATTATTTACGTAATTATTTGAGTGCCTTTTGGATCGCAGCATCCACCTGCTTGGCAACCTCCTCGTCGTAGCCTGCGGTGCGGTACACCACCTTGCCCTGCTTGTTGATGATGAAGGTGCGAGGGATGTAGTTCGAGGCATACTGATCGTAGATCTTACGGTCGGTGTCGAGGCCTACGCCAAACTTGTAGCCGTTGTCGATGATAAACTTCTCGACAACATCACGCTTCTCGCCACGTGATATGGGCAGCACCACGAGCTTTTTACCCTGATACTTGTCGATAACGTCGGCCTGGAGGTGCGATAGCTCCTGGCGGCAGGGAGGACACCACGTAGCCCAGAAGCAGAGCATCACGACGTTGCCACGAAGCTCCGAGAGTTTAATCTGGCGACCGTCGAGCATTGTCACTGTAAAGTCGGGGGCAGTGTCGCCCACGTTGATAAGTGTTGTCTTCTCGACATCCTCCTCCTCCTCGCTCTTGGCGGGTGCTTCAGCCGCTGTTGCCTCGACGGCTGGTGCCTTAGCCTCAGTGGCTTCAGGTGCTGTGGTCTCTGTCGTAGGCTCCTCGGCAGCCTCTGCCTCACCACCAATTGGCCACTTTAGGATGACGATCACCAAGATGATGAGTACGATAAGCATTAGTATGAGCGAGAGGTTCGAGCCACGCTTCTTGTATTTGCTCTCAATAGCCATAATTTCAAAATTGTTTATAGTTAAAACTCTGAATTACTCGGTAACAATCGTGCCAATATTCTCTCCTGTGACCACCTTTTCGAGGTTTCCCACTGTGTCCATATCGAATACGATTAGCGACAGGTGGTTCTCACGACATAGCGTGAAGGCCGTCTGGTCCATAACCTTGAGGCGACGTGCGAGCACCTCGTCGAAGGTGATGGTGTCGAACTTGGTTGCTGTGGGGTCTTTCTCGGGGTCGGCGGTGTAGATGCCATCTACACGTGTGCCCTTGAACATCACCTCGGCCTCGATCTCGATGCCACGTAGTGCCGATGCTGTGTCGGTCGAGAAGTATGGGTTTGATGTGCCACCGCCGATGATTACAACGTATCCTGCCTCGAGATACTCCAATGCCTTAGCCTTAGAGTAGTACTCGCCGATAGGCTCCATACGTATCGAGGTGAGCACCTTGCACTTAACGCCTGCTGACTCGAGGGCCGATTGCAGTGCCAACGAGTTGATGATTGTTGCGAGCATACCCATCTGGTCGCCCTTCACACGGTCGAAACCACGGCCTGCGCCCTGGATGCCTCGGAAGATGTTGCCGCCACCGATTACTATGCCTATCTCGACACCCATCTCGGCTATGCGCTTGATCTGTGCTGCGTAGTCGTTGAGCACATCTACATCGTGACCATAATTCTGCTTGCCTTGTAGCGATTCGCCACTAAGTTTGAGGAGTATTCTCTTGTATTTTGCTGTTGCCATATTCTTGGTTCCGACAGTTAAACATCTATATCGATTGCGAAGATACAAATTTTTAGACAAAAATCACAACTTAAAAATAAATTTTGTATCTTCGCAAAAATAACTTATTTATCCCGACTACTATGCGCCGAGCTGTCATCCTACTTCTTGCCACAATATTTTGTGGTCTTACAGTGTCGTATGCCCAAACCCAACAACAGCAGGTTGTTGTTAAGACCCGAGGTCGCTTAACCACTGAACGTGCGGAGTGCCAGCCCGTCGTTCAGGCTATTGTCACACCCAAGGGTGCGTCGAGTGGCGTGTATAGCGATAGCCGAGGGTGTGCAAGGTTCGGAGTGCCAGCCACCGACGGCTACTACATTAGCAGTGTCTACAAGGAGAATTACGAGTTGTTCGACAAGTCGTGGGCGCTATTTACCGAGCACCATTATAGCAAGGAGCCACTGGTTATCTATATGGATAACAAAGATGAACTTCGTGAGTATGAATATGTTACGGCACAGAGGTATCGCACTATGTATGACGCTGAGATTAAGCGCCTTAAGGCTCATATTGATAGTTTGGAGCGTAACGGTCTTGCCACACAACAGGAGCTCCAAGCCTTGAAAGCCGAGTATTATCGAAATCTGGAGGAGGTAGAAAAGATTGTCACCGATGCCACCAAGCGCTATCTTCTTATCAACTTTGACAAGCTCGAGGATGAGGATATTAGGTTTTACGAGTTGTTCAACAGCGGTAATATTAAAGCTGCCAAGGCCTTTCTTAAGAATCCAACGGAGATTGAGCGTATGACCCGAGATGCGAATATTACAAGTGCGGCTCTCGATAATATGTACGAGGATATCAACCGCCACTGTATGGGTTGGTGCGAGGTATATAGTTCCGAATTTAAGCGTGACTCGGTGGCCTATATGTTAGAGCTTCGTGCCGCCGCCAATAGGAAGAATGTCGATTGGCAGGGTGAAGCGGCAAGATATGTCTTAGATTTCTTGGGCGACTACGACCGAGCTTTGAATATCTATGGGCCTACGCTCGAATACTGCAAGGAGCACTATGGCGAGCTGCACGAGAAGACCGCCACGCTGTATAATAATATTGGATTGGTATATAATAATAAAGGCCAATACGATAATGCTTTGGAGTATTATAAAAAGGCTCGAGAAATAGAGGAGAAGGTTTTAGACCCACAGCATCCCGCTTTAGCTACGACATATAGTAATATTGGATTGGTATATGATAATAAAGGCCAATACGATAATGCTTTGGAGTATCATAATAAGGCTCGAGAGATAATGGAGAAGGTCTTAGACCCACAGCATCCCGATCCCGATTTAGCTACGATATATAATAATATTGGATTGGCATATTATGGAAAAGGCGAATACGATAATGCTTTGGAGTTTTATAAAAAGGCTCGAGAGATATATGAAAAGGTATTAGACCCGCAGCATCCCTATTTAGCTACGACATATCATAATATTGGATTGGTATATTATAGCAAAGGCGAATACGATAATACCTTGGTGTATTATAACAAGGCTCGAGAGATACAGGAAAAGGTATTAGACCCACTACATCCCGCTTTAGCTACGACATATAGTAATATTGGAGTGGTATATGATGATAAAGGCCAATATGATAATGCTTTGGAGTTTTATAAAAAGGCTCGAGAGATATATGAAAAGGTATTAGACCCACAGCATCCCTATTTAGCTACGACATATAATAATATTGGAGTGGTATATAAAAATAAAGGCGAATATAATAATGCTTTGGAGTACTATAACAAGGCTCGAGAGATAGAGGAAAAGGTATTAGACCCACAGCATCCAAGTTTAGCTACGACATATAATAATATTGGATTGGTATATGATGATAAAGGCCAATATGATAATGCTTTGGAGTATTATAACAAGGCTCGAGTGATAAGGGAAAAGATCTTAGACCCACTGCATCCCGATTTAGCTACGACATATAATAATCTTGGAGCGGTATATTATAGCAAGGGCGAATACGATAAGGCTTTGGAGTATCATAACAGGGCTCGAGAGATATTTGAAAAGGTCTTAGACCCACTGCATCCCGATTTAGCTATGACATATGCTGTTATTGGTTTGGTATATTATAACAAGGATGAGTACGATAAGTGCATAGAGTTTTTAGAAAAGGCACTCGTGATATTCGAAAAGAGTAACCATCCATATGCGCAAGAGTTACAAACAATGATTGGACAGTTAAGGATCATAATCAACCTATAGCAGCCGTCGTTGCAAAAATGTAGATAGAGAGTATGGACCTTCGTAGATTGAAGATGGGCATTGCTTGCGTGCTGGGCATCGTAGGGTGCAGCATCCCCGCACGGGCTATGCGTGAGCTGCCCGACACGCTATATACCTCGGTGGCAGATATAGAGTATCATATCGAGGTGCTCGACACCGTGACAAGCCCTCTGCTTAGCGGTGTAGATGACCTATACCTCGATGCCCCAGGAATATTCACCTTCCGAGGCTCGCCATATCGTGATATGACCCACTCGGGAACACTCGACAGCATACCTACACGCATAGAGCGAGTGTGGGTGTTTCGCACCGACTACGACGATCGTGAGACCGACTACGGAGTGTGGGGTGGTGGCTCGGGATGGACGGGACAGCCGGTATATGTGGAGTGGAGCGAGGAGCTACAACAAAAGCAACGACGTAGCTCCAAGGCCCTCACATCGGCGTTTGGCAGCCGTGAGATAATCGTAGGCTCGCTGTGTGGCAATGTCTACTTCATAGACTACGAGAGTGGTAGAGCCTCACGCCGTGAGTTCGTGGGCAAGAACCCAATCAAGGGCTCGGTGTCGCTCGACCCACGCCTAAATGGCAACCTCTACGTAGGCCAGGGCATACCCTCGGAGGATAACAAGATTGGCGCTGTGGTGTACAACATCTTCACCCACGAGCCTATATCCTACTACGGGCGTGACCCCGAGGCGTGGCGACGATGGGGTGCTTACGATGCCTCGGCGGTGGTGGTCGATGACTTCGTACTCCGCCCCTCGGAGAATGGCACGATATACAAACTAAAGGTCGAGGCGGACCGTGTGGCGATACACAGCAAGATGCGCTATCGTCGCAAGGGCAAGGGCGCTGCGGGAATAGAGTCGTCGCCCGTAGTCTACAAAGACTATCTATACACGGCTGATAACCACGGAAATATACTCTGCACAAATATCAACACGCTGAAGCCTGTGTGGTGCTTCGATAATATGGACGACATCGACGCCACGATGGTGCTCGCCGAAGAGGAGGAGTGCGGCGTGGTGCTATACGTAGGCTCGGAGCTCGACAAGCGTGGCTCATCGGGGTATTGCTACTTCACAAAGCTAAATGCCCTGACTGGCGAGCTTATATGGCAGAATAAGATTAAGTGCCGCAAGATGGGTAGCGACGAGAAGCCTGTCGATGGCGGTATGTTCTCCACACCACTGCTTGGCGATGGCAACTGTGAGGGGCTGATATTCACCAATATATGCGGTATGGGGAGCTCGGATTTGGGTACGTTTGTGGCCATCGACCGCCTCACGGGTGAGATTGTCTACAAGACACGACTGAACAACTATGCATGGTCGTCGCCAGTGGCATTCTATGCCCCCGGTGAGCGTATGTATGTCTTCACGGGCGATGTTGTGGGTAATGCCTACTTAATAGATGCTGAGACTGGCCGCATCATCTTTCGCCGAACGATGGCAAACAACTTCGAGTCGTCGCCCGTGGTTGTAGACAACTCGGTGGTGGTGGGTAGCCGTGGTCGTGAGATTTATAGATTTAGAATATTATAATGAGTTAATTCGATGAATATGAGAAGAATACTGCTACTTTGTGCGCTTGTTGTTGTGCCTATGCTATCGTCGGCGCAGATGTATGCCATGCGTGACTCGGTGTCCAACGGATACGACTTCTGGTTATATGTGCCCGATGGCTATAAGGATTGTCGCATAGAGCGTGCTAAGGGCTCGGAAGAGGTGTCAAAGCCCAAGCCTGTGGTGATATTCTTGCACGGCCGTAGCCTTAGTGGCACTGACATCTACAAGGTGCGTAAGTATGGCACGTTAGATGCCCTCTGGCGTGGTCGTAAGATAGATGCTGTGGTAATCGCTCCACAGGTGAACCACGGCGACTGGTGGCGACCTGAGCGAGTGATGAACGTGGTAGATTGGGTGGCTAAGCGCTACGACGTGGACCTTACTCGTGTGTACGTACTCGGCATGAGCCTCGGAGGCTATGGAGCTATCGATGTGGCAGCGGCCTACCCCGATCGTATTGCAGCGGCCATAGGTCTTTGTGGTGGCTCGACAAAGCGCACCTCGGAGTTAGGGGCGCTCAACAAGGTGCCGCTATGGATTATGCACGGCACGGCAGATGCCTCGGTGGCCGTGAGCGCCTCACGACGTGTGAGGGATGCTATGAAGGAGGCGGGATCGACATCACGTCTGCGCTACGACGAGCATGCGGGAGCTGGACACTCGATATATGCCCGCACGTTCTACCTCCCAGAGGCCTACGAGTGGCTATTTAAGCACTCGACAACGGATAAGAACCGACCTGTGGATAAGAGTGTGAAGATCCCATACTCGCGCTTTAGCAACGCCTACTCAGGACTGCCACGTGGCGGTGGTAAGGTGACAATCATCGACCCGCCAACAAAGGCAAACACCAAGGGGCGTTACATCGAGAACGTAGAGTCGGCAGCAAATACAAAGGCCTCGAAAGCGGCACAAAAGAGCGAGAACAAAGAGTCTAAGAAGGAGAGATTTGCAAGCTCCGATGAGGTTGTGTCATCGGGCGAGTATCACACTGTCGTTGAGGGAGATACACTTGGACATATCGCCAAGAAGTATGGCACGACTGTGGATAAGCTCTGCGAACTTAACGATATGGAGAAGACCGACATCCTGCGCCTTGGTGTGAAAATCCGAGTCTCGGAGGCTCAGCCTGAGCCCGTGGTGGAGTATCACACTATAGCCGAGGGTGACACCTATTACAGCATCGCCGATAAGTATGGCACTACCGTGGAGAAGATCTTTGAGCTTAACAACATCACAGCAACAACGATCTATCATCCCGGTGATAAGATTATCGTGCGAAGCTCGGCACCTGCCGCAAAGAGCAACAAGAAGAGTGGCAAGCAGTCGAAGAAGAGTACCTCTACGCCCCAATATCATACCATTGAGGAGGGTGATACACTCGGACATATCGCCATAAAGTATAACACCACGGTGGCTAAGCTATGCGAGCTTAACGACATCGAGAAGACCGATATTTTGAAACTTGGTAAAAAGCTCAGAGTGAAATAGTAGGCATCGGGCTCAACGATATTTTTCGAAAACTGGGCTGTTAATCGCAAAAAATGAGTACCTTTGTAGTTGGCCCGTGCATAAATGGGCCGCTACAAACTGAATAAAAGATGGTTGATAAGGAGTATAAATATCTTAGTGCTGTGGACTCACCTGCCGACCTTAAGCGTCTGTCGGTGGCGGAGTTAGAGTGCTACTGTCGGGAGGTGCGCGACTACATCATCGAGTGCTGTGCTACCAATCCTGGCCACCTCGGCTCGAGCCTCGGCTCGGTCGAACTCACCGTAGCGTTGCACTATGTGTACGACACTCCGCAGGACCGTATAGTGTGGGATGTGGGCCATCAGGCATATGCTCATAAGATTATCACAGGTCGCCGCAAGGCCTTTGTTGATAATCGTAAGTATAACGGCATCAGTGGCTTCCCACGTATGGCCGAGAGTGAGTATGATGCCTTTGGTGCAGGACACTCGTCGGTGAGTATATCTGCCGCCTTTGGTATGGCCAAGGCTGTGGAGATGAGCGGTACGGGTGAGCACGTTGTTGCGGTGATTGGTGATGGCGCTATGACTGGCGGCCTCGCCTTTGAGGGCCTGAACAATGCTGGCGCTTCGCCCACAACCGACCTCCTTGTGGTGCTCAACGACAACGAGATGTCGATCGACAAGCCTACGGGAGCTCTCGACAGCTACCTCGTGCGTATGTCTACCTCGAAGTGGTACAACGGCCTAAAGCGTACGCTGTGGAAGGGTCTCGGTGTTGTGCCTCCACTACATCGTCTTGTGCGAAAAACGGGAAATGCCATTAAGCAGGGCCTGCTCCAAAATAGTAACCTGTTTGAGAGCTTCAACTTCCGCTATTTTGGCGTTATTGACGGTCATAACATCGCTGAACTGATACGTACGTTGCGTGCGCTAAAGGATATTGGAGGCCCTAAGTTGTTGCATATCAAGACAGTAAAGGGTAAGGGCTATGCCGCAGCTGAGGCTAATCCCTCGGTGTGGCACGCTCCCGGCCGTTTCGATGTGGCTACGGGAGAGCGTATTCGCTCGGAGTACCCTGCGGCACGCTATCAAGATGTCTTTGGTCAGACACTCCTCGACCTGGCACGCTTGGATGAGCGAGTAGTGGGTATCACGCCTGCTATGCCCTCGGGGTGTTCGATGAATATAATGATGGAGGAACTTCCCGAGAGGTGCTTCGATGTGGGTATTGCTGAGGGTCACGCCGTGACATTCTCGGCAGGCCTTGCAGCTCAGGGCAAGCGCCCATTCTGCAACATATACTCCACATTTATGCAGCGTGCCTACGACAATGTTATCCACGACGTGGCGCTGCAAAACCTCCCCGTGGTAATGTGTCTTGATCGTGGCGGCCTCGTGGGTGAGGATGGTGCTACGCACCACGGCGCTTTCGACCTTGCATACTTCGGCTGTGTACCTAACCTCACTATTGCCGTGCCTCGCAACGAGCTTATGCTCCGCAATATGATGTATACGGCGCTAAATACCGATACCCCTACCGTCATTCGCTATCCACGAGGTATTGGCTGTGGCGTAGAGTGGCGTGATATGGCCTTCGAGAGTGTCGATATCGGTCGTGGTGAGTGCCTACATGAGGGCGACGATGTGGCGATCCTTGCAGTTGGTCCTATGGCCCATGTGGCGTTGCGTGCTGCCGAGCGCTCGAAGCGTAGCGTGGCAGTATACGATATGCGCTATGCCAAGCCCCTTGATGAGGAGCTGATCCTCGAGGTGGGCCGACGCTTTAGCCGGGTAATTACAATCGAGGACGGTGTTGTGCGTGGTGGTGTTGGCGAGGCTATAACGGCACTTATGGCCAAGAATGGCCTATCACCTGAGGTACATCACTTAGGCATCGACGATAGGTTTGTCGAGCAGGGCACTCCCGCAGAGTTGTATGCTGACTGTGGCTACGACCTTCCCTCCCTCCTTAATTTATTGTGATAAGGCAGCATCTACTGCCGCTAACAAAAGAAAATGCGAATGAGCAGTACGCTTTAGTACAGCCCATCCGCATTTTTTTTGCCGAGCGTTGTATCTGCTACCTTCTGACAATAAATCCCTTTATCGTGATAAGGGGTCATCTGCGGCCTTCTGACAAGAAATTTGGTTCTGGGGCTGATTGAGGTTGCAGCGGGTTATTTTTTAGGACCATTAAGACCATTAGGACCATAAGACCATTACGAGGTCGGGTACCACGCTGCTGTTTCGGCCGTTGGCTGTTAGTTCTGTTGGCCGCAACCGCCTTAATTATCTTAGTGTCTCATTGTCGGGTTTAGGGAGATTAGGGAATTTAATGAAATTAGGGAGTTTAGTGATTATCCTTAATTTCCCTAATCTCCTTAAACTCCCTAAATTCTTTATCTTACAAGTACTATCCGCAGTGGAAATACTTGTGTACGAGGGCGAGCATCTGCTCACGGTCGTTGCCGATGTCGCTACGAAGAGTGCGGTCATCAAACGAGCGCAACGACTTGATGATGCCATCTATCATCGCTGGGCTGAAGACTCCACGGCTCTCAAATATTGCTCGCTGACGCTCAAGGCAGTCGGCCGAGGCGGCGCAGCTATCAGGCAGCTGTGCCAGACCCTTCAACTTATCCTCGTTCTCCTTGAGGTGGATATTCACGTTCACATAGGTGCGCTCAGCGATATCGAGTGCATTGTCGAGCTCGAAGCCATAGCGGCAGGCAACAGCCAAGCCTGCGATAAGTTCATATACATCGGCAGAGCCATCTGGAGAGCGCATCTCCACGGTCTGCTTCTGCGAGGTGTCGTAGTGGCTATCACCCTCGAGAGGGTTGGCTATGCGGCACATATCGCTCTTTGCGGCCCAGCCAAGTGGTACACGCACCAATACCGAGCGGTTGCGGTCGCCCCAGCAGATATTTGTAGGCGCCTCCTGGTGTGGCACAAGGCGGAAGTATGACGTAGGATTGGTGTTACCAAAGGCGGTGATTGATGGCGCAAGCTCCATCATACCTGCGATAGCCTTACGTGCAACGGGCGAGAGGAGACCATCTTGAAGCATCATATTTTTGCCATCCTTCATTATACGCATATGTATATGGAGTCCCGAGCCTGCCTTGCCTGCCGTAATCTTGGGCGCAAATGTCACGTCGAAGCCATAGCGATATGCGAGGTTGCGGATGATCCACTTGGCGATGACAAGCTGGTCGGCAGCATCGGGGGCTGCTACGGGGAGGAACTCTATCTCGTTCTGCTCGTATGTTAGGCCGTCGTACGAGAAGTTACCCACCTCCGAGTGGCCATACTTGATCTGTCCGCCAGCCTGAGCGATGTAGGCCATACACTCGGTGCGGAACTCGTTGAACTTAGCATATGGTGCTGACTCGTGGTAGCCCCTCTGGTCGGTAGCAGGGAATAGGGCCTCCTCCTCGGCGATGACGTAGTACTCCAACTCTCCCATAGCCTCAAACTGCATACCTGTCACCTCCTCGAAGGCTGCGCACGCCTTAAGCAGTGTGTAGCGTGGTGCCGAGGCTAATGGCTCGCCATCCTTGTTGAAGAATGAGCAGAGCATTGTGAGCGTTGGGATCTCGGCAAAGGGGTCGAGGAAGGCGGTACTGAAGCGTGGCACTACGTATAGGTCGCTACTGCCCGCCTCGATAAACGGGAAGAGGCTCGAGCCATCAACACGCTCACCACAGCTGAGTATGGCATCGAGGTATGCTGCGTTGTTGATTACAAAGTTGAGCGTCTTAAGTCGCCCATCACCCGCAGGATACATAAAGTTTACCATACGCACGTCATTCTCGGTGATGTAGCGTACGATGTCGGCCTTGGTGAACTCTCGTGCAGGCTTACCCAAGAAGGCAACCACCTTATTGGGGTTTAGTTCTAACTCTCGTTTCATACTCTAATGTGTTATAAATATGTGTTTTATACTCTATGTTTAGGTGCTATCCTCCAGCCCTCTTGCAGCGGTAGCCTGCCTTGGTGAGAAGCTCCACTACACGGTCACGATGGTCGCCCTGAATGATTATCTCGCCATCCTTGGCCGTGCCTCCCACGCCGCAGCTCTTCTTAAGCTCCTTGCCCAGGGCTGCGAGATCGTCGGCGCTACCCACAAAGCCTCGTACGACAGTGGCCACACGCCCTCCCTTGAGACGGTCGAGCCATACACGTAGGTTTTGTCTCTCGGGAGCGAGGGTCTCTATCTGCTCATCGTCCGAGGTCTGAAATTGGTAGTCTGGGTTGGTAGAAAATACCACGCCAAGGCGATCTTTCCAATCGTTATCCATATATTTAGCCATATATATTATAGATATAATATAGATATAATTACGACAATATTGGTTAAAAAAGTATGTCCAATCACAAAGATATAAAAAATTTTTGTAACTTTACGTCTGTGAAACAGAATAAGCGAAATAGGCGTAGGCGTGATCTCACGTCGTACAATCCAAATAGGTTGCCCGATATTCTTCCTCCCGAGGACGATAGGCACCTTGTGCACGTATATGTCGAGGGTTACGAGGATGTGGCCTTCTGGCGTGGTATATTCGACCACTTTCGCAACCCATACTTGCGATTTGAAATATCGGTGCCCAATCGTGACGACCTGCCAAAGGGTAAGAAGGTGCTTATGTCGATGATCGGACGTACCGACCCCGAGCGTATTATTCTATGTGTGGACTCCGACTTCGACTATCTGTTCGATGGTGCTACGGAGCAGTCGCGAGAGCTCTTGGCAGCCGATAATATGTTTCACACATATGTCTATGCCACAGAGAACTATCTCTGTTATGCGCCATCGCTACGAAACGTGTGTGTCAAGGCTACGAAGAACGATACTCGCATCTTCGACTTCGAAAAATTCTTCGCTGAATACTCACGTATAATATATCCCCTCTTTTTGTGGTATGTCTACTCGGCGCAGCTCTCACACGAGAGTGTCTTTACACTCGCCGAGTTCAAGGCTTCGGTGCGCCTTGGATATGTCGATATTCGTCATAATGGTGAGAGTACGTTGGCCTGGTTGCAGCGCAATGTGGAGCGTAGGGTGCAGTCGCTCGAGCGCGACAATGCCACGATGATTGGTGAGGTGGCGGACTTTGGCCAGAAGCTCAAACTTAGAGGTGTGGAGCGTGATAACTGCTATATGTTTATGCACGGCCATACGCTGATGGATAATGTTGTGCTGGTGGTACTTACATCGGTGTGCGACAAGCTAAGACAGCTCTCCATTGCAAAGATTAATGGCTCGAAGGTGGAGGGCGTAGCACTTAAAAACGAGCTACAAAACTATACAAACACCCTACGATCAATTCGTGATGTGCTACTCGACAACGAAAACTATACCTCCTCGCCCCTTTATAAGCGTCTGCGTGACGACATTCAACAGTATCTGGATGTGATGATTACACGCATCAAACAACGCCAAGAGCCAGAGGTGATGCTCAGGTGTAATTTTGAACCGTAAAGTGGTTTTTTAATCACACAAAAATATCTATAAATATAAGTTTTGCAACCTTTTATAGAGGCAAAAAGACCCGAAAATAAAATAATTTGCACACTTTTTTAATGTTTTACACTAAAACTGCTTGTAAATTAATTTTATTTGCGTATATTTGTGTGCTGAATTATAGATATATTTGATAAAAGATAACCATAAAACTACTTAAACTTATGTCAAACCAGTGTCCAGCAACCTGCCATTCTTATACGGTGGAACCCGAAGCCGGTTTCAGCCTTATTACCCTGAAAGAGGGAGAGAAGCTCATTGTTGACCGAGGTGATTATAACAGTTTATTATTCCTCCTTGCTGGTAATTTTGAGATTACCTCTGAGGAGCGTCGTGAGTATGTAGTTCGTGAGCACCACTTCGTATTCTGCTTCCGTGCATACCACTATGAGATAACAGCACTCACTGATGTCGAGATCATCAAGGCTCACTTTATAACTGCCGGTGCTACCTGCGATATGATCCCATTCAACAGCATCGTGGGTAAAATCAAGAAGATAAACTACAAATTTACTCAGGTGGCATTTAACGATGCACTCGACCTATTTATGCGCACCATGCGCCTATACCTGCTCAATAATATGCACTGCAACCACCTGCATAGAGCAAAGATACAGGAGATGTTCGTAATTTTCAAGTTCTTCTACACGCCTCAGATTCAGTTGCGCACCTTCTACAACTTGTTTGATCGCAACCAGTCGTTCGCATCGCTTGTGCGTAACAACGCACCACGTGTTAAGACCGTCGAGGAGCTTGCCGACATCTGTGGTTTCAGTATTCAGCACTTCAACAATATGTTCAAGCAGGAGTTCCACGACACTCCATATAGCTGGATGCAGAAGCAGCGTATCGTGGAGATCGAGCGCCTTTTGACCGAGACCAACGTGCCGCTGAAGAGCATCATCAAGATGTATAGCTTCACCAACCACGGCCACTTTGCCCTCTTCTGTCGCAAGTATCTAAAGAAGACTCCGCTTAAGATCCGCAAGGAGGCCCGTGCCTTGAAGGAGGCTGCTGCCGCCGCTGCCGCAGAGTAGTTGAGTGTATTACGGCGTTAGAGATTCAACCTCATGACAAATGTGGGGATGACTAATTTACTTTTAGTCATCCCCGTTTTTTGTATGTTTCTCTGAGCGACACTTCCGTTTTTCACTTTTTTTGCGTATCTTTACGCCGAGAAGTATATATGGTGCACCTGCACCTAACGATAATATTGATTTACGATGAGTTGTAATAAGAAACATGCTCCCGAGATGGGACGTGGATGCGCATTCTGTGACTGTGGCAACGAGCTTGAGGCTTGTGCTGTCGAAGGGTGCTATAAGCTCCACGAAACCAACTGGTTGGAGGAGTATCCCGATAATATACCGACGGACATATTTGAGGTGAGATTTAAGAATACACGACGCTCATACTACCAGAATGTCAATAACCTGGAGCTTAAGCGTGGTGATATCGTGGCCGTAGAGGCGCAGCCAGGTCACGACATCGGCATCATATCGCTGACGGGCGATATGGTGGCTAAGCAGATGCGTCGTGTGGGCTTCAACCCCCACAACGGAGAGTTCAAGAAGATATACCGCAAGGCTCGCCCATACGACATCGAGCGCTGGCAGGAGGCCATAGCCTTAGAGCACGAGACGATGATCGCTTCACGTCAGATTGCTGCCGACATGGGTCTTAATATGAAGATTGGCGATGTTGAGTATCAGGGAGATAGGCTAAAGGCAATATTCTACTACATCGCCGATGAGCGTGTCGATTTCCGAGAGCTTATAAAGGTGTTCGCAGAGCGTTTCCGCATACGCATCGAGATGAAGCAGATTGGTGCTCGTCAGGAGGCTGGCCGCATTGGTGGCATCGGCGCTTGTGGCCGTGAGCTATGCTGTGCATCGTGGATGTCGAGTTTCTCGAGTGTGACGACAAATGCCGCACGTATGCAGGAGATATCGCTCAACCCACAGAAGCTGGCTGGTCAGTGCTCGAAGTTAAAGTGCTGCCTGATGTACGAGTACGACGTTTATGCCGATGCCCGCCGCACAATACCTCGTCTACGTGAGCCACTTCAGGCCCTCGATGGCGAGTACTTCCTCGTGAAGGTAGACCCTCTGGCACAGACAATGTCGTTCTCAACGAGCAAGAACTCGATAGTGAACTTCACAACGCTATCTATCGACCGTGTTAAGGAGATCATAGCACTCAACCGTGCGGGCCAGAAGGTAGAGACCCTTGTGGGCGACGACGATGAGAGCGTTGTTGAGGAGCCTACATATCGTCATGCTGAGGATAGCATCACACGTTTCGACAATAAAAACAAGCGCTCTAAGCGTTCGAAGCGTCGTTCGAAGGATCGTGGCGAGCAGGGTGAGGGTGCTGCGGGGCAGCCTGAACAGCCTAAGCAGGAGGCAGCAACCACTGAGCCTAAGGCTGAGGGCGAGGTTGATGCTAAGCCCGAACGTAAGCCTCGTGAGGAGCGCCAGCGTAACAACCGTAAAAACAACCGACACCACAAGCACAATCGTGGTGATGGCCGAAACCCCCAGAGCGACCCAAGGGGCGAAACAAGGGGTGAGACAAGGAGCGAGACAAGGGGTGAGACGAGTGGTGAGGCAAAGAGTGAGTAGTGTATGATGCAGATAGCTAAATATTTGGTTGCAGCACTCTTTGTGGTGTTGTGCTCGGCGTGTGGCGGTAGTAGCCGTAGTGTCGAGATGCACGACCAGCCATCGGTAGTGTGGGACTCGGCAGAGGAGTTCACATACGACAATAGTGATACGCTATATCGTCGTAACATCTCGATAACGGTGCGCTATGACGGCAAGATGACTGCCGAGAGTGTGCCAATGAAGATACTCACCGTATCGCCTGACTCTATGGTGCTCGAGGAGGATTTCACTCTGCGCATACCACAACTTGCCGATATGCGCCCCGAGGAGCATACGTTTATCTACCGCAAGGGTGTGCT
This sequence comes from Alistipes sp., assembly GCA_017408825.1. Classification (GTDB taxonomy): domain Bacteria; phylum Bacteroidota; class Bacteroidia; order Bacteroidales; family Rikenellaceae; genus Alistipes. The sequence continues at coordinate 16,617 of JAFQTX010000027.1, forward strand.
GCTCAAGCGACGTGGCGAGTATATGTTCCGTCTTACGCCCTTAGAGCCTGTCGAGGGTATCGCTTCGGTGGGTATCATCGTTGATGAAAAGTAGGCGTACAACCTAAGAAAAATTGTTGCCCAATGGGAAAAGATAAACTACGCAAATTTGCCGAGAACCTTACATTCAAATGTATGGTGCAGCCCGAGTTCGACGACATCTTCCACAAGGATCACGAGCTCAAGGGGCGCTGGCACGAGGAGTTCTTCCACAACAACAACCCCATAGTCCTCGAGCTGGGCTGTGGCCGTGGTGAGTATACCGTGGCACTTGCCGAGCGTAATCCCGACAAGAACTATATCGGCATCGACATTAAGGGTGCTCGTATGTGGCGTGGCGCTAAGACCGCTACCGAGCGTGGTATGCAGAACGTTGGCTTCGTGCGTACACGTATCGAGTTTATACGCTCGTTCTTTGCCGAGGGCGAGATCTCGGAGATATGGATCACCTTCCCCGACCCACAGCTCAAGAGCCGCAGAGCAAAGAAGCGTCTCACGTCGCCACTCTTCTTGGCCGACTATAAGCATATGTTGGTCGAGGATGGTGCGATCAACCTAAAGACCGACTCGAAGCACCTCTATGCCTATACGGCTGCTGTCATTGAGCGCTTAGGCCTTGATGTTGAGGTGCAGAACGACGATATTTATGGCTCGGGATATGCCGACGAGGTACTCTCGGTGAAGACCGCCTATGAGAGCAAGTTTGTGGCAATGGGACTCCCCATCACCTACACCCGCTTCAGCCTCAAGGGGTGCTCAGAGTTTGAGTACTTCGACTGGGAGGGTGACGATGTGTTGGAGAAAGATGCCGAGAGTCATAGAACTAAAGCCTTTTAACTAAGCGAACTATGGGAAAGAGAAGAAGGGATTACCCCTTGATTGAGGGGCTTGAGATAACGACCCTTGCTGCCGAGGGTAAGGCTATGGGTAAGCACGACAACCAAGTGGTCTTCGTGCCTATGACCGTGCCTGGTGATATTGTCGATGTGCAGATACGTAAGCACCATCGCCGCTATATGGAGGGTAGTGTAGTACGCTTCGTCGAGAAGTCGAAGCTACGCACTGAGCCATTCTGCGAACACTTTGGGGTGTGTGGCGGCTGTAAGTGGCAGAGCCTGCCCTATGAGGAGCAGCTGAAGCAGAAGACAAAGCAGGTCGAAGACCAGCTTGTGCGCATCGGTCATCTCGACATTCCTGAGGTACGCCCCTGCTTAGGCTCGGAGCGTACTCGTGAGTATCGTAATAAGCTCGAGTTTACCTTTGCCGATAAGAGGTGGCTTACCTACGAGGAGATTGCCGAGGGTGGCGACATCGAGACTGCACCCGCCGTAGGCTTCCATATCCCTGGCTGCTTTGATAAAGTCCTTGATATTCGCAAGTGCCATTTGCAGATCGACCTCTCGAACCGTATACGCTTGGCTGCTAAAGAGTTTTGCATAGATAATGGCTACTCGTTCCATAATGCACGTGCCCACGAGGGCCTTATGCGCACGATGGTAATTCGTACCGCCTCGACAGGCGAGGTTATGGTCATCGTGGTATTCAACAGCAACGACACAGAGCGTATCAACGCCCTGATGACCCACCTCAGAGACTCCTTCCCCGAGATCACCTCGCTCATATATATGATCAATGAGAAGTGGAACGACTCGCTCGGTGACCGTGAGCCTATATGTTTTGCCGGTAAGGACCATATCATCGAGCAGATGGAGGGTTTGCAATTCAAGGTGGGCCCTAAGTCGTTCTACCAGACCAACTCGGAGCAGGCCTACGAGCTCTATAAGATAACACGTGACTTCGCCGAGCTGCGTGAAACGGACATCCTCTACGACTTATATACGGGTACGGGAACCATTGCTAACTTCTGTGCACGACGTGCGGCGAGGGTTGTCGGCGTGGAGTATGTCCCCGAGGCTATCGAGGATGCAAAGATTAACTCGATGATAAACAATATCGAGAATACTACGTTCTATGCTGGTGATATGAAGGATGTGCTCAGCGACGATTTTATTGCCCGCAATGGTCGTCCCGATGTTATCATTCTCGACCCTCCACGTGCAGGTGTTGATGAGAGAGTGTTGGAGGTAATCAAGCGTGCCGCCCCTGAGCGCATGGTCTATGTTAGCTGCAACCCCTCGACGCAGGCACGTGATCTTGCCATACTTAGCGATATGTATGAGATTGTGGCCGTTCAGCCAGTTGATATGTTTCCACATACCCACCACGTTGAGAATGTAGTAGCTCTCTCTAAGCGTTAAGGTGGCATCTACTAACCGCCAGCCAGCAAGTCGGCAATATCGCCGCCTGAGTTTGGGATATTGCGCTGGATAAAGTCCGACACCGAGTAGCGGAAATGCACGCTGCGGGCGATAGGCTCGATACGGCGTGTCCACTCCTCGTAGCCACGACCCTCATCGGGGAAGAGTATAACATCTCGCCCATTTAGCGCATAGAGTCGCTCGGCGCATAGCCCTGTCATCGAGTCGAGGGCTACCCACACCATCTCGGGCATTAGTGCCGAGCCTATATGTGCGGTCTTGGCACCTTCGCATAGTGCCACAATATCCTCCTTGCGTCGCTCCAAGAGGCTCTCGCCATAGAGACACTGCACCAAGTTCCACCCTTCGGGCAGTGCGCCCTCACGTCGCATAACGCTATGCGCCCAATCTATGAGTTGCTCCTCGCCCTTAAGTCGCTTGCCTGTGGCGGGGTCGAAGTTCATAATCTTGCCTGTGCGGGCATTTCCCACGCTGTCCACCTGCCAGAATATCGCTGCGTTGCTACCATCCTCTAATACCACGCCACCGATGTGGTAGTCGGCGATAATCTGCTCGGCGGTATAACGACCTAAGGTGTTGCGCAACCACTGCTTGTAGTCGCAATCTACCGAGAGCGTGCGCTCGACAAACCACCACGGTATGGTGCCGATGCCCTGAGGCTCATGTACAGGTGTACATACATACAAATTCCTATTGTTCTGTATGTATGTACAATCTTTATCCTTTAACCAAGGATTATCCTCAAAGTACATACGTGGGGTATAGTGATAACCACACTTATCAAGACGGTTACACTTACCAACCTTATCATTGACATACATATTATTATTATGAGTGTCAATGTAACGAGTAAACACCTGTTTACGACCACACTGTGGGCACACGTGACGTGTAGCACGACCACGATACTTCTCAAGTTGATATCTATAATTATTATTCATATTGATATATATATTTAGTTGTACATACATACAATACATAGGGTTTTGTATGTATGTACATTTGTACAACTACTTATTTAACATATAATGAACTGATGATGCGTTATTGTATCCGAGCTCTTCGGCAATCTGTCTATACGACTTGCCCTCCTCACGCATCGCTCGGGCAAGTTCTCGGCGGGGGTCCTCCTCGTCGCTACGCTCACGTATAAGGCCAAAGGGTACTCGCTCGCCCGTAGCCTCAAAGTTAAGACCCGATGTAAAGCGCAGCACAAAGGAGTCGTGCTTATAGTCGTCCGAGAGGTAGTTGCCCTTAACGATGCAGAGGTGGCGGATGTCGTGGCGCTCAGGGTCGGGGCGTAGCTCCATCATAAGTCGCATCTTAGCCTCAAAGCCCTGCGAGCCTATGGCGTTATGCTTCGACGGCGCAAGAGTCTCGGTGCGCTTGCCCGTATGGTGCAGAAAGATGATGAGCGTGGAGTGCTTGACCGCAAGCTGCGAGAACTGATTAAGGAAGGAGCGCACTCGGTTGTTCTCGTTTAGTGGCCCAGAGTAGAGGTCGGCAAAGGCATCGACAATGACAAGGTCACGAGGTCTCTCCTCAAGCAGTTTGTCGAGGTTGGCCACAAGGTTTTCCACCTCAAAGATAAAGTCGAGCGAGGCAAACGACTCCTTAGCTATGCCCAACTCCTCAATCTGCCGCTGCATAAGCACACTCACTGCCGAGGCATCATCCTCCGTAGCAATGTATAGCGCACTGCGGTGCTTAGGTCTTAGCTCAAAGCCCAGATAGCTGCTACGCCCCGACGCTACCGCCATTGCGAGGCCACGTAGGAGTGTAGACTTGCCCGAATCGGAGCTTCCCACCAACGCCGCCACGCCTGAGCGTGGGAGTATTGGGTGTAGCAGGCACTCCATCTCCTCTGCCGAGCTGTTAAGCATGTCGTAGCCGTTAACCAAATACTTGCGATAGGTCTGCTTCTCGGCCTCAATCTGCTCGTGCATCTGATGCATAAGCTTCTGCGTATCACTACGCAACTGTTCAATAAGTTCATTCATAAGATTGTATATTTTAAGGTTAGAAAGTCCCCATCATCCCCAGAGCAAGCCCCGCTTGCGGTCATACCCACCATCCCCATCCTCCCCATCATCCCCAGAGCAAGCTCTGCTTGCGGTAATCCCCATATTCCCCATCACCCCCCCCCGTTCAAGAACTGAACGTTTCGGGTACAAATATACAACACAAAAACCCCTTTGTCAAGCCTCTTGGGTAAAAATATTTTACACCATAAGTTAAACGCCTGAACTATAGCGACAAAAAAAGACCGTTGCAGCACTCAGGCCACAACGGTCGTATCAGTAACCCCAACGGCTAACTACAAACCGAGCTTCTTGCGGATATCCTTTGGAATTGCGTTCTTGTGAACAATGATGTTCATTGTCTTGTAGCGAACGAATGCCTTTGATGCATACCAGATACCCTTGTATGTGCCTGCCTCGCCCCAAGAGTTCTTAACCATATAGTACTCTGTGCCGTTCTGATCCTTGGCAATACCGTAGATCTGCATACCGTGGTCATCGGTAGTCTCCCAGTTGTCGTAAGCTCTCTGACGCTCATCCTGTGTGCACCACTTCTCAGCAGTTGCTGGCTTAGGAGTATTCTTCTTCTCAGCCTCGCTGAGCTTGAGCCACTTAGCCATATCCGAACCCTGAAGGTCTGCACCGTTAGACTCATCTGGAAGAACTGCTGTACCCTGACGTGTAAAGCCCTTCTCGCTCACGTCGCTACCCCAAGCGATGGTGTAGCCCTCCATAATAGCGTTGTCGAAAACCTCCATAAGCTCGTCGATAGGGATGTTGTACGACTTAGCCCAACGCCAGTTGTCTGGAATCTCGAGCACGAACGACTCGTAGAATGGGTGGTGAGTATATGATGTCAATGATACATAGTCATCAGCATTTAGACCCAATGACTCGTAGAACGACTTAGGAGTGTACTCCTTGCCGTTGTAGGTGAACTTCTCAGGACGCTTGCCGAGGTAGATGTCGTGGATAGCCTCGATGCTCTTCTTCCACAATGGCTCGCCGTCAGGGCCGATCTGCAAGCTGCGGTGGCGACCCTTAGCAATGGCTGCTACGACAGCATCGCTAACTGCAGAGAGCTCGTTGTGGTTAGAGAGCTCCATACCATACATAACACCTGGACGCATCTCTGCCTCGGGAACAAGACCAAATGCCTCCATACCGTAGATTACATCGTAGAACGAGCCACCCTGAGCAAACGACACATCGCCGTGAGTGCGAACAGCCTTATCTGCACGATCGAGGTAGGTGTTGTGAACGAGGAACATCTCCGAGAAGTCGTACTCGCCCTTGCCCATACGCAGTAGCTCTGACTCGATGAATGCCAACGATGAGTAGCACCAGCAAGTACCTGCCTGGTTCTGGTTCTTGATGCTTGTGATAGGGTTCTCCTTCACTACGGTGAACTCAGGAGCCTCCTGTGCCATAGCGCCGAAGCCTACGCAGAGAAGTGCTGCCAACATAAGGATTTTCTTCATAATGATAAAGTTTTAAGGTAAATAAATATTTTCGTACTATTTTTTCTGTGCCTTAGCCACGATGCGCTGGCAATCTACGTATGTCAAGCTCTCGGGCTTTGAGCCTCGGGGCAGACGATAGTTCTTACCGCCATACGAGATATATGGGCCATAGATACCACTCTTGATCAGCATCGTAGCATCTTCGGCAAAGGTGCGCAGAGGCTCTGACGCTGCACGCTGCTTCTCACCGCTCTCACGTAGCAACTCCTCTGCACGCTCTCGGGTGATGGTATATGGGTCGTCGGTCTTTGCGAGCGACGTGAAACTCTTGCCGTGACGCAGGTATGGGCCAAACTTACCAACACCCACCATCAGTGGCTCGCCATCCAACTCGCCGAGGTTGCGAGGCAGCGCAAATAGCTCCAAGGCCTCCTCCAGCGTGATAGACTCGATGAGTTGTCCCTTCTTCATAGAGGCAAACTGACCCTTTGTGCCATCGTCGCCACCAAGCTCCACCATAGGGCCGTAGCGGCCGATACGTGCCTTTACCGTAAGGCCTGTCTTAGGGTCTACGCCGAGCACACGCACCTGCTGTGTGCGGTCGTTCTGAGTGCCGATAGCGGCATCAACGAGCTTGTGGAAGGGGGCATAGAAGTCGTTAATCATCGTGTGCCAGGTTATCTCGCCATCGGCCACACGGTCGAACTCCTTCTCGACGTTTGCCGTGAAGTGGTAGTCGATGATCGAGGCAAACTGCGACTCGAGGTAGTCATTAACGACCATACCTATGTCGGTAGGTGCTAAGCGGCTCTTCTCCTTGCCGTAGCTCTCCGTGGCCATCTTCTGCGAGATTTTACCTCCTGAGAGTATTAGATGCTCAATCTGGCGCTTCTGGCCATCTCGGTTTTGTTTCTCTACGTAGCCACGATTTATGATTGTGGTGATTGTAGGTGCATAGGTAGATGGACGGCCGATACCAAGCTCCTCAAGGCGCTTTACGAGTGCCGCCTCGTTATAGCGTGAGGGGGCTTGAGTGTAGCGCTCCGAGGCGGTAATTGTTGTGGCTACGACTGCTGTGCCAACCTCCATCTTGGGGAGGATGCCACCCTCGCCCTCCTGCTGTGTATCCTCGTCGGTAGACTCAGAGTAGAGACGCATAAAGCCGTCGAAACGTACCACCTCGCCCGAGGCAACAAACTGCTCCGAGCGACGGCTGAGGTTGATCTCTATGGTGGTGCGGTCCAACTCCGCAGGTACCATCTGTGAGGCTACGGTGCGCTTCCAGATAAGCTCGTAGAGACGCTTCTCGGGGGCTGTGCCCTCAATCTCGTGGCGCTCAATATATGATGGACGGATAGCCTCGTGAGCCTCCTGAGCACCCTTAGCCTTGGTCTTGAAGTTGTGGGGGTATGAGTACTTAGCGCCAAATAGTCGAGTAATCTCATTTTTACACTGCGTGATAGCCATCTGCGAGAGGTTCACAGAGTCGGTACGCATATATGTGATAAGACCCTGCTCGTAGAGGCGCTGTGCCACAGACATCGTCTGTGCAACGCTCATACCGAGCTTACGGCCCGCCTCCTGCTGGAGTGTCGAGGTGGTGAATGGTGGTGCGGCGTAGCGCTGCACGGGTTTCTCCTCGCACTTCGATACGCTATACCTCTCATCGATGCAGCCCTCGAGGAACGCAACAGCATCCTCACGTCTCTCAAAGCTGCGTGACAGCGTAGCTTTGAAGAGGCTCTTCTGAGGGTCACCCTCGGCATAGAACTGAGCAACCACACGGTAGCTTGCCGTGGTCTGGAAGGCGATAATCTCACGCTCACGCTCCACGATAAGGCGTACGGCAACACTCTGCACACGTCCTGCTGAGAGTGCTGGGCGCACCTTCTTCCAGAGTACTGGCGAGAGCTCGAAGCCTACCAGACGGTCGAGAACACGACGTGCCTGCTGAGCGTTTACGAGGTTCATATCTATGGTGCGTGGGTTCTCAATGGCGTTGAGAATGGCACGCTGTGTAATCTCGTGGAAGACAATGCGTCGAGTATTATCGATAGGCAGGTTGAGTACGGTGGCAAGATGCCAAGCAATAGCCTCTCCCTCACGGTCCTCATCGGATGCCAGCCATACGGTCTTAGCCTGGCGGGCAAGGCGTGAGAGCTCGTCTACAACCTTACGTTTATCCTCGGGGATTTCGTATATTGGTTCAAACTCCTTATCAACCTCGATACCGAGTCCCTTTTTGGCCAAGTCGCGAATATGTCCGAAGCTCGACTTGACCATATAACTCTTGCCGAGAAACTTCTCGATGGTCTTCGCCTTGGCTGGTGACTCAACAATTACTAAATTCTCTTGCATCTCAAATATTTATCTCTTTTACGTAGCAAAACCTAAGTACTCATATACTTAGGCTTGCTGTTATCGTATCTTGTTAATATACAACGGTATATGTTATCTCCAATGTCACAGGAGCTTTGTTCTTCTCCCCGCTCGCGAGTGGCACATCGCCACCTGCGATCTGCTGACGTTGGAAGCCGAAGAGCGCATCTGCCGCAGGGCCGATGTAGAGGCGGCGGCTACGGCCAAGAGTCGCATCGGTGCGGAACTTCTCGAAGTCTACGGTGCCATCCTCCTTGACATTCGTGGCGGCAGCCATAATCATCGACTGAATGAAGTTGGAGATATCCATACGGTAGCAGCCCAACGAGCGGTTGAGATAGCCATCGTAGGGTATTGAGTAGTTCGACGACTCCTTGGTGTAGAGGTAGTCGGCGATAGCTATAATATCATTGGTATAGGCATCCTCATAGCCTCCGTAGCGAGCATATAGGCCCATACGTGGCATTGCAGCATCCATAACCGGTATAAGAGTACCCAGATTTAGATTGAGGTAGTCATAGTCCGAACCCTCGAGGTAGATGTTTAGCTGTGCCTGGTTTACAGATACTACGGCGTTGGGCTCGCTAAGTGCGATGTCGGCCATCGACTGCAAGAACTCATCGGTGAACTCCAGCTCGGTGACAACACCTGCCATAGCATCGACCTTGCCCACAAGCACCTCCTTATGCTCCTTAATCGTGGTAGCATCCTCGGGGATAAACTCGTGCTCGACACACGAGATAGATACGTTACCCGCCTTAACGTCATACTGCAAGGGGTTTACGTAGAAGTTATACGACATAATGACCGTGTCCTTGATAATCTCGGGGTCCTCCTTGTAGCGGCTACGTGCATAGAGCACCAGGGCGGTATTCTCTACATCGGTAGCAAACATAGCACCCTCGCCCTCGACGTCGCCTACGGGAGCGATGTAGATACCACGAATCTGCTTCACGAACTCCCCCTCGTTGCCCTGCTCGTAGATCTCCTCCTTGTCGAGGCCGTAGCCATCGTTGGCCTCAAGCTCCTCCTTAGTGGTGAACATCAGGCGCTGGATATACTCCATCGTAGCGTCGGTACGCTCAAGATAGACGTTGCAGTACTTGGGGCTCTCCATATTGCCTACGTATGCACCACGCTCCTGATCGGGGAATGTAAAGGTGAATATTGGCTCTTTGGCGATATAATCCTCGGGGTTAAAGTTCGTGTAGAAGATCGAGTCTTTGTGTCCGTCAATATACTCGTTAGAGGTAATCTCGTAGACAGCAAAGCTCTGCTTCTTGGTGGTATCGCCGTGATAGTCTGTGACGTATAGCGATAGTGTCATTGAGTCGAAGATGGGACGATAGCCCCATCCATACTCCTCGTCGAGCTTCGAGCCAAAGAGCACTTGCGACATAAAGGCTGCTCGGCGTGTGCCATAGACATCGCTATGCTCTACGCCGAAATATACCAGATCGAGGTTAGAGCTCTTGATAGAGTCGTTCTGATAGAGATATGCCTTCGACATAGGCACATTGGCAGTGGTGCTTCCCTCAATCATTTGGCCATCACGGTAGACACGGCGGCGAAGCTCCATATTTTGGTTGGTGGGCAGAAACTCAGAGCCCAAGGTATAGTCTACCTCTGTGGTACACCCCACGAGGAGGTATGCCGCAACAAATAGCACTACAACTTTCGACCAAAATGCTTTACAACTCATCATAGAATCTCTTGTAATTATCGAAGATCTCCTTCTCGTCGCCCTCTGCATAATCAAGAACCTTCTTACCAGCGTTACGCGCATAATTTACGAGCTCCTTGTCGGCATCGGGCGATGTCACAATGATGCCATCGGCATACTCTATAACGAAGCGATATAGGTTTTGGTATGATGGCTCCTCAAGAATCTTCATCGAACTATCCATAATGCCCTCGCCCTCGAGCTTCTGCTTGAAGTCCTCGGCGAGCCTACCCTCGAACTTATCGCCCGTGAGCGAAAGCACGATCTTAACATCACGGAATAGTGGGTCGTCGTAGAAGACCTTCTTAAGATACATTGGGGCAATAGCCGAGAACCAGCCGTGGCAGTGCACAACGGTAGGTGTCCAACGGAGCTTCTTCACGGTCTCGAGCATACCTCGAGCGAAGAAGATCGCACGATCGTCGTTATCCTCAAATGGCTTGCCATCTGCGTCGTGGAGCACGGCACGACGTGAGAAGTAGTCGTCGTTGTCGATGAAATAGATCTGAATACGTGCCGATGGTATTGAGGCTACCTTGATGATAAGCTGATGGTCGTTATCATTGATAATGAGGTTCATACCCGACAGGCGGATAACCTCGTGGAGCTGATTTCGGCGCTCGTTGATACAGCCATAGCGGGGCATAAAGGTGCGCACCTCAGAGCCACGCTCCTGCATCTGTCGAGCCATCTCAAGGCTTAGCTTCGAAAGTTCGTTTTCGGGAAGATAGGGTGATATCTCCTGACAAACATACAGTATTTTGCTTGTTGCCATAACGTCCTTACTTTAAGTAGGCAAATATACGAAAATTTTTCTACAAAATCAACATTGCGTCGCCATATGTGCCGAAGCGATAACCCTCGTCGCGAGCAATCTTGTAGGCATCCATAACCATATTGTAACCGCCAAATGCCGCAACCATCATCAGCTGTGTTGAGTAGGGCAGGTGGAAGTTCGATACAAAGGCATCGGCCGAGGTAAACTGGTAGGGGTGGAAGATAAACTTGTTGGTCCAGCCCTCCATAGGCTTGAGCATACCACCTACCGATACGGCGGTCTCCATTGCTCGCATCACGGTGGTGCCGATTGCCACAACCTTGCGGCCATCTCTCTTGGCGGCATTAATCTGGTTGGCGGTCTCATCGGTGATGAAGAACTGCTCCGAGTCCATCTTATGTTTCGAGAGATCCTCAACATCTACGGTGCGGAAGTTACCAAGGCCTACGTGGAGTGTGAGGAAGGCACTATCAATGCCCTTAATCTCCATACGCTTAAGTAGGTGCTTTGAGAAGTGTAGGCCTGCCGTAGGTGCTGCCACAGCGCCCTCGTGCTTAGCGTAGATTGTCTGATACCACTCCTCATCCTCGGGCTCTACCTTCTCACGTACCCAGCGGGGTAGTGGAGTCTCGCCCATGGCGTACAACGCCTCCTTGAACTCCTCGTACGAGCCATCGAACAAGAAACGAAGAGTACGACCACGTGAGGTGGTGTTGTCGATAACCTCGGCGCCCATAAGGTCGTCGTTGCCGAAGAAGAGTTTATTGCCGATACGTATCTTACGTGCTGGGTCTACCAATACATCCCAGAGGCGAAGCTCTCGGTTGAGCTCACGAAGTAGGAAGATCTCGATATCGGCACCAGTCTTCTCCTTACAGCCCTGAAGGCGTGCGGGAAAGACCTTCGTATCGTTGAATACGAACATATCTTTCTCGTCGAAGTACTCAATAATATCTTTGAATGTGCGGTGCTCGATCTCACCTGTTGAGCGGTGGAGCACCATCAGACGTGCATCATCACGGTTTGTCGTAGGATACTTAGCAATCATATCCTGCGAAAACTCGTAGCCATACTGTGATAACTTCATTATTTTCTCTAAAAAAGCGTGTAACAATCAAATACTATACGCAATATTTGCTATTTTGTTTCACACTCGTGTAATTTTTCCATAAATTGGTCGAGTGTGTGAGCCTGTTCTACGGTGTAGCCACCATTGCGTGTGCGACGCAACGAGCGAAGGTAGGCGCCACTCTCAAGCGCCTCGCCAATCTCGAAGGCCAACGAGCGGATGTAGGTGCCCTTGCTACACTGTACTCGGATTTTGATATATGGCAGGTCGTACTCCAAGAGCTCCAAGGCGTAGATGTTGATAATCGCCTTCTTGAGCTCTATCTCCTCGCCGAGGCGGGCAAACTCGTAGGCACGTACGCCCTGAACCTTCTTTGCTGAGTAGAGCGGAGGCAGCTGCTCACGCTCACCCATAAGGCTGTGTAGCGCCTGCTCAACCCTCTCGCGTGTGATGTGCTCCGTGGGGTAGCGCTGGTCGATCTCGTGCTCCATATCGCCACTGGGCGTAGTAGCACCTAACTCGAGCTCTGCGACATACTCCTTCTCCTTGGATTGCAGCTTCTCAACCTGCTTGGTAGCACGACCGATGCAGACAAGGAGTATTCCTGTGGCTAAAGGGTCGAGTGTGCCGGCGTGGCCAATCTTAATCTTGGGGTAGCCGCATTTGCGCAACTGAAACTTTATCTTGCGCACAACATCGGCGGATGTCCACTCGTAGGGCTTGTCGATAACGGCAACATAACCCTCGTTAAGGTCGAGCTCCTTCAACGAAATATCCTCCATATTATATAAAGTATGAGCCTATGGCGACGATACCCACCACGGCGCAGTAGATGGCAAACCAGATGAGCTTGCCTCGTTTAACAATATTGATCATATAGCGGCAGGCAAGGCATCCTACGACAAAGGCCGAGATGAAGCCTGCGATAAGTGCGCCGCTACTTACTCCCGAGAGGCTTAGGCCTCCATCCACAACCGTGAGAAGTGTCTCGCCAAGGATTGGGGCAAGCACCATAAGGAACGAAAAGGTTGCAACAGCACTCTTCTCGTTGCCCAGCAGTAGGCCCGTAGCAATGGTTGTGCCCGAGCGTGAGAGGCCTGGCATAGCGGCTACGGCCTGTGATAAACCGATGATAAACGAGTCACGATACGATATCGTGCTCTTCTGACGTGGACGTGCATAGTAGGCAAAGCTAAGCAGCACAGCTGTGCAGAGAAGCATAGCACCCACGATGACCATAATATAGCTCGAGCCGAGCATAGCATCGATATAGTCCTTAAGGGCAAAGCCCACGATGCCGATAGGTATCATCGAGATTATGAGCTTGATAATATAGCGCTTCTCATCGTTCATACTTCGGGTAAACAGACCCTTCAATATTGCCCAAATCTCGCCCCAGAGCACCACGATGGTGCTTAGTACTGTTGCTGCGTGGAGCGTAACATCGAAGGCTAAGTTCTCCTCGAGCTCAACGCCAAGAAGCTCCTTGGCAAGCTGAAGGTGGCCGCTACTCGACACTGGTAGAAACTCGGTGAGGCCCTGTACCGCACCCAGGATTATTGACTCTAAAACCTCCATAGTCTACTATTTTTGCTCCTTCTCGGGGAAGCGTTTCATAATTGCAAAAATCTCAAATACAAAGCCTGCGATGACAACTATCGGTGCAAGCGTGATGCGACGGAACGAGAATATCGACTCGTCGAACTCAGTGGCCGTGTGCTCTCCACCACCAGCCATAAGCGCAAAGCCGATGGTGATAATAGCTATGCCTATCAACATCATAGCGTAGTTCTTGCGGCCTAAGGGCATACGCTCATTAGACTTGGGAGCATTGTTCTGGTTTGATGTAGCCATAATTTTAGTATAGGTGTATTTTATTTGTTTTCATATTCACAAACTTATTTACTGCCAAGGCGCTGAATATGAGTGTGATAACGATGCCAATAACCACCATAGCGCCGATGATTACTGCGGCCTCAATATAGTTGAGCACATCGATGGTTGTAGGTAGGATGTGCTGTGCGCCATAGACAAGGCCGATTACCATCACACCGGCGATAACGCCAGCGATAACACCCTGCCAGAGGGCACTGCCGAGGAAGGGGCGCATAATATACCACTTGGTGGCACCTACCAACTTCATAGTGTTGATAAGATAGCGCTTGGCAAAGATCGCAAGACGTATGGTGTTGTTGAGTAGCAACAGCGTAATGACGAGCAGCACGCCGAGGAATACCAGCAGTGTTATGACGATGGTAGAGAGCGTGTTGTGCATCTGGTCGATAATCTCGAGGGGTGGCTCTGAAATATAGACCACGCCGCTCATAGCTCTAAGCTCTGAGGTAAGCCTCTCGATACTTGCGGCATCGACGTAATCGTTGTTGAGAGTGAGCTCGAAGCTATCGTAGAGGGGATTTTCGTCGAGTATGGCGTAGATGTCGAGCTCAAATTGGCGGCGGAACTCCTCATCCTCGAGCTTATCCTCCTTCGAGGTGTAGTCTACGTCGGCCACCTCCTCTCGTGAGCGAAGCGTCGAGAGCATATCACGTTTATCATCCTTGGTCAGCTCGTCGGCAATCTCCACCGAGATTATAACCCTCTCACGTAGTGCCTCGGCGGCATTTACTGCCGAGAGCGTCACGTAGCTCACCGCACCAAGGATGAAGAGTACCAGGGCGATACTCACTGTTGAGATAAGGTACGAACGGCGCACCTTACGACGTATTCGCTTGTCGCTGCTACTTGCCATAGTTACTCGATATTTTGGTTTTTAACTCTGCCTCGCACAGCGAAATATATCGCTGCGACAAGAGCAAGCAGAATGGCTACTGATGAGATTGCCGTGATGGTTGTTGTCCAGCTCCAGCCTGGTGCTCGGAACCTCCACTCTACGGTGTGCTTACCCGCAGGAAGCTCCATAGCTCGCAGGGCGTAGTTGGCAGCGAAATAGTTACTTGGCTCGCCATCTATCGTTACGCTCCAGCCCTCGGGGAAGTAGATCTCGGAGAATACGCAGAGCGCCTCGGCAGGTGCGTCGTACTCATATTTGAGGTAGTTGGGAGCATACTCCGTAAGCGATATTGTGCCCGTGGCGTCGTACATTGGCTCAAGGCCTACGACGCTCTCCGACACCACAGCCTTGCTGCGCAGGTCTACATACTCCAATGCCTCAAGCTCCTTGGCTGGTGTAGGCTGAGTGTATGCACCCTCAACAAACCACGCTGCGCCAAGAGGCTCTACTCCATAGGCGTCGGCAAGTGTTATAACCCTACCTCCGTCAATGATGTAACGGGTGTTGAGCATGGCCAATACTGCGCCACTCTCACGATAGATATAGCGCTCTAAAAGCTCTTGATAGCGGCCGAGCTTTGCGCCATGGTAGCCATCTACCGAGCGGTGGAAATATGCTGCGGTGGCTGTGCCGCTATGGTCGATGTCAAAGACACGATAGCCGAGCTCCTTATCCTCGAGAATTTGGCGGTTGGCCTCCGATGGAGTTAATACTGTAGGCTTGCCTGTACGCCACTTGTCCTCGTTGAGATAGCGCTCGCCAACGCCCACAAGGTCGGCCGAAACAACTGTGATGATTGCGGCAAAGGCAACATACGCCACCCACTGTCTGTCGCCCTTATGCTCACGCAGCCATCCGTAGAGGATGACGATACCCGCAGTAACTGTTACGTAGAGCATCGAGCGCCATACATCGCTGTGCATAGCGTCGTGACGTGCGGTATAGGCTGCCTCCTTAAGTTGCTCCACCCACCACTCGTCACCGAGCTGAGCGTTAATATCGGCAAGACCGTAGTCGGCCGTAATAATCATTATAACCACGAGGAGCATTACAATGCCGTAGGCGGCGCTCACACGCTGCACAAGACTCTTGTATGAGGGTTTGTCGCTCCATATGCGCCATAGGGCAACGGCGGCAAGCAGTGGCACGGCCCACTCCAACACCACAAGAGCCATAGAGACTGTGCGGAAGCTACTATAGCCGGGGAGGATGTCGTACATAAGCTCGTAGAAGCCCATAAAGTTCTTACCCCACGCCAGGAGCAACATAAACAGCATCGAGGCCACAATCCACCAGCGGTCGCGCCCCGAAGCATACATCATACCCAGAAGCGCCAAGAAGATGGCCGCAGCACCGAGATATGTAGGACCTGCGGTAAAGGGCTGCTCACCCCAGTAGTTCGAGGCGTAGGCCTCAGCCTTGCGAGCCTCTCTATCGGCAAGCTCATAGACCAACGAGAGTAGCTCCTCGTCGCCCGCCTCGATAGCCTCGAGAACGTGATCTGGAGTCATCTCGGGGATGTATTGGCGGTAGATCTCGGCAGCCTCCGTAATGGCTTTGCGGAGGATAGCATCATTGAAGCCTCCACCCTTAAGTATGTCGATAGCCTTATCGTTAAGGTCGCCTGACCAGCGTCCCATATAGTCGGGAACAAGCATATTGAAGCTCTCTGCCTTGCCGTAGCTCCACTCGGTGTTATAGGCAATCTTGCGCTCACGGGCCTCATCCTCCGACACAGCCTCGGCAACACCTCGAGTGGTGTATTTCTGGTGCTTGAACGTATACCATAGTGGCGAGAAGTTAGAGCCTAAGGCGAGGAGCGCAGCGGCAGCCAATAGTAGCGTCGTGCGACCAAACTTGCCAAGAGTCTTATCCTTAATTGCAAACCATAACTCGCTGAGCCATAATGTGGCGGCCACAATCAAGAAGTAGTAGGTTATCTGTGGATGGTTAGCGCCGAGCTCCAACGAGCCAAAGAGCGCAGCGAGTGCAGCACCAAGCCAACCATTTTTGCGTAGGGCATACCACACCGAGGCGATGAGTGGTGGGGCATATACCAGTGCCCACATCTTGGTGATGTGTCCTGCGTCGATGACCAAGAAGAAGTAGGTGGATAGTCCGTAGGCCAGACCTGCGATGATGCCTATCCATGGGTTAAGGCCCATAAGCACCACGGCGACCATCATCAGCAGCATCGCAAAGAGCGTCATATTCATCGGGCTGTCTATGATCTTCACTGTGCTGCCCACGCTCTGCTTAACATACTGTGTGGGGTACTCCACGTCGATAAGATAGGCGGGCATGCCCGAGAACATATTTCCTGTCCACTGAGGGTCCTCGCCCGTGGCCGCACGATGATCCTTGATATCCTTTGACATTCCGGCATATTGAGCAATATCGCCCTGACCGAGTGACTTGCCATCAAACTGTGGTGCGTAGAACAGGAGCGATACAGCTGTGAAGAGTGCAATACCCGTAATCCACGGTAGTAGCATCTTGCCAAAGCGTTGCATATTATTGCGAGCATTCGAGCCCTTAACGTCGTTCGAAACCATACTTTACTTATATAGACAATTACCGCCCAAAGGTACGAAAAATTTACGAAAAAATAAAAAACAGCAAAAAAAGAGCGAAATGATATGCAGATTGTTGTGTTATGTAGGGTGATATTCCCAAAATTTCGTTACCTTTGCGTGATATAATACATTTACAATGGTTACAATCGACTCTATACGCAAACCCATAACCAAAGATATGGAGGCCTTCGAAGCATTCGTCGCTGAGAATATCTCTGCCGAAGGTGACCTTATGCACGAGATGCTGACCTATGCCCTCACCTCACGAGGTAAGGGTGTGCGCCCAATGCTCACAATGCTCACAGCCTCGATGATGGCGGCAGATGACGGTGTTGTAAATGAGGAGTGTGGCTCGGAGCGCCACTGCTCGAAGCGCACATATTTGGCGGCAATGCTCATAGAGATGATTCATACCGCATCGCTTATCCACGACGATGTGCTCGACTCGGCAGATGAGCGCCGTGGTCGCCCCTCGGTGAATGCTAAGTGGCAGAGCGATATGGCGATTATACTTGGAGACTATATCCTCGCTCGCACAATGTCGATAGGTATGGCCTCGGCGCAGTACGACCTGCTCTCATATGTGGGCTCGTCGATGGCAACACTCTGCGAGGGTGAGGTGCTGCAAAGCCAGCACGCCCGTAATTTTGATACCACACGTGAGGACTACTACCATATCATCAACCAGAAGACAGCAAGCCTCTTAGGTGTGAGTGCTGCAATGGGTGCGCTCTCTGTTGGAGCTTCACGTGAGGATGTGGACCGTATGCGTAAGTTTGGCGAGGCGATAGGTATGGCCTTTCAAATCCAAGACGACATCCTCGACTACAACCGCCAAAACAACACTGGCAAGCCTGCAAACAACGACCTGCGTGAGCATAAGATGACCCTTCCGCTTATCGAGGTTATGGAGCGTAAGTCGGAGGAGGAGCGTCGCGAGATCGTCGAGCTTCTAAAGGTGTGCGATAAGGATGAGACGGCTGTGGATAGACTTCAGGCAATAGTCGATGAGAATGGCGGCCGTGAGCTTGCGGCTCAGACCATGCAGGCATACTTGGCACGTGCTATGCACCTTTTGGCAAAGTATCCCGACACGCCATACCGTATGTCGTTGATGAACCTCTGTGCGTATATCGCAGAGCGTGATAGATAATTGACAATCAATAAATTAAACCAATACTATTATGAGTACACAGAAAAAAAGTAACGTGTTGGCTATTATCGTGATGATTCTCTTGTTCGGAATGATCTCGTTCGTTACCAACCTCGCATCGCCTATGGGTGATGTGCTTAAGAACCAGTTTGACGTGGCTAACTGGATGGGTACACTCGGCGTATTTGCCAATTTCATTGCCTATGCTTGTATGGGTATCCCCGCAGGTAATCTTCTTCAGAAGCGTGGCTACAAATTTACCGCTTTAGCTGCCGTAGCTGTCGGCTTCACAGGTGTTGGCGTGCAGACCATCGCAGGTTTGTTGGAGGGTAATGTTGCCTTTGGCGTATATCTCCTCGGTGCATTTATCGCAGGTTTCTCGATGTGTATGCTTAACATCGTGGTTAATCCTATGCTTAATAAGCTCGCTGGTGGTGGTAATCGTGGTAACCAGCTACTTCAGGTGGGTGGCTCGTTTAACTCGTTTATGGGTACTGCCGTAATCTTCCTCACAGGTGTGTTTGTGCCAAGCATCGCTGATGCTCAGATCAAGCAGGTATTCCCATTGATGTACATCGCTTTGGCAATCTTTGCTCTTGCATTTGTTGTTATCCTATTCACCAATATTCCAGAGAATGAGCGTGTTGAGGCAGCTAAGGGCGAGGAGTCTAAGATCGGCCCTATGTCGTTCCGTCACTTCGTGTTGGGTGCTGTGGCTATCTTCATCTACGTAGGTGTTGAGGTAGGTATTCCAAACGTGTTGCAGAAGTGGTTGCAGAATGGTGGCCTTTCGGTAGAGACTGGTGCTGAGGGTATTGCTGCAACAGTGGCTGCTACCTACTGGTTGCTAATGTTCTTTGGCCGTTTGTTGGGTGCTGCCCTTGGTGCTAAGGTGTCGGCTAAGGCGATGCTTACCTCGGTATCACTCATCGGTATGGCACTTGTGTTGGGCGCTATGATGCTCAACCCTGAGATATCTGTAAACCTCCCAGTATTCAAGGGTACTGATGGCTTTGGCATGGCTCAGGTGCCTATCAACGCTGCATTGCTCGTATTGTGCGGCTTGTGCACATCGGTAATGTGGGGCGGTATCTTCAACCTTGCAGTTGAGGGCTTGGGTAAGTACACTGAGCGTGCTTCGGGTATCTTTATGGCACTCGTATGTGGTGGCGGTATCCTCCCATTGCTCCAGAATGGTATCGTAGACTGGACAAACAACTACCTCGTAAGCTACTGGGTAATCGTTGCAGGCCTTGCATACCTGCTCTTCTACGCCTTGGTAGGCTCGAAGAACGTGAACAAGGATATCAAGACCGAGTAATTCAGAACATAATTCCAATAAAACTATAACTAAAACTTTTACTACAATGTACGGAAAATTTCAGCAGCATTTGCAGAACGAGCTAGCCGAGATTAAGGCTGCCGGCTTGTACAAAACTGAGCGCATCATCGAGTCACCACAGCGTGCCGAGATTGACGTGGCTAACCGCCCCGTGTTGAACTTCTGCGCTAATAACTACCTCGGCCTTTCGGACAACCAGCGCCTTATCGACGCAGCTAAGAAGGCTATGGACGAGCGTGGCTTTGGTATGTCATCAGTACGCTTTATCTGCGGCTGCCAGGATATGCACAAGGAGCTTGAGAAGGCTATCGCTGACTACTTCGGCACTGAGGATACTATCCTCTACGCTGCTTGCTTCGATGCTAACGGTGGTGTATTCGAGCCATTGTTCACTGCCGAGGATGCTATCATCTCGGATGCTTTGAACCACGCCTCTATCATCGACGGTGTACGTCTTTGCAAGGCCCAGCGCTACCGCTACGCTAATGCCGATATGGCAGAGCTCGAGGAGTGCTTGAAGCAGGCTCAGGCACAGCGTTTCCGCATCATCGTTACCGATGGTGTATTCTCAATGGATGGTAACGCTGCTCCACTCGACAAGATTTGTGAGTTGGCCGAGAAGTATGACGCTCTCGTTATGGTCGATGAGTGCCACTCTGCTGGTGTTCTTGGTAAGACCGGTCGTGGTATCACCGAGCTCTACGACCTTCGTGGTAAGGTAGATATCCTCACAGGTACTCTCGGTAAGGCATTTGGTGGTGCTGTGGGTGGCTTCACAACTGGCCGCAAGGAGATCATCGATATGCTCCGTCAGCGCTCACGTCCTTACCTCTTCTCTAACTCGCTTCCACCTGCCGTTGTGGGTGCCTCTATCGAGATGTTTAAGATGTTGGAGGAGAGCGATAAGCTCCACGATCAGCTCGTTGCTAACGTTGAGCACTTCCGCACTAAGATGATCGCTGCTGGCTTCGATATCAAGCCTACACAGTCGGCTATCTGCGCCGTTATGCTCTACGATGCTAAGCTCTCACAGGACTTCGCTGCTGAGCTCCAGCAGGAGGGTGTATTCGTAACAGGCTTCTACTACCCAGTAGTTCCAAAGGGTCAGGCTCGTATCCGTGTTCAGGTATCTGCTGGCCACACTACCGAGCAGCTTGACCGTTGCGTTGAGGCATTCGTTAAGGTTGGTCGTAAGCTTGGCGTCCTCAAGTAATTTTCGATTATAAGGCCGCATCTGTGACCTCTCAATCATTGCCCCGAATGGGAAATACGCCAAGTATGTCCCATCCGGGGCAATCTCTTAATCGAGGCCACATCTACGGCCTTCTGCTCAAAAATTGGGGCGTGGTGGTTTCAGGGAGGATGGGGACGATGGGGATTATGGGGACGATGGGGATTATGGGTATTATTGACCTTAAATTCCCCAGTATCCCCAGTATCCCCAGCATCCCCAGTCTCCCTAAGCTCCCTTGTCCGCAGCCGTCTTAATTGTCTTATTGGTCTTAATGGTCTTATTTTTTAGGACCGTTAGGACCATTAAGACCTTTAAGACCATTACGAGGTCGGGTATCACGCTGTGGTCTCGGGCACTTTTTAAGACTATTAGGACCGTTAGGACCTTTAAGACCATTACGAGGTCGGGTATCACGCTGTAGTCTCGGGCACTTTTTAGGACCGTTAGGACCATTAAGACCTTTAAGACCATTACGAGGTCGGGTATCAGCGTTATCCGTGGCCTCTTAATTGTCCTAATCTCTCTGCTCTCTTTGAATTCTCTCGGTCGCTTGGCCTTTCTTAACCCCAGCACCAAATAATTTCCGTAACACTACCATATTTCAAATAAATATGGTATCTTTGTAGTATCATAATTGATAGGAGATTAATAAATTAAAAAATAGATATTATGTCGGTAATTAGACTAACCAAAGAGTTTTCGTTCGAGGCGGCCCATATGTTAGAGGGTTACGACGGACTATGTCGTGAGATTCACGGCCACTCATATCGCCTCTTTGTAACTATCAAGGGCGAGCCACAGAGCGATCCCGACTCGCCAAAACTCGGTATGGTGATGGACTTCGGCCTGCTCAAGCGCATAGTGAACGAGCAGATAGTAGAGCGTCTCGACCACTCGTTTATGATGCGCAACACGCTTGCTGCCGAGCAGGTGGCAACAGACCTCGGCTATCGCTTCTCGAAGATTGTGCTTACCGACTACCAGCCTACGTGCGAGAATATGCTTGCCGACTTTGCTGAGCGACTGCTCGGCGCACTACCCGATGATATTGAGCTACACTCACTGCGTCTGCACGAGACCGCAACATCGTTTGCCGAGTGGTATGCCTCGGATAACTTCTAACTAATACTGGCTACGGATGGCTAAGCGACTATTCCTTATCGACGCCTATGCGTTGATATACAAGTACTACTACGCATTTATGGGCCGCCCTATGCGTAATCGTGATGGTATGAACACCTCGGTGGTGTTTGGCTTCACTAAGTTCTTGCGTGACATACTCAAGCGTGAGAACCCCGACCTTATAGGCGTGGCGTTCGACCCTCCAGGGGGTAGCTTCCGTGGCGAGATATTTCCCGAATATAAGGCCAATCGCCCACCAACACCCGAGGATATAAAGCTATCGGTGCCATACGTAAAGCGACTCTTAGAGGCAATGTGCATACCCATTCTCGAGGTAAAGGGCTATGAGGCCGACGACGTGATAGGTACGCTGGCAAAGCTCGGTGCTAAGGCGGGCTACGAGGTGTTTATGGTGACACCCGATAAGGACTACGGGCAGCTTGTAGACGAGAAGTGCAAAATATACACGCAGAAGGGCGAGGATATAATCATTGTTGATAGGGCGGCGATTGAGGCTAAGTATGGCTTCGAAGACCCTGCGCTGGTGCGTGATATGCTCGCTCTGTGGGGTGATGCCTCGGATAATATCCCAGGAGTACCAGGCATCGGCGAGAAGGGTGCGTGTAAGCTCGTAAAAGCATATGGCACAGTGGAGAACATTCTCGAGAATGTGGAGAGCATAGGTGGTAAGACGGGTAAAAATATCGCCGAGTGGGGCGATAAGCTGCGTTTGGCAAAGGAGCTTACGACAATTTGCCTCGATGTGCCTATTGCCTTTGACGAGTCGGCGCTGACGATGTGTTGTCCAAACTACACACTGCTCAAAGGGTTGTACGTGGAGCTCAACTTCTCGTCGTTCTTGCGTGATCTGGAGAATGTAGCACCCGAAGAGCCTAAGACGGATGGCCCTCATCAAGAGCCGCAGATACAGCTTCAGGAGGTAGCACGTGCCAAGGCTGAGGCTAAGCGTCGTGCTAAGCTCGAGGGACAGGGAGACCTTTTCGCCATGTTCGGGGCTCCAGCGCCTGCGGTTGAAGAGCAGACCCCAAAGGGTGATGAGCAGATGATTGAGGAGGAGGTGGTTGATGGCCCTCGCAACATATCAAATACCGAACACGACTACCGCATAATTCACAATGCCGAGGAGCTCAAAGAGCTATGCGACGAGCTGCAAAAGTACTCGGAGATATGTTTCGACACTGAGACTACGGGGCTAAGTCCTGTGTCGAGCACAATCGTGGGTATGTCGTTTGCCGTAGAGCCTCACAAGGCGTGGTACATCCCATTTAGCAAGGCGACAACAGAGCGCTATGTCGAGATTTTGCGTCCACTTCTGGAGAATAAATTTGTCGCAAAGATTGGCCAAAATATCAAGTTCGACATTATGGTGCTTCGCCGCTTGGGTATCGAGGTGCAAGGTCGCAAGATTGACACTATGCTGCTTCACTATCTTATAGATGCTGAGTCACGCCATAATATGAACTTCTTGGCCGAGCGCTACCTAAACTATACGCCCATAGCCATAGAGACACTCATAGGCAAGGGCGCTAAGCAGCTAACGATGGATCTTGTTGGCATTGAGCGTATTGCGGAGTATGCTGCCGAGGATGCAGACATCACGCTACAACTCAAAGAGGTGCTCGTGAAGGAGGTCGAGGAGCTTGGTATGATGGAGCTCTACGAGCGTATCGAGGCACCGATGATAGATGTGCTTGCAGATATTGAGATGGCGGGTGTTCGCATAGATTGCACGGCGCTAAATGCCTATGCCGAGGAGCTACGTAAGTTGCTCGCCAAACTTGAGCAGGAGGTACGCACAATGGCCGACGAGCCAGAGTTAAACATCAACTCATCGCGTCAGCTTGGCGAGGTGCTCTTTGCCAAGTTGCGTATTGCAGCAAAGCCTAAGATGACCAAGACCAAACAGTTTTCGACCGAAGAGGAGTACTTGCAGGGCTTTGCGCACGACTTCCCAATCGTGAGCAAGATACTCGAGTATCGTGGTGTCAAGAAGCTACTATCGACATATGTCGAGGCGTTGCCAGAGTTGGTAAACACCGAGACAGGGCGTATACATACATCATATAACCAGGCTGTTACGGCCACAGGACGACTATCATCAACAAACCCTAACTTGCAGAATATCCCCATTCGTGACGAGTTGGGCAAGCCTATTCGTGCCGCCTTTATCGCTGCGGACGAGCGACACCGTATTGTTGCTGCCGACTACTCACAGATCGAGTTGCGACTAATGGCGCATCTGAGTGGTGATAAGTCGCTTATCGAGGCCTTCCGCTCAAATCAGGATGTGCATACCTCGACAGCTGCACGCCTATATCATAAGTCGGCCGAGGAGGTGACATCGTCGGAGCGCCGCAGCGCTAAGACCGCTAACTTCGGCATTATCTACGGCATCTCGGCATTTGGCCTTGCACAGCGTCTGGATATCCCTAATCGTGAGGCAAAGGAGCTTATCGAGAGCTACTTTGCGAGCTATCCCGAGGTTAAGCACTATATGGACGATGCTGTGGCACGTGCCGCCGTTGATGGATATGTCGAGACGATGTTTGGTCGTAGACGCATACTGCGAGATATTACATCGTCGAACCGTACGGTGCGAGGCTTGGCAGAGCGTAACGCCATAAATGCACCTATTCAGGGCTCTGCGGCCGATATTATGAAGCTGGCAATGATCGAGATAAGCCGCCGCTTCAAGCAGGAGAACATACGCTCAAGGATGATTATGCAGGTGCACGATGAGGTTGTTGTGGATACTCTCGTTGAGGAACTTGACAAGGTTAAACGAATACTCAAAGAGGCTATGGAGAGCGTTGTGCAACTGAGCATACCGCTTATCGTTGAGGTGAACGATGGCGCAACGTGGCTTGAGGCCCACTAATACTCTGTATTATGAGGTTAAGAGATCTATTTTTTTGCAGTGCGATATGCCTGATGCTTGCGGCATGCTCGAAATCGGATGTTGATGGTGGGGTTATGCCGCCTAATGGATATATGCAAATCGCTATCTCAACAGCGATAGAGGGTTCGAGTGCTAAGCAAAAGTTCGATGCGGGCGACTGCATAGGTCTTTATGCGGTAAACTACAACGGTGATGTGACAGAGGGCATCTCTTCGAAAGGTAATCAGGCCGATAACGTGAAGTATAGCCACGCTGGAGGAAAGTGGGCATCGACCTCGCCAGCATACTATCGTGATGAGAATACTCCAGTAAAGCTAATCGCCTATTACCCTTATATGGAGAGTATTGGCAGTATCACATCGCAGAAATTCTCCTTGACAGACAAAGAGTCGCAAGCACTCTATATTATGTGGGGCGAGAGGGATAAGGTCTCTCCCGCGAAATCACCTGTGGAGATAAGGATGAAGCCGTTGATGGCCTATATTGAGCTCACTATTAAGCGGGGCGCAGGGTGGAGTGATAACGAGTGGAAGAGCGCTGAAAAGAGCGTTAAGCTATGTAACACGCTGATAGATGCAGAGTTCAACGTAGCTATGGGTAAGGTGAAGGCTACGGGAGAGCCTAAGGAGGTAGATATTTCAGCTTCGGGTGATTGTTTTACGTCGGTAGCCATACCGCAGAGCGTTAGCGCCTCAACACGCCTATTTACCGTAGCGATTGATGGCGAGGAGTACCACTATAATCTCTCGGAAAAACTCGATATCACTGCGGGCCTAAAGCATAGCTTTGTGCTAACCATACCCAAGCGTGGCGAATCACCCGATAGTAATAAGCTCTCAGGAACAGTTATCGGCACACGCTACTCGGTGGACTATAGTAATGGTCAGGCGAGCGAGACGGTGAACGTAAAGAGCAATGTCTTTGATGGCAACTACGACACCTTCTTTGCATCGTACGACCGCTCGAATACCTGGGTGGGATACGACCTTGGCCAGCCACACGTAATAACCCGCATCGGCTATTCGCCACGCATAACACAGCCCTCACGTGTGGTGACAGCACTCATCGAAGGGGCTAACAATGCAGACTTTAGCGATGCGCTACCAATATACATTATCAAGGAGTCTGCACCAGAGCGTGTGATGACATATGCCGATGTGGAGTGCTCGCGTGGCTTTAGGTATGTACGCTATGTGACACCCAACGACAAGCGTTGTAATCTTGCCGAGCTGGAGTTCTACGGCTATAAGGGTGCGGGAGACGACTCACATCTGTATCAGCTTACTAACCTCCCCACGGTAGTCATAAATACGGCTAATGCACAGCATATTACATCTAAGGAGGTGGAGATAACAAGTACCGTGCATATCATCTCGCAGGGAGGCACTAACCTCTTGACCGATACCCAGACTGGTGTGCGTGGTAGGGGTAATGCCAGCTGGGACTTTGAGAAGAAACCCTATCGCCTGAAGTTTAGCGAGAAACGTAGCCCACTGGGTGCTCCGGCTGAGGCCAAGAAGTGGACACTGCTTAGTAATCACGGCGATAAGACGCTGATGCGTAATATATTAGCATTTGAAGTGAGTCACCGTCTTGGGTTGGCCTATACCCCATTTTGTAAGCCTGTGGATGTGATTATCAATGGTGAGTATAAGGGGTGTTATCAGCTATGCGACCAGATAGATGTGCGCAAAAATCGTGTCGATGTCACCGAGATGAAGACTTCAGATAATGCGGGGACAAATCTTACGGGAGGATACCTCGTAGAGATTGATGCATATGCTTCGACGACCGAGAAGGTCTACTTCTACTCGAAGAGGGGTACGCCCGTAACAATCAAGTCGCCCGACGATGAGCTTATTACTGCTGAGCAGCGCAAATATATTGAGGATCACTTCAATACGATGGAGGCTTCGGTATTTGCGGGTAACTATACCGACACCAATAATGGCTACCGTAAGTATCTCGATCTGGATAGCTTCCTACGCCACTTCCTTGTTGGTGAGTACACGGGAAATACCGATACCTACTGGAGCGTATATATGTATAAGGAGCGTGGCGATGATCGTTTCTATGTAGGGCCTATATGGGACTATGACCTTGCCTTTGAGAACGACTATCGCACCTATCCGATAAACAGTGCCAACGACTTTGTTTACTCGGAGAAGAGCTCGGGGGCAAGCGACGCTCTAAAGCAGATGGTCCACCGCATCGTCAAGTATGATCCTATGGCACATGCCGAGCTGCAAAGTCTATGGAGCTGGGCAAAGCAAAATGGCCTTGATGCGAACTCAATGTTGAAGTATATAGATGAAACTGCCGAGCTACTTGAGGAGTCGCAGCAGCTTAACTTCAAGCGCTGGCCAATACTCAACCAGTGGGTGCATATGAACTTTCAGGCCCTCGGATCGTACGAAGCGGAGGTGGGGACTGTGCGCAACTACATCCAACAACGAGTAACGAAACTTGACGAACTTATTAATAGATAGGTATAAAATAAGAGGCTGAATAAAAAGTCTATTTTGTCGTTATGCTCGCCCTTAAAATGCTCATTTACGCTTAGTAAACTCCGCTTTTTCGGGCTTCGCAGGCCTAAAACTACATCTTTTTATTCAACCTCATAACAAACGGAGGTGACTAAACGTTAATTAGTCACCTCTATGGTTTTATTGTGATTTAGAGTGTATTACTGCTGGCTGATGATCCTTAGCAGCCTTGCCTTAGCCTTATCGTAAGTGTAGTCGCCATTAGTAACATATTTATCGAACCACACAGCATTCTCGGTGACAAATTTACGAGCCTCAGCAGCCCGATTATTCTTGCATAGGTGCATAATCACATCGACCATATACTGATAGTAGCAGTCGGCATTCATATAACTATCGCGCTCGTCATAATTGAGAGGATGGTACTCCCAGGCCTGATTGAACATCTCCTTGGCGATAAGCTTTTCGTAGATTAGCTTTGTGGCACGAGGCTCGTAGTTCCGGTGTGTCAGATGGTCATAACCAAGTTCATCCATCTTGCAGTGCCCAGGAGTGATATTCTCGTAGACGTGGATTGCCTTCTCAACATCGTCGTTGGCGACATACTTCTCGATAAGCTGACCTGCTAATCGGTATTTGTAGACATCTGAGGTCTGCAACATATGTGCAGCCTCGTCCAGCTGGTTGTTGTTGATCATTTGCTGAATCTTACTCTCAACACCCTTAACATCGGAGTCTGAGGCCGCCTGTATGGCCGAGAAGATGCAGCTCGCAATCACAAATAGGAGAATAAGTGTTGCCACCCAGTGCTCCTTGGCCCACTTTACGGCACGAAGCATTGTGCTCTGCGATTTTAGAGCTTTGACACGTTGCTCGATTTGTGGCAGGTCGGCGATGAAGGGGGCTAACTGTTTGTCGCCAGCAAAGGCCACCTTAGACTTCTCGATACACTCCTGATACTTCTTTAGGTAGGCATCTGTCATCTGGTTATACTCGCCCATAATACGTGGCTTGAGCGATGTGAGCAGCTCGATGAGGTCCGCCTTGGTAATAGGAATGGGGAATGTCTCGATAATCTCTATCTTCCTCCTTATGTCACTCTCGCAAAGTAGCTTGTCGGCAAGTTGTGTGGCGGTAGAGTTGGCCTTGATATTCTCAAACTCGTGTCCACACTCGTCACAGCGACCTTGATAGCTCGCCACGATAGCTCCACACGCAGGGCACTTCTTTATATCTCCATACTTGTTCGATTGTGATGGCTGTGGAGTGTCGTTGCGCTTCAACTTCATTTCGTAGATCTTGGCGTTGAGTATCATCTCAAACTCTGCAAGGTCGATACCCTCCTCCATAGCTCGCTTCAGGAGCACCTGCTTTTCTGCCTCAGTGATCTCTCCGTCGATCAATGCCATATCTATGAGGGCGTTAATTCGGTCACTATACATCGTTGCTTAGCTTAAGTTTTGGTGTAAAACGTAGAACAAAAGTAGTAAAAATGGTCTAACAATCAAAGTCTCGGTGCCAATATTTTGTCGCTACACATAGACTTAATATAATAGATCCGTTGCAGTTTGTAGCCACAACGGATCTATTCTTGGGATAGATAGCCTATTAGCGGAGTACGATAGCGTTACCCTTGGCCACTACATCATCGTACAGAGCCTTGAGGCTTGAGTACCTGGCCTCGTAGACCTCACCATCCTTGATGTAGTTGAGCAGTATGGCATCATCCTCCCACGTGAATGAGTACTCGGCACGAAGGTTGAGGGCAAACGCTCCATCCGCAGTGATGTTCATCGAGCCGATACGTACGCCCGTGCGCTCTACGGCAAAGCTTACAAACTCGCTTTGGGATACGTCGAGCTGTACACCGTCTACCTCATACTTAATATTACCCTCGATAAGCGTATTGCTAATCTTGAAGCGCTTCTCGAAGAACTCGCACACCTCAGTCTCGGAGCTAATAACAATCTCGCCCGCCGTTGTAACACCAGTGGTCACGAATGGGAGGGTCTTACGCTCACCCGCCTGCGACGTTGCAGCAGGGTCTGTAATGAGAACACTCTGACCATTGCCCGTAGCACGCTCAGCCTCACGTGATGCATCTACGGTGTAGACAAAGCGGCCAGGAATTGTAGCGTGTGGCTTGAGCTTGGCTGCCATCTCAGCGCTTAGGCGGCGCTCGTCGAGTGTGAGCATAGGTGCGTCGATATAGATCTCGAACGAGGTGCCAAATGGGTCTGCCGAGCGGCCATCTGTACCCTGGAAGCTGGTAATCTCAAGGTTGATGTCTACCTGCTGGTTAGGCAAGTATGACCACTCGAGATTGTCCACTGGGTCAGCATCGGTAGCAACGCCCCACGTACCTACTGGTGTGCCACTGCCGATAGCCACCTGCGCAGCAAAGCGGAATGGGTGGTAGGTCGAGAGCTCATAGATAAACGAACGGTAGGTGTTACCTGCGTAGTGCTCGTTGCTCTTACCAGGAAGTGCAGAGTAGCTCTCTGGCTGGTTAGAGGCAATACGTATCATATCGTCGCTACGTGACGAGTTGGTCTTCAAGAAGATAGAGTAGTTGCCCGTCTCCGCACCACTCTTATCAAACTTCGTAGGCTTGAACATAAGCATACGGCCGTTGGTGCTCTGCTGCCAGTAGCTGTCGTCTACGGTATAGAAGCGGCAGTCCCACTCCCAGTTATCGGGCAGACCAAACATATCACGATCGGCCTGGTTGTAGAGCGAGTCGAGGGTACGTGTGTAGATAAAGAACTCGTCATTCTGGCCTGCATTGATGGGCTGAGGCGTAGTGCCCGAAACGTCGTTGAGCAATACGTCAATACGTACTGGCGCATTTATCTTGCGAGGCACAAGACGATAGTAGATCACCTCATCGCTCACGCCTGAGACGCTATATGTCTCGAGATCCTTCACGCTGATAGCATTCTGGTGCGAAGCATACTGGAACTCCTTGTTTACGGTCTCGAAGAACTCAGCCTCAAGCATAATGTGATCCTTGCCGCCCTCCTCGTGAGTGAGGATGCTGTGCATATATAGACGCTGTGTGCCTGGCTCGGTAACGGTGTAAACATACTTGTAGCCAAGCTCATTATCAACGCCATACCACCCCTCGTTGCCCTTATGTACCACAGGCAATGTGCGACCAGTAGTCTCAGTGCGCACGTCGAGTGAGTTTACCGATACGTAGACGTTGAAGGGGAAGAATGGGAAGTCCTCAGGAACGTTGAACTTGAAGGTTGCAAGCTCACCAATCTCACCTCCGTAGATCTGTGTGGCGGCCCATACAGGCGTAAACTTCTGGGTCTTGATAAGCACAATATTGATTGTACGATGCAAGCGCCCCTTTTTGACGATGAGCTTACCCTCGAGCATAGCGCTATCGCCCATCTCGTGAAGCTGTATGGTGATTGTGCCACGTCCCTCGTTGCCATTAGGGGTGAATGTGTGGTTGAAGTTGTGTGACGCCACATGGTTGCCATCAACCCACGATACCTCAGCAATGTCGGCAGAGGTGAGTGTCGAGCTTCCAGTGATGGTGTAGCCAAGCTCAAGAGTCTGGCCCGCTCTATCCTCGCCAAGAACAACATTTGTCTGGTCTACGGCCAACGATACTCCCTGGTACGATACCTCGTTTACCCAGTCATCAACAGCAACCCAGATGTTGTTGGTAGCGGGGGCTAAGAGAGCCTCCTCAAATGTGCGGCTACCATAGGTTAGCGTACCCGTGATGTTGAGTTTGTAGTGGTGGTTACGGCGAACCATAAGCTGCTCTCCCATCTCGTCGATAATCATCACACGGTAGTATAGCTCCTCGCTACCTCCCGTAGGGCGACCCTTGAGGATAATACTAATGGGGTCCTGCAACGTGTTCTCGTGCTCGAAGATATACTGCTCGGGCTTAGTCGTTACGTCGGTGATATCCGACATCTTAATTCGGTTTTCTGGCAGCGTCACGAAGTCCTCACCAGGCCATACAAAGGCTGTACCCTCGGTTGGGAAGCGCTTGTCGGGGTGGTAGGGCGCTGTTGTGCCATAAGCGTGGATGTTGGTAACGGTCCAGCCACTGATGGTGATAAACTCATTCGTAGGGTTCTCGACGGTAATCTTAGCCTGGTTGCGGATAAGCCTGATGCCCTCACCACCATTTACGGTTGCAAGCTGCTGCTGGTGGCTTCCCTCGTTAGAGAAAATAAATCTGCTCCAGTAGATAATCATTCCCGAAGCACCAACCATATCGTCCTGAATCTCATCCTCCGTACGATTTACAAACATCTCAGGCTCGTAGAGGTTAGGGTTCTGGTTGCCTACGAAGTGGATGATACGTGTATCCTCCGGAATGGTAGCCTCGTATGTTCCCGACAGCGATGGGGTCTCAATGGCGGGGTTGAGCGTTGCCTCCACGTGGGTGATATATAGGCCATAGTCGTTGAAGCAGAAGAGCGTGAGGTTCTGAATGTCGATACCATCGGGATCAACGCCACGTACCGCCACCTCTGTCATTACGGGAGCATTAGCCGTAAACTCTACCTTAACCCAGCCCTCGGGTGTAGCATCCTGCTCGGGAGCAATGATCTCTACATCGTGCTGGCAAGCCATCATAACTACTGATATCAAGGCTGCGAATATATATGAAACTCTCTTTGTCATAGTCTTATTCCAATTTCAGTAAATTGCTGATTACTCTCTTGCTAATAGGCATCGCGGATACAGCGGATAGCCCATGAGTTGTCGTCTGCATTGTTCTGGCTGGTATTTCCGTCGTTCTTACGGTTGAACACAGGACCCGATGCCGAGTAGTAGAAGTCTGCATTTAGCAGGTAGTCGATAGCGTCGGCACTCTGCGACGATGTACCCTGAAGCTCGATGATGATGCGTAGCTCGCTGGCTGTAGGCAGTCGCCAATCATCGTATACCGTGCCATCGTCAGCCACCTCAACATAGTATGCGCAGTGGTCACGAGATACTGATAGACGTCTTGTTAGGTTGCTTGCTGCATTTAAGCCGCCTGAGTTTACGAAACCAAGACGTGATGCAATCATAAATGATGGCGACACAAGTGCTGCATTATCCTCTCCTGGATCGGTGTACTCGAAGTCTACATATTGGTTGGTAGTCTTACGTGGCACGCCAAGGTTGTAGTCGGCAGATGATGCTGTGATACGTACGTGGTACATTCGGGCATTACCTGGATCCTGCGCCCCTGAGTAGTTTAGTGTGTATGGCTGCGAGCTATACCATCTACTCCAATAGTAGTAGTCGATATCTGAGCGACCACGATAGCTATCACGACTATCTGTTGATTCGTAGGTGCTACTTACAACCTTTGATGACCAGAAACCTCCAGGACTTGTGTTGTAGTTGTAGCTCCAGCGTCCTGTTGTAGAGTTCCAGCTACCCAACGATACTGATGCATAGCGTGATCCCTGGTTGTAGATGGTCGTAGGGGCTTGGTTGCCTGTCTTGAAGTCGTCACGATAAGAGTAGTGTCCAAGGATATTAACAACGTATACCAATGGGTACTGCTCCACATAGACAATCTCCTGCTCGCCCGTCTGGTTGGTAATCACAAGCGTGAAGTAGCGAACGGTGTTGTTCGTAGGGATGTCGCTTCGGACGGTGATATTACCCGAGAGCGCACCACTTTCGGTGCTACCAGAGATGTTATAGGCATAGGCTGATATAGTCTGCTTAGTGCCAAACTTGTCGATGTAGTAGCAATCCCTTACCTCGATGGTAACGGCCGATGATGACGAGAAGAGCAACGACGTAGCGTCAATGTTGGTGTTGTAGATCTTCAGCTCATTAAGGTTTACCTTGAGGTATGTAGGACCTGTCTCGCCACCAATGTTGATGCTCTGCTCGGTCCATGGGTGTACGCTATACTTAAGGTTGGTAATGTCTACTGGCTCAGAGAAGTCCTCAGCTCCTGGGGCGTTTACGTTAGCTGTAACCTCGTAGTAGTGGTTGCGCTCGAACTTAAACTCACGGCTAAGGGGTACCTGATAGTAGTTGTTGGGGTGAGACGTGGTGGTCTCAACACCCTCAACCTCGGTAGTGTAGAGCGCTGGGATGTCGATGATAAGGTTGGTAGCATACTCAAAGCTATTACCCGTCTCCCATGTGTGGCTATATACGTAGAGCGTAACCTCAACACCTATGATGTTGCCATCAGCATCACGCATCCACTTATAGTACTCGCTCATCGACTCGTGGGTAGTCTCAAGCTCCTCACTCTGGCGCAAGACACCATCGTTCATCACACGTGTTTGATATGGGGTGTTACGCATATAGTAGCCTGCCGACGAGCCTGCCATAGTGTTGGTGAATGTCATCTTCTCGGCCGAGAGTAGCTTTACAACAACCTTTGCTGCGGCACGACGAAGAGTGACGTTGAGCTCTACGGTGTCGGTAATCTTATCTGTTGCGATGGTTATAGCATCCGCTGTGGCTGGCTCTGAAGCACCCATATAGGCTGTGCCATCCATCAAGAAGTGTGATGGGGTGTGCTGAAGACCTGTGGCAGTGAGATGAACGTTGTAGTTCTGCTGCGTAAGATCGAAGAGCGCCTCAGCATTGCCTATATTTGCGTAGGTATCGGCCGAGAGGGTGCTGTTGGCAACAACATATACCCAGTACTTTGCACCAATCTCGATAGAGTCGATATCTACATCAAGGCGTACCTGACCCTCAGGGCCTGCTGCTGTGGCACGCTCGTGGTAGAACAGCGTCTTGGCATCCTCCGTTGCGCCATCCTCGAAGATCATAATGTCGAGGTGCGTGATGGCATACTCGCGTGCGGTATCGGCCATATCGTCGGCACGTGTCTCAAGCCCTAACTCTCCGCCCGCAATGTTGAGGACGATAGCTCGCTCTGCCACGGGGGTAGTGCCCGCAACATCGTCGATGTCGCTATGACACGCCACAGCCGTAGTGCCGAGGAGGAGGACCATCATATATTTTATATATCGTTTCATAGTCTATTGCCGATTTTTATTTTGTTACCTGTTGGATGTCGATAATTCGTGGCTCTGTGCCGCTGTTAGGCCAGAAGACGTGGTCTACCTCGCCGTTGATAAGCAGGTAGCGAGAGCCTGCTCCCATCCAATCCTGCGTGTAGGTGATACCGAAGTGCACGACGCCTGTATAGTCGGGATCGGTAGGTATAACCTTGATGTTGTACCAGCCAGAGTAGGCAACAAGCTTAGAGCCATCCTTCAGCGATGCATCAGCCGCACTCTCGGTGGTGTATACCAGCTCACGGGTTATGGCATCTATCTCCTTGTATACACGAATCTCGCAGTTCGACGAGTTACGCAGTGTGGGTAGCCATGTTTGGTCGATAGGACCTACCATCTGGAACCAGCACGAGAATGCTCCCTCCTCGTTGCTGATAGCACCAATGGTGTTAGGTGCTACGTAGTACATCGTAGGCTGCTCGGGGTATAGGTCGTTCGACGAGTCGCCATCACGTGTAGCCGTATCGGGAAGTACGGGGTTGTGGTAGTTAGGGTAGTCGAAGTGCTGTACCCACTCCCAAGCATCGCTACGCTCCCAGTCGGCAACCTCGTAGTTCAGCACAAGTGCGCCACTCTTCACCTCGGTGATGCGGAAGCGATAGATGGTGTTACGTACAATCTTAGCTGCATTGCCCGTAGGACGACCATCGACATAGCTCTTAAACTGAAGAGCATCGGCAAAGGTCATCGGCACACCGCCATTGTTTACCGAAACAGAGATCTTAGCCTCGTAGTCGGCGAAGAGGGTGTTGTTGTACTCTGGAAGGTAGATGATGAACTTACGGCCCGTCTCAACCTCTGTTAGGCTGTGAGGTGTTGAGCGCAACGAGCGGAAGCTTCGGAATACTCCGTCACGATCCAAAGCCTCGGTGCTTTGTGTGGTGTCCCAGCCCGCAGGAAGAGCATAACCCTCACGGTTGTGGAAGTTGATGGTTGCATCGGTAAGAGTAAGTCCTGAGAGCGACTCATCAATGAGTACCTCTACCTTAGCTACGGCACGAAGCAGCGAGATTACGCCAAGCTCCTGAACTCTATTGTTGAGCAGAGCGCTGATATTCACCTGCTTAACGCCCCACATAGGTATTGCACCATCCTTCAAATCGATGTCGTCGATAGTGTAGCGGATCTCTGAGTTGTCACCCTCCGAGCAGTTGGCATATACCATAAACTTATACTCAGGGGCGGTGCCTGCGGCAAGACCTGAGGCGTGCTCGAGCAATGCTACGGGAACCTTACCGTTGAACTGGTAGCGTGTGCCGTCGTCGTTAATGGGCCAATAGACGAGGCTCTCAACGTCGCCAATATGCTGGTTTGCGGTGGTGAAGATGCCAACACGAAGGCTCGAGGGACGTATTCTGTTCTCGAAGTTTGTGCCGATCTCATCCGTAGGATCTGTGTCACCCCACGTAGCACGTGTGGTGCTTGGAGCGTCGATGGCAAGGACAAAGTTGATGCTGTGCACCTCATCCAACGAGGGGCAGTCGCCGTACTCGTAGATAGAGTTACACGACACAAGATAGAGTCCTGCTATCGCTAACGCTATATTTCTAATTATATCTCTCATAGCTCTAAGGTTTTAGGGTTATTAGAGAATGTCGTTGTTAAAAACTACTCTCCAAGAGTTTACGATGATTGATGCTGAGAGCCAGTTGCCATCCTCGTCGAGGAAGAAAGTCATATTGTACTCATCCTGGCGGTCGAGATACTCCTGATTGCTCATATCACGGTTGTAGTTGCCCTTAACCAATAGTGCATAGTCGGCAACAGGGATTGAGAGCACCCTCTTCTCCTCCTCAATGTTGTAGATAGTAAGGATAGGGCTCTGGCCATTAATCATACGGTTGATGGTGAACTCTGCAACAGCTACAGATACCTCATCGCTACGTGTCACTGAGCTTGTTCCGTAGTCGGGAGCTACGTCGGCACTACCTGTTGCTACACTCCAAGGCTCGTAGATAAGTGTACCATCGGCAATCACGTCGTTGTTCCAATCCAATAGGCCATTGTCGGCAGTAATCTCGTAGCGGAACTTATCGGCTACAAGGCCGTCAGACATCTGCTGAAGTACGATACGCACCACGTTGGTATCCTTCGTAAGCGACATTGTCTCAGTGAAAGTGCCAGGCTCGGTAGTGTAGTTGAGTGTTTTTGAGGCGTGGAACAGAGGCTTCAAATCCTGAGATACCTTGCTCTCAACACTCTTTAGCTTCACCTGAAGCTCCTGCTTCTTGGTCTGGCCCACCTTGACATCTGCCAATAGGTCGAATGACTCCTCGTCGAGGATGCCTGCCCACGCAACAAGCTCATACTTGCCGCTCTCAAGCTCCAAAGGAATTGAGAAATTGTCGGTCTTGAGCTTCGCCTCGTCGCTCTCGGTGATAGCCTCAACAAGAGTGTCGTTAGAGTCGAAAACGTAGAGAGCTACGGACTTAACCTCGTTGGCAAAAGCATCGGCAAACTTCATGTTGTAGTCGTACTTAAACTCGATGTTGTAGTACGTACCGCAGTCGCCTTCACCCTCGTAGATGAATCCCTCCTTACAAGAGCTGGTCGATAGTGCTATGAACAAAGTGGCCAGCATCAAACCCCACTTACAAATTTTAGCTTGGGTCTTCATTGTTTTATACTTTTTATGTTTTACTTATTTTCGTTCTTGTTAGTCCGAGTCCGTGACTCTATATGTTATCCTCGCCTATGGAGGTTGTTATCTTCAATTTTGGTGGAAGTGCCCTCGTGGGCTCTTCATATCGTCATCTCTCTTTGCACCGATGTCGAAGGTGCGCCCCGCCTGAGGCCTCTAAAGTGTTAGAAAAAAGGGCCCGCCGACACTCCCGCCAAGCGGGCCCTAAATCAGATAGATTCTATCTCAGAACCTGTTGTTACTCAAGGGTTACATTGTTTGAAACTACACGCCATGAGAGAACGTTGATCTCTGCCGAGATGTAGGTCTCCTTGTCGGTAGGCTTCACTGGAGTCTCAATCTCCATATTAGGATCGTAAACAGGAGTACCCCAACCTGCTACGCCTGTGACGTTGATCTTGTAGCTGTGGTTACGTACGATACCATAAGCATCACCAATGTGCTTAACGTCGGCATAGTAGTAAGTCTGGCCATTGTTCCAAACCTTTGCAGGCTCAATCTTTGCAAGCTCTCCGTTTACGTCAGCGACAGCTGTGTACTGAGTGCCGTCGAATGAGTACCAACCGGTCATAGGAGCATCTGCTGCGAGTTGGAACTTAACCTCGTAGCTCTCTGCGCCAAGAAGGCCTGCTACGCACTGAAGCTGTGAGTCGTCGATAGAGGTATATACGTTGTTACCACCCTCGGTTGTGAGCAACATGAGCTTGTTCTTAAGTGTTGGAGCTACAGCTGCCAAGAGAGCATCCTCGCCAATGTAGTTTGTGCCGTACCACTGTGCAATCTCGATAGCGTTGCCATCAGCATCCTGAAGAGTTGCCGATACGATATACTTTGTACGGTCGGTGTTAGCAGCGTTTACATGCTCGCCAAGATACTCTACAGTGTCGTCGTTGTTAGTTAGCGCAGCTGGTGTGAATGCGTTAGATACAGCTACGGTTGAGGTCTTACCTGTCCAGTATGAGCGGAAATATGCTGCATCGTTCCATACGAAGCCAAGCTCTGCATCGGTCCAAGCAGCGTCGATGCTCTTTACGAAGTATGACTCATCCTGAGTAGCTACTAAATCCCAGCCATTAACCTTTGCATATACCTCCTTCTCGCCTACCTTAACACCTGTGTTGAAGGCTGCGGTGCCAGCCTTAACATTTGCCTTAGCTACGGTGCGCTCCACGTAGATAGTAACAGGGTTTTGCTCAGCCTTATCAATCGATGTCTGGAAATGATCGATTGTGAGTGGTGTTGCATCAACGACCTCACCAGCACCATTTACATATGCCGAGTTGGTCATGATGAACTGTGAGCCAGAGGTGTGACCTACGGTAGTAAGGGTATTCTTAAGGTCGTTCAACGAGAGGTTTGTGGTGCCTGTGTAGTTAACTACAGCAACAACCTTTGCTGGGAACTCGCCCTTATACTTCTCAACAACC
This sequence comes from Alistipes sp., assembly GCA_017408825.1. Classification (GTDB taxonomy): domain Bacteria; phylum Bacteroidota; class Bacteroidia; order Bacteroidales; family Rikenellaceae; genus Alistipes. Next base: position 55,091 of record JAFQTX010000027.1, read on the forward strand.
AATACTGGGTCGGTCATAGACTCAATATTTGGAGCCTCAACACCACCATTATCTGCAACACCCACGTTGTAGTAGTTGCCATTAGCATTTACGTTGAATGGGTTGCCCGCAGCATCGAAGAAGAAGAAACATGCCGTTGAGATTGCCTGCTCCTCAGCAGTACCATCCTCATAGGTGTCTCCGGCACCTCGTGTAACGTCATCTGTAGACTTAAGGTTAATTGCAAGGTAGCCCTTATCGCCACCACCGATGCCCGCCTGTGGGGTATTGCCAGCATCCTCAACCTTTTCTGAGCAAGCTACTGCGCCAAGAGCAGCAAGCGCCAATGCGAAATACTTAATTTTCATAATTTTGAGTTTTTAGGTTATTAGTTAATTTGTTATCTTATCCTAAATCTATATGTTGTATATGATTATTTCTTTGTCTGCGTAACCTTCCAGTGGTTGCTTACGGCCTCGATAACGGCCTCAGCCTCCTTGATGCCACGCTCCTTAGCACGCTCGAGGTGTGGGAGTGATGCTACGTAGTCCTCCTTGAGCACCTCGATGCAACCACGTGAGTAGTCTACCTCGGGGCGGTCGCCAGCCTTGTCGAGATACTTGGCCGCACGCTCGTAGTCGCCCTTATCCATAGCCGAGTTTGCAGCGTTGAAGTTGGCAATCTCGTCGTTAGGGAACATTCGTACGGCAATCTCCCAAAGCTCGTCAAGCTCAGCGCTGCCCGACTCGTAGGTCTCGGCGAGGATGTAGAACTCCTCCAACGAGAGCTTCTGAGGTGCGGTGTTCATGATGCGCTCAATCTCCGCCGGTTTGCTATACTGGCGCACGTTGTACTCGATAACGTAGTCTGAGTGACGAAGTGCAGGGTAGCAGTTCTCAAGCAAGAACTTGTAGTCGGCAGCGTACTTGCTCTTGATGAGCCACTCCTTGCGGTCGGGCTCCTCGTCAGAGCGGATAAGCTTCAAAATAGCATCCTTGTTCTCAAGGTTAGATGCCTCGACATAGCGCTCAAGACCTGCCCAGTCCTCAGGCTCGTAAGATGTGGCGATGAAGCCAGCATCGAACTTATAGAGCTTCTCAACATAGCGCTTCAAAGCCTCGGTACGACCCTTTGCCAGACGGGTGTTGTTTGAGTAGGGACTCTCGGGCGATGCAAAACCCTTGATCGAGATCGCTGTGATGGTGATGTCGGCATCACCCTTTACAGAGTCGATAGTACCCGTGATCTTCGCAAGCTCAGCAGTGTTGTTGCGATAGGTTGGGCGAATGTCGGTCTTGTTCACTGGGAAGTCGATGAATGCGCTGCCGCTCAACGAACGCATCTTGGTCTTCTCGGCCTCAGGACGTATATATATGAGTGTAGGATCGTAAGGCTCGAGTGGGAAGCGCTCGATAAGCACGTCGCCCTGCTTGCCAAGCTCCGTGTTGTTGCAACCGCAGTCCTCGCGCTCGAAGATAAGCTGGCAACCATCCATCCACTCCTCGAAGGGTACTACTGCGTGGTAGTGTATAAGCTCTGGAAGCTTATTGCTGCGATACGAGAGGTCGTCGCCCGATGTGGGAGCCTGCTCCTCGTTGCGCTGGTAGTAGAAGTGGCGGTTGCGACCATATACACCCACCGACCTGAGTGCTACCGACATAGTGTCGCGCACGATATGTGGGGTGAATACTACGGTCTGCGTGCCCTTGACGTCGAGTTGCGAGATGTCGAGGTCCATATCTACGATCACAAAGCTACCGCTGCGCTCCATTGTGTAGCTCTCGATGGTTACACCATTAAGCGTCTGTGCATCGGCTGCCAACACTCCGGTTAGCAATGCCGCCATTATAGTAAGAATTCGTCTCATCGTAGTAGTCATACTTAAAATAGATAAACCAAATTAATCGCCGCCTTGGTAGGACCAAAGTAGTGGTGATCAGACTCACCTATGTTGCGGCCACAACCCGTACAGCTGAATATGTCGTAGTTGAAATAGGTGTAACCAACACCAATCTCGAGCTCAAGGTTCCAGTGTTTGCCGAGGATGAAGGCGTAGCCATAAGCGACACCGGCACCCACGCCCCAACCCTGATAGCGCTTATCGGTGAAGTTCTTAAATGGGGTGCCCAGGAACGTAACATTGTTCTTGATGCCTGTGATGTTGTACTGGCCACCGATGGCGTGGAAGCCGAGGAAGTGACGCGAGAAGCGGTCGCAGAACCAGTAGCGAGCCTCGGGCTGCGCAAACCAGTGACGCCACTTGGTGTCCTCGTCGATGTCCCAAGCGTTGAGGTTACCAGAGATGTCGAGTGTCCACTTAGGAGCAAGACCTATCTCAACACCGAGGTTCACGGTTGCCGTAGCATCGTAGAGTAGGTTTGTCTTAACAGCGACATCCTGTGCCTTGGCATGTGTGAAGCACAATAGGCCAAGTAGCAGAGTGATGTAGAACTTTAGTTTCATAACCTTATTGTTTTAATTTATTTAAGTCTTTAATAAAAGTGGGCTATTGACTCAGTAGTCTCTGTCTGCATATTATGTGTAACTGATTATAACCAATTCAATTACTGGTTAAAAAATTTATCCACACCAAATATTGTATTTTTAATCCTAACTATGAGTTTTTTGTTCTTTTATCTGTTGCAAATATGGGTTAAAAAAATCATATCTGCAATAGTCTTGAATAAAAAAGTAGCAATATGTCTTTTTTTTAGATACATTATCTTTTTGACTTTTTTTCTTATTTGCCATTTTTTCATTGGTGGATATAAAGTCAATGTTAATTATATTCTTTTTTATGACGAAAGTGGTCTATTGGTATTTTAACCCTCTATAAGGCACAAAATAGCGCATAAAGTGCTGTGAAGAGCTGTTTGGAATAAAAATATTAGTTTATTATTCTATTTCATTTATTAATTAGTCAAATTGTTCTCTTTTACCAATGTTTGGTCGAAGAATAAAAAATCAATATTTTTTTACTCGCGCGCTGAATATTTTTATTTTTAAGTAAAAAATGGAGTATTATGACTAAAGTAGCATCTAATGGTTGAATGGTATAATTGGGGATTTCGATGATAAAACAATAAAAATTATATTTCGGTTTGTTTACAAAAATTTGTCTTTAATTGAACTTTTTAACTTTTGAAGAGCAAATTTAATCACATTCAACTTTAAGAGTTTATTCATATTTTATGCATCGTGCATCTCGGGCGGTGCTGTTGATGTGGGGCAGAATGGAGTTTAATGGCGCAGTGAGCATAGAGAGTTATGCTAACGTCCATTGATGTTGCTGAGTATGTTGCTTGGTAATTTTGATAGTAAACCGTAGATGCGCCAATAAAATGTATGGGCCTTTTGCGCTTAATGTCCTATTATCTTTTCTTAGGACCATTAGGACCGTTATGACTATTAAGACCATTACGAGGTCGAGTGTCATCGTGTCAGCAGTCTTAGTCTCTTAAGACCCAACAAAAAAAGCCCCGATATATATCGAGGCTTGGCGGTGTGGACCCAGAGGGGCATGATCCCACGACCTTCGGATTATGAGTCCGCTGCTCTAACCAACTGAGCTATGGGTCCAACGTTTTCACGTCTTGCGGTTGCAAAGATAGCAAAAATTTCGCAAATCTATAATTTATAATAAAAAAAATAGAAATTCTCCTATGCAACACCCTTGTCCTACCGCATTATATATAGTATAGGTATTACTCACGTACGTAGTGAGGCATATCCTGAGGAATCTCCAACGAGAACTCCACTAAGCCAGCAACCTCGCCCGACTCGAACCAGGGTGCCTGGTAGATGAGCTTGCGGATACCACGCTTCTCAATAGTGTAGGCATTAACCTCGGCATTGGCCATAAGGCGGCTGATAATCTGGCGTGAGCGCTCCGAGTGGCAGGGTATCATCGACTTACCACGTACATCGCCATTGACCTCTATTGAGCGTTTGTTCTGGTAGAGCACAACGCCGTCAAGATCGGCAACTGTAATGGCGCAAGTCTTCAGGTGGTCGCCCCAGGGGCAACGCAGTGTTTCGAAATCCATAATCGTATCAGGTTAGTTATTAGTTAATTCGGTATGCATTCCTGACGCCCTTGATGCGGCGCAACGAGTGTAGCAACATATCGACAATATTAGCGCCTGGCACTTCGACCGTAAGCTGTGCCGAGGCCATACCATCGCCCTTAGGCAGATAGTTGATGCCACGCACCGAGAGCTTCAGCTCCTTGCTCGCTACATCCATAATGGTTGTCGCAAGGCCTGGGATGTCGGCAGCCGAGATGCCGATGGTCACACGGAAAGCACCCTGTGCATCATCTCTCCAGCGTGCCTCCATAACACGATAGGGGTAGCGTTCGCGCATACGTCGAGCGTTGGGGCAGTCGCAGCGGTGGATGGTGATGCCTGCATTGATGGTGATAAAGCCGAAGACACTATCTCCCTTGATGGGGTTGCAGCAACGACCGAATTTATACTCTATGTTGTTTATGCGTTCGTCGATAACAAGGGCATCGTTGGAGCGTCGTGGCTCCTCACCACGCTCCTCACGTAGGCGTGCCTTGCGCTCCTCAACCTCGGCAGCCGCCTGACGACGCTCCTCGTCGGCCTGGCCCGAGAGCCAGCGCTGAAGTATCTCCTTGATGCTGAGAAGCTCAATCTTCTGGTCGGCAATCATCATATAGAGCTCGATGCCACGGCGTATCTTGAAGTGCTTGCATAGATAGGCAACAACCTCGTCGATAGTGAGCTCCATCTTCCAGTTCTTGAGCTTGCGCTCCAGCTCCTCACGACCTAAACGGGCGTGCTTCTGACGCTGCTCACGTAGGTAGGCACGTATGCGTGAGCGGGCCTTCTGCGTGACACATATAGTGAGCCAGTCGGCCTTAGGGGTCTGATCCTTGCGTGTGAGCACCTCGCATATGTCGCCATTGTGCAGCGTCTCCTTGATGGGAACTACACGCCCACCAACCTTTCCACCGACACATATTGCGCCTAATGAGGTGTGGATGTCGAATGCAAAGTCGAGTACCGTAGCACCCTCGGGGAGCTTGCGTATGTCGCCCGATGGGGTGAACACAAAGATCTCGCCCGACGAGGGCTTTGCCTCAAAACGGTGTGCGATAGACTCCGAGGTGGTATCCTCGAGAAGTTCACGTAGGCGGCCAAGCCACTCCTCAGCGCCCATGCCTCCCTGCTTAACACCCTTATACCTCCAGTGTGCGGCGATACCTCGCTCGGCAACCTCGTCCATACGCTCGGTGCGTATCTGCACCTCGACCCAGCGGCCACCCTCGCCAAGCACCGTGGTGTGGAGCGACTCGTAGCCATTCGACTTAGGGATAGATATCCAGTCACGCATACGCTCAGGATTTGGCGTATAGAGGCTTGTGACGTGAGAGTATACGGTCCAGCACTGTGCCTTCTCGACCTCAGGAGGACAGTCGATGATGATGCGTAGGGCAAAGATGTCGAAGACACCCTTGAAGCCTACACGTTGCTTACGCATCTTCTGGAATATCGAGAAGATAGACTTGGTGCGGCTCTTGATATGATACTTTATGCCGTCACGGTCGAGGAGTTCACGTACGGGGCGCAGGAAGCTCTCGATGAAGGCCATACGCTCGGTCTCGCTCTCTTTAAGCTCCTGAACGATATGATTGTATGACTCTGGCTCTAAATGCTTTAGCGACAAATCTTCAAGCTCGCTCTTGATGCTATATAGGCCGAGCTTATGTGCTATCTGGGCATAGAGATTAAGACTCTCCCAACTCTTCTTGCGGCGCTTCTTCTCAGGGAAGATGTCGAGCGAGCGCATAACCTCAAGTCTGTCGGCGAGCTTTATAAGGATGACACGGGGGTCCTCGGAGTAGCTAACGATCATATCACGAAAGTCCGAGGCCTGCTCCTTTGAGGCCTTGAGCTTGATGTCAGAAATCTTGCACAGCGCAACAGTTATACCGAGGGTCTCCTCGCCATATTCACGGCGTATGGTGTCGATTATCTCGTTGAGATTGTCGTCGTGGTGCTGCATGGCCTCACGCACAACATCGTGGATGATGGCTGCGATCGTGGAGTTACGGCCCAAGCCTATCTCCTCGATGACGATGCGAGCAACAGCCACGCCGTGGTCGAGCATAGGTGTAGCGTCGTAGCGCTGTAGCCCATCAAGCCGCTCGGCAGCAAAGCTGAGGGCGTGGTCCACCATCTGCTGTGTGTGCTCCGAGAAGTTAGAGGCTACAATATCACGTAGGGCACTATATCTTTGGTGTACGTTATTCATTCTCAGATGTTAGGTTTGCAGATTCATCTTCGATCCTCTTGCGCACGATGACAAGATCGTCGGCGCCAGGGGCATATAGTCGCTTCTCCCACTCGGTAAGGCGTCGCACAAAGTCGTTACGCTCAACCTCGAAGCCGGCCTCTCGTAGGCGGTCGTCGTAGTCACGGCCATATACTCGGCGGTGGTCATACTGCCCGAAGAGGCGTGTGCGCTCCTTAGGGTCGGTGATGGAGTTATCCTCGTAGGTGGTCTCTCGCTCACGATCCTCGGGTACAAGGAGTATGCCCCAGCCTCCAGGGCGTAGGATGCGATATAACTCGCTCAGAGCACGACGGTCATCCTCGACATGCTCGAGAAGATGGTTGCATATAATGACATCGACCGACGAGGCTGGAAGAGGTATATCCTGCACGTCGAAATGCTTGTCGGCAATGGGCGACTCAAGGTCGGCAGTGATATACTTGTCGCTTGAGGCATACAGCTCCTTGAAGTGTTGCATCAGCGACTGCTCGGGGGCGATGTGCAACAAGCGTGGAAGACTCTTGAAGAGGTCGGTATTACGCTCCATCCAGAGCCAAATCATACGGTGTCGCTCAAGCGATAGACAGCTTGGGCATAGGGCATCTTCGCGTGTCTCTACATAGCCATATGGCATAAAGCGACGATAGCGTGCACCACATATAGGGCACTCACGACCACGCCCCTTGTAGAATAGACCTAACACAGGCACTGCCCAGCCAGCAATGCGGTGTAGGAACTTACGTGGGAAGATGTTAAGACTTAATCGAATCAGATGTTTCATTCTTCATCGGGATTTATTAGACGCTCGACCTCAGACTCGGTGCGACTGAGAATCGTGCGACACTCTGCAATTAGTTGTGTGGCTCGGGCAACATTGCTCGAGAGCTCGTCAACGCTCATCTGGCCCGAGCGTAGGCGGGCTAATATTTGCTCTACCTCAGCCATAGCCTCGGAATATTTTATCTTCTTGGTAGCCATTATATTGTGTTTATATGTTTGCTTTGCACGTTGGCCGTGAGCTCACCGCCACTTATCTCTATATTAACGCTCGCACCAAGCTCAATAGTATCTATGTCGATGGTTCTTCCCTCGGCATCACGCACTATGGCAAAGCCTCGGCTGAGGATGTTGCGAGGGTTGTGGCTTGCGACAATATCGTCAATGGCATCGAGCCTCTGATGCTGACTGCAAACCATATGTCGAGCCTCCGACGTGATACTCTCCTCGAGGGTGTCGAGGCGATGTTGTAGACCGCTGAGCATCACCACGCAGTTGCGTGATAGCTCCGAGCCGACCTGTTCAATGGTAATGCGTTCGCCATTTATGCGTGCCACAACTCCATCACGCAACGCTTGGGCGTAATACTCGATGCGAGCCATCTCGTTATCGGCCATCTCGACCAGAGTGGTGGCCACCGCCGTGGGGGTCTTACACGCAGTGTGCGCAACCATATCCACCACCGATATATCCTTATCGTGTCCGATGCCCGTAAATACGGGTAGCGGAAACCCAGCTACGTGTGAGGCGATGGCATATGAGTCAAAGAGTGCAAGGTCGCTGGTTGAACCGCCACCACGAAGAATTGCCACGATGTCGAACTCATCCTCACGCTCGGCAATGGCATACATTGCTCGTAGAATACTCTCCTCGGCAGCATCACCCTGCATAAGGCTCTCGAAGAGAGTGAGTTCAAAGCGGTATGATGAGCGTGAAATCTCCATCACAAAGTCACGATAACCCGCCGCCGTGCCACTCGACACAATAGCAATACGCAGTGTTGGTGGCGTGAGCTCGAGCTCGTGGTTCATATCCCAGAGACCATCGGCCTTAAGCTGCTCGATAGTCTGGCGACGGCGACGCTCCACCTCGCCAAGCGAGTAGTCGGTGTTGATGTCGAGAATTTGTAGCGAGAAGCCGTAGACCTCGTGGTAGGTGACCATAACATTGACCATCACGCTTATGCCCGCACTGAGCTGAGCACCCGTGGCACGCTCAAACTTTGCGCTTATCGCAGCGTAGGTCGATCTCCATATCACGGCACGTGCTTCGGCACGTGGTGTGGCGCTTCCCTCACCCTTCTCAACGAGGTTGAGATAGCAGTGTCCCGAACGATTGACCTTAAGCTCGGAGATCTCGGCATTGAGCCACAAGGGCCTATCAAATCGACTCTCAAGCGTGGCTCGTACCATGCGCTGAAGGTCGAGAAGGGTAAGGCTCTCGGACTCCGAAGTATATATGTTAAGGTTTTCGTTCATAATATGTTATCTAAAAATCACTCCGGGCTCTACGGGGAGACTTTCGCCCTCGGGGAGTAGGAGGTTTACAAGGTGCGTACTCTCGACACTACGACCATCACGAAGTGCCGGTTGCCAGCGTGGCGCCTGAGCAATAGCCTGCTCAACACGGCGTAAAAACTGGCGTGAGGTGGCCTGCAAAATCTTATCTATCGTCACACGACCCTCGCCATCGACCTTGATGCGTAGTGATACTCGCTCGGCCGGTTGCTTATCGCTCCAGCGAACACTCTTGGCAAGGTAGGTGGTGAAGTTGTCGAAGCCCTCATATTTGAAGTGTGCAGGGGTGTCGTAGCGCAGCGTAACGAGGATAACCCCCTCGGAGGCCTCTACACCCCACTTAGCCACGGTCTCCTCGTCGGCAGGGAGCACATCAATACGCTCGATATCCTCCTGAGCTATATGCTCGATGCTCTCGACGATAGTGCCATTGACAACATACATAGGACCTCGGGCGCTGAGTGTTGTAGCACCTAATACGAGGAGTATGATAAGTGATAGTCGTCGCATGGCTTAGAGCTTAAATTTGTATGAGATGCCGAAGATGTGGCGATGATCATTCTCCTGAACATAACCCTTCAAATCTCCCTTATTTCCCTTGTAATCAATGTTATATCCTCGGTCGTAGTCGAAGTAGTAGTAGAAGTCGAGTCGGTTGTTACGATCGATGCGTAGCTTTGCTCCGATGCCTGCACGGTAACGTGACACGTAGTTGTCGGTAGATAGCGTTGCCTCCTTATAGTTTTCGACCACCTTTGGTGCGTTGAGCGTGTTGTTGAGCTCAAACATCAGGTATGGCGTCCAGCGTGAGTGGCGGATGTTATACTCAACCTTAAAGCGTGAGCGGAGTATCAACTCGGGGTTCATCTTCTCAAACCTATTCACTGAGTCGGTACGGAAGGTTGTCTGCACCCTCTCACGTAGCGAGAGAGCGAAGCGTCCCGCCTTGATATTACCCTCTATATTGGCATTTATACGGTGGCGGGGCTTCTCCCAGCGACCCACCTCGTGGCCATTGATAAGCACGTAGTCGGCGCCAATATTGAAGTATTTGATAGGCTCGTACTTCAGCCCCACGGCACTCTGTATGCGGTCTACGGTGGCAAAATCGTTCTTAAGACGCATCTGCACCGAGGCCTCGAGGCTTAGGTCCTTGGCGACCTCCCACTCGAAAGCACCCTCAATGCGACCACGAAAGTCGTTGGTATTTTGTACCGCGGGGGTAAACTCCTGTGCCGAGAGCGATGCTACGACAAGGAGGAGGGATATTGTTGATAGTAACTTTTTCATACTGAGGCTTTTATGCGTTAAATGAGTTCTTCTCGTTTATCTTCATTGTAGGCTCGGTCATAGGCTGCTCGCCACGCTCGGGGGTGTAGTGTACCTTGATGAAGGCCACGTCACGAAGGAAGTCCACGTTGCCAATGTCCACGCTATTAACCTTATGGCCGAGGCGCTCCTCGAGGTCGGCGATAAGCTCTGCTCGGCGCTCGGGGCGTATAAGCTCGATGCGCTCGTAGCAAACGAGGCGTGTGGCAGTACGACCACGCATCACAATGCCCTCAAGTACGGCTAATACCGCAAGGATGAGTAGGTTTGCGACCAGTAATTCGGCATACGACACCATAAGATTGCTGCCATTAATCACCGCCGTGGCAATAGTTAGGAAGAGGTAGGTCATCTCACGAATAGGCACCATCTCCGTACGGTAGCGCATAATGCCGAAGATCATAAACAGACCCAGGCCAATGCTTACGTCGATACCGACGCTCTTCATAAAGAAGAGTAGCAGGAAGACCGACGTAGAGAAGAGTACGAACGTGACGGCAAAATCCTTGCGATGGCTCTTGGGGTAGTAGAAATAGCGCACGATGATGAAGCATACGACAAGGTTTATGAAGAATTGCAATGCCAGCTGCATAAGCGATGTGGTATCGCACAGAGGGATACCAAGCATCGTAGCTCCTACCTCGCCATCACTACCTGTCAAGGCCGCAATATCGGCATCGAACAAATCGGGGTTTACACCCTCGCCATCAAATGTTGTCATAGTTATTTTCGGTTTAGTCGTTTGTTAATACTTTGTAGCTTCGCCTTGAAGCGGTTACGCTTGATGCCATCGACAGTAAGCGTAGTGCCAAGGCAGTATTTGCTCACCTTGAGTGGTGGTATGCGCATATCTCGAAGGATGAGCTTCGTGAGAGATGTTACGTTACCATCCTGTTTTATCTCAACAATGGCCATGTCGGGGATGGAGGCTTGCTTACCGCTACGTATATCCTCATACTCAAGCTCAAGGTCGATGGTGATACGTTCGGTGAGCGTAGGGTTTACGAGCGTGATGCGTGTGAAGCGTGTGGTGAGCGCCGGCATAAGCTCCGAAATCTGATATGCAGAGTGTGTGCCCAGCAGTTTAACCGCCTCACAGTCGAGGTTGAACGAGCTAAAATGCTCGGTGGCTATCTCGGTGCGGCGTTTCTTCGTACGCCCACGGTTGCTCTTGCTCTTTATCTCGAAGAAGGTTGTGTTGCTCTCGACGTAGGTGCGTGTTCGAAGCTTCTGGCGACATAGCTTGCGGTTGTGGTGCTGGCGGAACATCTCTCGCTCCGAGGTGTCGTAGTAGAGCGTGACATAGCGGCAGGCACGCACACCGTCGATGATCTGCACGTAGTAGTCGTTGTCGGCAGCTGCAGCGATAAGGCGTAGCACCTCGTCGTAGCTAAGCACATACTTGGTGTCGATGCGGTTCATAAGCTTGACACTACGCATCTGGCTGAGCGAGATGCTCCTCATCCGCTGCCACAGCTCCAGGCTGTTGAGATCGTCGTATGTCAAGATGTTGGTCATCGGCTTACTCGTAGATAAATTCGAACTGACGGTATGAGTTTAGTACTCCGTTGGCGCTATAATTGAGGCGGCGAACGCAGGCGCCCGAGCTGTCGTACTCAAACTTACGCACCTTCGAGGGCTTATTGCGCTCGTTGTATAGGATCTCCTTCTCGAGCTGACCCTTGTCGTTGTAGAAGTACTCAGAGCGCCACGATAGGCTACGGCCATAGTCGCTGTACTCCCGCTCCTCGATGAGCTGTCCCTGGGCATTGTATATCTCGATGTGGTCTACCCACTTGTTCTTGCCGTCGGGCGTTGTCTTCCACTCCTTGACCGTGAGCTTCTTGCCACGTGCCTTGGCGTGTGTTGCGCGCTCGGGGTAGTCGGCCGAGGCTGATACCGTGACCGCCAATAGCAGTAGTGTGAGTATGATGTGTAGTCGTTTCATGGTAGTGTCGATATAACCAAAAAACGACCTCGCCCCACGAAGGACAGGTCGTTTTTATTGTGTGTAACTCAGATAAAATCTTTGTCCTTCGCCTACAACTCGCTCTCCTTCAATCGCTCGGCATTCTCAGCCACAATGAGCTGGTCGATGACATCCTGAATGTCGCCGTCCATAAATGCTGAGAGGTTGTAGATGGTGTAGTTGATACGGTGGTCGGTAATTCGGCCCTGAGGGTAGTTGTACGTACGAATTTTCGCAGAGCGGTCGCCCGTAGATACCATCGTCTTGCGCTTCGATGCAATCTCGTCGAGATACTTCGAGTACTCGAGGTTGAACACTCGTGTACGCAACTCCTCGAAGGCCTTGTCGAAGTTCTTAAGCTGCGACTTCTGATCCTGACACTGCACAACAATGCCAGTAGGGATGTGCGTAAGACGGATTGCTGAGTAGGTGGTGTTTACCGACTGGCCGCCAGGACCCGATGCACAGAAGATATCCTTGCGGATGTCGTTCATCGAGATCTCGATGTCGAACTCCTCGGCCTCAGGAAGAACTGCTACCGATGCTGCTGAGGTGTGGACACGTCCCTGAGTCTCGGTCTGTGGTACACGCTGTACACGGTGCACGCCCGACTCATACTTCAGGGTGCCATATACGCTCTGGCCAGTAACCTTGAGCACCACCTCCTTGTAACCACCCGCTGCGCCATCCGACGATGAGGTGATCTCATAGCGCCAACCCTTCGACTCGATGTACTTGGTGTACATACGTAGTAGGTCGCCAGCGAAGATCGCTGCCTCGTCGCCACCGGTGCCACCACGAATCTCGACAATAGCATTCTTGTCGTCCTGGGGGTCTTTGGGAATAAGCAACAGCTTAATCTCCTCCTCCATCTTCTCGATGGCGGGCTCGAGCGTTGCAATCTCTTCACGTGCTATCTCACGGAACTCCTCGTCCTTCTCGTTAGCCATAACATCCTTAGCCTCAGCGAGGTTGGCAATCGCTGTGCGGAAGCGCTCCGATGTCTCGATGATTGGCTCAAGCTCCTTATACTCCTTGGTGAGCTGAACGAACTGCTTAACGTCGGCAATAACCTCAGGGTCGGTGAGCTTCTGACCTATCTCCTCATACTTTAGGCGGAGGCCGTCGAGACGAATCAATATTGAATTATCAGCCATAATGCTATTTTAATACCTCTATAAATTACTATTTCGTGCGCAAATATAACGAAAAATTTTCATTTTCAGTGCTATGCACGCCATCTTTATGCACTTTTGATCTCAATGTCGGCTCTTCGGGAGATTATAGAGGCTTCTCCAGTAGGATTGTGTCGAACTCACAAAAATAAATTTTTCGGCTAATGTATTGGTAGTTAAAAAGTTTGATTTGTTTCCAAAATTTTTGGTAAAAAAATTTAACAAAAAGACTTGACAAACGCTTTTTGATGTTGTATATTTGCACTGTCAAACAGGTCGAATGAGTGTTAGTAGCTATCGCATTTAGCCGATTATTAACATATCATAGTTGAGTTTGTGAACATTTATAAAATACTAATGTATAGGTATATAGTAGGTGTTATAATCATAAATCAACAATAATCAACATAGTATTAACCTAATTATCAACAGTCGTTGTGTAGCTATCATAAAACGGCGGTTGCCGGGTAAAATTTGCAAACCAATAATAAGTTAAAATATTTAATAATGAGATTTCTGTCAATACCCCAAAGTGGACTATCGTGGCAGCAGCCATTAGTCTACAGTTTTACAACCGAAGGCGACGAGCCTGAAGATGTAAGGATTGTGATTTACGACCTACAAAGCGGTGAGCCAATAGCGACCAAGATGCTATATGGTGTTACAGTAGCGCAAGTGGATATTGCTCCCTATCTGCGCTCAGTCTACCAAGAGTCGATCGTAGCGCCCGAGGCAACAGGCGTGATGGTCTCTACCACATCACGATACGTCGGCGTAGATGTGGGTGGGGTAGTGTCATCGCCAGCGCTCTTTCTTGCTGCGCCACTCAATGTTGAGCAGCCTGAGATGTTGTCAATGCTTGCCGATGTGCAGGATGTGGAGTATGGCGACTTGATCTACTTCACGCTGTTTACGCCGCAGAGAACCAAGCTGGTAATAACATCGTACACTCCGCTAACCGCTCGCCGACAACAGTTTACAGGCCCCGAGGTTGCTCAGCCCTTAGATGTGATTATTCACACGGCGAGACTCGCGCCGAATATTAAGAAGATTGTTGTAGATATTTACAACGGCGAGGGGCAATATCGCACCTTAACATTCAACATCGTAGCGTCAGACTCACGCTCCAGACGACTCTTTTGGCGCAACGCTCGTGGAGGTGTTGAGAGCTACTCATTCCCGCGTAGCATACGCCTGGCTACACAGGCCACGATAGATAAGTTTGCGACTGGCAAAGAGTCCTACTATGCGAGGCTAAAGTCTTCGACCGAGTGTTATCGACTATGTTCGGCATATGAGTCGGCGAATGAGCTTGAGCGCATTGCAGAGATTATACGCTCGCCATACGTATATGAGATGATGGGTGGCCAGCTACGACCAGTGGAGCTACGTACTCGCTCGGTGGAGTATGGGGCGCATGGCGAGCTTCGTCAGTTACTCCTTGAGGTGGAGACAGGGTGGGATGGAGCCTCTCAAACCGACGGAAAGGAGGTCCTCCATGGTTAGGCTGTGTATTGATGGGGTAGAGGTGATGTTGCGCACCGACTCCATACAGCTCCCTGGCTATGATGCCGAGAAGCTGCACTCTGTTGAGCGTTGGCGTCAGGGTAGCGAGATTGTTGTCGAGGTGGTATCAACGCCCGAGAGTGATCGGGTGATGAGGTATGCCTTTGACCTACATTGTGGCGATAAGTTTAACTCTGAGTTGCACCATGCACAGATAGATGTTGATGGGATAGTGGTATTCGAGGGTATGGCGACACTGCTTAGTACCGAACAACGTGCCGACACACGCTACTACCGACTAAGACTTCGTTCGGGAGGTAGCGACTGGGCAGACGATGTGGCTCGTCGAGAGCTCAATGATTCGAGGGTGGAGTGCTCTGTAATGATGCGTCCCGCAGGCATCGAGTCTACCTGGGTGGAAGATACCCCCGTACGTTTTCTGCCCATCCGTCGTGATAGCTATCCTAAGTACAACGAGTCGAGCCTATGGAGTGCCGAGCGAGTGTTGATGCCTAACGACTACCACCCATTTCTCAGCGTAAGGCATATCATCGAGTCGATAGCCGCAGCATCGGGTTACAAGCTCAAGAGCCGATGGCTTGAGAGTGAGTTGGCGGGCAAGCTGATGATAAGTGGTGCGTTCAAACGGGTAGATTGTGCCGAGGTAGACCGCATGATGGGCTTCAAGGCGTATAGGACCAAGAGTGCTACGGCGACAGCTGGTGTCGGGGGTATCCTCTTTGCCTGGGAGACACAGAGTCTCGGCGCTATTGTAGATAGTGTTTCACCAGATGCTGTCGATGAGGAGGGTAATGTGCTCAGCGATGCCTATAACAATGGCGGGGCACTGCAATTTGTAGATGGTCTGCCAGTGTTTACGCCAAAGCGCCAGATAAGCGTATCATTCGAGTATCACATTAAG
Organism: Alistipes sp.; assembly: GCA_017408825.1. Classification (GTDB taxonomy): domain Bacteria; phylum Bacteroidota; class Bacteroidia; order Bacteroidales; family Rikenellaceae; genus Alistipes. The sequence continues at coordinate 70,568 of JAFQTX010000027.1, forward strand.
TATCGTACCGACTACAATATAGTGTCGAGTAGCGAATTGCAGGGCTTCAATCGGGTTCGTTTGGGTTTGGGCTGCGACGTAGAATTGCGACTTGAAAACCCATATACAAGTCGTCACGAGGAGTTAAATCCCAACACCGCCTATAAACTCTTCATCTTCGATTATGACCCATCGCAACAATATATGCTTTTGGGTGTTGGAGAGGTGAGTGGCAGGGTGTCACGTGTAGTCACAAGCAGTAACTGTCCACGAAGTACTCAGCTCTGTATGCGATCTGATAGCGATGCTGAGTATCAGCCATATACTGGTGATTGGGCGCTATACAACGGCTTTGTAGAGCCCACGGGTAGCCGTGAGGTGGAGTTCGTGGTGCGCACCCCGTATGTTGAGTTTTCGCCATCGTCACCTAAGCAGTTCAACAACGTAGCCTTTTACGGTGCTACTGAGGGTCAGAGTATGACGCTACTTAGCGGTTGTAGCGTAAGGACAATATTTGGTGGTATCACGGGCTACGGACACAAGGTTAAGTTTAGCGATGTGGCCAATCACAGATTTACGCAGCAGAGACTCTTGGAGGCCTTAGCACATATGTTCAACCTCTGCTTCTATCCCCACGAGCCCTCGAAAACATTGATTATAGAGCCCTACGATGACTTCTTCTCTGGTGCAACGGTCGATTGGCGTCGTCGTCAGCTGCCCCACCAGTGGAGCATCGTGGAGGGGGCACCGCAGAGTAGTGAGAATGTACGTATCGCCTATGCTGGTAGTGATGGCGTGGTGAGTAGAGCCAATGATGTCTCTGATAAGGAGTTCGGCGTATGGAGTAGATATTTTGAGGGATATGGCACAAAGCATGGAGTGGATATTCGTCTAAACCCAATCTTGCTGCCGACCATCTCGACAAATGGCTTCTTGGGCTCGGCAGCCTCGGCTGAGGTGCTTACCGTGGGTGATCGAGATGCGGCGGTCGAGGGCGACTATATCGAGCCACGTGTGGTGCTATATCACGGCATCCAGCCACTTCCCGAGGATGAACGCTGGAGCTCGATGACGGCTATTGATGGTTACCCTTGCGTGGCCTTTCACAGTGCTACGCTGCAGCAGAGCCTATGTTTCGAGGATCGTGATGGGTGTACAGGACTTCATACCTACTACGATCAGGAGCTTAGCGAGATTGCCGAGCGAGGGTTGCTACAATGCAAGATACATCTCCCATTAGCCGAATATGTCGCACTATTAGATCCAGACTCTGAGTCGGCAACAATCCGCTCTCGCTTTCGCCTTGAGGTCGATGGAGCAGAGTCGCTATATACCCTACGTAGCATCGAGGCCTATGATGCTGAACGTGGTGTGGCAACCTGCCTATTCAGGCGTTGCACAACAGATAGTTAATCACTAAAACAAGCTAACAATGACTTTTATTACCCCCTCTGGGCAGAGCTCCTATGGCTCTCTGCCTCGCCCCTCACGTCGATATGAACGCCTCGTCGGACTACTCGTGCACCACAATTTGGTCGATTGTTCGAGGCTGCGAGATAGAGCCATACACAGCTACGTAGAGCAGATGTGTCGCAAGGGTTTTCGCCGTTGTAGTGCTATGGAGCAGGCGGCCTACGATCTCGGATGCTCCTACTCGACAGCTCGTAGGGCGGTATACGAAGTAGATAAAACCAAATCAAACATTAACTCTATGAACTCACAAATCAAGATCAAGAATGAGGCCGATTGCACGATAATCGACATCGAGGGTACGATAGGCCTCTCCGAGGAGTGGCAGTTCGACAATCCTGAGAGTCGTGTGGCCACCTATGAGCGATTTAAGGAGTGCGTGGCAGGCATTGCCGACATCGAGAATAGCCATATCGTGGTGAACATACGATCGACAGGTGGCGATGTGAACGATGCGATGCTCATATACGAGGCGCTACGTGCAACAGGTGCTCACATCACCACACGCTGCTATGGCTACACCGCCTCGGCAGCAACTATCGTGGCGCAGGCTGCCAGCGAGGGTGCTCGTGAGATAGCCTCCACGTCGCTCTATCTTATCCACAACTCGCTATGCTCGACCGAGGGTAATGCCGAGGAGCTTCAGGCCGAAGTGGAGCTGCTACGCCAGACCGACCGCCGTATTGCAGAGCTATATGCTACACGCTCTGGGCATAGTGTCGAGGAGATTAGTGCCTTGATGGCAGAGAATGGTGGCCGTGGCCGCTGGCTATCACCCGAAGAGGCTCTTGCCGAGGGTCTTGTGGATCGTATAATCAACGACTCACGGGCTGTGGACAAGGAGGCAGCGACGCTTGTCGAGCGCACCAAGCAGGGTGTCATGGCGCTACTTAAGGCTATCGGCATCGACACCGACACGGAGCATCCAAACGTGGGTGATGACATCAACGTGATCTCACGATCGCTACCCGAGGCGGTAGCATCAGCTCATCCCTCGACAATAGCCCTCGATGAAGGTCAGCGTGCAGCACGTGCCTCGGAGGTTATGCCTACACAAGACCCCTCGCCAATATCTCAGACGGTGGATGCTCGTAGTAGTGCCTATGAACGTGACGTGCAGCTCATCAAAAAGCGATAACAAACACTTTACAACCACTTTTATTAACCAACTAAAACCTTAAAACTATGGGACTTATTGAAAACACAAAGACCTACTACGGTCGTGACCTTGAGACAATCTTTTTCCGTCCAATGTTTTCGGCAGAGAATGCCGAGCAGCTTGGCATTCGTGTACTCTACAATATGCCAGTGCCCACAACAATTCAGATGTGGAGCCCGCAAAGCGACATCCTCCAGAACTACGAGGCGGGTTGGAATGGTGGCGAGTCGGCTATCCGTATGCAGAAGAATATAGAGCTTACTAAGATCAAGGCCGAAGTGGGATTCTCGGCATCGACCTACTTCCAGGAGGTGCTTGAGCTGATCACTGGCCGTGCAGATGTAAATCTCGATGATCTCACAGGCACTGAGCTTGAGGCTGCCGAGACGGAGATGTTCCGTGCTGCTATTGCCGAGAGTCTACGTGTGACAATGTGGCTTGGCGATATCGATTCGGATCGCTATAACAAGTTCAATGGATTCTTGCATAAGATTGTCAGGGATGCGAGCATATTGCCTATCAGTCACGATCTTGTGGAGCCAACGGGTGACAATATTTTGCAGCTCTTCAACCTTATGTGGAAGAGTGCCTCGCCAACATTGAAGGCCTTGAAGCACGATGGTAATCTCGCCTTCTTCGTAACCTCGGACATCTATGATGCCTATGAGCAGCACCTCGACTCGTGTGGTACGGATGCCTCGTACAACGACCTTACAACAGGCCGTCGTGAGCTCTCGTACCACGGCATCAAGATCATCGATATGGGTATCTCGCAGTATCTGCCCGATACGTCGTTCGAATTTGGCTCGGCGTGTATCCTCACCGATCGTCGTAACCTTGTTATGGCAGTGAACACGGCAGACTACCCAGGCTCGGAGGTGCGTATGTGGTATAACCCCGACGAGATGGAGAACCGTCAGCGTGCAATCTTTATGGTGGGCTGTGAGATTGTCGATGATGATCTCATCGTAATTGCAACCTTCAAGTAAAAGAGGTAAGACTATGTCTTGTGACAAGATTGCAACACGCATTGCCGCCACCCGCAACCACACCGAGCCACTATTTGGCTCGGTGTCGGGTGGAAGGCTTGTCGGCGACAAGGTGTGGCTCTGGGGTGATGACAATCTACTACCCAATGCCCTCTCGCTGATGGCTCGACGCTCGGCTATTCATCGTCGTATAATCAACGATAAGGCCGACTACATTGCTGGTAAGGGCCTTACATTCAGTGAGAGAACACCTATCCTCGGCGACATTATCCGTCGTGCTAATGGCTCGGGCGATACGCTACGTAGCGTCATCGCTCGGCTGGCACTCGACGAGGCGATGTTCGGAAATGCCTTTTTGGAGGTGGTGACCGACTCGTCGCATAGCTTCCTGTCGTTGTATCATGTCGATGCCTCGACCTGCCGTATCGCCCGTGACTCGGAGCATGTGGTTATGCACCACGACTGGCAAGCCTACCGAGCCTCCGAGGCCGTTACGCTACCACTCTACCCACACTTCGAGGAGCAGAACGATGGTACGCTACGCAGCATCGTTCACTACAAAGACTATGAGCCTATGTTCAGACACTATGGCGTTGCCCCCTACATCGCAGGACTCGGCGCTGCGGCCATACTCTACAAAACGGACAAGTGGAACATTGCACGCCTCGACAACTCGTTTCAGCTCTCTGGTGTGATGATGCTTGATGGCGCTGTGGATAGCGAGGATGAGGCTGAGAGGCTTGTGCGTATGGCCGAGGAGCGCTTCTCGGGAAATCCTGGTCAGGTGCTCTTCGTGCTGCGTGACCATAATGATGGCGATAACTCACGATTTATACCTATCGACACGCAGTCGGATGGTGATTGGGCATCGCTACACGAGCGCTCGGAGGCTGACCTGGTTGTTGCTCACTCGTGGTTTCGCTCGCTCAGCGGCTTGGACTACTCGTCGGGCTTCTCCACAGAGCGCATCTTGCACGAATACGAGGTGGCACTGAATACCGTCATCCTATCGGAGCAGGAGCAACTTCTCGAGCCTATACGTGAGATTATCTCATTGATCTTGGGTGTGGATGCCTCGTCGTTGGAGATAATTAATCGTCCACCAACACGCTCCAAGCCTCTCTATATGCGAGTGTGGGAGGCGCGCAAGGCCGATGGTCTCGACTACGACGAGAGCGATCCCGACCAACAGCTCTTCTTAGCGCAAATAACAAAGTATAACATCACTTCATTAGAGTAACTACTATGCAGACACTTATTACACCCACTCAGGTTGTTGCGTTGGCCTTTAGTGGTGAGGAACTTATGTCGAAAGATATTGTCACTCAGAGTGATATCATTGAGGCAGAGGCTCGTCATATCCGCCCGATACTGGGCGATGCCCTCGTCGATAAGTTACACGCAGGTGAGTATTCGGCTCTTCTCAACGACTATGTTGCTGTGGCTCTGGCTGCCTGGTGTCGCTATACTGTTGAGCCGCTGCTCGATGTTAGGTGCGATGCGTGTCATCGTGATAGTCGGCGTACCACTGCCGATAACGAGCACCATGCCGCTGTTATGCGCTCACTGCGCCGTAAGGCCGTAACCCTCTCTCATCGCCTCAGTGATCATCTCAATGCTCACGCTGGCGACTACCCTGAGTATAACCCTAAAAGCAACCCATTAAACTACTGTTCAATCTATGGTGATATTATCCAAGTACGTTAGCGGCCTCGTTGCTGCTCTTTTGGCCCTGCTCTGTCCAATAACACCCCTTATCATTACCGCCACGGTGTTTATCACAATTGACTTTATCACAGGCATCTACGCCTCGTATGCGGCAGCTCGCCGTGAGGGTCAAAAGTGGAGTATCGAGAGCCGTAAGGCGTGGCGCACAGTCTATAAGCTGGGCTTCGTAGTCACGGGCATTGTGATGACCTGGTTGGTCGATTCGCTGGTGCTCAGCTTTATGCATCTTAACCTTGCCAACCTCTTCACTGGCTTTGTGTGTGGCGTGGAGCTATGGTCCTTCTTCGAGAACGCCTCCACAATTAGCGGTGTCGAGATTTTCGAGTGGCTCGGCCGATGGATTAAGAGTAAACTAAGAAAGGAGATAGGCGATGAGTAGAGGTCTTCGTAATTGTAATCCAGGAAATATCCGCAACTCGCACAGCCGCTTTGCTGGTGAGGTGCGACCATCGCAGGATGCTGCCTTTAAGCAGTTTGAGACGATGGCCTATGGTTATAGAGCGATGTTTGTGCTGCTCGATACCTATCGCAGGCGCTACGGTCTCGATACCATTCGAGGTATGATTAGCCGCTGGGCTCCCCCCGTGGAGAACCATACAGAGGGCTATATTCGCTATGTTGCCGAGCGCACGGGTATCGACGCTGATGCTAAGCTCGACACTCGCTCCGAGCGTGATATGATCCCCGTGGTGGCTGCAATGTCGCAGATGGAGAATGGCGTGAAGGCCGTGTGGGAGGATGTCGAGGCGGGCTGGAGACTCTTCGCCTCTCGCTAATTTTTAGAGATTGATGCGGGTAGATGGTGCACCTACCCGCATCAACTTTTATTGCCTAAAAGGCCAATTACCCCCTGAGCAAAACATTTTATGGCGCAAGATGTGCTAATTATTGAGATTAATTCGTACATTTGTACGATTAATTTCAAAAGTTGGAGTTATGCATAATAGGGTATTGGTCACTGGAGGTGCTGGATATATCGGCTCGCACACTACCGTGGAACTTATAAATGCTGGCTACGAGGTTATAGTTGTCGATAATCTCTCGAATAGCGATCGTGGAGCGTTGGAGGGTGTCCGTCAGATCACTGGCGTGGAGCCTAAGTTTATCGAGGCCGACTGTTGCGATCGAGATGCTATGCGCCGTGTGTTCGAGGAGTATGAGTTTGACTCGGTAATTCATTTTGCTGCCTATAAGGCTGTGGGTGAGTCTGTTGCTGAGCCAGCGAAGTACTATCGCAACAACATCCTGTCGTTTGTCACTATCCTTGAGCTGATGTGCGAGTTTGGGCGTAAGAACATCTTGTTCTCATCCTCGGCAACAGTCTATGGCGATGCCGACGTGTTGCCCGTAACCGAGCTTACACCTCGCAAGCCCGCAACCTCACCCTATGGTAATACCAAGCAGATGGCCGAAGATATTCTGCGAGATATGGTAGCTGCCAACGAGCACCTATCGGGCATTGCGCTGCGCTACTTCAATCCTATCGGTGCGCACCCCTCGGCACTTATCGGTGAGCTACCTCGTGGTGTGCCCAACAACCTTGTCCCCTATATCACCCAGACTGCGGCAGGCATTCGTGAGTGCCTGAGCATCTTTGGCGACGACTATGATACTCCCGATGGCTCGTGCCTTAGAGATTATATCGACGTGGTGGATCTGGCTAAGGCTCACGTAGTAGCTATTCAGCGCCTTGTGGATGGTCGCAATAAGCACCGCTACGAGATCTTCAACGTAGGTACTGGCCGCCCAGTGTCGGTATTTGAACTCGTGCGAGGTTTCGAGGAGGCTAACTCGCTAAAGCTAAACTACAAAGTGGCGCCACGTCGTGCTGGGGATGTTATGGCTGTATGGGCCGATACTCGACTGGCCAACGAGGAGCTTGGTTGGAGGGCTGAGCGTGAGCTGTACGACACGCTGCGTGCTGCCTGGGAGTGGGAGAAACACCTCAGACAATAATCTAACAGTTAGTACGTTATAACAAAAAATATGATAGTATGAAGAGATTTGTTTTGCTGCTCGTTGCAGTGTTGATGATACTACCTTCGGCAGAGGCTAAGCGCCGTGAGACTCCCGAGGAGATTGAGCGTAAGACACGCCACTACTCAGGCTGGGAGTGGGGTGCTGAGGGGCGTTTCAACCTTGTGTTCTACGATATGGACTACCAGAAGGTGTTCAACGAGAGCCCAGTGAAGTCGTATCGTGCGTGGGCAAAGTTCGGCGGTAACTTTATGCTCAACGGCGGATATTTCATCAACAACAACTGGAAGGTGGGCCTCGAGCTCGGTGCGCAGATTCAGTATAACTACACAGTGATGCCTGTGGCTGTTACTGCAAGGTATTTCTACGGCAAGCGCAAGAACTGCCTATTCAACTTTGTGAACGTCGGTACTAATATGCTCTTCAAAAATGGTGTGCGCTTTGGTGCTTTAGGCGAAGGTGGTGTTGGTGTGCGCCTTCAGTCTCCCGACAGCAAGTTCAAGTATGACATTATCATTGGCTATCAGGCAATAATGATGAACCCAAAGCCTCAGGGCGGCGAGTTCCAGTTTAATGCAAAGGATATAAACTATAAGAAGGTAAACCAGTCGGTATATATTGGCCTCGGTATCAACTTCTAAGCGAAAAACAGACAAAAAAAAGGGGGATGCACCCCCTTTTTTTTGTCTGTTAGCACTACGCCTTTCGCACGTAACCCTCGACAAGTGGGATGAGCAGCATTGCGTCGAATAGTGCAAGCATCACCACAGCACCAAAAGCTCCAATCGTAAGAGCCATCGCCAACGTGTAGAGGAACGACAGGGCGTGAAGCAGCGCAAGCGCAATGCCTACCAAGTACCACTCACGAATATTTGTCAGGCGATAGAGCACGAGCGATAGGGTGGTAGCCGTTAGAGGGATGAAGAACATAAGGTTCTCGCCAATCGCAACCAGTAGCACGAGGCTGAGAATAGCAAACATGGATAGCGCACCATAGAGTGCGTTATTTGCGTTTATAGCCGTAGCTGCATCTGCTGCCGAGCTACGTACCGAGCCCAATGTCTGACGCATAATGTTGCGTCGCTTGCGAAGATATATCACTACGACAGCTGCAAGGATGAGAGCTACGCTAATAGCCATAATAGCATTATCGCCTGCGATGCCCTGAACGATGCCGAAGGGCTTGAATTGAGCCCCTGCAATAGCACTGCTCACCCATGCGATAAGCTCGCCAAGGATAAGACCACAGATGGCAACGATGAGGGTTGTAAGTGCACTACGCATAACCTTTCGACCCTGCGCACGACCACGCATAATCTCTACGACGAGAAGTGCGACAAAGAGTGCAACCACAACGATGTTTATCGTCCAGTAGGTGCCCTTCGAGAAGTTGAAGAGTCCGAGTGCGGGGAGCGTAAAGTTTACGGTGTCGCTATCGCTACGTAGGCTCTCGGGGTTAGAGTATTTAGCGTCTGTAAGATATGCTCGTAGTATTGGAACTATTTGTGAACCATAGTGTTGTATTGATCGCAGATTGATATTCGAGTAGTTGTCGAGGTCGGTGTGATAGTGGTTGATATCTGCCACAGTCGAGAAGTTGAAGCCGGGCACGCTATCCTTTATAATGGTGAAGTCGGTGAAGTTAGGCATAAAGCCATATACTACGGTGGTCAGCGAGTAGGTATATGGATAGTCGGCCGCCGAGGCGTATAGCTCCATAAGTCTATTGTTGCCCGGCGATGTCTCGAAGAGTAGTGCTGGACCATATGGGCCACGTGCCTCGATGTTGATGACAAGGCCGACATCGGCGAACTCCTCACGGTTGTTCTCCCACAGCGCCTTCATACCCTTCATTCCAACCTCCTCGGCATCGGTAAAGAGGATCTTGATGCCTTGCTGCCACTCATCACGATACTTGAGCGCGAGGTTAGTGGCCTCGAGTGCAATGCCAAGGCCGTAGCCATCGTCGGCTGCACCATACGACCATACGGTATCCTGTTGGGGCATGGGCTGTGAGTAGCGTGAGTCGTAGTGAGCTATGAACATCAGCTTAGGGCTACTCTCGGAGTGCTTTGCCGAGAACTCTGCGAGGATGTTAGTAGCATCAAACGTATATGTCACGTGCTTATTCTCGGGGCCTGTGAGTGCCTTATGCTCAAATAGTTTCACGGTATCGGCCCCCATAGCTGTGAGCCTTTCTACGAGGTATTCACGCACCTCGGCACGTTCCTTGGGGTGAGCTACGGAGTGGTGCTGGCGTGAGATAACCTCGATGTCACGTGCCACACGCTCTGCCGAGAACTCTGCCGAATCGGCGCTCTCGACCTGTGGACGGCTGAATAGCCCGAATGAAACAACTCCTACAACTACTGCTACGATAATAAGCGCAGCCAATCTCACTCTGTTCATACTCTATATTTATTTTATATATACACTAAGGGCTGACAGCCACCAGTGTCGCTATCAGCCCTTAATGTTAAAAATTATTTAGTCTCCTGTGCTGGAGTCTCCTGTGCTGGAGCCTGCTCGCGAGTGGTCTCCTCCACCTCAGGACGCTCAAACTTGAATGGGATGCTCTCATCAAGAGCCTTAATCTCCTCGTCGTTAAGCTCCTTCACCGTGCGGCCGTCGAACTTGGTCTTGGCAATCTCGTCACGATACATTGCAAAAGCCGCCTCGACCTCCTCCATCAAGCTCTCCTGAGTCTCATATGGGAGCTTCTCGGCCTCTACGAAGCTTGTAGCGTCGATCTTCTGGCCGTCGGCAACCTCTACAATCTTGTGGTTGGTAAGCAGCATATCCTTAATTACATGGGCCATAGAGTCCTCCTGCTCAGGAGTATCGCCCTCATTATCGGTGAATACACGGTCGCCGATACGCACCTGGTTCTCGCTTACGAACTCGATCTTTACAGGTGACGATACTGTTGCATAGCGGTCTGCACCACCCTCGAATGTTGCGGGCGTACCAAATGCAAGAGCGTAGAGTACAAACAACCAGTGTGCTGCGATACCTGCAACAAGACCACCTATGGTGTGAGCGAGGATAGCCTTTGAGGTGAGCTTACGGTAGCCAAGAGCGTCGAGCATAGCGGTGTGTGTGCTGAGATAACCGCTCCAGCACATACCGATAGCCGTAAATACTGCGATAGCATTACCATTGATGATTTGCTGAGCTGCGAACTCTGGCACAAGGCTCAACGCAGCACCTACTGCGCCCAATGATGTGATTGGGAATGCCATAAGTGCAGGGTGCTCGAAGCCAAACAGCCACTCAAACAAGAAGTTAATCTTGCCAAATACCAAAGGCAAGAACTCGATACCCTCGTAGGCAGCACCGTCGTAGATGCCATTGTCGCCAGTGCCAAACGTGAGGATCATCACGAGTGTTGAGATGATAAGCACGCCAGGGATGATCGAAAGACCTACATCAACACCTGTCTTACCACCATCGAGCAACGAGTTGAGGATACGTGTAAACATCGAAGTCTCCTTCACCGACTCCGCCTCGAGCTTGTCGTTCTCATCAATAATTGCTGCCATCTCCTCCTTGAACTCTGGGTGGGCCTTGCATACGAAGTGCTGCATAAGGCGTGTAGAGCAGATACAACCGATGAATGCACCCAGAAGACCGATGAATGGCTCTACGAAGTAACCCTGTGAGATCATAAACACGATAACGAGCAAACCCATACCGAATGCTGTGCCGAAGTTTGTGAGCGATATTAGCTGAAACTTCTTGAAGTATGAACTGAAGCGCTTATCCTTAGCCAGCGAGATGATTGCTGGGTTGTCCGAGAGGAATGTCATCACTGCACCGAGCGACGCAACACCAGGAAGGTTAAACAGTGGCTTCATCAGAGGGCGAAGAATACGCTCAAGAAGGCTTACCACGCCAAACTCAACGAAGATACGTCCCAAGGCACCTGTGATAACGCAGATGGCCATAAGGTAGAAAACGGTGTTGAGCAAAAGGTCGTGAGCAGTCTTCATAATGGTGTTGAGCATGTTTGCCACGCCCATCACTGAGGCGATACCTCCGAAGATGCCGATAACGATAATTAGACAGAAGATACCCGCAAGGTATTTCTGAAGTCTGTTCTGCTTCTCCATAAAGTTATGAGTTTTAGATTGTTACTTTCTTACCTTGTTGATAAACTTCTCGGCTGCCGACAAAATGTCAATCTTCCACGTAAGACCTACTGTTAGGTACGACTGCTTGTTTACAGCCGTGGGCGCAGGGTTTGTGTTTGTGCCCAAGGTGTGAGCATATACAGCGTGAAGGCGAATATCACGATTGCCCTTATGGCTGAGAGGGTAGTACTCAACACCACCACCGAGGCGTGTAATCTCACTGCCTGGGTAGAGGAAGAGTCCCGATGCATAGTTATTACCCACCTTGTCGTATGTTGCCTTTGCGAAGATGTTTACACGGTCGGCAACGAGATATGAGAACTCACCCATAATCGAAAAGTTGTCGAATAGTAGCTCACGTGCGCTCACGCCACGGTTCATCAGGTCGAGCTGAAGCTTAGCATCGCCAAACTGGAACTGATTACCAAGCACCACATATGCATCGTACTTACCTGGAGCATATTGCGAGAAGTTCAACGAGTAGAGTGCCGAGAAGAAACCATGCTGACCGCTCCAGTAGAGGTTATATGCAAAGTAATCGGCCTCGGCGTGGTCGTATGGGCTCTGGCAGAACTGGAATGTAAGGGTGTCGTTACCCTCGTTTGTGGTATATGCTACGCTTGCACCAAGCTGATAGCAAGCCACATTGTTCCAATACTCCGAGCAGAAATATAGCTCGATAGGTGCACGGTCGTACTCCCAGCCACCAATCATCACCACCTGTTTACCTGCCGAGATTGCCCAATTCTCCGTTGGACGGTAGGTGAGGTGTAGCCAGTCGGTGTTCTGTGCAAAGTCCGATAGGGAGTTCATGCGGTTGAAACGCTGACGCCACGAGTAGCTGAACTTTGGCGTGATCTGGCCATCCATGCGGAGGTTGAAATAACGCACCTTGAAGCCCGAGTTACCATTAATCTTCGTGCCGTCGATAGCCTCGTGGAGGTAGTCGAAACGAGCCTCGACGCCAAGGCGGAAGATCTCATTATCCTTCTGGTAGCCATCTTGCTGTGCCTGAGCCAGACCAAAGGTGAATAGTGCAGCTATGAGCAACGTAGCACGTCGAATGGTTGCACCAAGCGAGTTAGTAGTCTTTGTCATACTTAAGTTTGCGGGGCGTGAGCCCAAAATGTGGTTAAAAATTCTTATACGTAGTACGGGGCGCAAAGGTAATACAAAATTTGAGATGCCGAGCATCAAACGTCGTATAAATGCTATGCATTGCTACTTTGTAGCCCTATATTTGTACTTGCCATCGGTAATCTCCTCCAACGAGAGGCTCTCGTATACCATATTGTAGCCTCCATATGAGTGGGCACTTACACCGTAGGTCTCCTCCTCGTAGAAGAAACCGAGGTTGTTATCCTTCTGCCATATCATTGTCGAGTATGCCGAGTTGAGTGTCGATACCTGCAACGAGCCATCCCAATCACGGGCAAGTTCGTATGGCGATACGTAGTCATCGAGCTCTGAGGCAAGTTCCTTATAGTAGATACCTACGTTGGCACGCTGTGGGCCCATAGGCACCGACTGTAACAACAGATGCATAGGCTCATTATCAGCGGTGCGAGTTACTGGGATGACTGCCACCTCGCCATTTGTCGAGTTTTGAGTAGCTACTACGCCTCGGTTGTTTGCGCCCGAGAACTGAGCCTCATCCCACGAGCCTGTACCTGCAGCTACGTCATCGAAGGTGAAGATGTTGTAGTAACGGCCCTCGTTGTAGCGTGAGCTGATAAGGATTGTCCCATTAGGCAACTCCTCGACCTTAGGCTCATCGGCAGTGCGGTAAACGGCAGGTTCGTTAATGTCGCCAAGAACCTTCCAGCTGCCACCGAAGTCATCCGAGAAGAGCACATAGTTCATATGTGTTGCCGACTTATCACGCACCAGCACAGCGCAGTAGAGGCGGTAGTGGCTGCCTACCTTCACTGTGCTACTCTGCATTATACGGCCCGAGGCTACGAACATCGAGCGCACAGGACCATACGATGACTCATCAAACTGTGAGTATATCGACTCGGCGATATCCTCAGGAGCGCTCCAGGTCTGGCCACCATCCTCAGAGTAGAAGCGTGCGATATTTTGGTGACGCTGACGAGTACCATTCTGGAACGATACGTTGCCTGCGCAACTCATCACAAGCACTCTATCAGACTCTCTGTCTGCCACGATGCAGGGGTCGCCATAGCCCACACTCATAAAGTCGGTGGCCTCAGCACCCTTACCCTCGATAAGTACCTTGGTGTCGCTCCACGTATGGCCGTTGTCGTCCGAGGTGCGGTAGTGTAGGTCGATACGTCCGTTATTGACAACGCCGATGTCGGAACGAACAATTCGATAGTCTACAACGGCGATAAGTCGTCCTGTTTGGGTTACGGCAATAGATGGAATACGATAGGCTATATCCTCGGCACTCTTTACGGCGAAGAGGTCAGTACGCTCAACCGTAGGCTGTGGTTGAGGCTCTTTGTCACCCTCGCTTGGGGTTTCGGGCTTGGTGCAGCCGCAGGCAAATGTCGAAATACCAATTAGCGTGGTAAGGAGTAGAGTAAGGCTTCTTCTCATAGGTCTAACTATTTTGTTTAGTGTTATTTACGGTAGGTGTAGTATGCTCCTGCCTGACACGTTGGCATCAGCACGATGTCGTTCACGTTCATATGTGCGGGGAGCGATAGCATCCAGTGGATTGCCTCGGCAATATCCTCACCCTGGAGTGCCTCTACGCCGTTGTAGACGCCTGCGGCACGCTGCTTGTCGCCGTGGAAGCGCACCTCCGAGAACTCGGTCTCGACCATTCCTGGGCGCACCTCGCCAACCTTTATGCCGGCCGACAGCAGGTCGGCACGCATAGCCTGTGATATGGCGTGCACGGCGTGCTTCGAGGCACAGTATACAGCACCATTCTCATAGGGCTCAGTGCCAGCGATAGAGCCTATGTTGATGATGTGGCCACCCTTGCCCGCCTCGACCATAGCACTGCTGATGATCTTGGTGACGTAGAGCAAGCCCTTGACGTTGGTATCGATCATAGCATCCCAGTCACGTGAGTCACCCTTGTCGATATGCTCAAGGCCGGCGGCGAGGCCAGCGTTGTTAATCAAGATGTCTACACGACCAAGAGGCTTTAGATGCTCGATACACTCAGCCTCCGAGCGTACGTCGAAGTTAAGCGCTATGCACTCAGCGCCCTTAGCCTCGACCTCGGCCTTGAGTGCCTCAAGACGCTCCTTACGGCGGCCAGTGATGATTATCTGGCTATCTGGGGTGGCAAGACGTAGTGCCGTAGCACGACCAATGCCCGATGTTGCTCCCGTTACAAGTATTCTCTTTTTCATGCGAAAGAAGTTTTAAGTATATAATATTGGTTACAAATTTATAAAATTTATCGTTGATAACACCTCGTAGCCACAAAAATTTATTAACTTTGTACGTTTTAATATTTATAATGCGATGAAAGAGGTACTTAAATACTACAGAGATTTCCCTAAGGAGGGTATTGTTTTTGTCGATATCATCCCCTTTATGCAGAATAAGGCGGTGTTCAAGGAGCTTATGGGGCGTGTAGGCGAGGCTTGCACAACACCCAATATCATAGCCCCAGAGGCTCGTGGTTTCTTGTTTGCAGCTCCGCTGCTTACCGAGTGCGACAGGGTTGAGAATATTGTCCCTGTGCGTAAGAGCGGTAAGCTCCCATTTGCCGAGGGTGATCTTCACGAGGTGCTTATCGAGAAGGAGTATGGTTGCGACAAACTCTACTATCGCCTTAGCGATATCGCTGCGGGTAAGCCTAATGGCGATCTGTTTGAGGTTACCATCCTCGACGATGTGCTTGCCACGGGCGGTACTGCCGAGGGTCTTGCCCAGTCGTTGGAGCGTACACACGTTGTGGTCGAGGGCAAGGAGTATGGTATCAAGGTACGAGAGTTTGTCTTTATCGTTGAGATTGAGGAGCTTGGTGGTGCTCAGCGTCTTGAGCGCATAGCCCCTGTACGCTCTATCACAAAGATCTAAACAGCGAATTGTCGGGTGCAATGTCGGGTGTGCTGGCTCGAGATATAAAGTTTGTAGGTGGTGTCGGCGAACTACGTGCCAAGGTCCTCGAGCGTGAGGCTGGTGTACGTACCATCGGCGACCTTCTTATGCGCTTTCCCTATCGCTATATCGACCGCACACGACATATCACACTCAGCGAGGTCGATGAGTCGATGGAGAGCACCTATGTGCAGGTTCGCTGTCGCCTTGTCGGCAAGTCGTATGTTGGCGAAGGGCCACGTCGCCGATTTGTTGTCGAGGCCTTAGATGGCACAGGCTCTGCCGAGCTGCTGTGGTTTCAAGGTGTCAAGTGGATAGAGAAGCGCATCGAGATAGGGCGTGAGTATATCATCTTTGGTCGTCCGTCGCTCTATCGTGGCCGTGTCAGCTTCGTGCATCCCGAGATTGAGAGTGTTGAGCAGGCTCTCTCTCGCAAGCAGGAGAGCGGCTTTCAGGGTATCTATCCATCCACCGAAAAGTTGTCGCAGTCGGTGCCTATAAAGGCGATGCAGACAATCATCACCAACGCCTGGCAGATAGCCTCGACCGACCCGTCGGCCTTTGCCGATCCACTCTCGGAGCAGCTACGCCGCCGCTATGGCCTTATCTCGCTACGTGAGGCGATATATAACATCCACTTTCCGCAGTCACAGGAGCTGCTACGTCAGGCGCAGTATCGTCTAAAGTTCGACGAGTTGCTGGGTGTGCAGCTAACCATTCAGGCACGACGTACTGAGCGCCATACACGTAACAACGGATTTCTGTTTCCTCGTGTAGGTGAGCACTTTAACACCTTCTACCACCATAAAATACCCTTTGCTCTTACGGGCGCACAGCAGCGTGTTATCAAGGAGATCCGCTCCGATATGATCTCGGGTCGCCAGATGAACCGTCTGCTTCAGGGTGATGTGGGTAGCGGCAAGACCATGGTGGCCTTTATGACCATGCTTCTGGCCGTAGATAATGGCTTCCAGGCCTGCATTATGGCACCTACGGAGATCCTTGCCCGCCAACACTACGCCTCGATGCAGCGCTTTGCCGAGGGACTTGATGTGCGTGTGGCGATACTCACAGGCTCTTCGAAGGCCAAGGAGCGTCGCTTGTCGCTCGAGGGTATTGCCTCGGGTGAGGTAGATATACTCATTGGTACTCACGCTCTTATCGAGGATAAGGTACAGTTTGCGAACCTCGGCTATGTGGTCATCGACGAGCAACACCGCTTTGGCGTGGAGCAGCGTGCCAAGCTCTGGACAAAGAACCAACAGCCACCCCATATCCTCGTGATGACTGCCACCCCCATCCCTCGAACCCTTGCGATGACCCTTTATGGTGACCTTGAGGTCTCGGTCATTGACGAGCTGCCCCCAGGCCGACAGCCTATACGCACCTACCACTACTACGACTCTTCACGTCTGAAGATGTTTGGCTTCCTGCGTGGCGAGATTGCCAAGGGGCGTCAGGTATATATCGTCTATCCGCTTATCAAGGAGTCTGAGAAGATGGACTACAAAGATCTATACGATGGCTTTGAGTCTATATCACGTGACTTTCCACTGCCCGACTACCGTATTGCGGTGTGTCACGGCAAGATGAAGCCCGAGGATAAGGATGCCTCGATGGCGCAGTTCAAGAGTGGTGAGGCCGACATTAT
Organism: Alistipes sp.; assembly: GCA_017408825.1. GTDB lineage: Bacteria > Bacteroidota > Bacteroidia > Bacteroidales > Rikenellaceae > Alistipes. Next base: position 87,686 of record JAFQTX010000027.1, read on the forward strand.
GATTGCCACCTCGGTCATAGAGGTGGGCGTTGATGTACCCAATGCTACGGTTATGGTCATTGAGTCGGCCGAGAGGTTTGGCCTCTCGCAGCTCCACCAGCTACGTGGCCGTGTGGGTCGTGGTGGAGAGCAGTCCTACTGCATACTTATGTCGGGCGAGAAGCTATCGAAGGAGGGACGTGCACGTCTCGAGGCTATGTGTGCTACCAACGATGGTTTCAAACTCTCGGAACTCGACCTTAAGTTGCGTGGTGCGGGCGATATCCACGGCACGCAGCAGAGTGGCGATGCCTTTGAACTTAACATCGCAAACCTCTCGACCGATACCCAGATTATGCAGCTAACGCGCGATGAGGCACTTAACATCCTTGCACAAGACCCAAAGCTTGAGCACCCCGAAAATGTGCTGTTGCGCCAGCTTCGTGACAAGCATTGCAAGCGCGAGCGCATAGATTTTTCTGACATTTCGTAATAGTAGCAAAGAAAATACGTTATATTTGCAAAAAAATAACCCATTATCATATGGCACTAATTAGATGTAAGAGTTGTAATAACCCCATTTCAAGTCGTCTTACGACCTGTCCATTCTGTGGTGCGGCGATCACCCCCGGTGCTGATACTGCCGAGGGCAATGCTCCAGCTGCAAATACTATCAACGATGCACAGGCAACACCCGTCAAGACCCTTAACGAGATTCTTGCGGAGCGTAAGGCGCAGCCCACAACGATCAATGAGAGTCACACACAGCCAGAGCCGGTAGCCGAGCCTGAAGTTGCTAATGGTGAGGATGTTGAGGCGAAGGATGAGCCTGTCGTAGAGCCAAATCCCGAGTCAAACCCTGAGCCCGTAGCACCTGAGAAACCAGCCACTCCAGCTACTCCAGTCGCTCCAGTTACACCCGTTGTCCCTACTCCACGCTACGACGATTATGATGGTGGATACGACCGTGATGAGCGCAATATGGATGATCTCGAGGCCGAGGTTGTACGCTACAAGCGCTCGTCGTCGGGCTTCCTTATCGTGGCTATCGTACTGCTCATCGCACTTGTGCCACTCACCATCTTTGCCGTTAAGAACTATGGCAAGGTGAAGAGCATCGAGCAGGATTATGCTCTGCTTGAGTCGGCACGTAAGCTCTTCGAGGAGCAGAATAGTATGCTTCAGCGTGATGCCGAGACTCTGGTCGAGGAGCTCGAACAGTATAAGAGCAAGAACGATACTATGATGCAGAAGTATCAGGAGGCTGTGGTTATGCTCGAGCAGTTGCAGAAGGAGAAGACCTACAACTATAACCAGCTGGCTAAGTATCGTCGTGAGGTAGATATGCTCAAGGGAGTAATGAAGGGCTATGTGCGTCAGATTGACTCGCTGAACAATATCAACAGCGACCTTACGGCTAAGAATAAAGCCTACGAAAAGGAGCGTACGACATTCCGTGAGCGTGCCGAGAAGGCTGAGGAGAAGGCCGAGGAGCTAAATACCAAGGTGCGTATCGGCTCGGTTATTCGCACTGGTGGCGTACGTATGGTAGCGCTCAACGACAATGGCAAGACCGTAAGACGTATCAAGGTGGCGTCACGCCTCCGTGTCGATTTCGAGCTCACGGCCAACGAACTTGCCGAGCCTGGCGAGAAGACCATCTACGTATGTATCACCGACCCTGAGGGTTTTGCGCTATCGCCTATCGACAAGATGATCCCATTCACCTTCGAGGGTGAGAGTCGTGCAGCCTCGGCTATGCGTAAGGTGAGCTACGAGAATGAGTCGGTGCCTGTGAGCATCTTCTACGATGGCTCAGCCTTCCAGAAGGGTACTTACACCGTGGATATATATATCGATGGTCGTCACTGTGGTAGTGGTAGTACCTACTTCGACTAAAAGGAAAACGTGTATAAAAAGGGTATTTTGTCGTTATACAAACTCAGAGGGCTCCTCACATACGTTCAGTATGCTGCGGGCCCTCTGAGGTTTTTTAGGCGTGAGTTTAGTGAATTTAGGGAGATTAAGGAATGTGTATCTTTACCCCTCCCTAAACTCTTTAATCTCCTTACGCTCTCCCTAACCAAAATCCTCTACATCTCCACCTTAAACTTGCGGCCAAAGCGGTCGGTGGCAGTAATGGTAATATGGCTATTTGGCGCTGTGCGGCGACAGCGGAAATAGTGGTTGTTTGGTCGTCCCGAACGACGCAGGCGCTGCATTATAACCTCGTCGAAATCAGCCTCATTCTCTACGTAGTGTGTGTAGCCAGGATCGACGATCTCAATCTGCTCCATACTACCCATATTATTGCCATTTTCTGCCCATTCAACACTCCACTCTTTATCCCAGCCAATCACCTTGATTACCACATACTCCTCGTGGCCCTTGACCTCGCCCTCGCTCCACGTGATAAGCTGCTTGTCGGCCGACTCGCCAAGAAGTCGATGATGCCAGCTCCACTCGCCGTTGCGCTCCTCGATACAGAAGACGCCTCGTGGCGTTCCATCGGCACATATCGGCGCATACCATAGGTTGCCATTCACCTGTGCCACGCTGTGCTCGATAATATTCGTGGCGATATCCACGGTGTTGTGGCGATGGCAATGTCCCGTGATAAAGTGTAGCGCGTGGCCCTCGCTAAGGCGTATTAGGCGTCTGGCATAGCGCAGTGGAGTGCCGCTGCTTATGTTGCTGGCTGGAGCGTGCATACATATCGCTATGCGCTGATTGTCATCTACCTCTGCGGCTATCTGCTTGAACCACTTGCGCTGCTTGCGGTCGAGTCCTATGGTGTAGTTTTCGTAGCTTTTGTAGAGGATGTTATCCATTGCAATGAAGAGGGTGCTGCCGAGTGTGAAGGTGTAGTACTTAGGTCCGAAAGTGTCGATATAATCCTGCTCAGCACCCTGTCTATCACACTTCACCGCACGGTTGTGATCGTGGTTGCCCATTACTGCATATACGGGAACGCCCAGCCTCTCAAACATCTGCTTGACACGTGGTAAAAACTCCATTGTGTCCCACACTACATCACCCGTAAGGAGTATGGCTGTGGGATAGCCCGTGGCCTTATACTCTTCGACAATAGAGCCAATCTTGGGGATTATATCTTGCTCAAGATTAGCTATTTGTGCCTCGGTCTGAGGCTGTGGGTCACCCACGACAATAAGGTTGAAACCTTGCTCTTGTGCCCACGCTATCGTGTGGGCAACGACCAAAACTAAAAGGGCAAAAAATCTTCTCATAACCGATACTAAAAAGTGTTAAATCACCCTCCTTTGAGGACTCTGTTAGTATTCGAGGCTCTTTGAGTAGGGCCATCGTAACGTAGGCAAAGGTATGAAAAAAATCTCTCACGTACGTGCGCATATGAGAAATTTTTTATACCTTTGTGGGGTTATGGAAAATTTTGTAGTATCAGCACGCAAGTATCGCCCTCAGACCTTTGCTTCGGTCGTGGGGCAGCGACATATCACCTCGACTCTGAAGAATGCCATTGAGCGTGGCCAGCTGGCACACGCCTATCTGTTCTGTGGCCCCCGAGGTGTGGGTAAGACTACCTGCGCACGTATCTTTGCCAAGGCTATCAACTGTCTAAATCCCCAGTCGGGAGAGGCCTGTAACGAGTGTGAGTCGTGCCGTTCGTTCAACGAGGGACGCTCGCTCAATGTTCACGAACTTGATGCGGCGTCGAACAACTCGGTAGATGATATCCGCAACCTCATCGAGCAGGTGCGCATCATCCCGCAGCAGGGTCGTTACTCGGTATTTGTCATCGACGAGGTGCATATGCTCTCGGCCTCGGCCTTCAATGCCTTCCTTAAGACCCTTGAGGAGCCACCACGCCACGCTATATTTATCCTTGCCACGACAGAGAAGCATAAGATTATCCCAACGATATTGTCACGTTGCCAGATCTACGACTTTAACCGTATTCGTGTTGAGGATGGTGTTGAGTATCTACGTCACATCGCCTCGCAGGAGGGTGTCGAGGCCGACGATGAGGCGCTTAACCTTATCTCGCATAAGGCCGATGGTGGTATGCGTGATGCCCTGTCGATGTTCGACAAGGCGGTGTCGTTCTGTGGCGCTAAACTCAGCTATAAGGATGTGGCGGCAACGCTTAATGTCCTCGACTACGACACATATTTTAAGGCCACCGATCTGCTGCTTGAGGGCCGTTATGTCGATACGTTAATGCTCTTCGACGAGGTGCTCTCACGAGGCTTCTCGCCACAGGTGTTCACCTCGGGTCTCAATGCCCATATGCGTGATCTGCTTATGGCCAAGGGCCCTGCGATATCGCTTGTGGAGTTCACCGGAACACTTATCGAGCGCTATCGTGAGCAGGCGGCACGATGTGCTGAGAGCTTCCTGTTTAATGCTATGTCGCTACTCACGGAGGCTGATGGGAAGTTGCGACAGTCGTCAAATCAACGTCTGTTTGTGGAGCTGGGACTTATGAAGATTGCGGGTCTCGGCCAAAAAAAAAATGACGAGGTAGCAACGCCTACATTCGATACCGATATTCCGCTTCCGGAGCTTGTTGTGGCGGCAGCATCGCCCGCAGTGCAGAGTGCTCCAAAGGTAGTACCTCAGCCAGAGCAGCAACCCGTGGCATCGCCCGTGGTGAGAGAGGTGGGGGCATCGCCCGCATCACAGCCTGCAACGCAGAGTGTGCAACCCGCAACACCCGCAACGCAGCCCGCAATGCAAAGTGTGCAGCCCTCAGCACCCGCAGTACAGCCCGTAGTGCAGAGCGAGCAAACCGTAACGCAATCTGCGCAGCAGCCTGGGCAGCACGTTGAGTCACCGACGATGCGTCGTTCGGCGACACGACCTCCCCGCAAGAGTGTCTCGATAACCAGTATGATGGGTGGAGAGGCTAAGACCGCTTCGGAGATTGTTGAGGAGGCAGCGGCTGCGGCGGCATCTAAAGTGGTGATGGATGGATTAAGCGAGCAGAAGCTGACAAATGCCAAGGAGGCGATTATCGAGCGACTGAGCACAACGGGTCGTATTCGCTATGTGCCAGTATTCGATACGATGCGTGCCGAGGGTAATAGGGTAAAACTCACGGTGGCATCACGTGAACTCTTCGAGGAGATGATGCGAGATCAGCTTACGTGGCTCAACGAGATTGCCCAGATAGCAAAGATCAACGGAGCACTGGAGTTCGACATCGAGATTAATGAGGCCATACGTGTGGCACGACCCATAACCATCGAGGATCGTCTGAAGTATCTTGTGACAAAGAACGACCGACTCCGAGATATGATTGAGCAACTTGCCCTTGATGCCGAGTAATGGGTGGTTGCTGGCTTAGAACAAGTTGGAAAACGAACAAATAAGAGAATAAATAAGAGTATGAAAGATTTTATTAAAGAGCTTGAGTGGCGTGGCATGATCCATACCGTGATGCCTGGTGCTGAGGAGGAACTTAAGAAGGGTATGGCTTCGGCATACCTCGGTATCGACCCTACGGCCGACTCGCTACATATCGGACACTTGGTGGGTGTTATGATTTTGAAGCATTTCCAGATGTGTGGTCACCGCCCCATCGCCCTTATCGGTGGTGCTACGGGTATGATTGGCGACCCCTCGGGTAAGTCGCAGGAGCGTAACCTCCTCGACGAGCCTACGTTGCGTCACAACCAGGAGGCGTTGAAGCGCCAGCTGTCGAAGCTCCTCGACTTCGAGTCGGAGGCCGAGAACAGGGCTATCCTTGTGAACAACTACGACTGGATGAAGGAGTTCTCGTTCCTCGAGTTTGCACGTGACATCGGCAAGTGTATCACCGTGAACTATATGATGGCTAAGGACTCTGTGAAGAAGCGCTTCAATGGCGATGGCGACGGAATGTCATTTACGGAGTTTACCTACCAGCTACTTCAGGGCTACGACTTCTTGCACCTCTACCAGACCGAGGGGTGTAAGTTCCAGCTTGGTGGCGCTGACCAGTGGGGTAACATCACCACAGGTACAGAGCTCATTCGTCGTAAGCTTGGCTCTGAGGCTGAGGCCTTTGCCATCACCTGCCCGCTGATCACCAAGGCTGATGGAACGAAGTTTGGTAAGACCGAGAGTGGTAACGTATGGCTCGATGCCCGCTACACCTCGCCATATAAGTTCTACCAGTTCTGGCTCAACGTAAGCGACGAGGATGCTAAGCGCTATATCAAGATCTTCACACTTCTCGATCGTGAGACCATCGAGCGCCTCACTGCCGAGCATGACGCTGCTCCACACCTCCGCATCCTGCAGAAGCAGCTTGCCGAGATTCTCACCGAGACTATCCACTCTCGTGAGGAGCTTGAGAAGGCTCAGGCCGCAAGTGGCATCCTCTTTGGCAATGCTACGTCGGAGGCTCTTCGCTCGTTGGACGAGGCAACACTGCTTCAGGTGTTTGAGGGTGTGCCACAATTCACTATCTCACGTGATAATCTTGACAAGTCATTTGTAGACATCATTGCCGACATATGCAAGGTATTCCCATCTAAGGGCGAGTGCCGCAAGATGGTGCAGGGTGGTGGCGTGCAGCTTAACAAGGAGAGGGTGCAGGATGCTATGCGTACTGTGACCGAGGCCGACCTCATCGCTGGTAAATATCTTCTTGTGCAGCGTGGCAAGAAAAACTACTACCTAATCACCGTAGAGTAACGATCAGACGATGAACCCCCTTTATACCATACGCCTCGACGGCATATATGTGCGTGCTTTTCACGGCTGCTACGACCTTGAGCAGCAGGTGGGCAACCGCTTTCGTGTCGATATTGTGATACGCACTCCGCTGGGTAACCTGCCTCAGAGCGACGATGTTACGCAGGCGGTGAACTACCTCACGGTATTCGAGATTGTGGAGCGTACCATGCAGCGCACACAGCGCACCATTGAGGCTGCAGCAAGCAATATCATTGCTGCGATAAGAGAGCAATTCCCCCAGATTGTTGAGGTGGAGTGCTCCGTGTCGAAGATAGCACCTCCGCTTGGGGGCAAGATTGACAAAGTATCTGTAACGTTAATTGGATAATAATGGCACAAGAGAAAACAAAACGTGGTGGCTTTGGCGGTAAACTTGCCGCCATCCTCGCCGCCGCAGGCTCGGCAATCGGCTTGGGCAACATCTGGCGCTTCCCCTACATCACTTCAGAGCACGGTGGTGGCGCATTTATCCTCATCTACTTAGGATGCATCCTCTTACTTGGACTACCACTGCTCATCGCTGAGTTCTCGGTGGGTCATAACTCTAAGTGTAACCCTATCGACGCCTTCTCGAAGATACGTCGTGGCTGGGGTTGGCTTGGCGCTATGGGCCTAATCTCAGTGACCCTCATCATGGGCTACTACTTTGTGATCTCTGGATGGACGCTCAACTACGCCATCTCAGCGGCTACAAATAGCCTCGGCGGTGACTTTGGAGCATTCTTCACCGACTTTACTACCGCAACATGGAAACCACTCATCTTCACTTATCTGTTCATCTTTGCCAACCACTTCATCATCGTTGGTGGTGTGCAGGGAGGTATCGAGAAGGCCTCTAAGGTGATGATGCCGCTCTTGTTTGTCATCCTTGTCGTTCTGGCTATCTACTCGTTGTGGTTGCCTGAGGGCCGTGAGGCGTTGGGCAATGTGTTTACGCCCGATTTCTCGAAAGTCACGGGTAAGACCTTCCTCGATGCTATGGGTCAGGCATTCTTCACGCTCTCTATCGGTATGGGCGCTATGCTCATCTATGGCTCATACTTTAAGAAGGGTACAAAGATCGCAGGCACAGCTATTAGCGTGGTGTCGCTCGATACGTTCGTGGCGCTCACCGCAGCTGTTATCATCTTCTCGGCAGGCGTTGAGGACCAGAGTGGTATGCAGCTTGCCTTTGTTGCAATGCCTAAGGTCTTCTCGGCGATGCCCGCAGGAAACATCTGGGCTATGCTCTTCTTCCTATTGTTGGGCCTTGCAGCACTCTCATCGACAATATCTATGCACGAGGCCGTAACATCATACTTCGTGGAGAAACGTGGAATGTCACGTGGTAAGGGTGCTTGGATTGTAACTATCATCGCCCTTGTGCTTGCCACCATCTGCTCCTTGTCGTTGGGCGACTGGAGTGGTGTTAAGGTATTGGGCATGAACATCTTCACGCTGCTTGATAGCTTTACAGCTATTGTCATGCTTCCGTTGCTTGGCATCCTCACCTCTATATTTGTGGGCTGGGTATGGCGCAAGGAGGATATGCGTGCCGAGCTTACGGCTGAGGGAGGTGTTGATAAGGCTACCTACCCAGTAATCCGCTTCTTGCTCCGCTACGTATGCCCCGTATTGGTCTCTGTCGTCTTTGTCTTTGGTATCATTGACTTTGTTAAGGGTATCAACGCTGAGCCAGAGGCTGAGCAGACCAGCATCGAAGATCAGAAGGAGATTACACTGAAGGTGCAGGGGGCACACTTCAAGGATGTCGATGTCGAGAAGTTCGAGATGACAACCATCACCCCCGTAACAGATAACACAAACAATAAAAACTAAAATATTATGGCAGATTTCATCTATCAGGAGCCGTTCCCTATCCAGCAGGATAAGACGGAGTATCGCCTTCTCACGAAGGATTACGTTAAGGTTGTAGAGTGCGACGGACGTAAGATTTTGAAGGTAGACCCTAAGGGTCTTGAGCTTTTGGCCAAGGAGGCATATAGCGACGTATCGTTCTACTTGCGTGCCTCGCACCTTCAGAAGTTGGCCAACATCCTCGAGGATCCCGAGGCTACTGACAACGATAAGTTCGTGGCATATACCATGCTTATGAACCAGTGCGTAGCTGCCGAGGGCGAGTTGCCTACGTGTCAGGATACAGGTACCGCTATCTGTATCGGCCATAAGGGCGAGGATGTATATACAGGTGCTAACGACGCTGAGTGCATCTCACGTGGTGTCTACGAGACTTATAAGGAGCGTAACTTGCGCTACTCTCAGGTTGTGCCATTCACTATGACCGAGGAGAAGAACTCAGCAACCAACCTCCCAGCGCAGATCGACATCTACGCAGGTCACCCCGGCATGGAGTACGAGTTCTTGTTCATCACCAAGGGTGGTGGCTCAGCAAATAAGACCTTCCTCTATCAGCAGACTAAGGCCCTTCTGAACGAGGAGTCATTGACCAAGTTCATCAAGGAGCATATCCTCGACCTCGGTACTTCGGCATGTCCTCCTTATCACCTCGCAATATGTATCGGTGGTACATCGGCCGAGATGTGTCTCTCGACCGTTAAGAAGGCTTCGGCGGGCTACCTCGACGAGCTTCCAACATCGGGCAACGAGGGTGGTCGTTGTTTCCGTGACCTCGAGTGGGAGGCTAAGGTTGAGAAGATCTGCCAGGAGATAGGCCTCGGCGCACAGTTTGGTGGTAAGTACTATGTTCACGACGTACGTGTGATCCGTGCACCACGTCACGCAGCATCGTGCCCTGTAGCCATCGGCGTAAGCTGCTCTGCAGACCGTAATATCAAGGCTAAGATCACTCCTGAGGGTATCTTCATCGAGCAGCTCGAGAAGAATCCTGCACGTTTTCTCCCAGCTCAGGCCCCAGCAATGTCGCCTGCCGTAGACATCGACCTCGACGAGGGTATGGATCGTGTACGTGAGATCTTGTCGCAGTATCCTATCAAGACACGCCTTAACCTTAAGGGTACATTGGTGGTGGCTCGTGATATCGCTCACGCTCGCATCAAGCAGATGCTCGACGAGGGCAAGCCTATGCCTGAGTACTTCAAGAAGCACCCTGTATACTACGCAGGTCCTGCTAAGACCCCTGCGGGTATGGCTTCAGGCTCATTTGGCCCAACTACCGCAGGCCGTATGGACTCATACGTAGACCTCTTCCAGAAGGCTGGTGGCTCTATGGTTATGGTGGCTAAGGGCAACCGCTCGCAGCAGGTTACCGATGCTTGTAAGGCTAACGGTGGCTTCTACCTCGGCTCTATCGGTGGTCCTGCGGCAATCCTTGCCAAGAACTCCATCAAGAGCGTTGAGGTTGTCGATTTCGAGGAGCTCGGCATGGAGGCTGTACGTAAGATCTATGTTGAGAACTTCCCTGCTTTCATCATTGTTGATGATAAGGGTAATGATTTTTTTGCTGACTTCGCTCATTAAAATTGTATAGCGAGGTTATTTCGGCGTCTTGCTTGCTTGCGAAATCCTCACATACGCTAAGTATGCTGCGGTTTCGCAAGCGGCGACAAGCCGTCAAACTAACCCCACTCTCCAATTTTAATTATGCTTTTGGTAGCGAGGTTATTTCGGCTTTATTTCTGCTTGCGTGATGCTTACATACGCTAAGTATGCTGCGGTTTCGCAAGCGGCGACAAGCCGTCAAACTAACCCCACTCTCGGGGAGATTAAGGAGATTAGAGAGGTTAAGGAGTTTAGAGAAATTAAAGAGTTTAGGGAGGTTAGTGTCTATGATGTTCACTAAATTCCCTAACTTCACTAAACACTCTACTCCTCACTAAAGCTTACAGCCTCGTTCCACATACACGGGGCCAACAATAAAACGCCACACCGAGGCGTTTGACAAGTATCGGAGTGTTAAGACTATTTAGTATGAATAGAGTACGACATCTTTTACTTGTGCTTGTGATGTTGCTATCTTCGTGGACATCGTGGGCGCAGGTCACATTTAGGGCTGATGCACCACTACTCGTCTCGATGGACGAGCGTGTGCGTGTGGAGTTTACCGTAAACAAGGAGCCCGACGGCGACAACACATTCCAGGCACCAACGTTCGAGGGCTTTAACATCCTTGCAGGACCAAGTGTGGCCACAGGTATGGAGGTGCAGTGGATAAACGGCCATCAGACATCGAGCTATAGCCGCACCTACACCTTTATCCTCAAGCCTCAGTCGGCAGGCAAGCACAAAATTGGTGCTGCGTCTATCGTTGTGGGTGGCAAGAAGTACACAACAAAGCCACTACCAATAGAGGTTATCGACGAGAGTGCCGGCGCACAGCAAAGGCCATCTATAACACCTAACACACAACCCGCAACCGCAAAGCCCGAGGCTAAAAAACAGGAGAAACAGCGTGATAAGAGCATCACGTCGGATGATATATTCATCGTGCTAAACACCTCTAAACGTGAGGTTTATAAGGGTGAGGCGCTTACGGCAACACTAATGCTCTATACACGTGTGGGCTATCCCGATGTGAGAGGCTTCGACCTCCCGCTGTTCAACGACTTCTGGACGCAGGAGCTTCCCACACAGAACCAGCGTTCACGTGCCGAGTATAATGGCCGTGTATATGACATCTATCGTCTTGCTGAGTATATCGTAGCGCCACAGCGTACTGGCGAACTAACCATAACTCCCGCCGAGCTAAATGTTGTAATACAGGTGGTTACGCAAAACGAAGATCCCAATGCGAGCTTCTTCCACGCTGGCCCGCAGGTAAGCCTCGTAAACCGTAAGCTACGTTCAGCGCCAGTAAGCATCAAAGTACGTGAGTTCCCCGAGGGTGCTCCCTCGTCGTTCAATGGCGCTGTGGGTAAGTTCACTATGTCGAGCAAGGCACCTGAGGCGACGATGAGTGCTAATAGCTCGAATGAGATAACGGTAACAATATCGGGAAGTGGTAACCTTAAGTTTATCACGGCACCAAAACTGAAGCTCCCAGAGTCGTTCGAGCTATACGATACGAAGGTGGTGGACAACATCCGCACCTCGGCGCAGGGGGCATCTGGCAGCATCACATATAGCTATCCATTTGTTGCACGTGCTGCTGGCGAGTATAGGCTCGAGCCGCTGGTATTCAGCTATTTTGACCTCGATGCTAAGGAGTATAAGACTCTTTCGACAGAGCCATTTACCGTCACCGTGTCGAACGATGGCTCGGTGGCTGCATCATCGACCAAGGCGCAGCGCAACTACTCCGATTATGGTGGCCATATGAAGCAGCTCGATCGTGATATTCGCTTCATACACACCGATGTGTTGGCTACACGTGCCTCATCGCTATTTATCTTCTCGCCCCTATATTGGCTACTTATCGTGCTGAGCATCACCATCTTCATCGTGGTCTATGTCCTTATGCGCAAACGTATCCTCGAGAATCGCAACATCGTGGCTCGTCGTATGCGTCAGGCCGATAAGATCGCCGTGCAGCGTCTACGTATGGCCGAGCGCTCGATGAAGGAGGGCAACCGCCACGCCTTCTACGAGGAGATGCTACGTGCCATGTGGGGATATATCAGCGACAAGTTCAATATTCCGGTGTCGAACCTCACTAAGGAGACCATACGTGAGGAGTTGTATCGTCGTGGTGTCACGGCGGCCGATGCCGAGCAGTTCTGCGAGATTATCTCTCGCTCGGACGAGGCCCAGTATGCCCCCTCTACCGAGAGCGATATGGGTGAGGTCTATGGTGATGCCGTAGCGGTAATTTCGAAGATTGAGTCGATAGTAAAACGTTAGCCTATGTCATCTATTAATAATATAACTAAGGTATTGACCCTTGTGTTGGCCATCTTTGGTCTTAACTTTTGTTATGCTTCGCAGTCGCGTGCTGAGGCCGAGGCCGAGTGGCAGCGAGCTCTTGACGCCTATACCAATAAGGAGTATCAGGCGGCAGTCGAGGCCTTGGAGCATATTGTGGAGCTCGACGAGTCTACGGCCGATGTCTACTATAACCTCGGTAACGCCTACTACAAGCTTGGTCAGCAGGGTGATGGCGCCGCCTTCGCCTCGGGCGAGATAGGACGTGCCATATTGAACTATCGTCGTGCGCTACGCCTTGACCCCTCGATGGAGGATGCAAGCTATAACCTCGACTTGGCCATCGACCATACCAACGATGTTGAGCCTCTGCCCCAGGGTGTTGTCGCCTCGATGTGGAGTGCTACAAGCGGCGTTATGTCGTCAAACGGCTGGGCGATATGCTCTGTTGTATTCTTTGTGCTTACACTCGCCCTGGCGCTGGTATATATGCTCTCTAATCGTATAGCCCTACGCAAGGTGGCCTTCTTTGTGGCAATAGCGACATTTGTCGTGTCACTCTTTAGCACCATCTTCGCCCTCTCGCAGCGTGCAATATATGAGGATAGCGATGAGGCCGTGGTGATATGCAACACAACGACCTCGGTGCATGCATCACCTGATGCTACCTCAAAGGTTATACGCCAGCCAAGCTCGGGTGTCAGCGTTCGTATCCTGCGCAGCTTCGGCGACTGGAGCGAGATAGAGTTTGCCGATGGCGAGAAGGGGTGGATTACAAACAACGATATCGAGCGAGTGTAGTCTATGTCTAAGCTGTTGGACAACGTATGCTCTGAGTTGCAGCGCCTGCCTGGCATAGGTCGCCGCACGGCACTGCGCTTAGCTATGCATATCCTGCGCATGGATACCGAGAGTGTCGATTCGCTATCGGAGAGTATCGCTCGCTTTCGTCACGATATACGCTACTGCCGTAGCTGTAATAACCTCTCGGACGAGGCGCTGTGTCCTATTTGTAGTGACCCTCGCCGCGACCGTTCGACGATATGTGTCGTTGAGCAGGTAGGAGATCTGCTATCTATCGAGAATACAGGGCAATACCACGGTATGTATCACGTGCTTGGAGGCGTGATCTCACCTATGCAGGGCATAGGCCCTTCGGACCTGAAGATCGACCTGCTGTGCGACAAGCTTCTCACGGGCGAGGTTAAGGAGGTGATCATCGCAATATCAACCTCGGTCGAGGGCGAGACCACGCTCTTCTACCTTATGAGCCGCCTCAAGGCCTTCCCCGATGTCAAGGTTACGACCATAGCTCGTGGTATTGGCTTTGGCGATGAACTGGAGTATGTCGATGAACTCACAATCACTCACGCACTTATGAACCGCCGTGAGGTGTAGTGTGCCGAACGTGGGGTGATGTAAAAAAATAGATAAAAAGTTGCTGATTGCCAATTTTTTACTACCTTTGCAGTCCAAAAGCAGATGTCTATGGGGGTGCGACTGACTATTGCACCTGAGTGACATCGAAGTTAAACTATTAATATTTAAGTATTTATGAAGTCAATTCAGATTAACGGTACTGCACGTGCTAACTTCGGTAAGAAGTTCGCAAAGGCAGCTCGTCGTGAGGGTCAGGTACCTTGCATCATCTACGGTGGTGGCGAGGAGAAGGCATTTACTATCGACGCTAAGGAGCTCAACCAGCTCATCTACACTCCTAACTCGTACATCGTAGAGCTTAACATCGATGGCGTTGTTGAGAAGGCAGTTATGCGTGAGGTTCAGTATCACCCAGTTCGTGAGCAGGTTCTCCACGTAGATTTCTACCGTGTTCAGGAGGGTAAGCCTGTTGCAGTTAATGTTCCTGTACGCCTCACTGGTAACGCTGAGGGTGTTAAGATCGGTGGTAAGCTTCAGCTCTCTGCTCGTAAGCTCACTATCAAGGCTTTGGTTGAGTACATTCCAGATGAGATCGTTGTTGATGTTACTCCATTGAAGGTTGGTCAGACTATCTTCGTTGGCGACCTTAAGCGTGAGAACCTCACATTCGTTACTCCTGCAACTACCGCAGTTTGCGCTGTACGTGTAACACGTGCTTCACGTGCTGCTCAGTAATAGTCCGAACACCAAACCTTAGACTATTATGAAGTATCTTGTTGTCGGGCTGGGCAACATCGGAATGGAGTATGCCGCAACCCGCCACAACATAGGTTTCAGAGTGTTGGATGCCTTAGCCGAGGCATCCAATATCTCTTTTACAACCGTACGTTATGGTGCTATGGCGACACTTAAGCATCGTGGTCGCACGCTGCTACTGTTGAAGCCCTCGACATATATGAACCTCTCGGGAAAGGCTGTTCGCTACTGGATGGAGCAGGAGCGCATACCTCGTGAGAATCTTCTCGTTATCTCGGACGACATTGCCCTTCCATTTGGTACGTTCCGTATGCGTAAGAATGGCTCGGAGGGTGGTCACAACGGTCTGAAGAGTATCACCGAGCTACTTGGTGATAATCAGTATGCACGTCTGCGTTTCGGTGTGGGTGGCGACTTTGCTCGTGGCCATCAGGTAGACTATGTCCTTGGCGAGTTCTCCGACGAGGAGAATAAGGCTATGCCCGAGCGTCTTAAACTCTTTGGCGATGCCATCCTTTCGTTTGCCTCGATAGGTGTGGATCGTACTATGAATACGTACAACGGCAAGTAATTTGTTGTGATAAGGGGTCGATTGCGTCCCCTAACAAAAAATGCCACCAATGGGACGTACACCAAGTACTGCCCATCTGTGGCATTTTTGCCGAGTGTAGCACTCGGTACCCTTCTGACAATAAATTTGGTTGTGGGATTTTTTTAGGACCGTTAGGACCGTTAGGACCATTAGGACCATTACGAGGTCGGGTATCACACATTGTCCGCAACCATCTTAATTGTCTTAAAGGTCTCAAAGGTCTCAATTGTCTTAATTTTTTTTAGGACCGTTAGGACCATTAAGACCATTAAGACCATTACGAGGTTGGGTATCGCCGTTGTCTTGCCCGTTGTCTCAGCCGCAGCCATCCCAGTTGTGCACTCTTACCTCTTGTCGGCAGCCTCGCCCACGGCCTTCATAATGCCCACGAGCGTGCCGTTAGAGAGTAGTAGCATATGGTCGGCATCCATCTCATAGTGAGTAACGCCCTCGAGCATATCGAAATATGCGGCCTCGGCCTCGTGGTGTGGCGTATAGCGGCGTGTGGTGCCAAGCTCGCCAATCTCGAGCAGTCGTGAGGTTGTCATGCGATAGGTTGTGGTGAACACATTAGAGTCGCCCTTGCCCGAGGCTGTGCCGTTATCACGGAAGAGAATGGTGTAGCTATCGCCCTCGGGAGCGACATCCTTAGCCATAATCTGCACAAGCTGCCAGGTGGTGCCCACCAGTGGTTTCTCGTATTTACTACGCTTACGACAGTCGCAGCAGCCGACAGTAACGAGTGCGGCAATGATGATTACAAGCGAAAATAATATCGTACGTTTCATAGTTTTTCAGCAATTTTCGTTATCTTTGTGACAAAGATAGTACAAAACACTTAAAACTGATAGAAAAATGAAAAAAGTTATCGCTTCACCTTTGGCTCCTAAGGCCGTAGGTCCTTATTCACAGGCTATTGCTCACGACGCAACACTCTACATCTCTGGTCAGTTGCCTATCGACGGTGCTACAGGTAAGATGGCCGAGGGCGTTGAGGCACAGACACGCCAGGCACTTACTAACCTCGGCTACATCCTTAACGAGGCAGGTTATACTTTCGACGACGTAGCTAAGACCACTGTTCTCTTAGCCGATATCGCTGACTTCGGCGCTATGAACGCTATCTATGCTGAGTTCTTCACAGGTGATAAGCCTGCACGTATTTGCTACCAGGTGGGCGCTCTTCCTATGGGTGCGTTGGTGGAGATTGATGCAATCGCCATCAAGTAATTTATTGTGATAAGGGGTCGATTGCGTCCCCTAACAAAAAATGCCACCAATGGGACGTACGCCAAGTACTACCCATCGGTGGCATTTTTGCCGAGTGTAGCACTCGGCACCCTTCTGACAATAAATTTATTTGTTGTGATAGCGGCGCTACTTCACCACTCTGACAACAAATTGGGGGCGTGGTGATTAGGGCTGCTAAGTATTCTCTTTTATTTTTTAGGACAGTTAGGACCATTACGACCATTAGGACCATTGCGAGGTCGGACATCACTGCGTTGTCCGCAACCATCTTAATTGTCTTAAAGGTCTCAAAGGTCTCAATTGTCTTAATTTTTTTAGGACCGTTAGGACATTAAGACCATTAGGACCATTGCGAGGTCGGGCATCACTGCGTTGTCCGCAACCATCTTAATTGTCTTAAAGGTCTCAAAGGTCTTAATTTTTTAGGACCATTAGGACATTAAGACCATTAAGACATTACGAGGTCGGGTATCACGTTGTTGGCTCTCTTTGCCCCTTTTTATCTACTTTTTTTTGCAATTATTTCTTATTCTAAGAAAAATGTTGTAACTTTGACAAATAGACAAACCTAAAACAATAAACAATATGAGAAAACTACTTCTCGGTGACGAGGCCATTGCACAGGCCGCCATCGACTCTGGTCTGTCGGGTGTTTATGCATACCCCGGTACTCCGTCAACCGAAATTACCGAATTCATTCAGCTACGCGAGGAGAAGCGTGGCGATGCCGAGAACAAGATCTTCTGCCGCTGGGCAACTAACGAGAAGACAGCTATGGAGGGTGCACTCGGTATGTCGTATATGGGCAAGCGTGCTTTGGTATGTATGAAGCACGTAGGTATGAACGTTGCTGCCGACCCATTCGTGAACTCTGCTATGACAGGTGTTAATGGTGGCTTGGTAGTTGTTGCTGCCGACGACCCATCGATGCACTCATCACAGAACGAGCAGGACTCACGCTTCTATGGCAAGTTCGCTATGATGCCTATCTTCGAGCCTTCATCACAGCAGGAGGCTTACGAGATGACACGTGCGGCATTCGAACTCTCGGAGGCTGTGAAGCTCCCAGTATTGATGCGTGTGACAACACGTATGGCTCACTCACGTGCCGTTGTAAACCTTACTGACGAGCCACGCAAGCAGAACGAGATCAACCGCCCTGAGGATGTGCGCACCTGGATTCTTCTTCCAGCATTTGCCAAGCGCCGCTATGTTCAGCTCCTCGAGCAGCAGAACGACCTTATGAAGGCATCTGTAGAGTCTAAGTTCAACTGGTACACCAAGGGTACTAACCCTGAGTGTGGTGTTATCTGCACAGGTATCGCCTACAACTACTACATGGAGAATGTTGCCGATTCGAAGGAGCGCAGCGTACTCAAGGTGTCGCAGTATCCACTTCCTGAGGCTCTCATCCTGAAGATGGTTGAGGATGGTGCTAAGGAGATCCTCGTTATGGAGGAGGGCCAGCCTGTTGTTGAGGAGATGGTACGTGCCATCGTGCCTTCGACAGTTGAGGTTAAGGGCCGTCTTACAGGCGATCTTCCACGTGTTGGCGAGCTTACCCCCGACTCAGTACGTAAGTCTTTGGGTATGGCAGCATTGGAGAACCTCGACGCTGATGATATCGTAGTTGCACGTCCACCTGCATTGTGTCAGGGTTGTGGTCACCGTGATATGTATAAGGCGTTGAACGAGGTTGCTGCTGAGTATGAGAATCCTCGCATCTTCGGCGATATCGGTTGCTACACTCTCGGTGCTTTGCCTCCATTCCAGGCACTCCACGCCTGCGTAGAGATGGGTGCATCAATTACTATGGCTAAGGGTGCTTCGGATGCTGGTCAGTTCCCTGCATTTGCAGTCATCGGCGACTCTACATTTACACACTCAGGTATGACTGGCTTGTTGGACTGCGTGAACTCACGTGCTAACGTTGTCATCGTCATCTCGGATAACCTCACCACAGGTATGACAGGTGGTCAGGACTCTGCTGGTACAGGCAAGATTGAGGATATCTGTCGTGGCTTGGGCGTACACCCCGACCACGTACGTGTAGTGGTGCCTCTGCCAAAGAATATGGAGGAGATTAAGGGTATCTTGCGTGAGGAGATTGAGTACAACGGTGTATCTGTTGTCATCCCTCGTAGAGAGTGTATCCAGACAGCAAAGCGTCATGCTAAGGCGCGTGCAGCTGCAGCAGCTAAGAAGGAGTAAGTCCGCTATCGCTAACATATAAACGAAACCAAACATGAAAAAAGATATTATTTTAGCAGGTGTCGGCGGACAGGGTATTCTGTCGATTGCTACGGTCATTGGCGAGGCTGCTATGGCCGAGGGTTGGAACATCAAGCAGGCAGAGGTTCACGGTATGAGCCAGCGTGGTGGCGATGTGCAGAGTAACTTGCGTCTTTCGACCGAGCCTATTGCATCGGACCTTATTGCTAAGGGTGGTGCCGACATCATCATCTCGTTGGAGCCTATGGAGGCTCTCCGCTACCTCGAGTATCTGAATAAGGATGGTTGGGTGGTTACCTCTAACGTGCCATTCATCAACATCCCTAACTATCCTAACGAGGAGGAGCTTAACAACCACCTTGCAGCGTTGCCTAACTGCGTCTCGCTCAACGTTGAGCAGCTCGCCAAGGATGCTGGTGCGCCACTTCAGGCTGCCAATATGGTGCTCCTCGGTGCTGCTATCCCTATGCTCGACATCGAGTTTGAGAAGATTGAGGCGGGTATTCGTCGTATCTTCGCTCGCAAGGGCGAGGAGGTGATCGAGAAGAACCTCGCAGCAGTGCGTGCTGGTTACAATAACTCTATCAAGAAGTAGACTATGGATCGCCCATTAGATAAGCAGACGGTCGATAATATCTGTATCGCTAATGGTCTGCGCAACGCCAAGGAGCTTGGTGCTGCATCTATCCGCCAGTTCGTGAGCGTTGTTAAGGATATCGAGGCTAAGACTGGTGTCGAGTATATCCGTATGGAGATTGGTGAGCCAGGCCTTCCTGCCGAGATGATTGGCATCGAGGCTGAGCACGAGGCATTGCTTGCTGGCGTAGGCTCTAAGTACCCACTTATCACAGGTATCGAGCCATTGACAAAGGAGGCATCACGCTTTGTTAAGGCATTCATCAACCTTGACATCCCTCCTATGTGCTTTGTGCCTACGGTAGGCTCTATGCAGGGTGCTTTTGCCACATTCATGGCACTTACGCAGATGCGTGAGGATCGTGACACTATTCTCTTCATCGACCCAGGCTTCCCTGTTCAGAAGTCGCAGTGTAAGGTGCAGGGCATTCGTTACGAGTCGTTCGACGTTATCGACTATCGTGGCAAGGCTCTTGAGGCCAAGCTCGAGGAGATCCTATCTCAGGGTCGTGTTAGTGGTCTCATCTACTCGAACCCTAACAACCCAACATGGATGTGTCTAACGGAGGAGGAGCTCGAGATCATCGGCCGCTTGGCTACCAAGTACGACGTTATCGTTGTTGAGGACCTTGCATACCTCAATATGGACTTCCGTGAGGATCGCTCTAAGCCTTTCGAGGCTCCTTACCAGCCATCGGTAGCTCGCTACACGAACAACTGCTTGCACCTGTTGTCTGGCTCTAAGATGTTCTCATATGCTGGTCAGCGTATTGCTGTTGTGGCTATGAACCCTATGCTTGCTGAGCGTTGCTACGAGGGTTTTGCTAAGCGCTATAGCAACGATGGTCAGTTCCGCCGCAACTTTATCTTCAACATCCTCTATGTGCTCTCATCTGGCGTGCCACACTCGGCGCAGTATGCTCTTGCTGCTATGTTCCGTGCAGCCTCAGACGGTCGCCTCGACTTCGTAGGCCACACTCGTGAGTATGCACGTCGTGCTGAGCGTGTTAAGGAGATTATGCGTAAGAATGGCTTCCACATCGTCTACGACAAGGATTGCGAGCAGGAGGTCAGCGACGGCTTCTTCTTTACGTTCGGCTATAAGGATATGACTGGCGAGCAGCTTATCAACAAGCTTATCTACTACGGTATCTCGGCAATTACGCTCGCACCTACGGGTAGCACCCGTGAGGGCTTGCGTGGCTGCGTGTCGATGATTTCGGACTATCAGTACGACGAACTTGACAAGCGCCTACGTCTATTTAGCCAGGATTACTAATAGCCATTATTTATAATATAGGGCTGCCCGATGATTTGGACAGCCCTATTAAAACTTAAGGTAGGTTCTATAAATTAGGTCGAGTTGATTTTGAAGATTATTGTGAGGATATTTCTTATTTATTATGATGGCGCAATGCGAGCATTGTAACTGAGGAAAAATAAGAAATATACCACAATAAATTCAAAAGCGAC
>JAFQTX010000044.1 GCA_017408825.1 Alistipes sp.
ATACCATAATTTTTAGCAATTGATTTGACCGAGTAACCATCTTCGAGCATCCTCATATATTTGAGTAATGCTACATAATCGTGTTTTTTGCGCATAATGAAACCCCAAAAGTTTTTTGTCCAAACTTTTGGGGTCACTTCATTTATTATCAGGTTGAATAAAAAGATGTAGTTTTAGGCCTGCGAAGCCCGAAAAAGCGGAGTTTACTCGGCGTAAATGAGCATTTTGAGGGCGAGCATATTTTGCCGTCAGAAGGCTTTAGATACAACGCTCGGCGAATTTAATAGCGATGGGCTGTACTAAAACGTACTGCTCATTGCTATGGATAATTCGTTAGCGGACGTAGATAATGACTTATCACGGCAAAGAACGACAAAATAGACTTTTTATTCAGCCTCTTATATCGGCATACTACGCTACTCGCCCTACTGAGTCGCACTCCTCTTTGCAGAGCTCTTCTTCGTCGTTTGAGTCGCTTTGGTCTGCGTAGTCTTCTTCTTCGAGCTCTTCTTCTTGACCTTCTTGGTCTTCTTAACCTTGAGGCTATCGGTCTGCTCCACCACACGATGCTCCACCTCGGGCTGCTCAGGCTGAACCTCCTCAACTGGAGCACTACCAAAGTTAAAGATGAGCGAACGGTAGTTACCCCACTCAAATGCAGCAAAGAGTATGACGACCATTACCAACAGAGTGAAGGTCACTCCAATAATTCGTTTTATCATATTCGGTTACCTTTCTTTATCACGTTTAATCTCATCCACGGCACGCTGTAGCACCTTATCTATCGGATATATATTGTAGTAGAATGCGGCATCGCCCACAGGTGTATTACGGCCAATATAGGCACGCAGCTGTGCACGAATAATGTCGTACGACGTATTGAGCTGCTTTCTATTGGTTTTCACACCATTGCGCTCGGCATAGGCCACAAAATCCCTCATAATATCAAACTTGGCAAGGAACGTATCGAGCTCCTCGAGAGTCTTGATCTCGTCCACCTCCTTGCGGTGACGATCCGTAAAGTCGAGCGTATAGCGATAGAGCACGTTTTTATTCCACACCTCGTTATAGTATGGCGTATATCCGAGCGTATCCAACGGAATGAATATATCGGGCATAATGCCTCCGCCACCATATACCGTGCGGCCCGCTGGTGTGGTATAGCGCAACGACTTGTCGAAGTGTATCGAGTCGGCCGAGAAGAACTCCTTGCGATTGTAGCGATTGAGAATATCCATCTGGTACTCCTCATCGCCACCGTGAGTATATGGTTTCTGTATCGAACGCCCCGTAGGCGTGTAGTAACGTGCCACCGTGAGACGTAGCGCCGAGCCATCAGCAAATGGTATCTGGGTCTGCACAAGGCCCTTGCCAAAGGTGCGACGGCCAATGACGAGTCCTCGGTCGTTATCTTGTATAGCACCTGCCAAAATCTCACTTGACGAGGCACTAAACTCATCCACGAGCACCACGACGTTAAGCTCTGGGTACTTGCCTTTGCTGCTATGCTGACGCTGCTGCAATCCGTAACGATCCTCGGTATATACTATCAACTTGCCCGAGGGTAGCATATCGTTGGCAATAAGTATCGCCTGGTCGAGAAATCCACCGCCATTACCACGAAGGTCGATAATCAGCGATGTCATACCCTCGTTAATTAGGTCATCTATCGCCTTGCGCATCTCGGCGTGCGACGTACGTGAGAACTGCGACAGGCGCACAAAGCCGATCTTCGACTCACGGTCGAGCATAAAGGATGTCTCGAGCGAGTGTAGCTCGATGGCATCACGCTCGACATCTACCTCGACAAGCTCTTTGAGGCCGTGGCGCTGCAACGATAGCTTGACGTGTGAGCGTCGTGGGCCACGCATAAGCCTCACCATAGAGTCCTGCGGTATCTTCTGGCCAGCGACATTGCGACCATCGATACGCAGGATGCGGTCGCCCGCACGTATTCCCGCCTTGTCACTTGGGCCTTGCGGTATCACGCTGAGCACCATTATCGTATCTGTCGAGGCATTGAACACGATGCCTATGCCGTCAAACTCACCCTCGAGCGACTCGTTCACCTTCTGGAACTCCTTTGCAGGGATATATTCCGAGTGGGGATCGAGCTCCGATAGGAGCTTGGGGATAACACGATCGTAGATTGTATCGAGTTGCAATGAGTCTACATAGTAGCTACGGATAGCGCTTACGGTCTGCACCATCTTATCGCTGAGAGTAAGGTAACGCTCCAAATCCTCGAGATCGGCGGCAAACTGCTCTACCTGCTGCTGGCTATTGGTCATCGAGTCCCACAGTTCGAAAAACCTGGCACGCTCGATAAGCATACCGGCAAATAGTGCGCAGATGATCGCCAGCATCACAACAACGCCACGCCATAGGCGATGACGCCTTGTCGCACGCTTCAGCTGCTCGTCATTTTGCTCCTGAGGGCTCTCCTCTGACACCTTATCGACGTGTAGCTCCTGCTGCTGCACAACCTCACGTGGACTCTGCTGCTCCTCAGCCTCGTTATTTTTTCGCTGTTCAGACATATTCAAACGTTTTGCCTATTACTCTCAACCAGAGTGCCAAACCTAAGGCTACTACTTATTCTTGAAGGTATATGTAAGACCCACGCTAAGCATTGATGATAGCTGCAACTTATCAACCTCAGCCTTGTTGTAGTAGAGCTGGAAGTAAATCTGGGTAGAGATATGTTTTGTCGCCTTGATGTCGATGGTATTCTCCCAACGCAGCGTAGGCACTACGTCGGCGAACTTCTCGGCAGAGAATGCTGTGATCCAACCGTAGAACGAATATGCGGTTGTACGATAACGCAACCAGCCATTCTTACCCCACGTGCGGTCGAAGTCGAGCTGCACCGAGAGACCACCCTCATACTTAGACTTCTGGCCAAGGGCTACGCCATACATTTTATCATTGTAAGTGCCATCTGTGTTTTTATATACCTCCTGATCAAAGACATATGTTGCGCTCATAGCCAAAGGAGAGAGATTAACTTTTAGTGGGAACTTCTCGTTTGGAAGCACATATGTGAAACCGACTGACGCATCGAGGTATCCTGGGGTCATAAAGTTAGATACTCGAGGGTTGCCAACCTGCTTGTCGCCACGAGCGCTATATCCTGGGGCAAACTGAGTACGGAACTTAATGTTAGCACCATATGTCCAGTTCTTTACCATAGCCCACTGTGGCGATGTCGAGAGCAATATTTCATCAACATTCTTAAACCACACGCCACTCTGCTCGCCGTTGAGCTCCATACGCATATTGTTATATCCGAACTTACCCGAGGCGTTGTTGGTAAGTGTGAAACGGCCCTTCTTATAGGTGTGAAGGAAGTTTACGTTAGCAAGGATGGTGATTGTGTTGTCACCAGCCGCCTGCCACGACTTGCTGAATGCCGTGAGCGAGCCGTGAAGGTTTGCAGTGAAATCAATGGTGTTGCGCTCCTTGCGTAGGGCAATGCGCTCAGCCCTCAGACGTGCCTCGGCATTCTCCTCTACGCTGAGGCCGGCATCCTTAACATCTGTCTCAAAACGTGCGGCGTTCTCCTCCGAGGTTGCCTCGCTTACGGTCACCTGTGCCGATAGGCTTGCTGCGGCAAACATAGCAGCAATAGTCAAAATAGCATAAATCTTCTTCATATCGAGTGTTTGGTTTAATTTATTAATAGTTGATGCCACAAAGATATAAATTTTTCGCAATTATTTGCTATCTTTGCCTAAAGAAATCATATACCATATACTACTATGCGACGACTATTAACCCTACTTACTTTTGTTTGCTTGATTGTTATGCCACAAACCTCTGAGGCGCAGACCCAACAACAGCAGGTTGTTGTTAAGACCCGAGGTCGAATCTATGCCAATGACAACTATCGCCCAGGTGTTCGTGTTCCTGAGGCCTATGTC
>JAFQTX010000028.1 GCA_017408825.1 Alistipes sp.
ACTACTATAATAACGACCGTATTAAACTAAAATTAAACGGAAAGAGTCCGGTGCAATACCGAACTCTTTACCAATAAATCTATTTAATAATCTGTCCAACTTTTTGGGGTCAGTACATTTTGTTTGAGGTTAAATAAAAAGATGTAGTTTTAGGCATGCGAAGCCCGAGAAACCGCAGTTTACTATGGCGTAAATGAGGATTTTGAGGGCGAGTATAACGACAAAATAGACTTTTTATTTAGCCTCTCTTCTTACGTAGGTTGGTTATACCCTCAATAAAGCATAACGGATGCGTGGGCGCACCAGGCAACCAGAGGTCTACGTGATACTTATCCAAGAACTTACGGTCTACCGCAGGGCTATCAGCATACAAACCGCCAGAGATAGCCTCCGAGCCGCAGACAACCAATATC
Source organism: Alistipes sp. (assembly GCA_017408825.1). Classification (GTDB taxonomy): domain Bacteria; phylum Bacteroidota; class Bacteroidia; order Bacteroidales; family Rikenellaceae; genus Alistipes. Next base: position 414 of record JAFQTX010000028.1, read on the forward strand.
TTAGGCTCAGCAATCGAGTTATAGCATATATCCAACGCCTCTGCCATGTTTGCACTGATAGGGCCTGTAAGCACTACGCCATCGGCATGTCGTGGCGATGCGGTGAAGCCCACGCCATAGCGACCAAAGTCGAAGTTTACGTTGCCCGTAGCGCCGAGCTCCATCTCTACCGAGGCATCACCGCCTGCCGATACCTCACGAAGCTGCAAGGCACGACCGAAATACTTAGATATCTCGGGGCGTACGGCCGAGTAGTCGAACTTAGGAGCTGTGTCACCAACCTTCACCACAAGGTCCTCACGGCGTGTGGCTGCAAGGCGATGCTCATTGGTAAAGCGTATGTTACGAGGTGCGCACTTAGCACACTCGCCACAGAAGAGACAACGTCCCATATCGAGCGTCAGCGGCTCGGTGGTAATGGCACGTGTAGGGCATATCGCTGCGGCACGCTCCACATCGCTCTTATCCTCCGTGTCGCTGAGCAGTGGGAAGCCACGAAACTCCTCAGTGAGGGTTACGCCATATAGGTCGGGAATATATTGCCAGCCGTGGCTGCGCAAAATCTTTGCTTTTCCAAAAATCATAGTCTCAATATTTTATGCCCGCTCGACTAAAGGTCGTGACCGCAGTACGAAAGGTTAAAACTCTTGTTATTAATCGGGAAATCCGAGATGCCCTCCGAGCGCACAGCAATGGCAAGGCCGAGCCAGTTGTGGAGGCTTGGATCCTTAATCTTATACTTTACGATGCGGCCCTCCTTATCGGTTAGTGCCACGTGGCAAATCTCACCACGCCACGCCTCAACCAACGAGAACGACAGCGACTCGGGCTGCAGCTTAGCCTCGTAGTCGGGAGCTGAGAGCCTACCCGAAGGCTTATACTCGGCCAAAGCTTGAAGCACATAGTCGGCACTCTGGAGCACCTCATCGAGGCGCACCGAGAGACGTGACATCACATCGCCATCGTGCTTAACGATAGGCTCGTGGCTATGCTCCGTAGCGAAGTAACCCGAAGGGTGCGTTGCACGTATATCACGCTTTAGACCGCTGGCACGTGCTGCCTGACCTACGCCACCAATGCGCTGCATCTCGGCACGTGGCACAAGGCCACACTGCTCGAAACGAGCAAGAAGCGTATGGTCGTCGAGGATATCGCTACGTAGCTCCTCATATCTACGGCGCACATCCGCTATATTTTTACGTATAAGCTCACACTTTGCCTCGGTGAGTGGGTGGTTAGTACCAAAGGCACGTATCAGGCTCTTACCAAAGCGATTACCACACCACGCCTGTGTAGTGTTGATAGTGACCGTGCGCAATGCCTCGCAAGCTACTTGATAGAGTTGGAAGCCGATGTCCGTACCCAAAGCTCCCGTATCGGCAATATGCATTGCTATACGCTCAAGCTCAATGGCGATCATACGCTCGAGCTTAAGATTCTGATCCACAACCTTATCGCTGAGCTTCTCTACGAGTTCGGCATATGCCGTAGCGTGACCTACGGCCGTGTCGCCCGCCACAGACTCTGCAATAAGCGTCTGACGCAGACGGTTGTCATCACGAATCATCTCCCCCTCAACACCACGGTGCTGGTAGCCAAGGGCTATCTCGAGGTGAAGCACCTGCTCGCCATTGCAGATAAAGCGGAAAGCACCCGGCTCGATGATACCTGCGTGGATAGGACCAACGTTCACCTCGTGAAGCTCGTCGCCCTCGATAGTGTAGAATGGATAGGTATCCATCGTCGAGAGTTTGTTGCGCCTATCGTGCGAGAAGCGCAGTGGCTTCATCCAAGGGTGGTTATGGAATGGCACGCCATAGAGCTCGTTGATCTCACGCTCAAAGGGATGGAACTGGGCGTGGATAGCCGTGAGCGAGGCAAGACCCTCAGCGTAGTAGTCGGGCACAAACGACGAGATCAGCACCTCCGAACTCTCATCATTGAGCAGGATGATATAGAACTTAAGACCTCGGTCAATCTCCGTAGCGAAGTAGTGAGCCACGTGGTAACTCTCCGAGGTCATACGCTCCTCAAGATCACGATATAGCTCCATATAGTCTACCTCAGGGATATCCGAGATAGCCACTGCCGAGGCGGTATTATTTGTTATATGGTATAGTTTCATAGCTCGACTTAGAGGTTTACGATTTCATCAATAGCACTCTTCAATATCTCGGGCTGCCACACACCAAGCACAATGGCCAGCACAACCAATATGGCAGCAAAGTACGACAGACGGCGATTTACGGCCGAGAGGTGCAACTCATCCTGGTTAGAGTGGTAGCCAAGACGCAGCGTTCGTGACCAAATGGCGTAGATGACCACACACATAAGCACAAGCATCGTCACCAGCAACCACCAGCTACCCACCGACACAATCTCGGAGAAGATCATAACCTCCGACACAAAGAGTGGTGATGGAGGGAAGGCCAGCAACACAAGCGTACCCACGATAAAGCCAATAGCACCAACACGATTGATATTCATATAGTTGCCCAGGCGGTTGATACTATCACTATCGTATATATGGTGCATGATGCCCACCTGGAAGAACATCGAACTCTTGACCAACGTGTGACACACCACGTGGAATACTGCGGCCCAAAGCGCTACTCCACCGATACCCATACCGATAGCCACAATACCCATATTCTCCACTGTCGAGTACGACAGAAAACGTTTGTAGTTGTTTGTTCGGCGCAGGAACATAGCACCTACGGCCAACGACAACACGCCGATGAGTATGAGTACGTGGCGGGCCCACTCAAACACCTCGATAGCTCCAGAATAGAGCGTATAGATACGCATAATCGAGACAAAGCCCGCATTTACAAGTGCCGTAGAGATAAATGCCGAGGCGGGGGCAGGGGCAGCGTAGTTGGCATCTACACCCACGGTATAGAGTGGGAAGATCTCCATCTTACAGCTATAACCTACGACAATAAGCAAGAATGCCACCTTTAGATATAGAGGGTTGCCATTTGCGATAACACTCTTGAGCGCAGCGTAGTCCAAAGCACCATGCTCCGCCACTGTCGAGAGGAGCAAGATACCGAGGTAGGCCATTGCGATACCCGTAGAGCAAACAAAGATATACTTCCACGTAGCCTCCAACGACTGCTTGAACTCACGGTGGTAGATGATACCTGCCGAGCAGATTGTCGTAGCCTCGAGGAACACCCAGGTCATAGCCACATTATCCGAGTAGTAGACACACGTGATGGCCACGGCCAACAACATAAGCAGTGTATAGTATGCCTTATAGGAGCGTGCGCTGACACCCTCGGCACGCAAGTACGACGACGAATGTACCAAGGTAAAACCCAACACCACGGTCATAAGTATATGGAAGAGCAGGGCCATAGTATCGGCACGGAACACCGAGAGCATAACGCTATCCTGCAACTTAAATATGAAAACAAGGGCAATGGCGGCCACCTGCACCAAGAAGAAGAGCGCAGAGATGACGTTCGATGCTCGCTCCGTGCGCACAACAAGTGGTGCGACGGCCAAAAGTAGTGATACAATAATATATGTCAGCATAGCATTAATCTTTTATCGAGGTGAGAGCATCCGACTCGTCGGTGTGCATATCGTCGTCCATACGGCGAAGGAACATACCGAGGATAAGAATCGAGATAAGGATATCGAGCATAATCGCAAGGTTGATAAGCATTGGCAGCTCAACACCGATAGCCATCGAGAAGAGGAATACGCCATTCTCGATGACGAGGAAACCTACAAGATGGGCAAATATTCGCTTACGCAGCACGATAAGGATAAGTCCCGAGAGCAAGGCGTATAGCGCCACACCGAAGAATATCATATCCGTACGATTATCAGCCATATAGTAGGTTATCGTACAACTTGCTATAAGTGCCAAGATCGACATCACGAGCGCACCAAACTGCGTCGATGAGGAGTGTATGCGGTTGATCTTGGTCTTCTTAATCACACGCAAAAGGATTGCAGGGATCACAATAGCCTTAAACACAAGTGTCTCGACGATGATGAAACTAAGCTCCACGGGGTGATACTCGTGAAGACGTGCCATAGCAATACCGAAGAGTAATAGACCCTGGATGGCAATGATTGTTGTATGGTTGCTGAAGCGGTCGGCTATCGAGAGATAGATAAGCGTCAGCACGTAGAGTATTATGAACGATAGTACCATAGTCGTTAGATGTCGATATTTTGATAAAGGAGGAAACCTGTAAGCAGTACGAGTGCCGACATCGCCACGATGGTGAGGATGTAGGTGATGTTGCGTGAGAGTTTATTACGTGCACGCAACGACTCGATAGCTCCAATCGTGATGCCAGTACCGAAGATTGCCAATGGTGTGGCAAACTCCCAGTGGAAGCACATAACTACCGACACGGCATTTGCGGCAATAACGGCCCAGATGGCATTCTTCAGCCAGCCAGCAATGTTAATCATCGCAAGGTCGATACCCGAGTAGTCGAGACACATAACCTCGTGAATCATCGTAAGCTCGAGGTGGGTGCGAGGATCATCCACAGGCACACGTCCCGACTCGATAATCATAATGATGAGGAACACGTAGGCCAACAACAACATTACGATCGTGAGGTTGGTGTTCATCTCCTGAGCCGTAGAGAAGATGTCGGCAAACGACGAGTAGCCACAGAAGAGGGCAAATGTCGCAAGTCCCATCATCAGTGCAGGCTCAACCAGAGCGCCATAAAGAGCCTCACGTGCAGCGCCCATACCCTCGAACGAGCTACCAGTATCGAGCGCAGCAAGTACAATAGCGATGCGTGATAGCGCCAAGAGATAGGCCACAAGGATGATATCGCCATGGAACGAGAGCACTGGCTCAAGGTCGGCGATAGGGATAAACAAGAAGGCGATAATAGCAGCTCCGAGATAGACACAAGGGGCTATGCGAAAGAGTACGGTGGTGGTTGGTGAGTATACCGCACCTTTGCGCAAAAGCAGTCGCACGTTATAGACGTGCTGGAAGAAACGTATGCCCTTGCGGCCTGCCAGAAGGGCACGTGTTCGGTTGATGACACCCGTAATCGAGAGCGCCACAACAATCATAAGTAGTGTGTTAAGTAGTCTTACCAACATACGTTCGTCAATATTTACGGGTTACAAAATTCCAATGACACTAAGCAGGAGCACTACGGCAAGGAACGCCAGTGCAAAGGTGATATAGTTATTCACACGACCTGTACGCAGGCGCATAACAAACTTGTTTATACGGTGCATAAGCTGCACCCACCACTGACCCAATAGCGAGTCCACCTTATCCTTATGGCGCACGTCGTAGTTGTGCTGCGAGGGGAATATCTCACTCTTATCCACCGAACGACCATCGACCATATCCTTCATCAACGGACGGCCGATATTCTCCAAACCCTCGGAGAACGACTCGCCAGTGTACTGCATACGGATATTTGGTGCAGTAAAGCCACAACCCCACGTTGGGCCGCTCTCAATCTTTCGCTTAAGCTGTGCTCGACGCTTTATGACGTAGAGAAGCGCAACGACCAAGATAAGCATTACACCCACGTAGCTTAGCGTTGTGAGCGTTGGGATAAACGACCCTATGGCTACCACGCTACTATTACCAGTAACCGCCTCGGCAACAAGCGCTATCGGACGAATGGCATACTGTGGCAATAGACCTATTATGAGTATAAACACAGCAGGCAGTGCCATAGCCACAATTCGCTGACTATCAACCTCCGTACTCTCGGCAACGTGTGTCGAGCGAGGTGAGCCGAGGAATACAACGCCATAGAGCTTCGAGAAGGCGAGAACCACAATACCACCAATGAGCGAGAGTGCTATGATACCACCAATCGAGTAGAGCACCTCGTGGCCATCGCTCACACCATTGAACATTCCGATATAGATAAGCAACTCCGACACAAAACCATTGAGCGGAGGCAGTGCGCAGATAGCCAGCGTTGCGAAGAGCATAAGTATCGCTGTGACAGGCATATGCTTTGCCAAGCCTCCCATCTGGTTCATCGCCGTGGTGTGCATCCTCGAGTAGATATTACCAGCACTGAAGAACAACATAGTCTTGAACAGCGAGTGATTTACCACGTGGAGTAGAGCACCGCACATACCGCACATACCGATAAGATTGCTACCCGCAGCGTGGCCCACAGCAGCAATACCTAAACCGATGAGTATCACACCGATATTCTCGATACTCGAGTATGCCAAAAGGCGCTTAATGTCGTTCTGCATAGCCGCCAGGATAACACCCCAAAGACCCGTTATGATACCCGAGAGAAGCACGATAAGACCTATCGAGTAGAGTAACTCCGTATCGTGGTCAATTGCCTGAAGCAGACGCAAAATACCGTAGATACCCGTCTTAATCATCACACCCGACATTATTGCCGACACGTGCGATGGAGCTGCGGGATGGGCCTCTGGCAACCATATGTGCATTGGGAACAGACCGCTCTTCATACCGAAACCGATGAAGAAGATGATGAATAGCGGCAGTGGCTTAGCCACCTTGAAATAACACTCTACGGCAGCGAAGTTTGCCGAGCCGGTAACGTTGTACAGAAGTACAAAACCCGCCACGAGGAACATAAAGCCGATATGCATCATAACCAGATAGTTAAGTGCTGCACGACGAACGTCTTGACGGTCGGCCTCAAAGAGTATCAGGATGAACGAGGCAATGGTCATCAGCTCCCACGAGAAGAGGAACGAGAAACCACCACTCGACATTACCACAAGCATCATCGACACCACGAGCATAACAAGCGAGGTGTAGTGTAGCGAGATGTGTGCCGCCGAGAAACGCTTGAAGTAGCCCTCGACATATCCACGCGAGTAGACCACAGTAGCCACCGAGGCGATAGCAATAATAGCTAAAAAGAGTGCCGAGAGTGCATCTACCGTGATGTGCTCAGCGCCGAAAAAGTCGGTCGAGAACCTTGCAAGGGTGATCTCGCCTCCGAGGAGAGTTGCCACCACAAGATAGAGTGCACCGATGGCCGAGGCCCCGATGAGCGACGCAGCCACCCACACCTTTGCACGCAGCGGTGCAACAAATATGAGCACTACGGCCAATAGAGCCGCCAACAATGTGTAAAAATACATAATGCTATAGTATTGGGTAGTAATGATTTATAATCAATCTTTTACATCTTATTAATGGTCGCCGTAACCACCGTGGCCACCACCGCAGCAGTCTCGGTACGTAGCCTCTCACGCCCCAGCGAGATCGGCTTAAAACCATTTTGGAGCGCAAAGGTAATCTCTTCTGGCGAAAAATCACCCTCTGGGCCAATTAAAATTAACACCTTGCCCCCTTTTTTTAGCAATTTGCCCAGATACTCACGCTCGCCGAGAGCTGAGTTGCAGTGGGCGATAAACTTTTCGCCATCGAACGGCATCGAGACTACATCACGCACCGGCGTCATATCGTGCAACACGGGGTGATAGGCCTTAAGCGACTGCTTCACGGCCGAGGTTACGACCTTAAGCTCTCTGTCGTGTTTAATCTGGCGGCGCTCGCTGTGCTCACACTCGATTGGGTATATCTCTGATATGCCCACCTCGGTAGCTTTTTCCAAAAACCACTCGAAGCGATCGATAATTTTTGTGGGGGCTACGGCCATCGTGAGTTCGTAGTCGGGTTTCTGGTATTCGGGCATATGCTCTACCACCTCTACCGTACAACGTTTTGCGTTGGCATCCACCACTTTACAGCGATACATAGAACCTCGTCCATCGGTCAGATGGAGCTCGTCGCCAGGCTCCATACGAAGCACCCTTACGCAGTGCTTCGACTCCTCCTCAGGAAGCGTGTAACGAGGCAATGTTATCTCGGGAGCATAAAATAGTTGCATAGCATCCATAATTTTTTTAACTTTGCAAAGTTAATTAAAAAATACTATAGATGAAACGCCTTTTTGTATTATTATCACTAATGTTTGCAATAACGATGAATTATTCGTGTCAGGAGACTACGACAGTATCGGGTGGCAACCCTCTACTCGACGAGTGGAGCGCAGATTACAACATCCCACCATTCGACCAAATTCGTAGCTCGCACTTCGAGCCAGCGATGGAGATCGCCATGAAGATGCACAACGACGAGATTACGGCTATCGTACGCTCTACCGAAGAGCCTACCTTCGAAAACGTAATCCTCGCCCTCGACAACTCTGGCATCAAACTCGCCGACATCAACAACGTATTCGGCATGCTCTCGGCATCGGACCTCGACGAGGAGATGCAGCAGGTACAGAACAAGATGATGCCAAAGCTCGAGGAGCACTACAACGCCATTATGCTCAACGACTCGTTGTTTATGCGTGTCAAGGCTGTATACGACCGCCGTGCCGAACTTAAGCTCGGAGAGTTGGAGTCTCGCCTTCTGGAGAAGACCTACAACAAGTTTGTGCGTTCGGGTGCTGAGCTCGACGCAGAGAAGAAGGAGCGCCTGATGCAGATTAACGCTGAGCTCTCGGCACTCACCATCCGCTTTGGCAACAATCTACTCTCGGAGAATAGCTCGTTCTACCTCGAGCTAAATGCTCAGCAGGTGGCTGACCTCCCCGAGAGCCTACGTAAACAGGCCGAGGAGGCTGCAAAGAGTATGGGCAAGGAGGGCAGTTTCGTATTTACGCTTGACAAGCCAAGTATGTTGCCATTCCTCACCCACTCTAAGGATCGTGAGCTTCGACGCAAGCTCTACGATGGCTACCTTATGCGTGGCAATAACAACAACGATAAGGATAACAAGGAGATCGTTGAGAAGATGACTGCACTGCGTATCGAGAAGGCCCAGCTGCTCGGCTACAAGTCGTACTCACACTTTGTGACTGCCGACCAGATGTCGGGCTCGCCCGAGGCTGTATATAAGCTCCTCGACGAGGTGTGGGAGCCAGCTCTCAAATCGGCAAAGGCAGAGCTTGAGGAGATGAAGGTTATCTTTGAGAAGGAGCACCCCAATGAGGAGTTCGAGCGCTCGGATTGGTGGCACTATGCCGAGAAGGTGCGCAAGCAGAAGTATCAGCTCGACGAGGATGCTATACGCCAGTACCTCTCGTTCGACGACGTACGCAACGGTATGTTCCAACTTGCTAACCGCCTCTACGGCATCACATTCCGCCCCGTAGTAGCACCTCGCTACCACGCAGAGTGCACAACATACGAGGTTATCGACACTGACGACTCTAAGCTCGGCGTATTGTATCTCGACCCATACCCACGCAAGACTAAGAGTGGCGGTGCGTGGTGTGGCTACTTCAGCGAGCAACGCTACGAGAATGGCAAGCGCCGCACACCTGTAGTGGGCATCGTTTGCAACTTCACACCCGCAGTTGGTGATACCCCATCGCTACTCACGTTCGACGAGGCTGAAACACTCTTCCACGAGTTTGGCCACGCTCTACACTTCCTCTTTGCCGATGTTAAGTATCGTGGTTTGGCAGAGGTCGAGGGTGACTTCGTCGAGCTACCATCACAGATCATGGAGAACTGGGCTTTCGAGCCAGAGATTCTCAAAACATACGCTACACACTATCGCAACGGCGAGGTAATTCCCGACCGTCTTATCTCACGTATCCAGAAGGCATCGCTCTTCAACCAGGGCTTTATCACCACCGAGTTGGCAGCAGCAGCACTCATAGATATGGACATTCACACCTTGGAGGAGATGCCTAAGGACTTTGATGTTGTAGAGTTTGAGAAGCAGAACCTTGCAGGCAAACGTGGTCTATTCCCACAGATTGAGCCTCGCTATCGCTATACCTACTTCTCACACATCTTCAATGGTGGCTACTCATCGGGCTACTACTTCTACCTCTGGGCAGAGGTCCTCGACAAGGATGCCTTTGCAGCCTTCAAAGAGAGACGTGACATCTGTGACAAGGATCTTGCAAACAGCTTCCGCTACGACCTTCTGGCACAGGGAGGTCAGAAGCCCGGCATGGATATGTATCGCAAGTTCCGTGGCGCAGCTCCCGATAAGAAGCCTATGCTTAAGGCACGAGGTCTATGGAAGGAGCCAGAGCCCGTTGTGGAGGAGCCAACCGTTGATAAGCCAAGCAATACACCACAGCTTCGTCCAGGTAGCGCTCCCATTGCTGGGGGCAAAAAACCTACGATGCAACGTCCAGCGGTGAAGCCAACAACCAAGGGTGCAGCGAGCCAAAAACCTCAGATACGCACTCCACAGCAGCCTCAACCAACGACGAAGGCGCCAGTGAAGAGGGGCAACAACTAACCGATGAAGATTTACCTAAAAATAATTAAACATTTATGAAAAAATTAGTAATCATTATGTCAGCATTGACTATGGGTCTTGCGGGTTGTGGCACACAGAGCGACGATCCTGCTAACAACCCTCTACTCCAGGAGTGGAATACACCTTACCAGACACCTCCATTCTCGAAGATCGAGCTTAAGCACTACGAGCCAGCCTTCGACTATGCTATCGAGGAGAACCGCAAGGAGATTGAGGCTATCATCAACAATCCCGAGGAGCCTACCTTCGAGAACACAATCTTAGCTATGGAGCAGTCTGGAGAGCTTCTTGGCCGTGTGTCGGGCGTATTCTTTGTGCTTAACAACTCTGACACGTCGGAGGAGATGCAGCAGATCGCTCTTAATGTTACTCCAAAACTCACCGAACTTGGCAACGACATCTCGCTCAATCCAGAGCTCTTCAAGCGTGTAAAGGCCGTTTACGACAAGCGCTCAGAGCTTAACCTCGACAAGGAGGATATGCAGCTTTTGGAGGAGAGCTACAAGAGCTTCGAGCGCTCGGGCGCACTTCTCGAGGGCGAGAACAAGGAGCTCTATCGCAAGTACTCAGCAGAGCTCTCAGAGCTTACACTCAAGTTTGGCCAGAATGCTTTGGCAGCAACAAATGCTTTCGCACTCAACATCACCGATGCAAAGCAGGTTGAGGAGCTCCCTGAGTTCGTGAAGGAGGGTCTTGCAGCCGAGGCTGAGGCACGTGGCGAGCAGGGCTGGACCGTGACACTTCAGGCACCAAGCTACTCACCATTTATGACCTACTCATCGCAGCGTGACCTCAAGGAGAAGCTCTACCGTGCATATAACACCCGTGGCATCGGTGGCGAGACCGACAACCTTGAGATCATCCGTCGCATCACTGAGCTTCGCCTTAAGATCGCTCAGTTGCTCGGCTACGAGTGCTATGCCGACTACGTACTCGAGGATCGTATGGCTGAGAACCGCTCAACCGTTACAGGCTTCCTCAATGAGCTATGCGTAGCTACGCTCAACTACGCTCACCAGGATGTTAAGGCCGTTACCGAGTATGCACACTCACTCGGCTTCGAGGGCGAGCTTATGCCTTGGGACTGGAGCTACTACAACGAGAAGTATAAGGAGGAGAAGTACTCTATCAACGATGAGCAGATCAAGCCTTACTTCAAGCTCGAGAACGCTAAGGAGGCTGTCTTTATGCTTGCTAACAAGCTCTATGGTCTAACATTCACCCAGGTAGATAATATCGAGACCTATAATCCAGAGGCTACTGTTTACGAGGTTCGCAACGCTGATAATAAGCTTATGGCAGTTCTCTACCTCGACTTCTTCCCACGTGCATCGAAGCGTCAGGGCGCTTGGATGACCGAGTTCCGTGGCGTGAGCATCAAGGATGGCGAGGAGCAGCGTCCATTGGTACAGCTCGTTATGAACTTTACCAAGCCTACGGCTAACACTCCATCGCTACTCACATTCGACGAGTTCACCACCTTCCTTCACGAGTTTGGCCACGGTCTTCACGGCATCCTCGCACAGGGTAAGTATGAGTCGATCAATGGCACATCTGTTAAGCGTGACTTCGTAGAGCTCCCATCACAGATTATGGAGAACTGGGCTACCGAGAAGGAGTATCTCGACCTCTGGGCTAAGCACTACCAGACTGGCGAGGCTATGCCAGCAGAGCTTATCGAGAAGTTGGTTGCTGCCAAGAACTACCTTGCTGCATACTTCAACATCCGTCAGCTATCGTTCGGTATGCTCGATATGGCTTGGCACACAATCACCGAGCCTTACACTGGCGACGTGATGGCATTCGAGAACAAGGCTATCGCTCCTACTCAGGTGCTTCCTGCGGTTGATGGCACAGCTATGGGCCCAGCCTTTACACACATCTTCAGCGGTGGTTACGCCACTGGCTACTACGGCTATAAGTGGGCTGAGGTACTTGCTGCCGATGCATTCTCTTACTTCAAGGAGAAGGGCATCTTCTCTAAGGAGGTTGCCGACAAGTTCCGTACAGAGGTTTTGGAGAAGGGCGGCCACGAGCACCCTATGATCTTGTACGTAAACTTCCGTGGTCATAAGCCACAGACTCAGGCTCTTATCGACCAGATGGGTCTTGGCAAGTAATAATAGCCCTTGCAAGCTTGTACTGACCCCAAAAAGTTGGACAGATTATTAAATAGATTTATTGGTAAAGAGTTCGGTATTGCACCGGACTCTTTCCGTTTAATTTTAGTTTAATACGGTCGTTATTATAGTAGTTAATATACTTTCGCAACTCACG
>JAFQTX010000029.1 GCA_017408825.1 Alistipes sp.
AGAAAAACGGGAACAGGAACTACGTTCACTAACGCATATATCGGATAGTTTCCAAAAGTTTGTAATTACCGAAGACCCAATAAAACGGTATCAAGATGAAAACGGTGTGGTATTTATGAACATCTATGAGTTCCTGCTTGATAGAGATAGTTTGAAAGTTTAAGGCAATTATGAAAAATCAAAGGTATAATAACTGCATTTGCGAAAATTATTATACCTTTGTCGTACAAGAGTTATTTGAGAGTATTGCTACCGCAAACCGCAGAAATTCGCACGATTCCCAAATCGTTACTTCGCTCTTTTCAAAATAACTTCAAGTGTTTATTCTTCAAACGATTATGTCAAATCGATGAAATATTAAAATAAATTTTCATTTCAGCACTGAAAACCGAACGAATTTAGAAGCTGTTTGAATTTTATTTCGAGATTATTTGAGAGCTAATTTCGTGTAAATTTTCATTTGGGGTATGCAGGTAATAGTGGACTATTTCCAATTATCACAAATGAAAAGTTGCCGAAATGAGCCTCAAAGAAGTCGAAACTATCTTTTGCAGCAACGAACAAACTCTTTCAATAAAATTCAAAACAGCTTCTAAGCCTTTTCAAGCGGTAAGACCAATTTTTCGTCTGCGTAGTGCAGGGATACAGATAGCGACAACAGAAATAAGCCCCCTTTACAGAGGGGTGGGGGGGATAGGTAACACAAAAGGTGTTTTGGGTCTACCACCACTATGTTAAAAGCAACAAAGGTTTCCTTCGGGAAGCCTTTAGTTTCTCTAACATTAATGACTCAAATGTATAATTAATTTACTCAATAACATCGTTATCTACTACTTTTATTGCGATAATGCCTATGTTATTGGTAGACTTTAGCATAGTCATATTAGTGGGTGCATATCCTCTATAGTATGCTTTTGCTTTATTGTCATTAACTTCAGTAGCAGTCCAGCAATTGCTAAATTTTATATTAGAATTTTTACATATATAATCTATTTGCTCTTTGTTAGGGAGTATCCACCCTTCGCCTAAGGTCTTGCAATATTCTATTGCATCGTACCATGTGCCATTATTATCTCTTTTAGATACAATATACTTTTCTTGAATAGGTTCTTCTGCTGTGTCTATTGCATCTTCTTCTAAGTCCTCTTTTTGAACAGCTACAGTCTTAGAAGGTACAATAGGTCTCTCTCCATCGAAAAACTCGACAATAGTTCCTGATGCAGTATATTCAATTTCACTATATATCAATATACTAGAAACTCTCTGTTTGAAAGTAACATTGATAATAGCTTGAGAACCTGTTAAATTAGCGTTTTCATACATTTTTGCTACAGCATTACCTTTTAGCGATTTCTGTGACAGTCCTCCAATACCAATAATATAGCTTGAACTTGCACTGCCACTGACTGTTCCAATTACTGTAAAGTTTGCTTTGTCCAAAACTACTTGAGTTTCAGATATATTATGATTGCTCGTATTATATAGATGGGCAGAACAACTACATAGCAAACATAGTGATAATGAAACTAATAACCTTTTCATAACAGATAATTTTCGTTTCCATCTCACCTCCTACGACGGGTTAGTATAAAAAAGAAAGTGTGGAGATGTTCGTTTATCTAAAAGAAGGTTGTGGAAAGACCTATGCACAAATAAACAATACTCCACACCTGTACAGTATGTGGAGTAGACACAGAACGTGCCGACGAAGCATACCAATACAAGTGATGTAAGCATTCGTTATCCTTGTGCATTGAAAACTTCCACATTTTCTTTTAAGGATTAGCGAAACACTTTCACTAATAAATATGTCTGCAATCCGAGGATTGCACTACAAATTTAGAAATTTATTTTTGATTGAGCAAAGAAATAGAGAGTTTAATGAATTTAAGAAGGTTAAGGAAATTAAAGTTTAGCACTATATTCACTAATCTCCCTAAATTCTCTATTTTTTTGTATATTTGTAAAAAAGGATGGCCTATGAAAGAAGCAACTCTAATAAAGTCACAAGGAGATCATAGAAATCTTATATGTTATCGTAAGGCAGAGCTAATATACGACATAACCTGTCACTTCGCATATTCGGCATTTGAGCGTGGCAACCGAACAATAGATCAGATGGTTCAAGCAGCACGCTCTGGCAAGCAAAATATTATTGAAGGTAATGCAGATATAGAAACCTCAATCGAGATGGGTATCAAACTTATCAATGTTGCCAAAGCAAGTTTCAAGGAGCTATTGGCTGATTATGAGGACTATCTGCGTGTTAATGGCTATGAGCAATGGTGTAATGACTCAGACAAGTTTGTTGCAATGCGCAAGCTTGGCAGTGACGGTAGCAATCAATCAATTTTAGACATTGCAAAATCCCGCCCTCTTGACACGGTCGCCAATATGGCAATCATACTACTCAAGCAGGAGGACTATCTGCTGCACAAACTCCTTGCTTCGCTTTCTGAACAATTTCTTGATGAGGGAGGCTTCAAAGAGAAAATGCACCGTATGCGTGTAGAGCGAAGGGCGAAATAGGCTGTTTAAGGAGTATAGGGATATTAGGGAGTTTAAGGAATATAGAGAGTTTAATGCTATTAAGTTGATTTCCCTAAACTCCTTAAATTCTCTAAATTCTCTTTGGTTTCGAAATCAAAAAGGCCTTCTCCGAAGAGAAAGCCTTGAGTTATGCAATGTCCTACATCAAAGCATTACTTTGACATATAACCCTTAACATAGTGGTGGTGCGAGCCGTAACGGTTGAACGCTGCCTCATCCAAAGCCTCCTGTGCTGATGGGTGAGCCACAGAGATAATCAAACGGGCACGCTCCTGAAGGCTCTTGCCATAGAGATCAACAGCACCATTCTCGGTTACGAACCAGTGGATGTGGTTACGTGTGGTAACAACACCCGCACCCTCAGTCAATACGTCTGAGATCTTTGACACACCCTTATTGGTAATTGAAGGCATAGCGATGATTGCCTTACCACCCTTAGAGAGCGATGCACCATAGATAAAGTCTACCTGACCACCTACGCCTGAGTAGAACTTACGGCCGAGAGAGTCTGCACACACCTGACCAGTGATATCTACCTGAAGAGCAGAGTTGATAGCGGTAACCTTATCGTTCTTAGCGATTACGAATGGGTCGTTGGTATAGCCTACGTCCATCATCAATACACCTGGGTTGTCGTCGATAAAGTCATATACCTTCTGAGAACCCATCAAGAAGGTAGATACCATCTTACCCTTATCAATGTTCTTCAATGCGCCGTTGATTACGCCCTTCTCAACGAGAGGAAGCACGCCATCGGCAAACATCTCGGTGTGAACACCAAGGTTCTTGTGGCCACCGAGCTGAGCAAGTACAGCGTTAGGAATAGCACCGATACCCATCTGGAGTGTAGCACCATCCTCGATAAGGCCTGCGCAGAGGTTACCAATCTTTGTCTCCACCTCGTTAGGAGCAGTGAAGTGTGCCTCCTCGAGTGGCTGGTCATCCTCAACGAAGAAGTTAATCTTTGATGAGTGAATCATAGCGTCACCAAACGAACGTGGAACGTACTTATTTACAACTGCGATAACATAGTCAGCGCACTCAACAGCTGCCAAGGTAGCATCTACCGAAGTACCGAGAGATACGTAGCCATGCTTATCGGGGCGAGATACCTGAATCATCGCCACGTTACAAGGCACAGCGCCCGAACGATAGAGCTTCTGAGTCTCGCTCAAGAAGATTGGAATATAATCGGCATAGCCGCTCTGAGTTACCTTACGTACGTTGCCACCGACGAAGAATGAGTCGAGCTGGAATACGCCCTCGAACTCAGGATCTGCATAAGGTGCAGGACCCTCGGTGTGAAGATGGTGGATGTGAACATCCTTGAACTCGCCGTTACGACCACGGTCGCACATAGCCTTGATAAGGCACTGGGGTGCAGATGCCACAGAGCTAAGGTGAATATGATCACCCGACTTGATACACTTAACAGCCTCAGCTGCAGTTGTAAACTTAATGTTGTTCATGTCTTTAAGCTTTATTTTAGGTTAAATTGTTTGTGTCGTTTTATTACCTTATCATAAGGCAGGGTCTTGTTGTCAGCAGGGTGGCAGCTGTGAGGCTGGTCGAAATTGACTCGGATGGGGACATACTTGAGGTATTTCCCCATTCGGGGCAATGAGCCAGACGCCGCAGATGCCCCCTTATCACAACAAAATTATTTGCGTTTTACCTCTACCTGCTCATATCCCTCAATGATATCGCCAACCTTAATATCGTTGTACGACTCGATGTTAAGACCGCAATCCTGACCTACGGTAACCTCCTTCACATCGTCCTTGAAGCGGCGCAATGAGCCGAGCTTACCGGTGTAGATTACGATACCATCACGGATAACACGTATCGAGGTGTTGCGCTGCATCTTACCCTCACGCACGATACAGCCGGCAACAGTACCCACCTTCGAGATCTTGAAGGTCTCCATAACCTCGGTAGAGCATACGATCTCCTCCTTCATCACAGGCTCGAGCATACCCTCGATAGCATCCTTAATCTCGTTGATAGCATCGTAGATGATCGAGTAGAGGCGGATATCGATCTGCTCCTTCTCGGCAGCCTTACGTGCGGCAGCCGAAGGGCGCACCTGGAAGCCGACGATAACGGCATTTGAGGCTGCAGCGAGCAGTACGTCTGACTCCGAAATCTGACCTACGGCAGAGTGGATGACATTAACCTGCACGGTCTCCTTCGAGAGCTTGATGAGCGAGCCTGTCATAGCCTCTACAGAGCCATCCACGTCACCCTTAACGATGATGTTAAGCTCCTTGAACGAGCCGATAGCGATACGACGGCCAATCTCGTCGAGTGTCACATGCTTCTGGGTCATGATACCCTGCATACGCTGTAGCTGCTCACGCTTGTTTGCAATCTCACGTGCCGAGCGGTCGTCATCCATAACGTTGAATGTGTCACCAGCCTGTGGTGCACCATTAAGGCCGAGCACCTGAACAGGTGTCGATGGACCTGCCTCGGTAACCTTCTTACCATTCTCGTCGAACATAGCCTTAACACGACCAGTATATGTACCCGAGAGCAACACATCACCAACACGCAATGTACCATTCTGCACAAGGATTGTAGCCACATAGCCACGACCCTTATCCAACATAGACTCGATGACAGCACCTGTAGCCTTGCGGTTAGGGTTGGCCTTAAGCTCGAGCATCTCAGCCTCAAGAAGCACCTTCTCAAGGAGCTTGTCGAGGTTCATACCCTTCTTTGCCGACACCTCCTGACACTGATACTTACCACCCCAATCCTCCACGAGGTAGTTCATCTGCGATAGCTGCTCACGAATATGGTCGGCATTTGCCTGAGGCTTATCCATCTTGTTGATGGCGAATACCATAGGTACACCTGCTGCTGATGCGTGGTTGATAGCCTCCACGGTCTGAGGCATCACGCTGTCGTCGGCAGCCACGATGATGATAGCCACGTCGGTCATCTTAGCACCACGGGCACGCATTGCGGTAAATGCCTCGTGACCAGGGGTATCGAGGAACGTAATCTTCTGGCCGTTGAGCTCTACAGAGTAAGCACCGATATGCTGTGTGATACCACCCGCCTCGCCAGCCGTAACGTTGGTCTTACGGATATTATCCAAAAGCGATGTCTTACCGTGGTCTACGTGACCCATTACTGTAACTACTGGGGGACGTGGTGTAAGATCCTCATCGCTATCAACATCTGTCTCGATAGCCTCCTGGATCTCTACCGATACGAACTCCACGGTGAAGCCAAACTCCTCGGCAACAACCACCAAGGCCTCAGCGTCGAGACGCTGGTTGATAGATACCATAAGGCCGAGGTTCATACATGCCGAGATAACCTCCATTGGCGATACGTTCATCATGGTGGCCAGCTCACTTACGGTAACAAACTCTGTCACCTTAAGTACGCTACGCTCCATCTCCTCGCGCTCGATCTCCTCGTTCATGCGCTCACGAACCTCCTCACGCTTCTCCTTACGATACTTAGCACCCTTTGACTTAGTTCCCTTGGCCGTAAGACGTGCCAAGGTATCCTTAATCTGCTTTGATACCTCCTCGTCAGATACCTCAGGACGTAGCACAGGCTTTGGCTGCTGCTTCTGCTTCTTATTCTTCTTGTTGTTAGGCTGCTGAGGCTGACCACCCTGCTGACGCTGAGCGTTGTTAGAGTTGTTGTTGCCACCCTTCTTGTCGCCCTTATCACTCTTTTGTACGTTCTTACCCTCCTTGGCCACGTTCACCTTCTCCTTCTCCAGGCGCTTACGCTTGTGCTTGCCACCAGGGATCATGTTAGATACGTCCATCGTGCCGAGGATCTTAGGACCATCGAGCTGTGCGATGTCGGGGCGGAATACGCTATCTCGCTTAGGCTCAGCCACGGGCTCCTGTGCCGCTACCACCTCCTGCTTTGGCGCTACCACCTCGGGCTGTTTCTCCACCTTAGGCTCTGGCTCAACAACAGCCACAGGCTCACTCTTTACGGGCTCTACGACCCTCTCTGGTTCTGGCTTTGGCTCAGGCTTAGGCTCAGCCTTCACTGGCTCGCTCTTCTTAGGGTTAAGGTCGATCTTACCCAAGATCTTTGGGCCACGCACCTCATCCTTGACGCTGATCATATTACTCTTGATGATCACCTCCTCGACATCGTCGTCCTGCTCCTTCTGCGACGAGATGCTCACAGTACCCTTCTGCTGGATGCGCTCACGTATAGCATCACGCTCGCCACCAGCCTTGCGGTTGCCACCAAACTCCTTCTCTAATGCTGCATATACCTCTGCCGACACAGGCGACGAGGGCGAGCAGTCGCTCTGCAAGCCCTTCTGCTGGAGGAAGTCTGCGAGGGTATTAAAGCCCACCTTAAACTCCTTAGCAACCTGTATAAGCCTTATCTTCTTGTTATTCTCCATTCAAAAACTCCTTTCGTTAATCGTTTACACTACTCAAACTCAGCCTTTAGGATGGCTACCACCTGCTCTGCTTGCTCAAGCTCGAGGTCGGCACGCTGTGCAATCTCCTCTACCGAGAGCTCCAATACGCTCTTTGCGGTGTCGCAACCAGCGCTCTTAAGGGCATCTATGATCCAACCCTCGATCTCGTCAGAGAACTCTGTAAGTGCTACGTCCTCCTCCTCGATCTCACGATATACGTCAATATCGTAGCCTGTGAGTAGCTTTGATAGTCGGATGTTCAAGCCACCCTTACCGATAGCCAATGACACCTCCTCAGGCTTGAGGTATACGGCTGCTGTCTTACGCTCCTCATCGATGGTTATAGATGAGATCTTTGCAGGGTTCAACGAGCGCTGGATCATCAACGAGGTGTTTGCCGTATAGTTCACCACGTCGATATTCTCGTTGCGAAGCTCCTTCACGATGGTGTAGATACGTGAGCCCTTCATACCCACGCAGGCACCTACTGGGTCGATACGGTCGTCGTACGACTCAACAGCAACCTTAGCTCGCTCGCCAGGGATGCGGGCAATCTTCTTGATGGTGATAAGACCATCGTAGATCTCGGGCACCTCCTGCTCGAACAATCGCTCGAGGAACTGGTTGTCGGTACGCGAAAGGATGATGCGTGGCTGATTGTTGTTCATCTCTACCGACTTCACGATAGCCTTGATGGTGTCGCCCTTGCGGTAGAAATCGTTAGGAATCTGCTCGCTCTTAGGCAACGATAGGTCGTTATCCTCGTCGTCACGCACCAATACCTCCTTCTTCCATACCTGGTACACCTCGCCAGTTACGATCTCACCCACACGCTCCGAGTACTTCTCGAACAATGCAGCCTTCTCAAGGTCGAGGATGCGTGATGCAAGGTTCTGACGCAACGACAACACAGCACGACGGCCAAACATCGAGAGGTCGAACTGATCGACATACTCGTCGCCAATCTCATACGAGTCGTCGATGGCCTTCACCTCCGACACGGCAATCTCGGTGTTGGGGTTCTCCACTGCGCCATCCTCGACTACTGTGCGGTTGCGCCAAATCTCGAGGTCACCCTTCTCAGGGTTGATGATAACATCGAAGTTCTCATCGCTCTCAAACTGCTTCTGAAGAGCGTGACGGAACACATCCTCCAACACACCAATAAGGGTGGTGTTGTCGATACTCTTAAGCTCCTTAAACTCAGCAAAGTTGCTGATTAGATTAACGTAATTCATCTTTGTATATATTTTGTTTTTGTTTTGTTCTTGTTGTTTTGGTTTTGGAGTTTTAGGTGAGGTAGGGAATGTAGAGAGTTTTGTGAGTTTAGGGAACTTAGGGAGTTACTCTAAAGTTTTTTCGACCCCCTAATCCTCCTTAGTCTCCTTAACCACCTTAAATTCCTTAACCTCCTTCGTCAGCTCCTTAATCTCGTACCCAAATTTTCGTCAGAAAGGGTTAGATGTGGGGGCTGGTCGCAGACGTTGAAAGCGGAGCATACCTGACGTATGTGAGCATTTCAACGACAAGCCAGACGCCGCAGATGGCCCTTTATCACGAAAATTACTTGAAGTCGAGATACTCCTTAACATATTTAATCTCCTCCCACTCGTAACTCTTGGTCACCTCTACGGTCACCTTGCGCTTCTTTCCCTCGACAAGCTGCTTCTCCTCGTACATAAGCTCGATGCCCTCCTCGTTAGCTGCTGTCAGCTTCGCCAAAATCTTGATACCATCCTTGAGTAGCACCTCTACCGAGCCACCTATGATCTTACGATACTGGCGTAGGAGCTTAAGTTCTGAACCAATGCCTGCCGATGCTACCATCAGCGAGTAGTCCTCAACTTCTCGGTCGAGTTCCGCCTCGATAGCACGATTTAGGGCTGCGCAATCCTCCAATTTCACTGCTGTGTCGCTGTCTACGAGGAGCTCAATCTCGCCCATAGGCGTAATCTTGCACTCCACGACAAACATGTCGCTACCCTCGAGATGGCGCTCAGCAATTTCTATAACTCTCTTAACTTCAATCATATATCGTAAAAAATTTACCCTTACCCAATAATCAGTGCCCCATATTTTCGGACCCTATATCTACGAAAGAAGGGGACCTCTCGTCCCCTTTCTCCCACTCAATAACGCCACAAAGGTATGTATTATTTTTTTAATTTACAATATATATAGGTATTTTTTTTAGGTTGAGCATGTTATATGCGTTGTCTGCGCATAAAAATTTGCACTTTTGCGATTAATCGCTAACTTTGTGTTAAATTTACAAAACAACGCAGTATGTCAGTAGAAAGTAGACTCAGGGCGGTTACCACCCTACGACTTACCGAGATGAAGCAGCGTGGCGAGAAGATCGCTATGCTCACGTCATACGACTATTCGATGGCCAAGATTGTTGATAAGGCGGGCGTCGATGTTATCCTTGTTGGCGACTCAGCAGCAAACGTTATGGCAGGTTTCGAGACTACCCTGCCCATAACCCTCGATATGATGATCTACCACGCCAAGTCGGTTGTACGTGCCGTGGAGCGTGCATTGGTCGTTGTAGACCTACCGTTTGGCACCTATCAGGGCAACTCAAAGCTTGCCCTCGACTCTGCCGTGCGCATTATGAAAGAGACTGAGGCTGATGCTGTTAAGCTCGAGGGCGGAGAAGAGGTCTTGGAGTCGATAAATCGCATCTTGTCGGCAGGTATCCCCGTTATGGGTCACCTCGGACTTATGCCACAATCGATACATAAGTTTGGTACGTATAATGTTCGTGCCAAGGACGAAGCCGAGGCCGAGAAGCTTATGCGTGATGCCCGACTTCTCGAGGAGGCTGGATGCTTCGCACTGGTTTTGGAGAAGATCCCTGCCGAGCTTGGCGCTCAAGTATCTCGTGAGTTGCACATTCCTACTATCGGCATTGGTGCTGGTGGTGATACTGATGGTCAGGTGCTTGTGGCACACGATATGCTCGGTATCACGCAAGCCTTCTCGCCACGCTTCTTACGCCGCTATGCCGACCTGGGCACAGCAATATCGGAGGCCGTAGGCCACTATGTCGATGACGTGAAGAGCCGCGACTTCCCCAACGAGAAGGAGCAGTACTAATTGCACTCTTAGTACTGATAGGATAATTACTTTATATAATCTATACACACAATTCCTCCAAGGAGGTGACTAAAAAGTTAATTAGCCACCTCCGTTTTGTTATTTGGCTTGTTTGCGGTAGGCTGCGGGAGAGATGCCAACAACACGTGTAAAATACTTGCCGAAGAAGGATAACGACGGGAAGTTTAGGTCGTAGGCGATCTGCTTTATCGAACGATCGGTGGAGCGCAGCTGAGAGATGGCATCAAGTACAACATAGCGCTCAATCCACTGCACACCACTGCGGCCACTCGAGGCCTTGACGATCGTGGATATATACTTGGGTGTAAGCCCCATACGCTCGGCATAGTACTTCAGGTCACGATGCCTACGATAGTTCTTCTCAACAAGTTCGATAAACGCCGACGTGAGCTTCGTCTGATGACTATCATCCTCTGTCGCACTATGCTCGTGAAGAAAATATCCCAAGCCAAGAAAGAAGGCACGTGTCATAAGACGCAAGATCTCCAGACGATGAGGGTTCTCCTCCACCGATATTGTGTTACGCACCATCTTGAAGTAGTCCTCGACAGCCTCACGTGCACGTGCCGAGAGTAACGCATAGGGACGTGACCTAATGATGTTGCGCATATCAAATGTATTGCTGATACTCAGACTCTCCGTAAAACTGTCTGTCATAAGCAGATATGTAGCCTCAAAGTCATCACTAAGATGCACAAGTTCGTTAATCTGCCCTGGGAGGACAATAAACAAACCTCCAGCCTCAAGAGCATAGCTACGCTCATTTACACGCCCTATGCCACGTCCACAACGACAGTATACCGCCACCGTGAAGGGCGACTGATAGGGGTGGCTGGGGAGCACGGCGAACGAGGGATTCTCGATCACCGAAACCTCATCATCGATGCTATAGGCTGTACCACGGCTACCACCCACGACATACTCTTCAATAATCTTTGCAAGCGTCATACGCAACCACTAATTCGACTATTACTCCACGAAGATAGGAAAAATAGTCGATAAAAAGCAAGTGTGTCGGAATATCACTCCACTATTTTCGACTATCGGCACTTTACTTACAATGCCAAAGGCCCTACTTTTGCACCATACGACTTAAACATATAAACGATATACGATTATGTCAAAAAAGGGAGAGAAAATTGTAGCAGGTGCTGTTAAGGCCTATACAAAAGTTGAGAAGGGTGTTGTGGGTAGCTATAAAGCTATTGAGAGTGCCGCAGTGGGTGGATACAAGGCTGTGGAGAGTGCTACGGTAGATGCCTACAAGCGAGTTGAGGATACAGCCGTACGTATCGGTCACAGCCTTACCGAGGAGTACGACCGCCAAAAAGGAGCGAAGAAGAAGGAGTAGGCTCACTAAGGCCAAAACGGAGGTGACTAAAAAGTTAATTAGCCACCTCCGTTTTTGTACTGACCCCAAAAAGTTGGACAGATTATTAAATAGATTTATTGGTAAAGAGTTCGGTATTGCACCGGACTCTTTCCGTTTAATTTTAGTTTAATACGGTCGTTATTATAGTAGT
>JAFQTX010000030.1 GCA_017408825.1 Alistipes sp.
ACGACCGTATTAAACTAAAATTAAACGGAAAGAGTCCGGTGCAATACCGAACTCTTTACCAATAAATCTATTTAATAATCTGTCCAACTTTTTGGGGTCAGTACAAAACGGAGGTGGCTAATTAACTTTTTAGTCACCTCCGTTGTGGGGCTCGAGATGAGATTACTTAATCTCCCAAGTCTGACCCGAGCGGAGAAGGTCATCAACGCACTTGATCTTGGCTGTTGCCTTAACCTCCTCAACCTGTGCTGCTACACGCTGGTCGTAAACATTCTCGTCGTCTACGTCACGAATAACACCCACTGCCACAGGGTACTCTGGATACTTCATAGCTGCGAGCATTGAGTGAAGCGTGGTGTCAGCGCACTTAGCGTCGTGAGTCAATACGTCGTCCATAGTGTAGCCATCCTCACCTACGGTAACTACCTTAAGACGCATATTCTCGAATACAAGACCCTTCTGCTTATCCTTGCCGAAGAGCATCTTCTCGCCGTGCTTGAGCACAATAGTGTGCTCCTCACGAGTAGCCTTGTCGCTAGCAAACAATGCGTGAGTCTTATCGTTGAAGATCATACAGTTTACCAAAGCCTCGGTTACGGCCATACCCTTGTGCTTAGCTGCTGCCAACAAGCACTCCTTCGTTAGCATAACCTCCTGGTCGATAGTACGAGCGAAGAATGTGCCCTTAGCGCCGATAACCAACTCACCAGGGGTGAAAGGCTTCTCAACAGTACCGAATGGCGAGGTCTTAGTGATCTTGCCGAGCTTTGTAGTTGGTGAGTACTGACCCTTAGTAAGGCCGTAGATCTCGTTGTTGAACAAGATTACGTTAAGGTCGATGTTACGACGGATGGCGTGGATAAAGTGGTTACCACCGATAGCCAATGAGTCACCGTCACCAGTACATACCCATACCGAGAGGTCGGGGTTAGCGGTCTTGATACCTGTTGCGATGGCGTTAGCACGACCGTGGATGGTGTGGAAGCCAAAGGTCTTCATATAGTAGATGAAGCGAGATGAGCAACCGATACCCGACACGAATGTAAACTTATTGTGAGGCTTGCCGAGGGCGTCTGCCACCTCGGGCATTGCACGCTGTACAGCGTTAAGAATGGCGTGGTCGCCACAGCCGGGACACCACTTAACCTGTTGATCGCTCTTGAAATCAGCGGGTGTATACTTAAAGTCTGCCATAGTTCTTTTAGTTTTAAGTTATTTGTGGTGTTTTATTACAACATTGAGTTTACCTTCTCCTTAATCTCGATAACGGTGAAAGGCTGACCCTCAGTCTTGCCGTAAGACTCGATAGTCACATCCTGGAACTGCTGACGCAGGTAACCAGCAAACTGACCCTCGTTGAGCTCGCAAACGACAACTCGCTTGTAGCGCTTCAAGATCTCGGCAACACCCTTCTGAAGAGGGTAGATGTAGTTGAAGTGGAGGTGAGCAACGCTCTTACCCTCCTCCTGAAGCTGCGTAACAGCGCTGTGGAGGTGACCACGAGTACCGCCCCAACCTACAACGAGTACATCAGCCTGCTCAGCACCAAACACCTCCAACTCTGGAAGCTCCTCGGCAACAAGCTCAACCTTGCGCTTACGGGTGGTTACCATCTCCTGGTGGTTCTTTGGATCGTGCGAGATGCTACCCTTGATATGATCCTTCTCAAGACCGCCGATACGGTGCTCAAGACCCTCCTTGCCAGGGAATGCCCAGCCACGAGCGAGCTTCTCGTTACGTGCGTATGGCATAAACTCCTCACCCTCGCGTGGCTCTACAATAGGAGGCACGATTGCTGGGTAGTCAGCCATTGATGGGATCTTCCAAGGCTCTGAACCATTGGCGATAAAGCCGTCAGAGAGAAGCATTACAGGAGTCATATGCTCCATAGCGATCTTACCTGCCATAAATGCATAGTGGAAGCAGTCGCTTGGTGATGATGCGGCGATAACAACCATAGGACACTCACCATTACGGCCATAGAGTGCCTGGTTAAGGTCGCTCTGCTCAGTCTTTGTAGGAAGACCAGTAGATGGACCACCACGCTGAACATCAACAACAACCAGTGGAAGCTCAGCCATAACAGCAAGACCCATAGCCTCGCTCTTGAGTGAGATACCAGGACCAGATGTTGTTGTCACAGCAAAGTTACCAGCATATGCAGCACCGATTGAGGTACAGATACCAGCGATCTCATCCTCAGCCTGTACGGTCTTCACGCCGAGATCCTTGCGCTTAGCAAGCTCCTCGAGGATTACGGTAGCAGGGGTGATAGGGTATGAGCCGCAGAAGAGTGGAAGACCCGACTTCTCACTTGCTGCGCAGAAACCCCAAGCGGTAGCTGTGTTACCATTGATTGAGCGGTATACGCCCTTCTCAAGGTCGGCAGGTGCTACTGTATAGTTGTTTGCAAACTGGTGAGTGTTAGCTGCATAGTTGTAGCCAGCCTCGATAACACGCTTGTTAGCCTCAGCAACTGCTGGGTTCTTCTTTGCAAACTTTGAGTCGAGGAAGCGCTTAGCGTAGTCATCAGGACGGTTGTACATCCAGAATACGATACCCAAAGCAAACATATTCTTGCACTTAACCATCGCCTTATTGTCCATGCCAGAGTCCTTCAATGCCTCCTTGGTCATAGTGGTGATGTCAGGAATTACTACGTTGTAGTCCTGAAGCTCAAGCTCTGCAATAGGGTCGAGAGTCTTGAATCCAGCCTTCTTGATATTCTCCTCGGTCATAGTATCGCCATCGACGATGACTGTTGCCGAAGGCTTCAACCATTTACGGTTAGCAATGAGGGCTGCAGGGTTCATAGCTACGAGCACATCGCAATAGTCACCAGGGTTGTCCACACGGCTTGAGCCGATATGTACCTGGAAGCCTGAAACACCAGCAACTGTGCCTTGTGGTGCTCGAATCTCGGCAGGGTAGTCAGGGAATGTCGAAATGCCATTACCCAAGAGTGCCGACGTGTCCGAAAAGAGTGTACCGGTGAGCTGCATACCGTCGCCCGAGTCGCCCGAGAAACGGATTACCACATCTTGCAACTGCAGTACGTTTACGTTGTCCATTGTAGTGAAGTTTGTAGTTTTATGTAATTAGTTTATTGCTTTATTTCATAACACACTTGGCGCTATTATTCATAGCACCTCGTAATTTCATACAAATATACAAAAAAAAGTAATAGGGTGTACATAAAACTTAAACTTTTTTCAAGAAAAAGAGTTCGCCTTGTGATCTCTATGCAAAAAGGTGTATACCTATTTATTATATTATAGCTTTCGGATGAGCGCTTAGCAACTACTCGAGAGATAAAAAAGCCGTCACTCATATGGTGGCTGAGTGGCGGCTAAGTGTTTGGTGCAGTATCTCTTATAAAAATATGTTGTAGGCTTCATCTAACGACTCGGCAAGCTCGGGATTATCCACGATCCACCTCTTCTCCATCTCATTGAGAATATCTACATCCTCTACCAAATCTGCAATAAAGGTGATTATTGTGAAGTGTCGAGTCATATCCATCCAGTGTTGGTTGTTGTAGCTGAGGGCTAACTCCTCGACGTGTTTGATATATGACTCTTGGAGCTCGCTCTCACTCATCGCAAGATAGTTCTCGCCATACCTATTGCCGACGTTTGCCATAAACCACTCTTCGGTGTAGAGCTCTCCGATTGCACTGAAGATGGTTGATGCACGATCAGGGTTGTTTGCGGCCCATACCTCTGTATACGTATCCTCCTCGCCAGTAGCTCTGCGATAGTATAGTAGCGTGGTGCACTCCATAAAGCACTTTAGGGCAGAACCAGTATCGCCACCATCGATATATTCGTACACCGTATCGAGGTATATGTTTACAATACTCTGGGTGGGGTAGGTGTCGTACTGCTCGCTGCCAAAAATCTCATCGGTAATATTAATATAGTCGTTGTGCTCCTTGATCATCGCCTTATGCTCCTGCGTCCACTTCGAGAGCTGCTTCAAGGTGTATTTATGAGTGCTATGGTCTAAGCCGACGTACCAATCATAGAGTGACATCATCTGCTTGATGAGCGATACGGGCCTATGTTGCTGAGCATAGTATATCAAGCTATTGGACATGGTGTTGATAGTCTCGCGGATCTCCTTTTTCGATGGGCGGATGGTCTGCTGCGCAAAAAGTGGCTGAGTGCTAAAGATTGCGGCACACACCACCGCAAGGGCAATAATAAATCTCTTCATAGTCTTGTGTTTGATTTGTCGTTTTTAAGTATAGAGCTAACAACAACGTCATATCTATCATTGGCAAACTCAAATACGCTTCAAAGATAAGAGGCCGGCAAACTATGTTGCACGGCCTCCTATATAATATGAGTCGTTGGACTACTTTACGTTCAATGCTGCGTGAGCCGCTGCCAAGCGTGCGATAGGCACACGGTATGGCGAGCAACTTACGTAGTTCAAACCTGCGTGGTGGCAGAACTCTACTGATGATGGCTCACCGCCGTGCTCACCGCAGATACCACACTTGAGGTCAGGACGTGTTGTGCGGCCCTTGAATACAGCCTCACGGATAAGCTGGCCTACGCCGTTGCGATCCAAAATCTTGAATGGGTCGTTCTTGAGGATGTTCTTCTCAAGGTAGATAGGCAAGAACTTAGCGATATCGTCACGTGAGAAGCCGAGAGTCATCTGAGTAAGGTCGTTAGTACCGAACGAGAAGAACTCTGCAACCTCAGCGATCTGGTTAGCGGTAACAGCAGCACGTGGAACCTCGATCATTGTACCTACGAGGTAGTCGATGCGGTCGTTACGCTCTGCGAATACTGCCTCAGCTGTGCGGTCGATGATGTTCTTCTGGTAGCGAAGCTCCTTGTGGTTACCTACCAATGGAACCATGATCTCAACCTTCACTGGAGTGCCCGAAGCCTTAACGTTCATTGCTGCCTCGATGATAGCACGTGCCTGCATCTCAGTAATCTCAGGATATGTGTTACCCAAGCGGCAACCACGGTGACCAAGCATTGGGTTCACCTCGTGCAATGCCTCAACCTTGGCCTTAACCTTCTCTACTGGAATATTCATAGCCTCAGCCATCTCCTGCTGATCCTTCTCGGTGTTAGGAGCGAACTCGTGCAATGGTGGGTCGAGCAGACGAACGATAACTGGGTAGCCGTTCATAACCTTGAACAGACCCTCGAAGTCGCCACGCTGCATAGGAAGAAGCTTCGAGAGAGCTACACGACGACCATCCTCATCGTCCGAAAGGATCATCTCACGGATAGCCTTGATACGGTCACCCTCGAAGAACATATGCTCAGTACGGCAGAGACCGATACCCTGTGCGCCGAAAGCAAATGCCTGCTCAGCATCACGTGGAGTATCTGCGTTAGCACGTACGTTCATTGTTGAGTACTTGCCTGCAAGCTCCATAAGCTGGCCGAAGTCACCGTCGAGGTTAGCAGCCTGAGTAGCTACCTGGCCGAGGTAAACCTCACCAGTTGAGCCGTTGAGCGAGATCCAGTCACCCTCCTTAATCTCAAAACCATTAACCTTGATAGTGCGAGCCTTGTAGTCGATCTCAAGCTCACCAGCACCCGATACGCAACACTTACCCATACCACGAGCCACAACGGCAGCGTGTGAGGTCATACCACCACGTGCTGTGAGGATACCTGCTGCATCCAACATACCCTTCAAGTCCTCAGGAGAGGTCTCGATACGTACAAGGATAGCCTTCTGGCCAGTCTCGTTGAGAACCTTCTCAGCGTCGTCAGCGAAGAATACTACTGGACCTGTTGCAGCACCTGGAGATGCTGGAAGACCCTTAACGATAACCTTAGCGCTCTTGATAGCCTTCTTGTCGAATACTGGGTGGAGCAACTCATCGAGCTTCTCAGGCTCGCAGCGCAATACTGCAGTCTTCTCGTCAATAAGGCCCTCACGGAGCATATCCATAGCGATCTTAACCATTGCTGCGCCAGTACGCTTACCGTTACGGCACTGCAACATCCAGAGCTTACCATCCTGGATTGTGAACTCGATATCCTGCATATCGGTGAAGTACTCCTCGAGGTGGTGCTGGATGCCGTTAAGCTCAGCGTATACCTCAGGCATAACCTCCTCCAACGATGGGTACTTGCTCTTACGCTCCTCCTCAGAGATGTTCTGCGCTGCAGCCCAACGCTTAGAGCCCTCGATTGTAATCTGCTGTGGTGTGCGGATACCTGCAACAACGTCCTCGCCCTGAGCATTGATCAAATACTCGCCGTTGAAGATGTTCTCGCCAGTAGCAGCGTCACGTGAGAATGCTACACCGGTAGCTGAGTTCTCGCCCATATTACCGAATACCATTGCCTGAACTGATACTGCTGTACCCCAAGCCTCAGGAATGTTGTTGAGCTTACGATAGAGGATAGCACGCTCGTTCATCCAAGAGCCGAATACTGCGCAGATAGCGCCCCAAAGCTGCTCCCAAGCACTTGTTGGGAAGTCCTTGCCGGTCTGCTCCTTAACTGCATTCTTGAATGCTACAACCAACTCCTTAAGATCCTCGGTTGTAAGGTCGGTGTCGGCCTTAACGCCGCGCTTCTCTTTCTGTGCCTCGATGATTACCTCGAATGGATCGTGATCCTCCTTAGACTGTGGCTTCATGTCGAGAACAACATCGCCATACATCTGCACGAAACGACGGTATGAGTCCCAAGCAAAACGTGGGTTGCCCGAAAGCTTAGCCATAGCCTCAACAGCCTCGTCGTTCATACCGAGGTTAAGAATAGTATCCATCATACCTGGCATTGAAGCACGAGCACCTGAACGAACTGATACCAACAGTGGAAGGGTAGCGTCGCCAAACTTACGACCTGTAAGGTTCTCGATGTTCTTGATTGCTGCCTCAACCTCGGGACGCAACAACTCGATAACACGCTCCTTGCCCTCCTTGTAGTACTCCGAACATACGTCGGTTGTGATGGTAAATCCTGGAGGTACAGGAATACCGATCAGGTTCATCTCGGCGAGGTTGGCACCCTTACCGCCAAGTAACTCTCGCATCTTGCCGTTACCCTCAGCCTCCTTATTGCCGAAGGTATAGACACGCTTTACATCTGCCATAATCGTCAAATTTTATAGTTAATAATTAATAGTTTTCAAATGAGTTACACGCACGCACGATATGCATACGCTTTTATTAGCTTACAAAAGTAAACATATTTTTTTGAATATGCAATATTTCATAACGAAAATATGAACGTGTGAGGCGAATAAACTGCCATAATTGGTGATAATGTGTTTGCCTTTTATGATAAAATCTCTTATCTCTCACTTTTTTGTTCGTATATTTGGTTAATCGCTGCAAATTTTGTAACTTTGCACTACCCCCCCCCGCTAAAAACTATATTACTATGCAAAGTGATGACGTACATAACGCCAAACGTGGTGGTGTATCTGAAAATGCCGATACGGTAAGTGATGCTACTTCGAAGTATAAGCTGTTAGGCGAGTCTGGCCTTGTGGAGGATGACGAGGGCAATGTTTATAGTGCCAACGAGATATATCCCACAGGTGATGTTCGGACTGAGAAAAAGAGCTCCCACGAACGGCTGAAGGGTTTTGGCGTGGCAGGTGAGCTCGACGACAAGTGCAATCCTGCGCATTGGTACTACGACTATGACCCTCGTTACTGTGGTCCCGACCGAGAGAAGTGGATGCTGATGATGGCTCGTAAGCATCGTCGTGAGGCTCGCATCAAGAAGTTCAAGGCGGGGCTCGACTCGCCGACATTGCAGCAAAAAGCAAAGAAAACCCTAAAGCCTCAAGATATTAAGAGCTACGGTGTGCGTCCAGTATATCGTACGAAATACACCTACGTCAATAGTATGGGTTTCGAAGGCATCGTCGATATCCATGGAAATATCATTGTCGATGACAAGAAATATTGCTTTGCCAGTCAGTATAGCGATGACAGGGCTATGGTGCAGGACCGCAAGACTAAGAAGTTTGGCTTTGTTAATAGACGTGGCGAAGAGGTTGTCCCCTGCGTATGGCGCTCGGCGGGTATGTTTAGCGAGTTTATGGCTGGCGTGCAGGATGATAACGGGCGATGTGGCTTTATTAATACCCGTGGCGAGGTGGTTATCCCGTGTCGTTGGCGTGAAGTGTGGCCCTTTAACGATGGCTTTGCAAAGGTGCTCGGCGACAGGAGATTAGGTATGATAAATAGCCTGGGTGATGTTGTCATAGAGTGCAAGTGGAAAGGTATGACAAATTGTAGCGAGGGGCTTGTGGGTGTTAGAGGTGATGATGGCCTGTGTGGATTTATAGATACCTCTGGTGTCGAGGTTATCCCTCGCCAGTGGCGTCAGGTCTGGGAGTTTCGTGATGGCTTAGCTGTTGTTCAGAACTCGGATAAGAGACTTGGGTTTATCAACCACAGTGGCGAACTTGTCGTGCCCTGCGAATGGAAAAAGGTGCGTTACTTTGTTGATGGCATCGCTAAGGTGTCTAAGTCTAAGCGCTGGCTGCTATGGGATAAGTGGGTGTATATCAATCGCAAAGGTGAGGTTGTCAAATGAAAAACGTGCCATCCTAAACTCTTAGGGTGGCATACTAATTTTAGCGGAGCTACAATATTAATCCTCTATTAGATTAAGACCAAAATCGAAGTTTTGTTCCATTTTGGGTAGTAGTTAGATGAAGAATGACCGACTGGACTATCCAATCGGTCATTGTAAATTGTTGATATTTAGGCGCTAAACCTTTCTCAACCTCTTAATACTCCTCCTCCTCATCGAAGAAGAAATCGTCAAAAGTAATGGGTGTTTATTAAGTCGTTATATCAAATTTTAGTAAACCCTAATTTTTGTTAAAAACTAATGAGTAGGATCTTACAACAACTTTATATCTATTATGCCTACTCTAATTCTATAAGTGTTTGACAAGGGTAAAGGCATATTACCAGCCAAATTATAATACTTAAGGTTGCAATAGCAAACAATATACCATAGTCACACAATCCTGCTATCAACATAACCAATATAAAAATCCACCATATAACATATGGTATACTAAGCCACTTGACCAATGTTCGCATTGTTAACTTTGTTTCGAATTTAATTCGCTTCTCATCAGAGATATTTGCTCCATTGCCGATAATATCGGATATACTATAAACAATATCGTCAATATCTCGACCAAAAGTATATCTTCTGTCCGAATTAGAGAGTTTGCTGCCACTTGCACATCTATTCATCCCATCAAGTATTCTGTCGTTGTCTTTAACAACACATATACCGAGCTTCTTGGGGTTAGAGATTAATCTAAATGCCAGCATATCATCTACATAAATATTAGTAACAAGACGATGGAAAGGACGACGTAATACGTTTTCCTGGTCAAAATAGAGCATATGGCTATCTACAGCTCTTTGGATTTTGTCAAACTTTAGCGCTAATGGTTGTGCGGCAATTTCGATGGGCGCACCACAATTACTACATTTATTGTTAGTTTGAGATGAGGCGCCACAGTATTTACATATTATTCCCATAACTATATTTTATTAATGTTGAACAGAATTGTAAATTCTTCAATCATGGATGCAGGCATCCAGCTACTCATTCCTTTTCTCCACAAAAGTGTGTTATTGCCAACCACTTGTGCTGAGATTAACCCTGATATAGCTTCGTATGATAACCCATCTACACGAATTCCGTTAATTTGCGCGTGCCACATATTATACTCTTGCTGTGGTGTCTGTATCTGAGAGACATTTTCTATGTTTCGCTCTGCACTGCCAACAATTGTTATCTCTGCTGCTCTATTCTTTGCCTCGGTAAGTCGCTGGAGACTGTCATTGTCGTTTGATGTCGATATCGCCATAAAGTTGAAATCGGTAACTACAATACCAAACTTTTGCATCATCTTGTTGAGGTCCTCTTTGCATGCTGTTGCCATACTTTTTAGCTCATTTGAGATAGTTAGAATTGAGGACTCTTGCGATGATATTCTTCTCGATATAGTTTGACTGACATTCTGAACTATAAATGGCTTGATACAGCCATCATCAATAGTACTTGTTCCCATCAATGACATATTGCCTATGAGAGACTCGAGGAAAAGCCGTGCATTCACAATTCGTATAGAGTATGTGCCGTATGCAGTAACAGGAACAATTATCTTATAGGTAGGGTCTTCAAGGAGTATGGCTGAGGGTGTCCCCCACCTTAATCCAGGGATGGTTACTTGATTTACATACCATACCTCCGCCTTAAATGGAGATTCTCCACCGTGAGGAAGGTTTATTAATGAATTTAGGAATGGAAAATTTTGGGTTGATAACAGATGTGTGCCAGCCTCCCCGAACTCATAATGAATAGCACCACCGCTAACAAAAAAGGCCGTTTGTGACTCGTGAATAACAAGCGTAGAACCATTTTTAATGCTATCAGAGTTGTAACGATAACACAGGGTGCTTCGATCGCTTTCCCAAGAGATTACATCAATTTTCGACATAATGGTAAAATGCCACCAACTCCAAGCGACAATAGTTTATAAAAACAAGAAAGTGTGGAGTTAATCCCCGTTTACCTCTAAGATGGCTCTGACAAAACCGTGCGATAATAAACGATGCAATGCCCCACACCTGTATAGAAGTGAGGCATATACACAGTTTGATATAAACCCACATACATATACAAGAGATGAGTGCTGTTCGTTATCCCATCGCATTGAAAACTGTCAGATTCTCTTAGAAGGACTGCGAAAACACTTTCTATATGTCTGCAATCTATCCGATTGCCGATACAAATATAAAAACTTTCTCGCAAACAAACAACACTCTCAGGGTGCATTGCAATAACGTTGTAATTATTTTTTTTGTAATTTTTGAGAATCGTCGTATGGTAACTTATGTTACTTTTTAATACCGAAAAGGTATAAAAAATAAGGACTCGGCTAACAAAAGTTAGCCAAGCCATAATGGTTAAAGGATTGGAAATCAATTCTTTATGTCGCCAATACCCCTCCTCATCGAAGTCATCTTGCGTCCTTATAGACCTTTGATTGACAAATTAATATAACTAATTATACCACTGGGGTAGTATTCGGGCAGTATCTTGTATATTGGATAGTGCCGAAACGCCTCTCTAATCGCCCTGAAATCGCTCTCTAAACCAACTACTCTTCTTCTTCAAGGAGGATAATCTTTGTGCAAGGATAACAAAAAATTAAAATAAACACAAAAGAAAAAAGCGAAATATTGCGATAAGGAGAAAGCATCCTGATTGTCTGCGAGTTATGTTTGGAGTTCAGTGCATTGCTTAGGTTGAAAAAATACCTTTTGGCAAAACTAAGCACAAGTTGAGTTCC
>JAFQTX010000031.1 GCA_017408825.1 Alistipes sp.
TCAGCACAGCAATTGAGAGGTCGAAGATGCCCCTTATCACGACAAAGAACCAATTTGTTGTTAGAAGGGTGGCATATTTGGCCTCGATTAAGAGTCTGGGCTGGATGGGACATACTTAAGGTATTTCCCATTCAGCACAGCGATTGAGAGGTCGAAGATGCCCCCTTATCACGACAAAGAACCAATTTGTTGTTAGAAGGTATCAGATACAACGCTCGGCGAATTTCAAAGCGATGGGCTGTACTTGGACGTACTGCCCATTGCTTTTGACAATTCGGAAAGCGGCAGTAGATGATGCCTTATCACAGCAAATTACTCGGCCCAGATGCGTGCAAGATTAATAATAGTATTCATCGCACGATTCATCGTCGTAAGCGACGCATACTCATATCTGCCGTGGAAGTTCATACCGCCAGTGAAGATGTTAGGGCAAGGAAGACCCATAAACGAGAGGCGTGAACCATCAGTACCACCACGTATAGGCTTCACCTGAGGCTTAACACCAGCCTCGATCATAGCACGCTTAGCCTTCTCGATAACCTGTGGATGTGGCTCGACCATCTTACGCATATTATAGTACTGATCCTTGAGTGTGAGCGTCAGCACCTTCTCACCATACTTGCGCTGAAGGAAGTTTACAACATCCCACATAAGCTGCTTCTTCTGCTCAAACTTATCAGAGTCGTGGTCACGTATGATATAGCTGATCTCAGCCTCCTCAACAGAGCCCTTGATGCCCACACAGTGGAAGAAGCCCTCGTAGTGCTCGGTGAACTGAGGACGCTCCGACACAGGGAGCAGGCCATTAAGCTCACAAGCGATGTCGATGGCATTGATCATCTTATTCTTGGCCATACCAGGGTGTACGTTACGGCCGGCAATAGCGATCTTAGCTCCTGCGGCGTTGAAGTTCTCATACTCGAGCTCACCCTCCATACCGCCATCCATAGTGTATGCGAAGTCGGCAGCAAACCTCTTCACGTCGAAGTAGTCTACACCACGGCCAATCTCCTCATCGGGGGTGAAGCCCACTCGAATTTTGCCGTGGGCCACCTCGGGATGAGCCACAAGCCACTCCATAGCTGTCACGATCTCGGCAACACCCGCCTTGTCGTCAGCACCAAGCAGCGTGGTACCATCTGTGTGGATGAGTGTGTGACCCTTGAAGAACGAGAGCTCGGGGAACTCCTCGACCTTCAACCACACATTGCCACCAAGCAAGATATCGCGACCATCATAGTTCTCAACAACATGTGGCTTGATATTAGCACCGCTCATATCGGGAGCAGTATCTACGTGCGAGATAAAGCCGATAACGGGGACATTCTCGTAGCCTTTAGTTGCAGGAAGCGTAGCCATAACATAGCCGTGCTCATCCATAGTCACCTCCTTAAGGCCGATGGTCTCGAGCTCCTCCTTAAGGTGGCGGAGGAGTACAAGCTGCTTATCGGTCGAGGGGTATGTTGTTGAACTCTCATCCGACTGGGTATCGAACGATACGTACTTCAAAAATCTCTCTTTAAGATCCATAATTATGTTCTTCGTTTAGTATTAACTATGAGTAATTAGCAATGAGAAATGGGCAATGGGATTTATTCACCAATCTTTGCACGACGTGAGTGCCAGATGAAGTAGGCGATGATGACTAAGTACATCACAATACCGAGATACTCAGCACCTGTGCTATCTGCCCAGCCCTTGAGCTGCAGGTCGAGACCAGCAAATGCGAGGATAGCACTTACAACACCCATAAGTGCACCACCAGCGATGAAGCCCGAGGCGATGAGCGTACCACGATTGTTATTAGCCTTAGCCTTCTCAGCATCCTTATGACGGTTTACGGCCCACGCTACAAGACCACCAACAACGAGTGGAGCATTGAGGTACATTGGGATGAACATACCGAGGGCGAAAGGTAGTGCAGGAAGTTTGATGAAGGTAAGCACAAGGGCGATAAGTGCGCCAATGCCATAGAGCAACCAAGGTGTAGCACCACCTGTCATCAAAGGCTTGATAACTGCCGCCATAGCATTTGCCTGAGGAGCCACCAACGCATCTTCACCAACAAAGCCGTAGGTCTTATTCATAATGATCATCACACCTGCAACGGTAGCTGCCGATACCACCGTACCGACAAACTTCCAGGTCTCCTGCTTGCGTGGCGATGTGCCGAGCCAGTAGCCAATCTTAAGGTCTGTGATAAAGCCACCAGCCATTGAGAGAGCCGTACATACCACACCACCGATAACCAATGCTGCAATCATACCGCTCTGACCCTCAAGGCCGATAGATACGAGCACCAATGATGAGAGGATCAGAGTCATAAGCGTCATACCCGACACAGGGTTCGAACCTACGATAGCGATAGCATTTGCCGCCACAGTAGTGAATAGGAACGCAATGATAAAGACGATCAACAGCGCTATGATTGTCTGGAACCAGTTGTTCAACACACCAAACTGGAAGAAGAACAGCGTGGCAACGAGCGTAGCGATAATCACGGTCATGATAACCTTCATCGAGATATCACGCTGTGTGCGTGGCTCAACCTTATCACTCTTCTTGCCGCCAAGCTCGTTCTTTGCCAACGACAGAGCACTCTTGATGATGCCTGCCTGGCGAATAATGCCGATAAGACCAGCCATAGCGATACCACCAATACCGAGAGGACGACCAATCTCTTGGAAGATACCCTCAGGAGTGTTAAGAGCCTCGTAGTTGATACCCATACCAGCAAGCGTCTCACCGATTGTTGCAGCATCGAACAACGAGAGTAGAGGGTTTACCAAAGGGATAACCACAAACCATACGAGTGCCGAGCCACCAGCGATGATGAGCGCATACTTAAGGCCAATGATATAGCCAAGGCCAAGTACTGCCGCCGAGGTGTTAATGCCGAGAGTGAGCTTAGCATTTGCCGCAAGAGCCTTACCCCATCCCCACATCTGCGTAGAGATTGTTGATACCCAAGCACCAAATGTCGAGACGATAAAGTCGTAAAGACCACCGATAAGGCCTGCCACAACAAGTATCTTTGCCTGTGAGCCACCCTTCTCGCCCGATACGAGCACCTCGGTGGTTGCCGTAGCCTCGGGGAATGGATACTTGCCGTGCATCTCCTTAACAAAGTACTTGCGGAAAGGTATCAAGAGCACGATGCCGAGGATACCACCAAGTAACGATGATAGGAACACCTGATAGAACTGGGCATCGAGACCGAGGATGTAGAGTGCTGGGAGTGTGAAGATAGCACCCGCCACGATTACACCTGACGATGCACCAATACTCTGGATAATGACGTTCTGGCCAAGCATATTCTTCTTGCCACGTAGCTGACCAAGGCCCACAGCGATGATTGCAATGGGGATAGCAGCCTCGAACACCTGACCCACCTTGAGGCCAAGATAGGCAGCTGCAGCCGAGAAGATGATTGCCATAATAATACCTACGGTAACTGAATAGGGCGTTACCTCTTGTGGAGTAGTGTTTGCCCCCATAATGGGCTGATACTCCTCACCTGGACCGAGCTCGCGATATGCGTTCTCCGGTAGCGATGTTTTGGGTTGTTCTTGTGTCATACGATATAGTTTTAGTAATTTTATACGTATACAATCGTACAAAGATATTAAAAATATCGAAATTACACAAAGTGTAAGGGAGAAATTCTTGATAAAATGTAACAGATATAA
Organism: Alistipes sp.; assembly: GCA_017408825.1. GTDB lineage: Bacteria > Bacteroidota > Bacteroidia > Bacteroidales > Rikenellaceae > Alistipes. The sequence continues at coordinate 3,690 of JAFQTX010000031.1, forward strand.
CGCTCAGCAAAAAAGAGATTGAGACAATTAGTACAGTAGGACCTTTAAGACCATTGAGACAATTAAGATGGTCGCGAACAACGCTGATACTCGACCTCGTAATGGTCCTAACGGTCTTATTGGTCCTAATGGTCATTAAAAAATGCCACCAATGGGCAGTACGTGACGTACGTCCCACTGGTGGCATTTTTTGTAAGGGAACGCAATCGCCCCCCCTTATCACAAGAAATTACCTGTCGAAGGCCTGAGCCTTGAGAGCAATGCCCTCGCCATCTGGCGTGACGAGCACAACACCAGCCTCCTCACGAGTGATATGTCCGATGACATCCACAAGGCCTAAGGCCATAATCTTCTCCTGCATAGCGAGTGGCACGGTGAACATCAGCTCGTGATCCTCACCACCATTCAAGGCAGCCACCACAGGGTCGATATGCATCTGTTCGGCGAGCTCCGAAGTCTGGCGTGCGATAGGTATGCGTTCGAGGTAGATACGTGCGCCACACTGCGATGCAAGGCATATTTGGCGCAAATCTGAAGCCAAGCCATCCGAGAGGTCGATCATCGACGTAGGGCGTATTCCCTCGTCGGCCAGAACCTTCAAAACATTAGCCCTTGCACGTGGCTTGAGATAGCGTTCCAAGAGGTACTCGAAGCCCGCAAACTGAGGCTTTGGATTGGCGATATCCTTCAACACACGCTTCTCACGCTCCAGCAGATGAAGACCCATATAGGCAGCACCGAGATTTGAGGTGATACATATCAAGTCGTGCTCCTTAGCTCCCGAGCGATATACCACCTCATCTTTGGCTGCACGACCCACTGCCGAGATGGTTATGATAAGGCCATTCATCGAAGCAGTAGTGTCGCCACCCACGAGGTCCACACCAAGCTCCTTGCATGCGGTCTCCATACCCTCATATAGTGCGTCGAGCGCCTCGACCGTGATCTTTGCCGAGATACCCAGCGCCACGACAATCTGCTCGGGGCGACCGTTCATCGCCAAAATGTCATTAACTCCACGCACTACCGCCTTGTAGCCCAGATGCTTAAGCGGAAAGTAGCTAAGGTCGAAATCTATACCCTCGGTGAGCATATCGGTGGTTAGGAGCAACACCTCGTTGCCAAGGTCAATGACCGCAGCATCGTCGCCCGCAGCACGTAGCGTCGTGGCATTGCGCTGCTCGAGGCGCTTAGTGAGTCGATCGACAAGTCCAAACTCGCCCAATGAGGCGATCTCTGTACCCTTATTATTATTCATAGTATACGGAGTTATTTTATTAATTTTTTGCAAAATTACTTTTAAGATTGTAAAGTTGCAAAAAAAAACATAACTTTGCCTCAAATTTTTTCAAACATACAACTACTATGCTAAACATTATACTATTTGGAGCTCCAGGTTGTGGCAAGGGTACGCAGGCACAGCGCCTCGCCGAACACTACGACCTATATCACATCTCAACAGGCGAGGTAATTCGCTCAGAGATAGCACGTGGCACCGAGCTCGGCCGTAGCATGGAGGGTTATATCTCACGTGGTGAGCTCGCCCCCGACTCTATCGTTGTGGAGATGGTACGTGACTATATGCGTACACACTCTGACAAAGGTTGTATCTTCGACGGTTTTCCTCGCACCACTGCTCAGGCAGAGATTTTCGATGAGATGCTTGCCGAGATCGACTCAAAGGTTGATGTGATGATATTTATGGATGTCCCCGAGGAGGAGCTCGTAAAGCGCATATTGCTGCGTGGCAAGGACTCTGGTCGTAAGGATGACGCCTCGGAGGAGGTTATCCGCAACCGCATAGAGGTCTACCGCCAGCAGACAGCCATCGTAGCCGACCACTATACCAAGCAGCAGAAATACTCTGATATAAACGGTCTCGGAACTATGGATGAGGTATTTGAGCGCCTGTGCGCAGTGATCGACCAGAAGCGTTAATCTGCCAATCAATCAATTTTTAAGCGAGTCGGGAACAATATGTACGACTCGCTTGAGTTATATATATGTAGCGATGAAACGATTTTTCACCATACTCATTTTTACACTCTGCCTTGCCGCAAATGTCGAGGCCGAGGGCTACGACTTCAATGACATTGTAGACGTACAAACCGCAAATCGCTATCGCTTCGTTGTAAACCCTGATGGCATAATCTCAGACGATGCTGCCAAGACCCTCGACTCGCTGTGCTACTCACTACGTCATCGTGGTATCGCTCAGGTATCTATCGTTGCCATCAACAACATCGGCTATCCGCCTGACCCCTACGAGTTTGCTATGAAGCTATTCTCCAAGTGGGGCGTTGGTAACAAGGAGCGTAACAACGGCTTAGGCATTCTCCTTGTCAAGGATATGCGTGAGATACGTTTCGTCACAGGCTACGGCCTTGAGGCTGCACTACCCGATGCTATGTGTGTGCGTATTCAGCGCAACTATATGCTTCCCCACTTCCGCAACGACGACTACTCGACGGGGATGATCGAGGGACTACGTGCCATAGACACACTGCTCACCGGTGGCGAGCTTGACCAAGGGCTCACAGATGACTACAAGGAGGACGAGACCGACGATATGATACTCGCCTTGATTCTCGTGCTACTTATGGTCGTACTCCCCATCGCACTCTTCTTAATACACGCACATCAGATGACCAAGTGTCCTAACTGTGGCAAGCATGGGCTGAAGGTCACTCATCGTGAGATTATCGAGGATAGTGCCACTGCACGAGTAACAGTCGAGCAACTCACCTGCTCACATTGCGGATCGAAGCATAAGCGCACCAAGCGTGAGGATAAGCCACAAGGTGGTGGCGGAGGTCCTATCATCTTTGGAGGCTTCGGCGGTGGCCGTGGTTTCGGTGGTGGCGGAGGCTTCGGTGGAGGCTTCGGCGGAGGATCGTTTGGCGGCGGTGGCGGCGGCTCTCGCTGGTAGTAAGAATAAACATTAATAAAGATATAAGAATATGAAAAACAAGACTTTATGGATCGTACTCGGCATCATTGCCGTAGTTATCGGCTGGGTTGCCATTAGCTACAATGGCATTATAACAAAGGAGGAGAGCACAGACAAGGCTTGGGCCAATGTCGAGAGCGCATATCAGCGTCGTGCCGACCTTATCCCCAACCTCGTGAACACTGTTAAGGGTTATGCTGAGCATGAGAAGGAGACACTTCAGGCAGTAACTGATGCTCGCTCTAAGGCGACATCCATCAATATCGACCCATCGACAGCCACCCCAGAGCAGTTCGCCCAGTGGGCTGATGCTCAGCAACAGGTAGGCTCGGCACTTGGTCGCCTTATCGCCATCTCTGAGTCTTACCCTAACCTTAAGGCCAACGAGAACTTCCGTGACCTTCAGGTGCAGTTGGAGGGTACCGAGAACCGTATCAAGACCGAGCGTGACCGCTACAACGAGGCTGTCAGGGAGTTTAACGTGAAGATCCGTCGCTTCCCAGCTAACATCATCGCAAATATATTCGGCTTCGAGCGTCGTGCTATGTTCGAGGCAAGCGAGGGTGCTGAGATCGCTCCAGAGGTTAAGTTTTAAGGCTCAACCGCAAAAAACTTTAAGGGTGACTACAAAGTAGTCGCCCTTTTTCTTGTATGTATGGCTAAAAAATTATATCTTTGCCTATAGTATATGTCACACAAATAAAAACCAGACTAAGGAGTATGCTTACACACCGTAGTATCACCAAGATAGCCATCACCGTAGTGGCACTGCTCACCACCCTACCACTCGCAGCACAACAGCGGATTACACGTGCTGAGTATATCGACCAGTGGGCCGATGTGGCCATCGAGCATATGGAGATATATGGCATCCCCGCAAGCATCACCATGGCCCAGGCAATCGTCGAGTCGGGCTCGGGAAATGGTGTATTAGCACGCACGGCAAACAACCACTTTGGCATTAAGTGTGGTAGCACGTGGAAGGGGGGCAAAGTCTACCACGACGATGATGCCAAGGGGGAGTGCTTCAGAGCCTATGACTCGGCAAGAGAGTCGTTCGACGACCACGCCGAGTTTCTACACACACGCTCACGCTACGAGTTCCTATTCTCATACGCCTCGGACGACTACGTAAACTGGGCTAAGGGCCTTAAGAAGGCTGGGTATGCCACAGCACCGACCTACGCCGAGGGACTTATCCGAGTTATTGAGACTGAGAAACTATATTTACTCGACCGCAAGAATGGCCGCAAACTCTACAACGAATATGTGGCCGAGAAGTTTGCCGCCAAGCAGCCTAAGATAAAGCCTCAACCTAAGCCCGAGAAGAGCGAGGAGGTTAAGGATCAGACGCTGGCCTACGCCGATACAGGTATCGACCCCGACAACTTCCGTGTAACGATAAACTCACACTGCGGCTATAACGTATACCTAACCAACGGTTCGAACTACGTCGTGGCACGTGAGGGCGACAGCTACAAAACCATAGCCAAGCTATTCGAGCTACCACAGCGCACCGTGCGTAAGTTCAACGACGCAGACAAGAGCAGTGAGCTTAAGGCTGGTGACGTGGTATACATCGAGCGCAAGGCGACACGTTGGCGTGGCAACAACCTAATACACAAGACAAAGCGTGGCGAGACACCTCGTCTGCTGGCTCAGATTTATGGCATACGCCTTAAGTCGCTATGCAAACTCAACAACATCGACCCCGACGTCATATTTAGCACTGGAGAGTCGATACGCCTAAGATAAACGATAACCGAAAAACAACAACTATATGAGCACATTACGAGATAAAATCCTTGAGTCGATAGTGAAAAAATCGACACTCAAGCAGCAGATTTTCGACAATACGTTTTCGACATTCAACGAGCTCAAAGAGACCCTCTTCGAGATGGCCTCGGAGATCGACGATGAGCTGGATGGCAAACTCGACCGCCGTGTGCGTATCGAGTATCGTGATCGTGGCAAGTTTGAGGCGCAACTGCAGGTGGCAAGCGACATCCTCATCTTCCAGATGCATACCGACATCTTCTCGTTCGACTCTAACCACATCATCTGGCAGAACAACTACTTGCAACAAAATCACGATAATGCCTATATCGGCGTTATCAACATCTATAACTTCCTCTCGGACTCGCTCAAGTACAACCGTAATGCCGACGAGGGATACCTCATTGGTCGCATATTCATCAACCGTGAGAAGTGCTTCTGGGTGGAGGGCAAGCGCCAGACACTGGTGCGCCCTATGGCCTTTGGCAGCCGCAAGATAGATCGCGAGGCACTGGTATCAATAATCGAGACAGCGATGAACTACTCGCTTAACTTCGACCTGCTGATGCCACCATACGAGGAGAACATACGTGTTACGGTAGATCAGTTCAACTCGAAGCTCGACAACTCGAAGTTCACAACAGGTAAGCGTCTGAGCTACGACTTCTCTATCGACGACATCTAAACCAAGAGCACAACATAGGCAATCACCGAAAACAAAACAAAAAACATAGAACCATGAGAAAACTTCTACTTACAACCCTACTACTCGCCGCCGCATTTAGCGTAAAGGCACAGGTGAGCTACACCGAGATGCAGACCCAGAGAGCGGAGGAGGCAGCACGCTACACCTCACCCGCATGGCTTACACCTCTTGCTGGCACCGACAAGTTCGTAGACTTCGACGGCCGTGAGGTACTTGCCTACGACTACACCAACCCTAAGAACGGCAAGGTTATATTCAAGGCACGTTCCAAGGATCACAACCTGATGTCGTTCTGCCAGTCGCCCGATGGCACAATGGCCATTTATGAGGTATTCGACGAGAGTAACCCTCGCAAGGAGATCTATCGCCACTCGTACACCTCAATCTACTACATCGCTTGTGCAGATGGCTCGACAATCAAGATTGACGACGTGCGTGACATATCGTTCTCGCCCGACTCTAAGCACCTTGCAATGTCGTACAACAACGACATCTTCATCTACGACCTTGCCACAAACGAGATATACAACATCACCGACGATGGCAAGTGGAATCACATAATCAACGGTACTACCGACTGGGTGTACGAGGAGGAGTACGGCTTTACGAAGGCATATGCCTTCTCGCCCGATGGCAAGGAGCTTGCCTACCTTAAGTTCGACGAGAGCGAGGTGCCCGAGTTTGAGATGATGCGCTTCGATGGCGAGCTCTACAACAAGGCATACAGCTTCAAGTATCCTAAGGCTGGCGACAAGAACTCTGTGGTAACACTCCACGTCTACAACCTCGAGACCAAGGAGACCCGCCAGATATTCACTGGTGAGCAGACCGACCAGTATATTCCACGCATCGACTACACCCCTGCAGGTAACCTCTTCTACTATCGTGTAAACCGCCTTCAGAACCACTTTGAGGTAATTCTTGTAGATAAGAATGGCACGCAGAAGCGTATCTACGACGAGCAGGATGAGCGCTACGTGGAGCGTCCTAACACCTCGAACATAACATTCATCGACGGCGACCGCTTCATCGTGCGTGAGGAGACCTCGGCGGGCTGGTTCCACCTCTATCTACACTCTGTTGAAAAGGGACGCATAGCTGCAATCACCTCGGGCGAGTGGGAGGTAACAGAGTTGGTAGGTATCTCGCCAAACAAGAAGACTATATACTATATGTCTACGGAGCAGTCACCCGAGCAGCGTCATCTATACTCTATCGGAATAAATGGCCGCAACAAGCGTTGCATACTCTCGAAGCCTGGCTACTGGCGAGTATTCCCATCGGCAAATATGAACTACTTTGCCGCTGAGCACTCGGCAACAAACTGCTACCCTACGGCAGCTATCTACGACACGAAGGGTCGTGAGGTAAGCTCGCTTATGCTCGAGAAGCCTAACACCGAGGAGCCAAAGTATCAGCGTCAGTATGCCAAGTTCACCACCGAGCGTGGCGACGAGCTTACATACTTCCTCATCTACCCTGAGGATTTCGACCCAGCAAAGAGGTATCCCGTGCTTCTCACCCAGTACTCAGGCCCAGGATCACAGCAGATTGCCAACCGCTGGACCACAGACTGGGAGGAGGCCTTGGCCTACAATGGCTATATCGTAGCTTGCTGCGATGGTCGTGGCACAGGCTTCCGAGGCGAGGAGTTCAAGAAGGTGACCTACGGCGACTTGGGCCGTTGCGAGGTGGAGGATCAGCTCTCGTTTGCCAAGCACCTCGCTGAGCAGGAGTTTGTGGATAGCTCACGCATCGGCATCTACGGCTGGTCGTTTGGTGGCTTTATGGCACTGAACTGCGCACTTAAGGGTGACGGACTCTTCAAGATGGCTATTGCCGTAGCTCCCGTGACCTCGTGGCGCTACTACGACACCATCTACACCGAGATCTACAACGGCCTACCTCAGGATAACCCAGAGGGTTACGACGAGAACTCGCCAATCACACATGCCGCACGCCTTAGCGATAAGACACGTCTTATGATCATCCACGGCACAGCTGACGACAACGTACACTTCCAGAATGCTATGGAGATGTGTCGTGCACTTAACCGCGCAGGCAAGCAGTACGATATGATGGTATACCCCGACCAGAACCACTCTATGCGCCCACACGATATGGTCAATGTGCGCGAGAAGATGGTGGAGTACTGCCTCGAGCACCTATAATATAGTAGCTACACACAACATGAGGCTGAATAAAAAGTGTATTTTGTCGTTAAGCTCGCCCTCAAAATGCTCATTTACGCTTAGTAAACTCCGCTTTTTCGAGCTTCGCAGGCCTAAAACTACATCTTTTTATTCAACCTGATAACAAAACGGAGGTGGCTAATTAACTTTTTAGTCACCTCCTACTATATACCCAATAAACCACATATGAGCCATTTAACGACACTCCTTGCACTTATTGTCACACTTATCGTCGCAGCACCCACAGATAGCCTTGCCGCAAAAAGGGAGAAGATACGCAGCACGATAACATACTCAGCCCCAGAGAAGATTAAGGAGCTCAACGACAAGGCTTTCGACTGTAAGGTCGTTTCGCACAAGTATAATAAGAGAGATAACACATATACCATCACCTTCAAGGGCAACCTTACGACCGTGGGCGAGAAGGCATTCTATATGTGCAACATTACCGACATAAGTCTCCCCAAGAGCGTGACGACCATAGGCAACTACGCATTCTCGATGTGCGATGATCTTAGCCTGCTCGATCTACCTCAAAGCATCAAGAGTGTCGGTGACTACGCCTTCTCGGGGTGTAGCAACCTGCGTGGTGTAACCATTCCCGAGGGCTTGGAGAGCATCGGCACTATGGCCTTTGCGAAGTGTAAGACGCTAACCACAATAGAGCTTCCCAACAGTGTAACCACAATAAGCAAGGAGGCCTTTGCGGAGTGTCCAAATCTTAAGAGCCTCACGATTGGCCATACGCTCGGCTGCTCGGTGGATATCAGCAAGCTATTTCCCGAGCTACGAGAGGTTAGCATCCGCACGGGACTTAGCGAGATTAAGGATTTTGCATTTAGAGGATGTGCGCACCTAATCTTCGTCTCACTTCCCGAGGGCATACAAACCATTGGCAGTTCAGCATTTGAGGGGTGTAGCAGCCTAAATAGCATCTCGCTACCAAGCAGCATAACCACAATTGGTAGCTCTGCATTCAAAGGGTGTATAGCCTTAACACAAATCACCATCCACGAGGGGGTTAAGAGTATCGAGGCAAACACATTTGCAGGTTGCACCAAGCTCTCGAGTATCACCATTCCAAACAGCGTAACAGAGATAAAGGATTATGCGCTGCTTCGCTGCATAAACCTTGACAAAATCACACTCCCCGACACTCTCACAAACATAGGCAAGGGGGCGTTTATGGAGTGCCGTAAGATTACGAAGATTAAGATTCCAGGCAGCGTTCGTGCCATTGGCAGTTATGCATTTCAGGGTTGTAGCAACCTCGCAAGTGTAAGCATTGCTGAGGGCGTAACCACAATCAATAGCTACGCCTTTGGAAAGTGCTCTAAACTTACACGCATAGCCATACCAAGCAGCGTAACCGCTATTGGAAAGTATGCCTTCGACAAGTGTGACAATATCGACCACCTGACTATTGGCGCATTGACCGAGGGTGTACGCTCGTTTCTGGCCTACGACTGCCCACCTATAAGCAGTATCACCCTGGGCGATGGCATCACCACCGTTTCCGAAGGATTCTTTGCGCAGTTTACACATCTCAAGAAGATTATCCTTGGCGATGGTTTCACGTCGTTTAACACCAATGCAATCGCCGGATGCGACAGTATCGAGAGTATAACTCTCGGCAACAACATCACCGAGATTGTATTCGACGACACGATTACTCATCTTGCACGAGATAACAAGCCATATGCATACGAGGCCGAGGATGATAGCTTAGCAGTCTACCCAGACGAGGCCGCAGTAAGCATAAAGAGGTTTAACACCGAGATATTCCAGGGTGGCGATAGCGTTAGGAGCGTTGTTCTGGGCAAGAATATGAAGATAGTCTTTGAAGATTCCATTGAGTTTCCGCTTGAGAGAATAACCATCAATAAGGGACTACGTGAGTTTAACGAACAGGTGCCGCAGGCAGTATACACCGAGGACCCAGTGACAATCTTCGAGGTGAACTGGCTTCACAAATATCTCTACAATGCACACGAGCCTAACGGTGTATTCGCAAATGCAAACGTGTACTCGATGGATGGTACTCTGCTCTACGAGTGCAACCCGAAGAGTGTGACCATCCCCGCAGGTGTTAAGCGCATTGGACGATGTGCCTTTGGAGGATGCACACAGCTTACAAAGATTGTCATCCCGGCAGGGGTAACCTCAATTGGCGAAGCTGCATTTAAGGATTGCAGCGCCCTAAAGAGCGTAGTCATACAGAAGGGCGTGAAGAGCATCGGCAGTGAGGCATTTAGAAATTGCGGCATCCTTACAAGCATCACCATTGGGGAGGGTCTAACAACCATCGGAAGTGGCGCCTTCTTCTCTTGCAAGTTGCTCAAGAGTATCATACTACCCAAGAGTTTAACATCTATTGGGGACTCTGCATTTGCTTGGTGCGAGGCCTTGCAGAGCATCGTAATACCGAAGAGTGTTACACGCATTCCAGAAAGAGCGTTTATGCACTGCAAAGCGCTACACAGCGTAACACTGCCAAGCAACCTCGATAGAATCGAGAGTGAGGCTTTCTATAATTGCAGCAAGCTCAAGAGCTTAACCATACCCAACAACTACGCTTCTATCGACCTAACAGGCTTCAACGGTACGGTCTACGACGGTAGCTTTAAGCCTTCGTCGAAGATTACCAATAGCAGCATCGCAGGCCTAAGAAAGTGTAGTACATATATTAATGGCGCAAAGGCAGAGATATGGCTTGCGCTCTTTGACAACGGCACATATATCAAGCGTCGTGCCGACCTCTACACAGCCGAGCTACTCGAGGTGGGAACATTCACCATAAAGGGGCAGACCCTAACCCTAAAGGTGGCTGGTAATGTTGCAAAGAAGAATCCCTATGTATTCACACGTATGTCGGGTGGTGAGACCTTGAGCATAAATGCAAAGACGGGATCACTGAGCAAATATGGACAGCGACTCCGACTACGTAATAGTTACGAAAATTCGTCGTACGACACCTGGACAAGTAACGACATCTACAACAATCAGCGATTAACCCAACAGATTATCGATGCTCTGAAGCGAGATTTGCAGGTGACCGTGTATTAAGCTCTGAACATTGCCAACAAACCACAAACAAAATAGCTACATAGGTTTCGTTGTTTTGAGTTTTTTTCGTATCTTTGCACGATTGTAGGCCTTAGAGCCGTAAATAGCTAAAAAACAGTAAACAAAATATAGTATGAACGTATCTTACAACTGGCTAAAGCGCTATCTTAAGACCGACCTTTCGGCAGAGCGCATCGCCGAAATACTTACCGAGCTTGGCCTCGAGGTCGAGGAGTTCGAGAAGATTGAGACCATTAAGGGTGGATTGAAGGGTGTTGTCGTAGGCGAGGTGCTTACGTGCGAGGATCACCCCGACTCTGACCACCTACATATCACCACAGTAGATGTTGGCGCCGAGGCTCCACTACAGATTGTATGTGGTGCTGCCAACTGCCGCAAAGGTCTTAAGGTGATGTGCGCAACCGTAGGCTCAGTGCTCTACCCTATCGACTCGGAGGAGGAGTTCAAGATTAAGCGTAGCAAGATACGTGGCGTTGAGTCACTCGGTATGCTCTGCGCCGAAGATGAGCTTGGCATCGGCCGAAGCCACGAGGGTATTATGGAACTTCCCGCCGAGGCGGTAGTGGGCACCTCGGCAAAGGAGTATTTGGGTATCGCTGATGACTATCTCATCGGCATCGGCCTTACTCCTAACCGTGTAGATGCTGCATCGCACATCGGCGTAGCTCGCGACCTCGCAGCATACCTCAAGAGCCGTGGCGAGGAGGTAGAGTTTACACTCCCCTCGGTCGATGGTTTCAAGATTGACGATACCTCACGCACTATTGAGGTGGAGGTCATCAACACGGAGGCAGCACCACGCTATGCCGGCATTACGGTGAGCGGCTGTAAGATTGCCCCATCGCCCGAGTGGATGCAGAACGAGCTGCGTGCCGCAGGCATCAACCCTAAGAACAACCTTGTGGATATCACCAACTATGTACTCTTCGAGCTTGGCCAGCCACTACACGCCTTCGATGCCGATAAGATCGAGGGTGGCAAGGTTGTCGTTCGTTCGGCCGTGGAGGGCGAGAAGTTCGTAACGTTAGACGGCGTAGAGCGAACACTGACAGCCAACGACCTTATGATCTGCTCGGCAGAGCGCCCTATGTGTATCGCAGGTGTATATGGAGGTCAGGACTCAGGCATCTCAGACTCTACGGTGAACGTATTTATCGAGAGCGCATATTTCCACCCAGTGTGGGTGCGTAAGACAGCTAAGCGATTTGGTCTTAATACCGACGCATCGTTCCGCTTTGAGCGAGGCATCGACCCAAATATCCAGGTATATGCACTTAAGCGTGCCGCAATGCTTATGCAGGAGCTGGCCGGTGGTCGCATCACAAGTGAGATTATCGACATCAATCCAACGCCTGCTCGTCACTTCGAGTTTGAGTTCTCGTTAGATCGCGCACGTAAACTCATCGGCAAGGATATTCCAGAAGAGACCTTTATGACAATCCTCTCGGCCCTTGATGTGGAGGTACGTGGTCGTGAGGGCGAGGTGCTTCAGGTTGCAGTGCCACCCTACCGTGTAGATGTGCAGCGTGAGGCTGACCTTGTGGAGGATGTATTGCGAGTATATGGCTATAACAACATCGAGATCACAGATCACGTGAACTCTACGTTGTCGTATGCTCCAAAGCCCGATAAGGCACGCCTGCAGAATGTCGCTTCAGACTTTCTATCATCGAACGGCTACACCGAGATTATGTCGAACTCGCTGACTAAGGCATCGTACTACGAGGGTTCGCAGTCGTACCCCGCAGAGCGTTGCGTGAAGATCCTCAACCCACTATCGCAGGATCTCAACGTTATGCGTCAGACGCTATTGTTCAACGCCTTGGAGGCAGTAGAGCTCAACGTAAACCGCCGCAATGCCAACCTTAAGATGTACGAGGTGGGCAACTGCTACGCCTTTGCTGCGGAGAAGGCCTCGGAGGAGAGTGTGTTGGCAAAGTACGAGGAGAGCTACCGCATAGGTATCACTGTTACGGGTCTTGCGTCGCAGCTGGCGTGGAACACTAAGGCTGAGAGCTCGTCGTTCTTCACGATTCGTGGCATCGTCGAGCGATTGCTGAAGCGCTTCGGCATCGACCTATACTCGTTGCAGTGCGAGTCACTGGATTGCGACCTATATGCCGATGCAATACTCTTTAAGCAGGGCCCTAAGGAGGTGCTACGTATGGGTGTTGTATCGCCAATGGTGCGTAAGAAGTTCGACATCAAGCAGGAGGTATACTTCGCCGAGATCGACTTCGACCAGCTCATCAAGATGACCAAGAAGTCGAAGGTGCAGTTCAAAGAGTTGTCTAAATTCCCAGAGGTTAAGCGTGACTTGGCACTGCTCGTAAATAAGAGCGTGACATTCTCTGAGCTTCGTGCTATTGCCTTTGCTACGGAGAAGAAGCTGCTTAAGTCAGTATCATTGTTCGACGTGTACGAGGGTGACAAGCTCCCCGAGGGCAAGAAGTCGTATGCGCTGAGCTTCGTGCTTGAGGATAAGAACCAGACACTTACCGACAAACAGATTGAGCGCACGATGGCGAACCTTCAGGCTCAGTTGGAGCAGAAGGCTGGTGCTGAGGTGCGTAAGTAATCAAAGTGGCAAAGATAGTCAAGCGGAAGGGTTAGCGCCTTTCCGCTTTTTTCGTTGTTTTGGGGGAGGAAGATCGGGGAAGTTAGAGAGATTAAAGAGATTAGGGAATATAGTGTTCCTTAAACTCCCTAAATTCTCTAAACTCTCTGTCACATTATTCTGCCAAAATGTCAGTTGCTACGGGTTGGCACACCATTTGCCGCAGGCAAGAGCTGAAGTTGCAGATGTGATAGTGGGTCGCAGGCTGACAAAGCGCAGCATACTGAAGCGTATGTGAGCATTTGGCAGACAAGCACAATGCCGCAGATGCGCCCTTATCACGACAAACATAAAAAAAACAACATACTATAATATTATGACAAACGGTAAAATTGGGGTAACAACAGAGAATATATTCCCCGTAATCAAGAAGTTCCTATACTCGGATCACGAGATTTTCTTGCGTGAGTTGGTATCTAATGCTGTGGATGCTACACAGAAACTACGTACTCTATCGTCGAAGGGCGAAGCTGAGGGCGAACTCGGCGATATAACCATTCGCGTAGAGGTAAACGAGGAGGCTAAGACACTGACAATCACCGACCGTGGTATCGGAATGTCGTACGACGAGGTGGATCGTTACATCAACCAGATTGCATTCTCGGGTGCTGAGGAGTTTATGGCGAAATACAAAGATCAGGCTATCATAGGCCACTTTGGCCTCGGCTTCTACTCATCGTTTATGGTGGCCGACAAGGTAGAGATATTCTCACAGTCGTATCGCACAGAGGAGAAGAGTATTCACTGGAGCTGTAATGGCACACCCGAGTTTGAGATGGAGACTCTCGACGAGAAGTTAGATCGTGGTACACGCATCGTACTTCACCTCTCGGACGACTGCACCGAGTATGCACAACGCAGCGAGATAGGATCGCTACTTCGCAAGTATTGCCACTTTCTACCTATTCCTATCGCTTTTGGTAAGAAGCAGGAGTGGAAAGATGGTAAGTATCACGACACCGACGAGGATAACATCATCAACAACACTACACCACTATGGACTCGCAAGCCTTCTGAGATTACCGAAGAGGAGTACAAGGAGTTCTACGCCGACCTATATCCAGCGAGCGAGGAGCCTCTGTTCTACATTCATCTGAACATCGACTATCCGTTCAACCTCACAGGTATACTATACTTTCCGAAGATCCACAACAACTTCGAAATTCAGAAGAACAAGATTCAGCTCTACTCTAACCAGGTGTTCGTGACCGACGAGGTGCGTGGCATAGTGCCCGAGTACCTAACGCTGCTACACGGCGTGATCGACTCACCAGATATTCCGCTCAACGTATCACGAAGCTACCTCCAGAGTGACTCTAACGTGAAGAAGATCTCGGGATACATCACACGTAAGGTTGCAGATCGTCTTCAGGAGCTGTTCAACACCCTACGCCCCGACTACGAGGCTAAATGGGACGACCTCAAGATATTTATACAGTATGGTATGCTCACCGACGAGAAGTTTGCAGAGAAGGCGCAGAACTTTATGCTTTGGAAGTCGATCGAGGGCAAGTACTACACCTCCGCAGAGTATATCGACAAGGTGCGTGACATACAGACCGACAAGGATGGCTTCACTATCCTACTATATGTTGATGATGTTGTGGACAAGGACTCATTCGTCGAGGCTGCAAAGGCTAAGGGTTATGACATTCTCGAGTTCAACGGCCAGCTCGACAGCCACTATATCCAGTACTTCGAGTCGAAGAACGAGAAGATACGTTTCGTGCGTGTAGATTCCGACACTGTAGATAACCTTATTCGCAAGGAGGAGCAGATGGCAATGTCGCTAAGCTCTGATCAGCAGGATATTATGCGTCCTGTATTCGAGAGCCAGATGCCTACCGACGAGAAGATACACTACCACGTATCGTTCGAGGCTATGTCCTCGGATGCCGCACCTGTGGTAATTACACAGAATGAGTTTATGCGCCGAATGAAGGATATGGCAGCTACATCGGGAGGCGAGATGAGCCGCTTCTATGCACAGATGCCCGACAACTTCACCATCGCAGTGAATGGCAACCACCCTATCGTCCTCGACATCCTCACCGAGGTGGAGAAGGAGTATGGCGATAAGCTACGCACCATAGGCAAGAAGATTACGGCTGCCGAGCAGGAGGAGAGCCGCTTCGAGGAGACAGTCAAGGGCAAGAAGGAGGAGGAGCTCACGGCTGAGGAGCGTGATATGCGTGAGACGCTTTCGAAGCGTGTCGTGGAGCTTCGCTCTGAGCGCACAGCACGCCTCGAGGAGATAGGCCGCTCTAACCGCAAGGTGCGTCAGATTATCGACCTTGCACTGCTCTCTAACGGGTTGCTTAAGGGCAAGAACCTTACGGAGTTCATCCAGCGCAGTATCTCGCTTATCGAGTAGCGAAGTTAAGGTTAATCTTTTGGGGCGATTACTCTAAACATATACCATTAGAGATTGGCGGTAGGCATAATGTCTGCCGCCATTTTTGGTAAACAGAAAGGGCTGTCCAACTTATCGTTGCGACAGCCCTTTTGGAGTTTTATCGTATATGAGTACTTGCTACCGTTAAAAAGCGGACTTCTTCATCATCTGATCAAACCAGGAAATAAGCTCCACGCCCTTCTCTCGGCTGTAGCCCACACGCTCCTCGGACATACCGTACTTATTATAGACAAACAAGATCGAGGGATTGCTCTCCGCAGTTCGGAATGCTTTGGAGTACTCACGCAAGGCGGTGTTACCCCCTTGTATGCCCAATACCAGATAGAGATCATATTCCCCTTCATAGCCCTTCAAGATCATATTCCAATCCTCCATCAGATTCAAAGAGGGTTGGCAGGTCTCCTCGACCGCCACCACCACTACCGGTCGCGTTGCTGTTTTCATACGCTCACCCAACTGCTCAAGGGTAATTCCTCCGATATCGGCATAAGAGATTTGACAACAAACACGCCCGACATCAACACCCCATTGCTCACACCATTTTTTCATACGTAAAGCAGCCGACTCTTTATCTCGCTTCCAACCCTCGACCGTTCTGCGAAGTAATAAATCACGCCCCTTTATTCGAAAACGAAGCGGAGTCTTCCCATCCTTATCGTAGGCTGGGGTCCACTTGGGCGAGCGGGTCAGTACTTCTTTCACAAGCCGTGCAAATTCTTCATTTTGAGGGGTTCCAGTCGTAACATCCTCCACAGTCACCGAACCATCTTTTTCAATCACGATGGTAATGCTCTGCACGCTGCGAATGCTATCCTGCGCCGGCATCTCTTGCATAAACCATTCCCGAAAATTTTTATAACGGCTGCTATCGCTCTTAAATTGGGGCACATTCGGAGCATTCATATGAATCTTCTCCCCGGGAGGTGTTGTCTGCGCCAGCCTTGACGAACTCGTACCTTTCTCACGTGCTTGAAGCGTGTTAATCCGTTTATAAGATCGCACATATCGTCCGCCATCGTTTGTCTTCATTTCAACCGTTAGTTTACTAAAATCGTCAGGTGCTTTATAACGGAGATTACCCGCCGCCCAATTATACTCCGGCTTTCTATTCAACGATTCGGCTGTCCTATTGGCAGAATTGGATCTATAAATGATTGTCATTTTACGCGCACCTACTGACTCGTTATATTCCCCCTTAAAATTAGCCATATAGGCTGCCATTTGGCTTTTATTAACAACCCAATAAACCTTCTCTCCTCCTTGAGGAGGAGCCGTTTCGCCAACCCGATGACGAGAATCCGGATACGTCAATTCAGCCCCAACGAACTGAAATTCATAACAGACCACCTGCGCTTGCAACGTTGCTACCACAAACAAGGCTACCAACAGAAGAAACAGTCGTTTCATAGCTCAATTTATTTAAGAGTTAGTACATAATCACTGCGGCGTCGGCTGCCGGAATTACACAACCCGCAGTTTACGATCAAAGTTAGCAAATCATTTCAAATTCTCCAAATCAACCCGCTCGTTTTTAGAGGATTCCTCGCTTTTTTATATAAAAGGTAAATTTATTACAAGAAAAATTTGTTGCTCCAATTACTGTTCGTGTATTTGTGGCAAAGGGTATTCCGCTTGGAACGGCTATTGCCTTTATGATGGCCATAATCGGGCTACCTATTTAATTTTATTATGGCATAGCCCCGAAGAGCATACTACTACTCTACTACAAAGAGGTATCCATCGTTATCAATACGCAGCTTAGACTCGGGAAAGTCCATACGGCTGAGACGCTGTATCTCACGCACAACAACCTTTGCCGAGTCACGCTTGGGTCCAGTACGTGTAGTCTGTGTTGCCGAGATAATGCGACCACCACGGAACTCACCACTGGTGCTGAGATTTACGAGCAATATGGGTGAATAGCCATTACGGCCACTGATATTCATACCATAGGGGGTACAGAAGTTACCCAGTGAGTAGGCTATAAGTTTACCTTTGTAGAGCTCCATACCACGTACCACGTGTGGGCCATGACCGTAGACAAGATCGGCACCAGCATCTACGCATACGTGGGCAAAGTCATAGACATTGCCACGATAGCCACCACCGAAAAACTCTCGTTTGCGAGGCACTCTGAAAGCATCGCTGCCCTCAGCACCACCGTGATGCGACACGATAACTATATCGCACTTATGCTCCTCACGTAGCTGTTTGATGAGCTTGCGGGCAAGGTTATAATCGTGAATGTCGCACATGAGCAAGAAGGGGGCAAAGGCACAGAAGCCATAGCGCACACCATCACGCTCCATAACCCATAGCTCGCAACGATTACGCAAGCCGGCGTAGCCTATACCCGATTTTTGGAGTACACGTAGCGTGGAGCGAAGGCCCTCATCACCGAAGTCACGTTGATGGTTGTTGGCAATAGATAGAAAGTCGAAGCCAGCATTTTTGAAGTGGTTGATATACCTCTCGGGCATACGGAAGAAGAAGGCGTACTTCTTATCTTTAACCGTACGCACCGTGCCACCACGATTGAGCAGCACACCCTCAAGATTACCCACAGCAATATCGGCATTGACGAGGTATTCACGCACATCGTCGAAGAGGTGTGCGCCATCACTCACCGGAAGGCGTGGGGCACTCTCGGGATAGTTCGTGCCGAGCATCATATCACCCACACAGGCAATCGTAAGATCACGGCTAAGCCACCTCTCGACGGCAGCCAACGAGTCGGCCTCACGGCGCTGACGTTGCAGCTCTCGGTGGGTAGGCACACGCTCCAAAGCATCGAGATAGCGTACAGCGAAATCATCGCCCATAAGAAGTGAGTCGAAGGGCGACACAACCCCATCTGGAGTTCTTGGAAGGAGTCTATCCGAAGCACCCTCGGCATAGTATCTACTGCCAAACACGGCAACAACAACCGAGAGTATGGCGATGCACAATCTCAAATATAGGTTCACTAGTAGTGGGTAGTAGTATTATAAAATAGTTATAGAGCATTATAGCTTCTCAAGTACCTCCATAAGCCATATAGGAGCTCGCTGTGGGCGACGTGTAACCTTATCGATAAAGCCAAGAGTGGTAGTTCCCGAGGCTATGTCACGTCCATCCTCGCCACGAATCTCGTAGCGGAAGCACATACGTGCCATAGGCAACTCATCGACAAAGGCAGTTACCGAGATAAGCTCGTCGTAGTAGGCGGGCTGGCGATACTTGATATTAACCTCGACAATAGGCATCATCACGCCACGACGCTCCATCTCGGCATATGTGAGGCCGATGGCACGAAGCCACTCGGTGCGAGCAACCTCGAAAAACTTAACATAGTTCGAGTGGTGGACAATACCCATCTGGTCGGTGTGATGATACTCTACACGAATCTTTGTTTCAAAACTCTTCATAACTCAACAATTATATCTTTATCTATCACATTTTCAACGATTAGCTCACACCCTGAGATCACAACGCACCGTGGCACGCCATCAACCATAGCGTCGTACTCCCCATCAGCAGGAAGCAGCTTATACTCATCCTCGATATGTAGACGGCCATCCTGTAGCCTACCAGCAATGATATAGGCGTGGCCCATAATCTCACGAGCACGTTCGACACTACCCTCTTCGAGTAGTCGGCGCACCACTGTAGAGCTCACCTTATCACCCGAGTCGGTATACTGCTCTACACGTTGAAGCGCAAAGCCAAGCTCCGAAGATAGTGGCAACAGGCTGTCGTAGTTACCCTCGTTTTCTCGTCCTAAGCGGTGGTTATAGCCTACGACCATACCCACCATACCAAGCCTCTCCACAAGGCTACCACGCACAAACTCCTTGTAAGACTGGCTACGAAACCTCTCATCAAAATGGGCTACAACAACACGATCAACACCATAGCGTCCCAGAAGCAGTGCACGCTCCTCGACAGAGGTGAGTAGTCTCATACCCTCGGCACGCCCCATAGCGATGCGTGGGTGCGGCTCAAAGGTGACCACAACGCTCTCGGCAGAGAGTCGCCCCGACATTGCAAGAAGATGGTCGAGAAGCTGACGATGACCCGAGTGGACACCATCGAACGAGCCTACGGTGACCACCGTACGCAACCCCTTGGGCAGTGAGTCAAAGCCGTAGTGTAGTGTCATATTAGAAGCTGTTTTGAATTTTATTGAAAGAGTTTGTTCGTTGCTGCAAAAGATAGTTTCGACTTCTTTGAGGCTCTTTTCGGCAACTTTTCATTTGTGATAATTGGAAATAGTCCACTATTACCTGCATACCCCAAATGAAAA